>NZ_JBQAEF010000049.1:0-530 GCF_051915185.1 Bacillus cereus group sp. MYBKT14-1 | reverse complement strand
TGTTTCTACTTCTTTTTGTACGATCTCTTTTTCGTATTCAGTCAAAATGGACACATAGTATTTACCAGTAGGTGTCATAGAAATCGTACATGACTTGATTATATGGCCTTGTGGTATTTCTCTATGCTGTTTGATACGTACCATTTTCAGTTTTGGCAATTTGATATGACCGTTAAGCAACATAATATTTCCGTTCACTACATTCGTTGTATAAGACTTTCTGTCTTTTTTGCTTTTGAATGTTGGGAAGTCATTTTGACCACGAAAGAAATTTTTATAGGCAGTTTGCAAGTTTAGTTGAGCATTTGCCAAAGCTAATGAATCAACTTCTTTTAACCATTCAAATTCTGCTTTGTATTTTGCAGGAGTGGGAAGCTTTTGTTTCTTGAGTTGATCCTTATCATCTTTATGTTTTTCATACGCTTCTTTCCGTTCAGCTAACATTCTGTTATACACGAAACGTACACAACCGAAGGTTTTACGCATAAGATGTGCTTGGTCTTCTGTTGGATACAAACGGAATTTATATG
>NZ_JBQAEF010000048.1:0-592 GCF_051915185.1 Bacillus cereus group sp. MYBKT14-1 | reverse complement strand
CAATAGATGTGATGATCGGAGAGATCATCACCGAAAAGAAGAAAACATTAGACAGGTGAATAATAATCCAGAGTTATTACAATTCTTAAGAACATTAACTCCTGGTACTTGCATTGTTCTTCAATATGATTGCCAACCACCTACAAGTGCAACATTCCAAGGTTTTCAAGGAAACAACGTAATTATTTTATCTGACTTCGATTGTTTCCCAGGATTGGCACGTATTGCAATTAATAAAATTAATGTAGTCTCTATAAATTCACCTGATTGTGATCGTTTCTGCTGCAAGCGTAAGCATTGTAAAGAACGTGATGAGCATGATCATAGAGATGATTATTAAAAATGTATGAATAGAAATACCTTTCTTTTAATTTTATAAGCCACTTTGCAGAAAAAACACCTATTAAAAAATAGGTGTTTTTTCTTTCCTAATTTTACTGAACTGAACGTAAATAACAAACCATTCCATATATCGGACATATACTATTGTAAGGTCGGCATCCAAATGACCCAAATAAATACCCACGCCAAGAAATAAAACTACAAAGTATTTCTTGGCACCTTTTACATAAAACAAATAAATTATTAAAAA
>NZ_JBQAEF010000047.1:0-658 GCF_051915185.1 Bacillus cereus group sp. MYBKT14-1 | reverse complement strand
TTTATCTAGCGGTAAATCTATTAACAGTGCGGCTGACGATGCGGCTGGATTAGCTATCGCTACTCGTATGCGTGCGAAAGAAGGCGGATTAAACGTCGGAGCTCGTAACACACAAGACGCTATGTCTGCTCTACGTACTGGTGACGCTGCTTTAGGCTCAATTTCTAACATCTTACTTCGTATGCGTGATCTTGCTACACAAGCTGCTAGTGGTACGAATAACGCAAAAGATACTGCTTCTTTAAATAAAGAGTATGAACAATTAAAAGGTGAAATTGATCATATCGCTGGAAAAACTAACTTTAACGGCAATGCATTCCTAGACAAAGCTGATCCTACTAATCCAGGTAAAGATATTACGATTCAACTTTCTGATGCGGCAAACGATACACTTGTTATTGAAGCTATCGATACAAAGGCACTTACAAGTGGAACCTTATCAACTTTAGCAGACGTAGCTGGTGCAACAACTGAAATGGGTAAAATTGATACTGCTATTCAAGCTGTCGCTGACGCCCGAGCAACTTTCGGTTCTCAATTAAATCGTTTAGACCATAACTTAAACAACGTAACTAGCCAAGCTACTAACATGGCTTCTGCTGCTTCTCAAATCGAAGACGCTGACATGGCAAAAGAAATGTCTGAAATGACTAAGTTC
>NZ_JBQAEF010000046.1:0-728 GCF_051915185.1 Bacillus cereus group sp. MYBKT14-1 | reverse complement strand
GACAGTAATAAAAAGAGTATTATGCCACGGCCTTTTCCCGATATTCTATCGGGGAAAGGCCGTGAAGTTTTTCTTGGAACCTTTCTGTATTATAGAATTGAATATATTCTTGAATTGCTTGATAAGCCATTTCATATGTTTTTGGGCGCACTAAATACAACTTCTCTGTTTTTAAATGTGAGAAGAATGATTCAATACATGCATTATCAAAACAGTTCCCACGTCTAGAATGACTACCGACAAATCCTAATCTTTCTAACTGCTTTGCGTAAGATTTTGATGTATATTGAAACCCTTGATCTGAATGTAAAAGGGGCTTAATGGATAAGGATTTCCCCTCTAATTGTTGTAATGTAGTTAAAACCAAATCTAAATCATTTCTTCGAGATAGCTTCCAGGCAACAATTTCATTGTTGTATAGATCTAACACAGCTGACAAATAAGCAAACTGATCTCCAATTCGTACATAAGTAATATCCGTTACATATTTTTGATTTTGTTTGTCCGCTTGAAACTCTCGGTTCAAATGATTTTTAAATATCACCGATGTTTTCCTTCCGTAAAATGGACGTTTTTTTCGGATGATAGATTGGATGCCTAATTCTCTCATGAGACGGCGAACACGTTTATGATTCATTACCATTCCTTCTCGAGCTAAAGCACGAGTCATGCGTTTATACCCATAGTAAGGGTGCTGACGATGAATAGATAAAATATGTTCTTTATGC
>NZ_JBQAEF010000045.1:0-1245 GCF_051915185.1 Bacillus cereus group sp. MYBKT14-1 | reverse complement strand
GGAAGCTTTTCTAAAACGATGTACAAATTACACACAACAATTTAAACTAGACGTACTAAACTTTATGATTGAAAACGGTATGTCCTTATTTGAGACGGCAGCTATCTTTAACATTCCTGCCCCTTCAACGATTTCTGTTTGGAAAAAACAGCTCGAAACACAAGGAATTGATGCCCTTCAATCTAAGAAAAAGGGGCGTCCATCCATGAAAAAAGATTCAAATAAACAAGTAAAACAAGCTTTAGCTGAAGGGTCAGTCGAAGCACTTGAAGCACGTATTCAACAGCTTGAAATGGAAAATGAGTACTTAAAAAAGTTGAATGCCTTAGTTCAAAACAAGGAAAAATCACGAAACAAGACAAGGCACAAGTAGTCTATGAATTAAGGCATAAATATTCGGTGAAGGCACTCGTGGAGCTAGCTGGTATTCCACGGAGTACGTATTATGATTTAGTAAAGAAAATGAATCGTCCGGATCAAGATGCCGATTTGAAAGCTGAAATTAAAGCAATTTATGAGGAAAATGAAGGTCGTTATGGCTACCGTCGCATTCGTGATGAGTTAACGAATCGTGATCAGAAAGTGAATCACAAGAAGGTTCAGCGCATTATGAAAGAGCTTGGATTAAAGTGTGTTGTGCGTATGAGGAAATATAAATCCTATAAAGGGAAAGTCGGTAAAATTGCACCTAATATTTTAGAGCGTAATTTTTATACAGATGCCCCGAATCAAAAATGGGTAACGGACATCACAGAGTTTAAATTGTTTGGAGAGAAACTGTATGTATCACCTGTATTAGACTTGTATAATGGTGAAATTATTACCTATACAATTGGTTCTAGACCGACGTATTCACTTGTTTCAGAGATGTTAGAGAAAGCATTAGAACGCTTACCTGAAAATCACCAGCTACTGATGCATTCGGATCAAGGATGGCATTATCAAATGAGACAATACGTCCGTACACTTGGATCAAGGGGTATCGTACAGAGTATGTCTCGAAAAGGAAACTGTTACGACAACGCAGTAATAGAGAATTTCTTTGGGATTATGAAGTCGGAGTTCCTCTACATAAAAGAATTTGAAAGTGTAGAGCATTTTAAAATAGAATTAGAAAAATATATAGATTATTATAATACGAAACGGATTAAGGCAAAATTAAAAATGAGTCCGGTACAATACCGAACTCATTTTTATCAAGCTGCCTAATGAAATAACCGTGTCTAACTTTTAGGGGTCACTTCA
>NZ_JBQAEF010000043.1:0-2415 GCF_051915185.1 Bacillus cereus group sp. MYBKT14-1 | reverse complement strand
TTCATCCTGAGCCAGGATCAAACTCTCCAATAAAGTTAGTTTGTCTAGCATCTAAAATAAAAATTGACGTTTCACGTTGTTTGTTTCGTTCAGTTTTCAAAGAACTACTTGATCGCTCATTTGCGACTTCCTTATGTTAACACTTTCGTTAATTGATGTCAACTAAGTTTTTTATTTCGTTTATCGCTTTCGACGTTAATGTCATCGGCGACTTGTCCTATATTACACCTCTATATAATAATAGTCAATATTAATCTTTCATTTTTTTTAAAAGATGAAAAAGACTCTCATACCCCCCTTTTATTTCTCATACATATCAATAAAATAACTGAAAGGAGTGTAGAACTTGTTCAATCCTTCTTTATTACACATCATAAGCTCCCATTCAAGAAGCCCACACTATCATAGGAAGTTTCCAATCATTCTATTTTAGAGTCCAAAAAGCGGTTGTACTTCTCTTGCTAAGTGGTTCTTTTACCAGATTGATTTATTACAAACCGCTCTAAGCTATAGTCCTTTCATTCATAATTATGAATATGATATATACAAAAGTACACCTGCCTATAGTGTACGACTAGGAGTAGCGTTACGAGAAAAACAAAAAGAAACTTTTAAACTTGTTCGTAACCCTTATAGGAGAGCAGTCAGTTCTTTCGTGTCCTTAATTGGACCTCCTTATATGGAAAATCCCCCAAAGGGATCTCATTTAAACAATTTTTATACTATCTATTTATGAAATGGGCTCACGCAAGTGATATTAACCCACATTTCACACAACAATATATAGCTGGTGAAGAAGAATATGTGACCAATTATATATACTTAGAAAACTTCGATCAGGAAATGAAAGAATTAGAAAAGCGTTTTGAATTAAAAACCGCACCAATAAATGAGTTCTCAACATCATGGCATCATCAAACTCCCGCCATGATTTATAAAGGGGATTTTAGCGAAGGCGATATTACTGACCCTTTATTTCCCCGTCACCCAACTTTTGAAAGCTTTTATGATACTGAATGTATACAACTTGTCCAAACAATATTTCAAAATGATTTCGACACATATAAATACAGCAAAGAATATCTATACTAACTTTAGTCTATTATCTTTGCTAAATAAAAAAGATACCCCATATATAAGGTATCTTTTTAACATTTCAATTATATAAATCATACTGTTTAGCAGTCTCTATTCTCCACCTTGTTTCCTTTTAATAGATTGCATAACTTTTGCTGGTCCGCCCATCCTACTCCGATTAAAACTAAACTTGCTCCCATTATTACTCTCCATGTCAGAGATTCATTTAATAGAATAATTGAAGTAACAATACTTATTAATGGTAATGCATTTAAATATAATCCGCTTACTGATGCTGAAACTCTCTCTAGCGCTTTATTCCAAAACCAATATGCTAAAATTGTTGCTCCAATAACAAGGTATATTACACTAAGTCCCGTTTTCCAAGTTTCAACCTTTGGAAGACCGTAATAAAAAATTTCTATCAGTGCAAACGGTAAGAGAATAACAGCTCCAATAATTAAAGTTAATGTTGTAAAAACCTCGTTTGATAAATACTGTTCTTGTTTTGGTCGTTTTAGCAAAACTGTGTAGAAAGCAAATAGAAAAGTACTTAATAATATTAGTATATCTCCTATTAAAGACACTTCTTGATTAGCACTTTTAGATGGAATCGTAATAAAGAGTACTCCTATAGCACCCAATATAATTCCTATCCAATAATTCAATCGAATTTTCTCTTTCAAAAAGAGTGCTGAAAAAAGAATTGTAACTAATGGTAATGCAGCATCTATAATACTCACATGTAATCCACTTGTTAAAGAAATGCCGTAGGATGTAAACATAAAATAACCAGCTACACCGGTAAAAGCTAACAAACTCATTCTTTTCCATGGAACTTTTTTATGTACAACTGATTTTTGTAATTCCTTAAATGAGAATAGCATACAAATTCCACCTGCAAAGAAAAGACGAATAAATAACAAAGTAAACGGCTGAATAGATTCTAACGCCCATTTTGTTGGCGCAATGGCTGTGCCCCATAATATAACAGCCACTAATAACATGCATATTTCTTTCATAATCCCCCACACCCATCAAAAATATATGTTAACTACCTTAATTATAGAATTTTTCTTATGTAAAGTCCTTTAAAAACACAAAAGGTTATGCAAAAAGAGCTATATTGCTATTTATCACATAACCTTTTTATATAAGATTACAAACATTCTTTTTACATCTGAACTATATTCTCATAAAGGTAATTCTTACCTTTATATTTAAAATAATAAAAATAAACACAAAAAAACCTAAGTCAAAATAACTTAGGTTCTTGCTTGGCGACGTCCTACTCTCACAGGGACAAGGTCCCAACTACCATCGGCGCTAGAGAGCTTA
>NZ_JBQAEF010000042.1:0-2532 GCF_051915185.1 Bacillus cereus group sp. MYBKT14-1 | reverse complement strand
GTGCGCCCATAAGGGGGCAAGGAAAAACGGTGATTGCAAGCTGTTAGGTCAACCCTAAAAGACCTAGTATCACTTGGCTAACCTTGGAGGGAAACTGAAAGGGGACAACAGCATGCCAAGAAAGCCGTAAGTTGGCTAAACATCAAGTCAAGACTGAGCGGCAAGATATAAAGTAGAGATAAGGATGAAGGCTAAACTGCTTGAATGATAGCACAAGGGAGGCCACCGTAACTAGTCTCGAAAGATGTTTATAAACGAGATTCAACAGATATCATAAAGATAGTGTGAGTCATCTTATATGAATAGGGTTATCTGTTGCCCACTTCTATATGGAAGAAAAGTGTGAACGTCACATCCGACACTATACGTGCAAATTCCTTGTTTACTAAATGGGGATTGTCTAAGTTAGAATGCCTGCGAGGCTATTGAGGATAACTTCAAGATGTAACAGTCAAGAAGTATGGCTCATGAATATCTAATATGACAACGGAGCCTTCGTAGTAGTCAGAGCTAGGGAAAGCCTAGTACAGGGCGAAGGAAGGCAGTCTGTTAGCTTATTACCAAATTGGGGAGGTGCGAAAGGCACTATGCAATGTCCAAAAATAGTACTAAGCAATCTGCGAACGAAGAGTCTTAATAAGGAATATCAATATACAAGACTTTATCGTAATTTATATAACCCAGATTTCTTTTTATTAGCATACGATAATCTAAGTAAAAATGATGGCGCATTAACGATAGGAGTAGACCAAAGGTCTATTGATGGTTTTTCTATGAAGGAAGTGGAAGACTTGATAAGTGTTTTAAAAAGTAAAAGCTATCAACCATATCCATCTAGAAGAACCTATATTGAAAGGAAAAATGGCAAGAAAAGGCCATTAGGAATTCCTAGCTTTTATGATAAATTAGTCCAAGAAGTTATACGTATGATACTAGAAGCAATATACGATTCAAGCTTTTCTAGTTCATCACATGGATACCGAAAAGGAAAGGGATGCCATAGTGCGTTATTAGAGATAAAGCGCACATTTACAGGTAGTAAATGGTTTATCGAAGGAGATATTAAAGGATTTTTCGACAATATTGAACATCATACTCTAGTTACAATTCTTAAAAGAAGAATAAAGGATGAGGCGTTTATAGAGTTGATCTGGAAATTCTTACGAGCTGGATATTTAGAAGAATGGAAATTTCATAATACCTATAGTGGAGCGCCTCAAGGTGGAATCATTAGTCCAATACTTTCTAATATTTATCTAAATGAATTAGATGCTTATATGAAAAAGTATCAGGATAGATTTGAATCAGGGAAAAAGCGACAAATAAATAAAGAGTATAGTAATTTACAGTATAAAGTGCGGAAGATTCAAGAGAAAATCGATACTGCCTATCTAAATGGAGAAGTAACACGAATTACGGAACTAAAAGAACAACACAAAGTTCTGAAAGGGAAATTGTTACAAACACCTTATAATAATCCAATGGATGAAAATTATAGAAGGCTCAAATATGTAAGATATGCGGATGACTTTCTTATTGGAGTAATAGGTTCTAAAGAGGATGCAATTCTTATTAAAAATGAGATAGCTTCATTTTTGAAAGAAGAGCTAAAACTAGAATTATCTATGGAAAAGACTCTGATAACAAATGCCTTCAAGAAACACGCTAAATTTCTAGGATTTGAAATTAAAGTGTTTAAAAGTGAAGCAACACGCATTAACAGTCTTGGGAGAGCTTCTAGGGTTCTTAACGGTAAAATTCAATTAAAAATGCCACATGAGGCATGGATAAAGAAACTTCAAAAGTATCAGGCCATTAAAATGTGTGCCAATGGCACTTGGAAACCTCAGCCAAGAGGATATTTCCAACACAATGAAGATTTAGAGATTATCACGCAATATAATAGCGAAATTCGAGGGTTATACAATTACTATCGACTAGCTGAAAATGTGAGCAATCACATGCACCGCTTTGCATATTTCATGTATTATTCAATGTTGAAAACTTTTGCGTCAAAATACAGAACACGTACGAAACAAATTCGAAAGAAATACGAAAAGTACGGACAATTTACTGTACAGTATGAGACAAAGAAAGGAATGAATAAAGTTCATTTCATTGAAAGAAAGTTTCCAATGACAAGAAATTTATCACTAGAAGGAACAGACATTTTACCAAATACTCGGCATGTAATGAGTACGACTAAATTGTCAGATAGAATCAAGGCGGAAACATGTGAACTATGCAGAGCTAGCAATGTTGTGATACATATGCATCACATTAAGAGATTAAAGAATCTACGAGCAAAGTCAAATAAATCATATCTTGAACAACAAATGATAGCGAGAAATCGAAAGACTATCGCACTCTGTAAAGAGTGTCATATGAAAAGACACAAGGGCGAGATATAAAATGCAGAAGACAGATGGAGAGCCGGATACATTGAGAGATGTAAGTCCGGTTCGGAGAGGAACATTTGGAAACCTATCACAGGAATGTAATAAGGCGCTGGATGTTTACTCTACACATATG
>NZ_JBQAEF010000041.1:0-2534 GCF_051915185.1 Bacillus cereus group sp. MYBKT14-1 | reverse complement strand
AATTGACGTTTCACGTTGTTTGTTTCGTTCAGTTTTCAAAGAACTACTTGGTCGCTCATTTGCGACTTCCTTATGTTAACATCTTCGTTAGTTAATGTCAACTAAGTTTTTTATTTCGTTTGTCGCTTTCGACGTTAATGTCATCGGCGACTTGTTCTATATTACACCTCTAAGGTGTAATCGTCAATACATTTTTATAAAAAACTTCACTTTTTTAAAACTCTATTTACATACCTCTTCTATAAGAATATATAAGCAACCCATATAATACTCTATGGGTTGCTTTCCATCATAAAAACTATTGTTCTTTTGAAGGCACCGAACAACTTCCATCAGTACAAGAAATATCGCTTCCACCCTCTGAAGAAAGTTCTTGCAACTTAGGTGCAGGATTCTCTTCTTCCCACACTTGCTGAAGTGCACCAACAAAAGTTTCAAGTGGTTGTGCACCTGAAATAGCATACTTTTGATTAATAATAAAATAAGGCACTCCCGAAATTTGATATTGCTGAGCAATCGCTTCATCAATTCTAACATCATTTGCATACGCATTTTTATCATTAATAACATTTAAAGCTTCTTGCTTATCTAAACCTGAAGCTTCAGCGATAGTAGCAAGTATATCCACATCGCTTAAATTTTTCGATTCAGTGAAATATGCAAAAAGTAAATTTTCTGTAATCTCTTTTTCTTTCCCTTGATTCTTTGCAAACTTCGCAAGACGATGCGCATCAAAAGTATTAGTCGGCTTCATCTCATCAAAATTAAAACTTAAACCCATACTAGCTGCATGATTTCCTAACTGTACGTTATTACGCTTAGCTTCTTCAATACTAATTCCATACTTTGATGCAAGTACTTCATTAATACTTGTTCCAGAATAGATTGGAGCATTTTGGTCTAATTCAAAACTTTTAAACTCAACTTCAACATCCTTCTTATGTGGAAATTGCTCTAAAGCCATCTCTAATCTACGTTTCCCAATATAGCAAAATGGGCATACAAAATCCGACCATACTTCAATTTTCATAAAAAACACCTCATTAACATTTAGTTTTCAATCATTGTAGCACTGAGATTAAGGAATTCAAAAGTTTTTGCTCTATCTCCTTCATATAGTACATACAAAAACACACTTATAGCAGAATACCTAATTAACAAAAAAACGATAATCAAAAGGATTAACTATTATCCCTCCGATTATCGTCTATATAAATGCAACAACTTTAATTATGCCGGAATATACTTCCCTACGAACTTCCATACAGTATTCCAATATTTATTCGAATCTACTTTCTCCGCTTCTCCATGTCCAGCACCTGGAACAATTAATTTCTCTTTTTCTACTTTTGCAGCATTATATACTTCATCTAACATTTCAAAAGGAACGAATGTATCAGCATCCCCATGAATGAACAGCATAGGTGTTTTACTTTTCGCTACTTGTTTTACAGCTGAAGCCTCTTCTAAATCGTAACCAGCTCTTAATTTAGTAACCGTATTTGCCGCATTCATAACAGGAAACTTCGGTAAATGGAATAAATCTTTTAGTTGATAAGTAAATTCATCAATAACAGTTGAGTATCCACAATCTTCAATAATAACTTTAACATTAGAAGGTAAATCTTCTCCTGAAGTCATCATTACAGTTGCCCCGCCCATTGAAACACCAAATAGAGCTATTTCAGCATTAGGGTCTTTCTTCAAGATTTGTTGAATCCAAATCAAAACATCTTTACGATCATGCCAGCCCATACCAACATAATCCCCTTCACTATTTCCGTGTCCACGAAGGTCTGGTGCTATGACATTATAGCCTTGTTCATAAAAGTTACGAACATATTTCGTCATTTCTGATGCTCTACCATTGTATCCATGAACTACAATTGCCCATTTATGACTGGATGGTTCATTCATATATTCATAACCTTTTAAATTTAATTTATCGAAAGAACGTATAGTTAATGTGTTAGGTTTATACTTCGATACGAAGTTTGCATTCTTTTCTTCATTTGCAGCCAATACATCTCCCGACGCATTTACCGTTTCTACTAAATGAGGATTATCTTGCAAAAATTCTTTTTCTTGTTTCGCATTTAACGCGTAGTTATAAAAATAATTCCCAACTAACATATACACGATTACTAGCAGGACTAAGACTACTATAGTAATTATACTTATCTTTTTCATATTATCTCCTTTTCTAACTTAAATCTTCTTATATTAAAGTACATCAAAAACAACTGTACTATTTTAACACACTGATGAATCCTATCTTTAAGAAATAAAATAGAAAATCTTAAATTACATATAAAGAATTACGAAAGAAATTGAATAAAACTTATATAGCTACGTACTCAAAAACCTTTTTGAAAAGCGAGAAGCACTTCAAAATATTTAGCTTTGAAAAGAAGTTATAAAACACAAAAAAGACGAGTCATTCTGACTCGTCTTAAAGTTGCTTGGCGACGTCCTACTCTCACAGGGACAAGGTCCCAACTACCATCGGCGCTAGAGAGCTTAACTTCCGTGTT
>NZ_JBQAEF010000040.1:0-2886 GCF_051915185.1 Bacillus cereus group sp. MYBKT14-1 | reverse complement strand
CAACGTATCCGTGTAGCTAAGCTGCATGAAAAAGTAGCAAACCAACGTAAGAACTTCCTTCATCATAAGTCTAAAGAGTTAGCTACTCATTTTGATGTTGTAGCTATTGAAAATCTAAATATGAAGGGAATATCGCAAGCACTTCATTTTGGAAAAAGCGTCGCTGATAATGCTTGGGGTATGTTCACTTCTTTCTTAGCTTATAAACTACATGAACAAGGCAAACAGCTTGTGAAAATAGACAAATGGTTTCCTTCCAGAAAAACATGTAGCAGTTGTGGAAATATGAAAAATATGTCATTGTCTGAGCGAGTCTATACTTGTATATGCGGTGTAAATCTCGATAGAGATTATATAACGCAGCTATCAATATCAAAAATGAAGCAATACGCCTACTAGCGTTAGCATAGATAGCAATAAAATAACCCTTGGAACAAGGGAGTTAACTCGGCTGTCTTAGGACGAATTCGTTAGCTACCAAAAGTAACGACTAACCGAGAAGCCCCCACTTCAAACAGTCCGTTAGGACGTTAAGTGGCGGGTAGTTCACCATGCATCCTAAATAATTAAGTTGGTTCGTATCAATGATGTAATGAACAAGTCTACTAATATTTCTTAACTAGAATTTATATTTTGTTCGTATAAAAAAGTGTCCATAACAGATTCTTATTCTTTGTTATGTTAAAACTACACAATTAACGTATTAAAAACCTTTTTTAGGCATAACAAGAATTGATGGTCATACAATGATATAGAAAGGTCTATCCAACATATAGATTACCTCTGGCACTCTGAAAAGACACCTAATTAAGGTGTCTTTTTACTTTTTATTAAAGTACAGGATAAGCTTAACCGCGCCTATTCCATTTATTCAGTTAACACTCCAATCGTATTAAGAGCGTCTACTGCCCCGGATGTTCTTTTTCTATTGAACAAAATCGTTATTTCAAGTGAATAAAAAAGAGCACACATATAAGTGTGCATCTAGACTAAAAGGGTTGAACTTATGGAGTGGAGTGCCCCATACAATAATATATGCTTGTCTGATTTAAAGGTGACAAGTTGTTTATAAAAACGCTATTTGGTATGAAAATGTAAGAGCACTCCGTAGAGTGCACTTCTGTAACGACTATCGACTCTAAAAAGATAGGATGGAATATATCATATGAAGTGATGTTTGTTTAATTGGGTGTCTTTTGTATAAAAAAACATTTTACACATCAAAAAAGCGCTTATATAGCGCTTTTTGAAAAGTAGGTTTCAGATCACACTCCCACATGTGACCTAAATACATGTGCACAAGTAGTATATGTGAATTTTAATTAAATTGTGCAAATAAATTAACAATACAGGAGTGGAGTGAAATAGGCCTTGTTTGAATATATGGGAAATAATTAAAAAAAAGCTAGTTCGTATCAATGATTAAGCCTACTAAAAATTTTTTCATTAGAATTTATTGTGTCCGTTATTCGTAACAAAATCATTAACTAAACAAATATGCAATAAACGTATTTAAAAGATATTCAAAAGATATTTAAAAGATATTTAAATCATAACGAAAATTCATAATCATACAATGATACAGAAAGGCTTTTCACATGGTATCTTTCTCTTAAACCCGAAAAGACATCTAATTAAGGTGTTTTTTTATTTTTCACCTTTCAAGGAGAACAAGCATATATTAGAGTATAGGACGAGCTTGAACGCTTCTCCTCCATTCTAAGTTTTGGTTAGAACTCCTTATACATTAAGAGCATCTATTGTCCTGGATGCTCACTTTTTATTGAAAAAATGTGCGTTTAATGCTCTGTAGACGGAGATATAGAGTTAGTAATAACTATCGAAATTGATAAAATGCTGTGAAATAGCATTATTTCACAGCACCTATTTTTTGTACGTAGATTTTCTAAACTTTTTAATGATAATACTTAAAATATGAAGAATGTAATTGAGTTTCAATTGAAGTTCTAACAAAATGTCCAAATTTGATTAATTAGTACAGCCATTAGTCAATTAACAAACACTTGTACTAGTTTAGTAATGATAAATAAGATTGGGGAAAATGTATAGAATGAAAATTCAACATAGAAATAACTCATATACATTCACATCGAAAAAGGTTGTCTCATAATATATTAAGACTGTTCTATTAAGATGTTATAAGGGCGTGAGTATATGGAAGACGTAAATGTGAAAATTGACAGTCTAAAATCAGAACACAAAGAGATCATGCGTGATATTCGTAATTTAGAAACTCGAATAATAATTAACGAGAAAGACATTTCTACAATTAATAAGCAATTAGAAAAAATCAGCACAAATACTTCTTGGATTTTACGGATAATTATCAGTACGATAATTATGGCTGTTCTAGGTTTGATACTAAGGGGGACAATTTGAAATTCCAAAAAATACTTTTGAAAGAGAGACAAGTGTCTTTCTATTTTTTTGAAGAAGTATATGTTGGAAAGAGATGGTGCACGAACCCCTTTTTATCATTTAATTAGTTAGGATCACAAATTAAAATGGTGACAAATTATGTCATAGTTATATAGAAGATTTGATGCCTAGAGAAAAAGATGAAATGATTATAATAGTTAATCAAATAAAAAAATTACAGTGGGATGATTGGCGCATGAATTTGGTGTTTCAACATAAATATTTTTCTGTTAAATTCAATATATAAGTATTTTAATTTTATGAATATGGATTGCTTGTATAGGTTCATTCATCTTTAGTCATATAATGTTAATATTTTAGTATTAGGTTTGTGCATTTTTAATAATTTATTTGTTTTATGTAAAAGGTGCCAAGAAATACTTTGTAGTTTTATTTCTTGGCGTGGGTATTTATTTGGGTCATTTGGATGCCGACCTTACAATAGTA
>NZ_JBQAEF010000039.1:0-2986 GCF_051915185.1 Bacillus cereus group sp. MYBKT14-1 | reverse complement strand
CATATTATATGGTTAAGTCCTCGATCTATTAGTATTCGTCAGCTCCACATGTCACCATGCTTCCACCTCGAACCTATCAACCTGATCATCTTTCAGGGATCTTACTAGCTTACGCTATGGGAAATCTCATCTTGAGGGGGGCTTCATGCTTAGATGCTTTCAGCACTTATCCCTTCCGCACATAGCTACCCAGCTATGCCCTTGGCAGAACAACTGGTACACCAGCGGTGCGTCCATCCCGGTCCTCTCGTACTAAGGACAGCTCCTCTCAAATTTCCTACGCCCACGACGGATAGGGACCGAACTGTCTCACGACGTTCTGAACCCAGCTCGCGTACCGCTTTAATGGGCGAACAGCCCAACCCTTGGGACCGACTACAGCCCCAGGATGCGATGAGCCGACATCGAGGTGCCAAACCTCCCCGTCGATGTGGACTCTTGGGGGAGATAAGCCTGTTATCCCCGGGGTAGCTTTTATCCGTTGAGCGATGGCCCTTCCATGCGGAACCACCGGATCACTAAGCCCGACTTTCGTCCCTGCTCGACTTGTAGGTCTCGCAGTCAAGCTCCCTTATGCCTTTGCACTCTACGAATGATTTCCAACCATTCTGAGGGAACCTTTGGGCGCCTCCGTTACACTTTAGGAGGCGACCGCCCCAGTCAAACTGCCCACCTGACACTGTCTCCCGGGTCGATAAGACCCGTAGGTTAGAATTTCAATACAGTCAGGGCGGTATCCCACCAGCGCCTCCACCGAAGCTAGCGCTCCGGTTTCAATGGCTCCCGCCTATCCTGTACAAACTGTACCAAAATTCAATATCAGGCTACAGTAAAGCTCCACGGGGTCTTTCCGTCCTGTCGCGGGTAACCTGCATCTTCACAGGTACTATAATTTCACCGAGTCTCTGGTTGAGACAGTGCCCAAATCGTTACACCTTTCGTGCGGGTCGGAACTTACCCGACAAGGAATTTCGCTACCTTAGGACCGTTATAGTTACGGCCGCCGTTTACTGGGGCTTCAGTTCAGAGCTTCGCTTACGCTAACCCCTCTCCTTAACCTTCCAGCACCGGGCAGGTGTCACCCCCTATACTTCGCCTTACGGCTTCGCAGAGAGCTGTGTTTTTGCTAAACAGTCGCTTGGGCCTATTCACTGCGGCTTTCCGTTAAGAAAGCACCCCTTCTCCCGAAGTTACGGGGTCATTTTGCCGAGTTCCTTAACCAGAGTTCTCTCGCACACCTTAGGATTCTCTCCTCGCCTACCTGTGTCGGTTTGCGGTACAGGCACCTTTTATCTCGCTAGAAGCTTTTCTTGGCAGCGGGGAATCAAAGACTTCGCTCCATAAGGAGCTTCCCCATCACAGCTCAGCATACGCGATAAGCGGATTTGCCTACTTATCAGCCTAACTGCTTGGACGTGCACAACCAATCGCACGCTTCTTCTATCCTTCTGCGTCCCTCCATTGCTCAAACGATAAAGAGGTGGTACAGGAATATCAACCTGTTGTCCATCGCCTACGCCTGTCGGCCTCGGCTTAGGTCCTGACTAACCCTGAGCGGACGAGCCTTCCTCAGGAAACCTTAGGCATTCGGTGGACGGGATTCTCACCCGTCTTTCGCTACTCATACCGGCATTCTCACTTCTAAGCACTCCACCAGTCCTTCCGGTCTGACTTCACTGTCCTTAGAACGCTCCCCTACCACTGATACCATTGGTATCAATCCGCAGCTTCGGTGGTGTATTTAGCCCCGGTACATTTTCGGCGCAGAGTCACTCGACTAGTGAGCTATTACGCACTCTTTAAATGGTGGCTGCTTCTAAGCCAACATCCTAGTTGTCTAAGCAACTCCACATCCTTTTCCACTTAATACACACTTTGGGACCTTAGCTGGCGGTCTGGGCTGTTTCCCTTTTGACTACGGATCTTATCACTCGCAGTCTGACTCCTAAGGATAAGTCATTGGCATTCGGAGTTTGACTGAATTCGGTAATCCGATGAGGACCCCTAGTCCAATCAGTGCTCTACCTCCAAGACTCTTACACTTAAGGCTAGCCCTAAAGCTATTTCGGGGAGAACCAGCTATCTCCAGGTTCGATTGGAATTTCTCCGCTACCCACACCTCATCCCCGCACTTTTCAACGTGCGTGGGTTCGGGCCTCCATTCAGTGTTACCTGAACTTCACCCTGGACATGGGTAGATCACCTGGTTTCGGGTCTACGACCACGTACTAAACGCCCTATTCAGACTCGCTTTCGCTGCGGCTCCGCCTCTTCAGCTTAACCTCGCACGGGATCGTAACTCGCCGGTTCATTCTACAAAAGGCACGCCATCACCCGTTAACGGGCTCTGACTATTTGTAGGCACACGGTTTCAGGATCTCTTTCACTCCCCTTCCGGGGTGCTTTTCACCTTTCCCTCACGGTACTGGTTCACTATCGATCACTAGGGAGTATTTAGCCTTGGGAGATGGTCCTCCCAGATTCCGACGGAATTTCACGTGTTCCGCCGTACTCAGGATACATTCAAGAGAGAACGAAGTTTCGACTACGGGGTTGTTACCCTCTACGACGGACCTTTCCAGGTCGCTTCGTCTACCTCGTTCCTTTGTAACTCCGTATAGAATGTCCTACAACCCCAAGAGGCAAGCCTCTTGGTTTGGGCTATGTTCCGTTTCGCTCGCCGCTACTCAGGAAATCGCATTTGCTTTCTCTTCCTCCAGGTACTTAGATGTTTCAGTTCCCTGGGTCTGTCTTCCTTACCCTATGTATTCAGATAAGGATACCATACCATTACGTATGGTGGGTTTCCCCATTCGGAAATCTTCGGATCAAAGCTTACTTACAGCTCCCCGAAGCATATCGGCGTTAGTCCCGTCCTTCATCGACTCCTAGTGTCAAGGCATCCACCGTGCGCCCTTTCTAACTTAACCAAACTAAAAATTAAAAAATATGAGCTACACTGTTATCTAGTTTTCAAAGAACATAC
>NZ_JBQAEF010000038.1:0-5032 GCF_051915185.1 Bacillus cereus group sp. MYBKT14-1 | reverse complement strand
AGCTAAGCTGCATGAAAAAGTAGCAAACCAACGTAAGAACTTCCTTCATCATAAGTCTAAAGAGTTAGCTACTCATTTTGATGTTGTAGCTATTGAAGATCTAAATATGAAGGGAATATCGCAAGCACTTCATTTTGGAAAAAGCGTCGCTGATAATGCTTGGGGTATGTTCACTTCTTTCTTAGCTTATAAACTAAATGAACAAGGCAAACAGCTAGTGAAAATAGACAAATGGTTTCCTTCCACAAAAACATGTAGCAGTTGTGGAAATGTAAAAAATATGTCATTGTCTGAGCGAGTCTATTCTTGTATATGCGGTGTAAATCTGGATAGAGATTATAACGCAGCTATCAATATCAAAAATGAAGCAATACGCCTATTGGCGTTAGCATAGATAGCAATAAAATAACCCTTGGAACAAGGGAGTTAGCTCGACTGTCTTAGGACGAATTCGTTAGCTACCAAAAGTAACGACTAACCGAGAAGCCCCCACTTCAAACAGTCCGTTAGGACGTTAAGTGGCGGGTAGTTCACAGTACAGTAAAACCAAGTTTTTAACTTAGAACTTCCTTAGCGTACGAAATTCGCGTTTAGTTGGCGAGACCCCAAATAGTACACCCTTATTTTACATTCTATTAAAGGGTGTAATTTTTGTACCGACATTTTTAGGCATGAAATGTCGGTTATTATTATCTATTATGTATTAAAGTAAATATTTGAAAGGAAGTAAACTTATGGATTGGCTAGAAAGAATGAATAATGCATTGGACTACATTGAGAATAGTTTGGATGAAGAAATAGATTACAAGAAGATTGCAAAGGCAGCGAATTGCTCTGAGTTTCATTTTTCAAGAATGTTTTCTTCAATCTCAGGTGTGTCGCTTTCAGAATATATTAGACGAAGACGGTTAACGCTTGCAGCATTTGAAATTCAAAAAAATGATATTCGAATCATCGATGTAGCAATTAAATACGGTTACGTTTCTTCAGATGCTTTCTCACGTGCTTTTAAAAAAATGCATGGAATAACTCCTTCTAATGCTCGTAATAAAGGAGTGCAGTTAAAAGCTTTTCCGAAAATTTCCTTCCAAATTTCTATTAAAGGAGGTACCGAGATGGATTACAGAATTGAAAACCTCGATTTTGAGTTGAGAATTGTAGGAAAGAGTAAACCTGTAAAAACAAGCAGCGCATTTAAAAAAATCCCTACACTTTGGAACACTGCCAAAAAAGACGGATTTATGCAAGAATTAATAGATATGTCATGGGAAAATCCAAAATGCACGCTTGAAAGCCTTTTGGGGGTTTGTGGAAAAGAAGCCGCCATAACAGATGAAGAATTTTCCTACTTTATGGGTGTAAGGTATGATGGGGAAGTATCAGGTGATATGGAAACATTAATTATTCCTGCAAGTACATGGGCAGTTTTTCCGAACATAGTAGATGCATGGAAACGCTTATATTCTGAGTGGGTCCCAACCTCTGAGTATGAACTTGCAAATTTACCGTGCATAGAATGTTATTACGGTCCGAAACATAAACCGAGACATGAACTCTGGGTCCCAGTTATACCGAAATAAAATACACATTCAATAAAAAAGAAGCTGTTTATGGAGTAATGAAAAAAACACTCTGAATTTAAATGCTTAGAAATTTGAGTTTTTTATATTGTGAGTAACCAAATCATGATCTGAAAACTTACGTTTCCGTTGTACAAAAGTTAGTTTTCTAGCAAGCTCTTCTAAAGTGTAAGATATCGGTGTAATTCTTCACCAAATAATTGGAGTTCACTTTGAATCAAAATATACATAAAAAGCGTCATCCTTTCTAATTTAACTTGTTTAGAGAGAATAACGTTTTTTTACAATTGAGGGGGAGTTAATATTCTTAAGTTAATGGGCATACGACGGAACCTCTAAGGGTTTTCTATGCTATAAAAAGACAATGAATAACCTGGAGTATTTCTATATCAATAGACATTTACACGCTTCTACAAATATATATTTAAAAACATACTAACATTAAACTGACTATTTTTCATTTTAGATCAAATACCAATGTTGCTGCGCTTAGAAGGTGATTATCTGTGGATTTTCTTAATGATTTTTTTACTTGGGCGTTTGAGAGACATCAAAATATCCTGAGTTGGTATATTCGTCCACTATTTTTATTGCCGTTTTGCTATTTTTCTTATAAAAGAAGTATCAAAGGGATAATAATCACTTTAGTTGCATTAGCTACAAGTATGTTTTGGTTTGAAAAACCTACAACAGTGAATCCCAAAGTGGCAGCTTTTTTGGAAATGGAAATGAATTATTTGTTTGGCAAGTGGAATTTTATTAAGATTGCGTTTTCTTCACTAGTTCCGGTGACAATGTTTGCTTTAGCATATGCGTTTTGGAAACACTCATGGAAGTATGGAATATTTGTCATTAACTTAATTGCTATATTGAAAGTTCTATGGAGTTTATATGCAGGGGATGGTTCAGGAGTATCAATCGTTTTACCAGCTTGTATCGGACTTATAATTTGTAATTTATTTATTTGGATTGCTTATAAAATTGTAAAAAAAAGAGATGCTGATAAATCAACAGATAATAATTTTTAATCATCTAAGAGCATTACGAGATAAAAACTTCATAAAAAAAGCAGTAAAAATAAATAACCGGTTCCTTAACGTACAGAGAATTGGTTAATTTGTGTCCAAAATGTGTCTAAACGTACAATTTTCTTTTTTGATATGGTGACCTCATATAGAATACCCACAAAGAAAGGTGACTCTAACCATAAATCAACCTTTAGTCAATTTACGAGTCGATTTTGCTTTTAAGCAATTATTCGGTGTGCAAGGACAAGAGGAGTTATTGATTTTTTTTAAAATGCAATGTTGCATGAGTCTTTAGCTACACCGATTGCATCACTGAAAATTGAAGATCCACATTTGCATAAAGGATATGAAGAAGGTAAATTATCCATACTAGATATACTTGCTGCACTTTAGGACGGAACAAAAATAAATGTGGAAATCCAGTTAAAGAATACACAAGAAATTGTAAAGCGCTCCTTATATTACTGGAGTAAACTGTATACCTCACAATTAGAAAAAGGAATGACATATGGTTCTTTACGAAAGATTATTGCAATTAATATATTAGATTTTGATCTCTTTCCACTTTATGATGATATGCATAAAGTGGGACATTTTTGGAGTCAACAGCACAAGGAAGTTTTACTCGATGATTTAGAAATTCATTTTATTGAAATTCCAAAATTGCTTCAGCAATGGAGAGAAGAAAAAGTTAATCTGTGGGAAAATGAATTTGCTCGTTGGTAGCTGTTGTTACCAGCGCATGAAGATTAACATTTGGAGGTCATCGCCATGAAACAAGACCCTATGTTACAAAAAGCGATCCATAAATGGGAGAACATGAGTCAGAGCAGTTCTTTCCGCCTTGCGTATAAAACCAGAGAAAAGGTTTTATTTGATGAGCAAGCCAAATTAGCACTTGCTCGTAAAGTCGGTATCGAAGAAAGAAGAGAAAAGGGCTTCAAGAGGGTATGGAAAAAGGAAAATTAGCTGAAAGAGAACAGTTAATCCGAGGCATGCATAAAAATGTCATGGATATAGAAGATATTGCGAAGTTTACCAATATGGATATTACGGACATACGCAATATTTTTTCTCAATGAACAATATAGATAAATATGGTAAAATGGGAATTGGGTAGTATTCTATTAGCTCTCTCGTTATTAAAATTAAAGTGGTTCAAGTAGGAGGAAGGCACCTTATGGTGTCTTTTCTGTATCTTACTTTGTAGTTATCTCCACGAATTAAGAGCCTTGTTTTTTCTATTCATTTTTAATTTTAGTCTTGATTTTTCGAGGGATGGGCAAAAACATCCTCGAAAAAAATAAAAAAAACCTAACAAATTGTTAAGGGCTACGGCGTTTACCGCAATCTAAGAAGTATCCATCTCCTTAGTTATGGATGATTAACTGCTAACGTTTTCAATGGCATTCACTTTCTTAACAGTAACAGCTAGTCAAAGTGGATTATGGCATTTCTTTATGCAAAATAACACGAGTAAAATATGGCTTTTATTACAATAATAGGGGTATCGCTGCATCGCTATCCAACTAAGAAAATACAACGTCAATTATAGTAGGGGTTGTTTCTTTTTTTGTGTAGGTAATTTAAAGATTTGCATATGAAATAAACCCTGATGGGTTTCATTTTTTTGATAAATACGTGTATTCGATTTGATACGTGAGATATAATAAGCCTTTTTATGTTGTATATGTTGAAGATCTTTCAAATGAAAATACCCTAAATCTCGGATACATAAATCATTCGCTGTTACAGTTGGGACACACAGTTCGATCATGTTGTTTGCCTGGTCCTGTATGAATATGAAGGAATCGTCCACTTAATAAATCATACTTAAGCTGAATCTTCACCCCCGCTGTATGACTGCAACCTCCTGCACCCGGAGAAATAGATGAAAAGGGATTTGGGAGTTGAAATGCAGTTGAATCTAAAATACGAATACGTTTGAAAATAGAAATATATGGAGAAGAAATTGGCATAGATGAGGCTAATTTTTGGTTTAGTAGTTCAGCTAATATATGTTGTAAAAATTGAACGGCTGCTTTATTAAATCGTTGATTTAGTCCTTCAGGACTGATGAGCACTTTTGTTGATGCTTCTAAACGGCTAGATAATTGAGTTAATTAAGTCGTAGCGGTATTTTGACTCATCTATACACATAAAGCGATTAAATCTTTTGTTTGGTACTTACTAGCTCGTTGCACAAAACCAACATCTCTAGCAAGGTCTCGTAAAATACTTGGAGATAAAAAAACGTTGAATCTCTTGAGCAAATAGCTGTAATTCACCAGATACAGAAATAGACATAAAAATACGCCATCCTTTCCTATTGGAGTGAACCCAGAGAATGAGACGAAAAAAAACACCTCTCTAAATCGTAAGTATCAGTTATGATTTTAATGGAGGTGTTTTTCTTATGGGGAA
>NZ_JBQAEF010000037.1:0-5663 GCF_051915185.1 Bacillus cereus group sp. MYBKT14-1 | reverse complement strand
ACGTTTCACGTTGTTTGTTTCGTTCAGTTTTCAAAGAACTACTTGGTCGCTCATTTGCGACTTCCTTATGTTAACATTTTCATCTTTCAATGTCAACTAAGTTTTTCATTTTGTTTGTCGCTTTCGACGTTGTTGTCATCGGCGACTTGTTCTATATTACACCTCTAAAGTATAATCGTCAACACCTTTTTATAAAGAACTTCAATTTAATATTTTTATGCTCTTTTAGCTAGATACGTCTCTATAGGATTTCATTATCGAAGAACACCTTCTGCTTCTCTTTAATTTATTTTTCCAAATATATTCGAGTTAATTTGAACTCTAGACTTAACTTGTGTAGACGTTTTCCTCCAACAAAACTAGCAACCTTATTTTAACAAATACTAGTATATAATTAGAGAGTTGTTGTAATATCAATAAAACTCTATTAGAAGCAGGTGAAGATATGAAAGATATACGCATCCTTATAGCAGACGACGATAAAGAAATCCGAAATTTATTAAAAATATATTTAGAACGAGAATTATACACGGTAGACACTGCAATCAACGGCGAAGAAGCCTTGCATTTATTTAATCAAAATAACTATAACCTCGTTATATTAGATCTTATGATGCCCAAAATAGATGGAATCGAGGTATGTAAAAAACTTAGAGATAAAACTAACGTACCTATATTAATGCTCACCGCTAAAGATCACGAAGTTGATAAAATTTTAGGTTTAAGCATTGGTGCTGATGATTACATTACGAAACCTTTCAGCATTCACGAAGTAATTGCACGAGTAAAAGCTCTTATGCGGCGTTTTTTAGTTCTCGGAAGTAACAATACTGCTCAAGAAAAAACAACTTTATCTTTTAAAGGACTAACTATCAATTTAAATACATACACAGTTCATACAAACAAAGAAGAAATCAGCTTGACCGGAAAAGAACTGGAACTATTAAAATTCTTTACTTCAAACCCAGGACAAGTATTTACAAAAACACAGCTCTTCCGCAATGTATGGGACGATAATTATATAGAAGATGATAATACCGTTATGGTACATATTCGAAAACTTAGAAAGAAAATAGAAATCGATCCTTCCAATCCAAAATTCATTCAAACTGTATGGGGAATTGGTTATAAGTTTGTAGGTGAAAAGCTTGAAGATCGATAAAATCCTCTTCCTTATTTCATTACAACTTATCATTTACGGGCTTTTAAATATACAAATGGATCCAAAAGTAAAAATTTCTTTATTTATTACTCTTATCTTAATTACAATGTATCTCTTCTTTTCAAGAATACAATTCATTCAAAATCGCAAATCAATAGACACTAAATTAAGTCGTGCACTAAAGGGGAATTTACAAACGAGATTATTCACAAGTAATGATCAATCGTTACATAATATCGTTTTTTCAATAAACGAACTAATAGCTGAATTAGAAAAGGTTCGGATTAAAGCAAAAAGGTCTGAGGAATCTAGAAAACAACTTTTATCTAGTATCTCACACGATATCCGAACACCACTCACCTCTATTATTGGATATATCGATGCTTTAAAAGATGGGGTTGCTGCTTCTGAAATAGAAAAGCAAGAATATCTTAAAATACTTTATATGAAATCAAATAACTTAAAGCACCTAGTTGATGAAATATTCAATATGGCAAAGCTAGACGCTAATGAATTTCCACTAAAAGAAGAAAAACTCGACTTTTCTGAAATTACTAGAGAAGCTTTGATCGAGTTTTTACCCGAACTCTCAAAACATAATATTAAACTGCAAGTTCTTATACCAGAGTCTACTTGTCCTATCATTGCAGATCACCTAAGCCTTATGCGGATTATAGGTAACTTAATGAAAAATGCCATTTATTACGGAAAGGATGGGAAAACAATAGGAGTCGAACTGCTAGAAGCTGATGCAGAATACGAACTTCATATTTGGGATCAAGGCCCTGGTATTCCAAAACATGATTTACAAAACATATTTGAGCGAATGTACCGAAGCGAACAATCAAGAAACTCCTCTTATGGTGGTAGCGGTCTTGGGCTTTCTATTTCCAAAGCGCTCGTTGAGAAAAATGGTGGACATATATGGGTTGAAAGTACTCCATGGAAACGAACTACTTTTGGCTTTTCTATTCCAAAACACAATACTTTTAAGAAATAGTTAAGAAATGATTAATATGCAGTTAAGCCTTCCTTTTTATGATGTAAGTAAGAACTTATAGAAAGCAGGTGTCTCCTATAAATACAATTATAAAAACGACTAACCTTACTAAAGTATATGGCAATCAAAAATCAGTAGATAATTTAAATATTAATGTTCAACAAGGGGAAATTTATGGCTTCATAGGCCGCAACGGTGCTGGTAAAACAACAACCATTCGTATGCTGCTTAGTCTTATAAAGCCTACAAGTGGAACGATTGAAATATTCGGAGAGAACTTATTCCAAAATCAAAAAGATATTTTAAGCAGAATTGGTTCTATAGTTGAAGTTCCAGGATTTTATGAAAACTTAACTGCAAAAGAAAACCTATTAATTAATGCAAAGATAATTGGGGTTCACAAAAAGAATGCTATCGAAGAAGCATTAGAAATAGTAGGCTTGCAGCATGAGACAAAAAAGTTAGTAGGAAAGTATTCTTTAGGAATGAAGCAACGCTTAGGAATTGCACGCGCTCTTCTCCATTATCCTGAGCTACTCATATTAGATGAACCAACTAACGGACTAGACCCTATTGGTATTAAAGAAATGCGAAAACTTATTCATTCTTTAGCTCAAGAAAGAAATATAACTATACTCATTTCTAGTCACATATTAGCCGAGGTAGAACAGTTGGTCGATCGTATCGGAATTATTCATGAAGGAAGGTTACTAGAAGAAGTTTCTCTTGATAAGCTGCGCAAAGTAAACCGTAAGTACATAGAATTTCAGGTGAATAATGACAATAAAGCTGCGATGCTATTAGAAAATCAATTTCAAATTTTCGATTATGAGGTACATGATGAAGGGAATATTCGCATTTACTCTCATTTTGGGCAACAAGGATACATTAACAGAACATTCGTTCTTAACGATATCGAAGTATTAAAAATGATGATTAGCGAAGACAGATTAGAAGATTATTTCACCAAACTAGTTGGAGGTGGGACAATTGGTTAATCTACTCTATACAGAACTATTAAAACTAAAACGCTCTAATATGTTTTTAATTAGCATTATTGGAGCTGGTGTCGCACCTTTCTTAGTCGTAGTAGCCTCTTATATACATATAAAAACAAAACAGCCAACTCCGACTATTTGGTTCCACCAGTTATTCACTGACGTTAACTTATATACTACTTTAGTTATAGGATTCCCTTTATACGGAGTAGTTGTTGCTTATATGTTTACCCGCGAATATGCAGAAGATACACTAAAAAATTTACTAACTATCCCCGTGTCGCGCATTAGTTTTATTATAAGTAAGTTCATCATCCTCTTTCTTTGGATTATGATGCTAACTTTAGTCGCTTGGTCGCTTACTTTAATATTAGGGCTATTGGGGAACTTCCCTGGTTTTAACATTACTTTACTTTTAGGTTCTTTCCTAAAATTTTTAATATGTGGTGGACTTCTCTTTCTATTGTCTTCACCTATTGTGCTATTAACTCTTGTAATGAAGAGCTATGTACCGCCTATTATATTAACAGTCATTATTACAATGATGAATCTTATGCTCGTAAACTCCAAGCATAAAGATTTATTCCCGTGGACCGCTACTCTAGATATCGCAAATAACGAATTACAACCGACATATCCACCAGAGTATTCTTATATCATCATTGCAGTAACGACAATTTCCGGATTTATTGCAACACTATTCTATTTTAAAAAAGTAGACATTCATTAATGTATAGGAGTGAAACTATGAGCGATATCATTATTGCCTTCATACTCGGTATTGTAGAAGGATTAGCTGAATTTTTACCTATATCTTCTACTGGCCACCTTATATTAGTCGGGCATTTATTAGGCTTTGAGGGAGAAAGAGCAAAAACGTTTGAAATTGTTATTCAGCTAGGCGCAATTTTAGCTATTGCAATTTTATATCATAAACGTCTCGTTTCTTTATGTAATATTAAACCTCTTATACAGAAAGAAAAAAAATTCAACGCGTTCCATGTATTTCTTGGCGTATTTCCGGCAGTGGTTGCTGGTTTGCTACTACATGATATTATTAAAACATACTTATTCCAGCCATACACTGTTGTGATTGGACTTGTAGCAGGGGCAATTCTTATGATCTTTGCAGAAGTAAAAAAGAAAGAGGCAGCAGCCTATTCACTGGACGATTTAACATACCGCCAAGCTTTAACAATCGGATTATTTCAGTGCTTAGCGGTATACCCTGGCTTCTCTAGAGCTGGCTCTACTATCTCTGGAGGTCTATTAGCAAAAGTAAATTATAAGACTGCATCTGAATTCTCTTTTCTAATAGCTCTTCCTGTAATGATTGGGGCAACAGGCTTAGACTTACTAAAAAGTTGGAAGTATTTAAGTGTCGATGACATCCCTATGTTTGCGGTAGGATTCATTACCTCTTTTATAGTAGCGATGCTAGCAGTAGTAACTTTTCTAAAGCTTTTAGAGAAGATAGGTTTAAAACCTTTTGCATACTACCGTATTTTGTTGGCTATCTTATTTACGCTTTTCGTATTGCTATAGATTCATATAAGTCACATATTATTAAACTGATATTCAATTTAGAATATCGGTTTTTTTATCTATTTCAACTCTAGTATTACTCACTTCAATATGGCGTAGTGATAATAAACTACCATTCATAATCTGAACGTTCTTTAAGTAACTATGTCCTTTATCATAAAATGCAATTGGAAAATTAAAGATTCCATATATGTACAGAACATATTTACAAACTATATTCACTCCACATAGTATCTTTTTAATTTGCAAAACACTGATACAAATTAAAAATAAGTACAAAGGCATAACAAATAAATAAATTTCCTAGGAATTATAAAGAGATTACATATTAATTAGAGTGAGGTGACGATAAAAATGAATCAATTAGCACAGACATATTGGGATACTTATTGGGGAAACAACAAAAAACCAGAATCTGTTACAGCTTGGCAATTTGGGGATGCCCCTAATTATCTTGCACAACTAGTAATTGACGGTATTAAAACAGCTACATGCTCCGGTCACATTTTTTATGAATTAGAAAATGAATCGCTACCGACTACTAATGATTATAGTATTATACTCAATAGTAATGATGAACCTGTAGCTATTATTAAGACAATAGAAGTAACTGTAACACCAATGAATGAAGTAAGCGAAGAATTCGCTATCGCTGAAGGCGAAGGAGATCGTACTTATAATTACTGGAGAGACACCCATGTTCGTTTTTTTACAAAGGAATTAAATGAGATTGGTCTTAATTTCTCTGAAGATATGTTACTCGTCTGTGAGCGTTTTGAACTTGTTGATGTGAACAATAAAGTGAAATTTTAATAAACTGAGATTTACCAGCCATTCTTATTTTTATAAACACAAAAAAGACGAGTCATTCTGACTCGTCTTAAAGTTGCTTGGCGACGTCCTACTCTCACAGGGACAAGGTCCCAACTACCATCGGCGCTAGAGAGCTTAACTTCCG
>NZ_JBQAEF010000036.1:0-8584 GCF_051915185.1 Bacillus cereus group sp. MYBKT14-1 | reverse complement strand
GATGGCAGAGAGGTCACACCCGTTCCCATACCGAACACGGAAGTTAAGCTCTCTAGCGCCGATGGTAGTTGGGACCTTGTCCCTGTGAGAGTAGGACGTCGCCAAGCAACTTTAAGACGAGTCAGAATGACTCGTCTTTTTTGTATGCTTTCATACCTCTCTTAATTGCCTGTTTAACTCCTTCTAAATAGGCGAATCCATGCTTTTTATCTGGTTCTAAGTAAGTACCTTCTGCCCATTCATTCCACGCATTAATAAATAAAAACTCGCTGTTGTAAAGAGAATAGGTACGATGGATTTGCTTACTTAAATATATCGTGAACTTCTCAGGAGTAGAACCGAGGAAGATGCTGCTATTTAAGTCTTTGCGACGTGCTGTGTTGTCCCAGTCAACAAAGGCACCGGGAAATGTTTTTTTCTCTGGAGGAGATCGCTTTAGTATATACATCCAAACTTTATCATAATCCCAAGCGTTTATTTGTTTACCAGACTCATATATTGTCTTATTTATGTCTGGAGAGCTATCATGAGCAATTGTATAAAAAGGCTCGAATTGAATGCTAGCATCGAACCCATTTATATTAGGAAGTGGGAAGCTGTTTAATGTTTCTACAAAGTATATACCTTTCAAACCATTTTCTTGTGCGAGTGTATCCCAGTAATTAAGCATTTGCTCACAGTCAGGGATATGCCCAGGACGATAAATAATGAATAGTGGTTTATCATCTATACGAATATATCTTTCATCTTGGAAAGCTTGTAATAAATAGTCAAAGTGTTCTTTCCAATCCGATAACTCTCCATAATTTTGAGGCATTAATATATGGCTATCAAGACCATCCCAAGTTTTTGTCCACGGTTCATTTGCCCAAGAAAGGCAAAATGGAAAATCTGGTTCGCCCGTCTTAAGTACTTCATTAAAGGGTGTCTCCAATAGTCTTTTCCCTTTAAACCAGTAATGGTAATAACAAAAACCATATATGCCGTGTGTTTTGGCAATTTTTGCTTGCCATTTTCTTACGGATGGGTCCGTTAAGTCATAATAAAAATCTTGATAAGGTTCTCTAGGTTGATAATGTCCTGCAAATAAAGGTCGTGCACTTTTAGTATTTGTCCATTCAGTAAAACCTTTTCCCCACCATTTGTCATTTTCTTTTATTTGATGAAACTGCGGTAAGTAAAAAGCAATTATTTTCAAGGTATATCCTCCTTATGTTCTTTGTAGTTCAAAGTGGGGGGAAGTTACTTTTGATTTTTTGAATCGAGTTTAAAGCGCTAGATCGATTATTTACTTACTATTTTGTTGTGCTTCATATTGAATTCGTTTTTACAGTTTGCTCGATAGAGGAATCTTGTATGATTTAATATATGGCTGAGATGAAAAGTGATTTTCATTATAAAATTATGCGCATTACCATGTAGGAAAAGAGTTAATCTTTTTGGAGAACAAATAGGGCTTGGGGTAATCGGCTTGCGTCATCAAAAAAGTCCCGTAGCTTTAAATACTTCTCATAGTGATTTTTAATATAAGTTCTAGGTATAACCGTTTCTCCGTAGAAGCTACTATTTCTAACATCTCCCGCTCCTGTAGGACTGTGGACAAAATTACCGCTTTCATAATCCGAGATGGCCCGATTTATATCTGGAAAAGCTTGTGATAAAGTTTTATGCCAACCCGTTTGAATGAATTCAGGGTGTTCCTTGAATTGTTGACAGTAATCGAGAAAATAGCGCGCTTGTGTTGTGGCTATGAAGATGCCACCTGGACGAAGAATTCTTGAAAATTCTTTTATCCAATGTTCTGCAGTTTCTTCGGATAAATGTGAGAATACAGAATAAGCGAATATGATGTCTAATGAATTGTCACTAATAAATTCTACAGGAGGTTGTGGATTGGCTGTTTTATATATTCCTCTTCCTAACGTTTCATTGCAAATGTTAATCATTGCGGGATCTACATCAATACCAAGTAAATTTTCATCACGAACATCTTTGAAAAAAAAGCGTATAATTCTTCCCCATCCGCAACCAAAGTCTAAAATTTTACGTTCTTTATTCAAGGGAACACCTAAATTTTGGGCATATGTTTTTACATGGCTATAAAACAAATATGCTTCATAAAGAGCATGTTCATAGGAAGCTCCTACAAACTGTTGTTGAATTTCTTCAGAGGGGAACATAGGTACTGGGATGCCATTTATCTTTGTTTGCGAGCAACTTTGTATAAATAGATTTAGAAGTTCAACGTCAGAAAGAGGACTAACAAGGTTATCAAAATCATTTCCTAACTTAAAGTTATTCATTTGTTAACCTCCAAATTATATAATGCCTAAAAATTATATTCATGTTTTTTACTAATAAAAACATGTAGAAATTCAGCATCTAATCCTAGTGATCTATCCTTTTGTAAATAAACAATTGTATACATATTTGCATGTGTATAAATATATTCAATCATATCTTGGCCCCAATCAAATGTTACTAAAGCCCCCTTCTCATCAATAGGATTTCCATGATAAATTGGCTCTTCCATATACTCAATTCCTTCTTTATTGTTTCTTGCTCTTTGTAAAGTCTTTGGGAGTGTATGGTACCAAGGGACGGTAAACACATGAGCGCCATCAGGCTTTAAGACACGTTCTATTTCTTTAAAGGCTTTCCCTGGCTCCATTACGTGTTCAAAGACATCTTGCGTAATGAATAAATCAAAAGATTCATTTTGAAAAGTCATGTTTTCTAAATTCTCACATCTAATTCCTTGAAAGTATTGACCGAGAGGATAGTTTTTAAAGTATTGAGAATATGTATAGTTTTTACAGTTTTTCATCAGTAGTTGAGTTGTAATCCCTCCTGGTGAGGACTCGTGGATATGATAGGAACCCCATTTTGGAAAAAATGTATTTAAGACATGAACTAAAGCTCGTTGCCTCGGTATAGAGTGGCATGTAGAACATAAATAGTGATCTCTAAGCCAATCATTATGCTCTATAAATGTAGCTTCCTTCTCACAAATAACGCAGTAGCCATTATTGTGCTTCAAATTACCTTCCACATGACATCCCTCCTGTATAAAATGCAATGTATATCCCCCAGTATTTTCATGGCAGTAATGCTCTCAACCCAAAATCCGGCTGGAGCAAAAAAGTTAGGTGGGAGATGAACTGCCCGTAAATGCCCTAACTTTATGGATAGTATCAGACACATGTGAAACTAAAGAGAGTGGGTAGAAATTAGGGAAACCATAAAAGTAAGATTGGTAGAAGGGAATAATTAGCGGGGAGAACCCAACGCTAATTAAAGTTTCACTTTATGCTATGCGATACATTTGCTTTTATTCATTGAAAAACGTAGGGGTTTAAAATATCCCTTTCGTGTATGGATACATTTCAAAGTCCTTTGCATATATTTCTGTAACTAGATCCATTGTTTCTTTGTCATAAAAGCTTGCGTATGTTGGAAATCGGGGAAAGGCTTCATCTGTAATGCTAAGTTCTGCATAGCTTCCTGTATAAACCATCTTGTGAGCGCGATGATGACCTGAACTTGTAAGTTTGGTTAGGTCAGATTTAATCAAACCGTATTCGTTTTCTATTTTGGGAATTTGCTTATTAAAATCTTCTAAAGGTATATAGCGTTGGATAAAGGCTTCTTCACCTTGGACGTATTGTTGACTAAAGTGCATATCTATTACTTGGGAATTGGAACCAAGTGCTTGAACGTAATATAAAAATTGTTTGAATGATATTCCTTGTTTACTATGCTTGTCATTATAAAAACACTTTCGGATACTATTCCATTGAGGACTAGCATAAGGATTGTCAGCAAGTAATAAAAATGAGCTAACGGCCCTCTTATAGGGATTTCGTACGAGTTTACAAACATGTTTTTTTGCTTCTAGAAGACCGTTATGTACCGCTTGTATATAATTGGGGTTATTTTTATATACCCAGAATTCATAGTAATGAATAAAATCATTGTATTTCTTTGCTTCAGGAAATAATCCAATTTGAAAGAAGAACCAATTAGCTAATGCGGTACATCCGCTTCTATGACTCCAAAATAATATAAGGGGAAAATCCTTATGGAAATGCGGAATTCGATCTTTATGTAGAATGATGTACTCTAAAAACTTTTGATTTATATTTTTCATGAGTTTAACACTCCTTTTTTAAGGGTATAGAAGAGAATTTTTTATTAATCCAATATATTCATGAGAATGAGTAAATATTATGAGTGTATTTTGCTTTCGTCTTAAATAAGAAAGCGATTCTAAAAGGGAAATATAAAATAAAGATAATGAAAATGTATAAGAGGCATACAATTATAAGAAAAGAAGTAATAAAAGTGTCCAAGTTCATTTATTTGTATTTCTAGGTGTGATAAGCAAAAATTTTATTATTAGAGAGGATATTATGGGGAAGAATAATTATTTAATAGTAGGTGGAAATAGTTTCATTGGTATTAACCTCGCATTAGGTTTATTGAAACAAGGTCAAAATGTAAAAGTATTTTCCAGGCATATAAATAATTTCCCTCAAAATCTTATAAGTGATGTTGAATTTATTAAAGGTGATTTAGCAAATGTTGAAGATATATATAAGGCTTTAGTAAATGTGGATATTATTATTTATTTAGCTGCAACGTCTAATGTAACAACTTCAATTGAAGATGTTTTTGGAGATAGGAACAGTAGCTTTTTTTTTCTTAATTTCATGGAAACTGTTAAACGTTTCCCTATTAAAAAAATTGTATTAGCATCCTCTGGAGGCACAGTTTATGGTGAACCAGAATATTTACCTATTGATGAGAAACATCCATTAAAACCACTATCTCCTTATGGAATAACAAAAGTGTCGCTTGAAAATTATTTGTACTTTTATAAGAAAAAGTATGGAATGGACTATGTTGTATGTAGATATTCTAATCCATATGGAAAATATCAAAACCCGTTAAAGAAAGTTGGAGCAATAAACTGTTTTTTGTATCAGCATCTCAGTAATGAAAAGATTAATATATATGGGGATCCACAAGAGATTATTCGAGATTATATTTATATCGATGATTTAGTGGAAATCACTATACAACTATCACAATTAAATCGCTTGAAATCTTGTGTGTATAACATAGGCAGCGGCAAGGGTCTCTCTTTAAAACGAATTATAGTAGAATTGGAAAAATTAACAGAAAGAAAAGTGGACTTTATCTGCTATAAACAAAAGCAAGAAAATGTTCAAAAAATCATTTTAAATATAGATAGGGTAAGACGAGAATGTAATTGGGAACCGAAAGTGGATTTCAAAAGTGGAATTAGATTAAATAAGCTATGGATTGAAGAGTTCTTATATAGTAAAAAATAATAAACCATGCCCTACTTCTGTATAAGTAGAGCATGGTTTATTATTTTATTTCTTTTTGTATTACCCAAAGATCTTGATGTTCCCACCAAAAACCTTCAGTGTATTTTTTGATGATAGGATTATAAGGTAATAATTTAATTTTGTCACATACGTAAGAGGGACTAACGATCGTTTGCCCGTATTGATGCACATCTAAATCCAGTTGTTCACTAGAGGGAAGAAACCAATAACCCTGTTTATTTAAATCTGGAAACCCGAAGTATTTTTTGCTTTGATAGCCATGGGTTGTGAAAATGAATAAACCACCAGGTGAAACAGCGTTATACAATGTTTGCAGCCAACGAAACCAAGTTGTATCAGGCATATGAGAAAAAAAGGATAGACAAAAAACGATATCATACGTAGACGATAATTTTACTTGTTCAGGCTCAGGGTGAGATAAGATAGATGAAATATTTAGTGTGCGTTCAATAAAACTAATAGCCTCTTCATGTATATCACAGGTAGTTATATGTAAGTTCGTTTGTAAGTTTAATAAATGGCGTGTTACGCAGCCATATCCGGATGCGAATTCTAATAATTTTATTGGAGTGTCTACAGGAGGATAAAAGGAAGTCATTAAATCTAAGAGTGTTTCTGCTGATTTTCTTCCATCTTTAAAATAATAATCTATTGCTTCTTTTTTAGACGGAAAGACTGGATTCGTGACTAGGAATTGAAAGATATGATCCTCCGGATGGATACTTGCATTTACATTGTAGTTCTGTGCAATTTGAGAAATCAAATCTTTATTTGCCTCTATAAATTCTTTCAAAGAGTAACCCTCCTTAAATAATAGTAATGTCTTACAAGAGATACTGATGATAAAGAAAATATATAATTAAACCTTCAAATATGCTTTAAGATACTTTCGATATGCGTACATTTTCTTTTTTGAAATGTCGTCGATAGTAAAGGTTTCTTTAATGAAATTCTGCATTTGTACAACTTCACTGTAATGGGAATATGAATCTTCTGCTCTCGTTACACTATTTGTATGTCGTCTATGATAGTTTAGAGGTTTTGGATTGAAATAAATGTTCCCCTCTTTAAGGATAGAAACATAGAAAAACCAATCACCGGCTATTTTAAACTGTTCCAATTGTTTTGCTGTTGTTTTTATATCTATGTTTTTAAAAACTACACTTGAGACATTAGGTATGGTGTTTTTGATAAGTAACGTATCTTGTATTTCATCTATCCCTTTTCGCACATAAGAACTCTGCCATTTTTCTTTATCAATATCATTTGTGTAATCTAAATAATGATTGGCCAATATATTTCCTTGTTCATCTATTTGTTTTGATTGTGTGTAGCTTAAGGCAACATCACTATCTATATGAAAACCTTGTATTACTTCTTCTAAAAATGTCTGATCACATAAGTCATCGGCCTCAGCAATCCAAATATAATCACCGGTTGCTGCAGTGACACCTTTTATCCATTGTTTAAATACAGAACCAGAGTTTTTATCATTAATAATCTGCTGAATTTTCAGGTGATGTTTATTTTCGTTTGAGAGCAGCTTTTCAAATATAGATACGCTATTGTCAGTAGAGGCATCGTCTAGGAAAATTAGTTCGTAAAGGGGATAGGTTTGATTTAATATTGATTTAACTCGTTCGGATAAGTATTTTTCGTAATTATAGTTCGGTACAATGACGCTTATTTTTTTATAATTATGCTCAAGCAAGTTTAATAATTGATAAATGTAATGAAGAAAGTTGAAATTTTTTTCAATAAGTTCTTGGCCAAAGGTCCCTTTTTGTAATCGTAAATCTTCATCCCCGATAAATTCGTATATTTTTTCCAGCATCATCGGTAAGTTTAAATAGTCTACTAATGCGCCAGTTTGTTCCGTAACAACATCTTCAAAACCTCCAGCGTTTTTAAACCCTATAACAGGGAGTTTTGTATCTAATGCTTCTAAAACCACGTTTGGGAAAGGATCTTCTCTTGAAGTTAATAAATATAAATCAGCCCCAGCGTTATATAAACCGATATCTGGAGTAGGATCCACTAATGTAAAATGTGCTGTATATCTTGGTGATAGCGTGTTTAAAAAATGAACATCTGTTTTCCCAACCCAGATAAAATGAATATTTTTATGAATCTTTCTTACTGAGTAAGCAATAAGTGAGAATAAATCTATCCCTTTTCGATGATCAGCGAAGCCTACCCCCAAAATGATTTTGCTATCTAGAGGCAGGTTGTGTTTTTTTCGTAATTCGTTTCTCGCTTTTGCAATATTGTTCTTATAAGGATTGTGGTTAAACAAACCTTGAGGGAGGATGTGGCACTTTTGATGATCTAATTGGGTGATTGTACGGAACTTTTCATACACGTATTGTGAAGGGAAGACAATTTTGTGAGCAGACTCGGCAATTTTTCTCGCTTTTCCCTCAGCAGAGTACTGTTGTATTAAATGCGGCAATTCATGTATTAATGAAATAACTTTTATATTATGTTTAGCTAGTAATGCAACTATGTCACCACTTATGACGGTACTACATATGGCGATGGTATAGTCTTGTGTTAATAACTTTTTTATTAATGATTCGATCTTTTCGTTCGTTGGGTAGTCTTCCTCTAGGCAATAAACAGGACCATACTTTTGAAAGTCGTGGATTAAAATGCCCGTTCCAATAGAAATAATTGCGACGGAGTAATGAAAGTTTTCTTTGAGAGCTTTAATAGTATGTAAAGAAAGCAGCTGTGCTCCGTGGAAATGGGCATCATGGGATACATAAATGATTTTCTTATTAACATGCATTTCATAACGCCTCCTAAGGTTAATTAGATTTTTAGTAAATGTATGGTGTATTTATAATTTCTAGAGAGAAGTCTAAATAAAAAAGCTACTTTTAATATATATTTGTTTGGCTTGATATTCATTCTTTAGAAAGTATAAACTGTCGATTATGAAAGGGACTGTGCTAGTTTATTAATCTTTAGGGAAGAAGTATAAAAATACCCTTCATAATTTATAAAATAAAAAGGATAAAAGGTATTGACGATTAGAGTATAGAGGTGTAATATAGAACAAGTCGCCGATGACAATAACGTCGAAAGCGACGAACGAAATGAAAAACTTAGTTGACATTGAAAGATGAAAATGTTAACATAAGGAAGTCGCAAATGAGCGACCAAGTAGTTCTTTGAAAACTGAACGAAACAAACAACGTGAA
>NZ_JBQAEF010000035.1:0-14843 GCF_051915185.1 Bacillus cereus group sp. MYBKT14-1 | reverse complement strand
AGCGTTCATCCTGAGCCAGGATCAAACTCTCCAATAAAGTTAGTTTGTCTAGCATCTAAAATAAAAATTGACGTTTCACGTTGTTTGTTTCGTTTAGTTTTCAAAGTTCAATATCGCGTTTCAGCGACTTTTATAATTTAACATTTTGCGTTAAATCTGTCAACAACTTTTTTCTTTCGTTCCTGACGACGCTTATTAATTTACCATATTAATCATTTAATAGTCAACACTTTTTAAAAAAATGCCAAAATAATTTTATCTTGGCATGATATAAAGCTTAATAATCACTAATGCTGCCACACCCGGTAGACCTAATAAACTCGTTATTGCTGCTGTACCCATGTTAATTGGGATATGAAAATCAAAATATGTCCCTACAACATTTACGATAAAAAGCAATGCTATTCCTAAAGTAACATGAAAAATCACCTTACCTATAAAACGTAATGGCTTAGAGGCAACACCAAAAACAAGAAAAATAAATACTAAAGTAAGAATACCAACAATAATAATTGTAGAATTCATTTTTTCCTCCTTATGAATGACCTATACATCTATTTGTATGGGACAAGACAATAAAAAAGAACAGTTATCATATGCAGCATCTCTTTCATATAAACTAAATAAAACAATACCTCAGCACTTAAAAAACAAAATAAAAAGGCCTGCTTAGAAAGCAGAACCTTTTACCATTGTTCCATTTTTACAGGACGACGCTTTGCTTCTTTCAACAAAAAGAAATATTTCGCCTCTGCTATTTTCAAAGAACAAATGACATCTTGAGACGGTTCTACACTTTGTTCGACCATTCTCTTCTGACGTAACCACTCATTCTTCACTTTTTCCAAAAGTACAATTAACTTATCGTCATACTCTTTACGCAATTTACCCTTTTTTTGAAAGAACATTTTTGTTTCTCCTCTTATACTTCTCTGCGCCCTTCTAACGCTTTGGATAATGTCACTTCATCTGCATATTCTAAATCTCCACCAACTGGCAGACCATGTGCAATACGAGTTACTTTAATGCCTGTAGGTTTTAAGAGGCGGGAGATATACATCGCTGTAGCTTCCCCTTCAATATTAGGGTTTGTTGCTAATATCACTTCTTGTACCGTTTCATCATGTAGTCGCTTTAAGAGTTGCGGGATATTAATGTCTTCCGGTCCAATTCCCTCCATAGGAGAAATCGCACCACGTAACACATGATATACACCTTGATACTCTTTCATTTTTTCCATCGCGATTACATCTTTCGGTTCTTGCACGACACAAACAACTGATTGATCTCGATGTGAATCATTACAAATATAACAAGGATCACGATCAGTAATATGTCCGCATACAGAACAGTACGCTAAATCTCGCTTCGCATTTACAAGTGCTTTCGCGAAACCTAACACATCATCTTCTTTCATATCTAATACGAAAAATGCCAATCGAACCGCTGTTTTCGGTCCGATACCTGGCAACTTCATAAAACTATCGATTAGTTTTGATATTGGTTCTGGATAATGCATGTATCAATATCCTCCTAGAACATTCCACCTGGTAAGTTTAAGCCTTTTGTAAATTTACCCATTGTAGAGTTTGAAAGCTCATCAGCCTTTTTAAGTGCATCATTTGTTGCAGCTAATACTAAGTCTTGTAACATTTCGATATCTTCTGGATCTACAACTTCCTCTTTAATCTTCACTTCAAGAATTTGCTTGTGACCATTTGCAATAACTGTAATCATTCCGCCGCCAGCTGTACCTTCAACTGTTTTTTCACCAAGCTCTTCTTGTGCTTTCGCCATGTCCTTTTGCATCTTTTGCATTTGTTTCATCATGTTATTCATATTTCCCATTCCGCCACGCATCATAATTAATTCCTCCTAATTATTATTACTCTTTTATTTCAATGAGTTCTTGCCCTACTAACTTCACTGCCTCTTCTATAAGAGGGTCTTCCTTTTTCTCCGGGCTTTCTTCAGACTCTCCACCTTCACGTTGTAAAAAGTCTTCACGGATTTTACCCCATTCACTTTTTGGAATGGCAATCATATTTAACCTTTTACTTAGCAATTCAAATAAAACTTGTTCTACTGTATCCATAGCTTCTCGATTTTCGCTCGCCATCTTACAGTGAATCTCATATTGAAATGCTAAAACGTAAGTGTCATCTGAAGCTGCCACTGGTTCACTATTTTCTAGTAAAACGGCAAACGCTACTTTGTTATATGATTTAAGTCTTCCTAACAACTCACCCCATACAGCTTTTAATTGTTCTAAATCTTGACGCTTCGCTTGTTTTAATACTTCATTTACACGTCCGACAGGAATTTTCATACTTCCTGTTCGTACCGGTTTTGGTGTTGCACGTGTCTCTCTTACTTCCTGTTGTACACCAGCTGGCACACCGTTCTTTTTGACTTGCTCTAACTCTTTCTCCAGTTGCTGCATCCTGTTCATAATTGCTTGCAAACGATCTGTACCATTTGCTTGCATCATAAACTGTTGACACAATTGCACCATAACAACTTCTAAGAAAATACGCGGATGATTTGTCCACTTCATTTCCTGTTGTCCCTTACTAAGGGTATGAATAATCTCATAGATCACTTCCGGTTGCATTTCTTCACTCAACTTACGGAATTGATCATCTACAATTACTCGTTCCAACATATGTTCTAGTTGTGGTGAAGTTTGATATAAAAGCATATCACGATAATAGTAAATGAAATCCTCCATAAAACGAACTGGATCCTTCCCTTTACTCATCATTTCATCTATGATTTGCAATGCTCTTGATACATCATTTTCACGTATGCACTCTACTAAATTGCCTAAGTATTGCTGAGAAACAGATCCTGTTACGGCCAATACATCTTCTGTCGTAACAATCTCATCACTATAAGATATAGCCTGATCAATAAGACTAAGCGCATCACGCATACCACCTTCGGCAGCACGCGCAACAATTTGTAACGCTTCACCTTCCACTTGCGTACCTTCATTTGTCACGACCGTTGATAATCTCTCAACAATATCATTCACTGATATTTTTCGGAATTCAAAGCGCTGACAACGTGAAATGATTGTAGGTGGGATCTTATGAGGTTCTGTTGTCGCCAAAATAAAGATAACATGTCCTGGCGGCTCTTCTAAGGTTTTTAAAAGCGCATTGAATGCACCCATAGAAAGCATGTGAACTTCATCAATAATGTATACTTTATATTCTACAGCACTTGGAGCGTATTTTACTTTATCTCTAATATCTCGAATTTCATCTACACCGTTATTTGAAGCCGCATCAATTTCTAATACATCTGAAATGGATCCTTGTGTGATTCCTAAACAAGAAGGACATTCATTACAAGGTTCAGCTACCGGAGCATGTTCACAGTTAATTGCTTTTGCAAATACTTTTGCAATTGTCGTTTTTCCTGTTCCCCTCGGGCCAGAAAATAAATAAGCATGTGAAACTTTCTCTTGAAGAAGGGCATTTTGCAACGTTTTTGTCACGTGCTTTTGACCGACTACATCTTCGAACTTTTGCGGTCTCCATGTTCGGTATAACGCTTGGTATGACACGAAAATACGGCCTCCCTCAAAGGTTATTATCTCATTTATTATAACCCATTCTGTTTATAGATTCCAAAAGTTATTTTCTATACAAAAAACTCACCTTTGTATTAAGGTGAGTTTTGTATACATATATAACTGCCGTGCACCCTCCGTCGATTACGTACCATAAGCGTTACTCAAGCAGTTAGCTCGGTTCAGGCACTCCTGCGGCACACGAGAAGACCCGCTTATTGCTGCTTCCTTCCGGACCTGACAAGGTTCACGGGGTCCCGTTGCGCAGGACCCAAACGTCAACACCACTTACTTAAGGCAGACCTTACAGCAACATAACCTCGAGAGGGGATTCGGCCTCGCTAGAGCGGATTGCGAGTATAGGGCACCGCTACCTCCCCGCTTAGCACGGCAAAGTTAAAACCAATATTCGGTTGCCTTCATTAAAGGCATTATCAGTATAACTTGTTTCTTTAGAAAATGCAAATACGTTAGTTCCCAGTATTCTTCTCTAATTTTTTTATTGCTTTTCTTTTTTTACGAAGCTCTCTAAAAAAGTTTGTTAACAACGTACCGCATTCTTCCTCTAGTACACCAGATACTACTTCACATTGATGATTGAAGCGTTCATCCGTTAAAAGATTCATCAATGTCCCTGCACATCCGCCCTTCGGATCACTTGCACCATATACAACTCGCTTCACTCGTGATAAAACAATTCCACCCGCACACATTGGACAAGGTTCTAATGTTACATACAATGTTGCATCTTCTAAACGCCATGTCCCTAATTTTTTACATGCATCATCTATCGCTAGCAACTCAGCATGAGCTATTGATCTTTGCTCAGTTTCCCTTAAATTATGGGCAACACTAATTACCTCACCATCTAACACTATAACTGCTCCAATTGGTACTTCCTGTATTTCCTCTGCCTTTTTAGCTTCTTCTATCGCTAATTGCATAAAATAAATATCTTGATCTTGTTCCATAACATAGTCCTTTCATTACAAATAAAGTACACTTATTTCCATTTACTACACAGGGGATAACTTTTACAAATTCAATCCACCCTAAAAGAAAAAAGAGAGGGGATTACATATGAAAAATACCGCCTTGCTCATTATCGATATGATTAATGACTTTCAATTTTCCCACGGACCCATTCTAGCTAAAAAATGCGAAACTATAACAAACCCTATTTTACAATTAAAGAAAAAAATGAAATCCTTTGGCTATCCTATAATTTACGTTAATGACCATTATCAACTTTGGAGATCTGATATCGACCAACTTATTACTCATTGCACAAATGAATATAGCGAAAATATAATCCATAAGATTGCTCCAAGTTTTGATGAGTACATTTTTATTAAACCACATTATTCCGCTTTTTATGAAACACCTTTAAATTCATTACTAGGTTATTTAAAAATAGAAAATCTAATATTAACAGGGGTTGCCGGAAATATATGTATCCTATTTACAGCTAATGATGCTCATATGAGAAATTATAAATTGTATGTACCACAGGATTGTATCGCCTCTAACAACGACCAAGATAATATACATGCTTTAAAAATAATGGAAACTACATTGAAAGCAAATATAACATCATCAACCAAAATAAAATTTAATTAATACATATATCTATTTTCTAACTTTTTATATCAAATTAACCCGCTCGCTTCCCTCTTGTGCTACAATAATTCTGTTTTGTGTTTTTAGTAGTCACGGTAAATCACTGATTGAAAGGAGGAAACAGCGTGACCGGAGTACCATTTATCACGGTTGAAGGACCAATTGGTGTTGGAAAAACTTCACTTGCGAAGGAAATTTCAACTCACATGCAACTCCACTTACTAAAAGAGATTGTTGATGAAAATCCCTTTTTAGGAAAGTTCTATGAAGACATCGACGAATGGAGTTTTCAAACAGAGATGTTCTTTCTTTGTAATAGATACAAACAATTAGAAGACATTAACATAAAGTACTTGAATCAAAGGAAACCAGTAGTAGCGGATTACCATATCTTTAAAAATTTAATTTTTGCATCCCGCACATTAAAAGACTCTCAATATGACAAATACATGCAAATTTATCGTATCCTTACACAAGATATGCCTGTGCCAAATGTCATTGTTTATTTAACAGCTAGCCTAGAGACATTGCAAAAGCGAATCGCCATGCGCGGAAGAGAATTTGAAAAAAACATGGATCCAAATTACTTACTACAGCTCACAAAAGATTATGAAACAGCAATGGATGCTTTTAAAAAAGATCATCCGGAAATACCCGTATTGAAATTTAATGGCGACGATATGGATTTTGTAAAAAATCCTGATGATTTAAACGTTATCCTATCTGCCCTTCAAAATACTCTCTTAAAGGAGTCGAAATAATAATGAATTTAAGGCAAAAATATGATATACCCAATGACGCAGTAATCACTATCGCCGGAACAGTAGGTGTGGGTAAATCAACTATGACAACTGCATTAGCTAATGCTTTAGGTTATCGCACATCATTTGAAAAAGTAGATTCCAATCCATATTTGGACAAGTTCTATGCGGACTTCACTCGCTGGAGCTTCCACCTACAAGTGTACTTTTTAGCAGAACGATTTAAAGAACAAAAAAGAATTTTTGAATATGGTGGCGGTTTTGTTCAAGATCGTTCCATTTACGAAGACACTGGAATTTTCGCAAAGATGCATCATGAAAAAGGAACAATGACGGAAACTGATTATGAAACATACAAAGGTTTATTTGACGCTATGGTCATGACTCCTTACTTCCCTCATCCAGACTTATTAATTTACTTAGAAGGTTCTTTCGATGATATTGTCGATCGTATTCAAGAACGCGGGCGCCCAATGGAACAGCAAACACCAATTGAGTACTGGAAAGAAATGCATGGACGTTATGAAAACTGGATTAACAACTTTAATTCATGCCCTGTATTACGCTTAAATATTAATGAGTACGATATTTTAAAAGATGGTGATTCAATCGAACCAATCATAAAAAAAATTGGCCATTTTTTAAAACAAACACGTAAACTTGTAAAATAAAAAACCCGTGCATATGCACGGGTTTTCCTATTAAATTACTTCTTCTTTGTTGGAGCAATAATTTCACTCTCAGGTTTTCCTGCGTTAATGCGCTGACGAACAGTACTTGTACTAATATCGTATGCTTCAGCAATCTCTTTAACAGTCATTTCTTTCCCGTTAATTACTGCCGTTAATACTTTACCTGTACGTTTTGGAGCTGCTTCTTTCTTTACAGCTGCTTTTTTAACTTGTTTTGGCGCCTCTACTTTACTCGTAGCTGGTTTTACATCACAAGTACAACCACAAAGTTTACGGAATGTATCATCACTAATAATGCGTGATACGTTTGCACCACTGTTTAAAATTCTATTGTTCTTACAGACAGGACATTGTACATAATATAAAGTTTTTCCATCTAAAGGAAACGTTTGTATAATAAGATCCATGTTGACTCCTTTCATATCTATGAAGATAATCATCGGAATATGAGTGTGTAATAAGGACAAAATTACCTTACACCATACTTTATGATTGGTTTTAAAATAAAAACTCGTTACGTGTTGGTAACGAGTTCTCCAATCTCCACTTATATGCGCTGTTGTCAATTATATCTGGAGGAGGTAGAGGGATTCGAACCCCCGCGCGACTCTCGCCGCCTGTCGGTTTTCAAGACCGATCCCTTCAGCCAGACTTGGGTATACCTCCATATTGACATCAAATATAATATCAAAAGAAAAACAGTTAGTCAACCCTACTAAAATAAATTATGAGGAAAGGAAAATTTTACTTTCCCCTTCCTACATTACAGTACTGACAACGCTCATAATTACCAATCACTCATACCGATGAATGTTTAAATTTACTTAATAACTGTTTTTCCTCCCATATAAGGGCGAAGAACTTCTGGAATTATAATTGTACCATCTTCTTGTTGGTAGTTCTCTAAAATAGCTGCAACCGTACGTCCAATTGCAAGACCAGATCCATTTAATGTATGAACATGTTCTGGTTTTCCATTTGGTTCACGGCGGAAACGGATATTTGCACGTCTCGCTTGGAAAGCTTCAAAATTACTACAAGAAGAAATTTCACGATATGTGCCATAGCTTGGAATCCATACTTCAATATCGTATTTCTTCGCTGCTGTAAATCCTAAATCGCCTGTACACATGCTCATAACGCGATATGGCAACTCTAATAATTGTAACACGCGTTCTGCATCATTTGTTAACTTTTCTAACTCTTCATAAGAATCTTCTGGTTTTACGAACTTCACAAGCTCTACTTTATTGAACTGATGCTGGCGAATTAAACCACGTGTATCACGCCCAGCTGAACCTGCTTCAGAACGGAAGCAAGAGCTAAATGCAGCATATCTTATAGGCAATTGCTCTTTATTTAAAATCTCATCACGATGCATATTCGTTACAGGTACTTCAGCTGTTGGAATTAAGAAGTAATCTTCACTTTCAATACGGAATGCATCTTCTTCAAACTTTGGAAGTTGTCCTGTTCCTGTCATACTTGCACGGTTTACCATATATGGAGGTAATACTTCTTCATATCCATGCTCATCAGTATGAAGATCAAGCATAAAGCTAATTAAAGCACGCTCTAATCTTGCACCAGCACCTTTGTAAAATACGAAGCGGCTTCCTGTTACTTTCCCAGCGCGTTCAAAATCTAAAATTCCTAAATCAGTAGCAAGATCCCAATGTGGTTTTGGCTCATAAGTAAATTCTTTCACTTCTCCCCAAGTACGTGCTACTACATTATCATCCTCTGTTTCACCAACTGGAGCAGATTCGTGAGGGATATTTGGAATAGATAACATTAATCTTTCTAAGTCTTCTTCAACTGTACGAAGTTCGTTATCAAGATCCTTTACTTTTTCTCCAACTTCACGCATTTCTAAAATTAGAGCTTCTGCATCTTTCTTTTCGCGCTTTAATACAGAAATTTGTTGAGATACTTCGTTACGTTTACTTTTTAATTCTTCTGTCTGAACAAGTAATTCTCTTCTTCTCGTATCCAATTCTTCAAAACGTCCGAAATCAGTTAAATCTTCGCCTCTATGCTGTAATTTCGCTTTTACTTCTTCAAAGTTTGTACGTAAAAATTTAATATCAAGCATTATATACTCCTCCTTTTATTTTATAAAACACAAAAAACTCCCGTCCCTATATAAAGGGACGGGAGTTAACCCGCGTTGCCACCCTAGTTGAAAGCATTACCGCTTTCCTCTCAAGTAGAAATAACGGCTCTTCACCGGGAATGCTTACTAATCCAAAAGATATTCCACATTCCATTCCAGGATGGATTCACAAACTGTTTCTATCGATTTCCACCAACCATCGACTCTCTATAAGAAACGACATTTGTTACTATTTCCTATCAACACGCTTATTTTATAAAATTGTTACCATCAATTTACTATAATCTTATACAAGTTGCAAGTTACTTATACAACTTTTTTCATTTTCGCTTCTTTTACCATTTCAACAAAGTATGCTGTCACACGATGATCATCTGTTAATTCCGGATGGAATGAAGCAGCTAAAAACTGATCTTGTCTTACCGCTACCATTCGGTCACCATGCTTAGAAAGCACTTCAACATTATCAGCTACTTCTACAACATACGGCGCACGGATAAATACACCAACGAAGTCTTCACCCACGCCTTCAATTGAAAGCGCAGCCTCAAAACTATCCTTTTGGCGTCCGAACGCATTGCGCTCAACTGTAATATCCATAGCACCAATATGTGCTTCTTCATAGCCAATAAGTGTTTTCGCAAGAAGAATCATCCCTGCACATGTACCAAACATTGGTTTACCAGACTTTGCAAATGTACGAAGTGGTTCCATGAAAGCATACTTATCAATAAGACGGCGCATTGTTGTACTTTCACCGCCCGGTAAAATAAGACCATCAATCTCTTCAAGTTGCTCTATACGCTTTACAACAACAGCTTCTGCACCACTTGCTTCAACTGATTTTACATGCTCACGAACTGCACCTTGAAGACCTAGTACACCGATTTTCACCATTTTAAAGTTCTCCTTTAATTACCATCCACGCTCTTGCATGCGTTGTTCTGGTAATAACGTTGAAATTTCGACACCCTTCATTGCATTACCTAATCCTTTAGAAAGGCTTGCAATTAGTTCGTAATCTTCATAATGAGTCGTTGCTTCAACGATTGCACGTGCAAATTTCTCTGGGTTTTCTGATTTGAAGATACCAGATCCAACAAATACCCCATCAGCACCAAGTTGCATCATTAATGCTGCATCTGCTGGTGTTGCTACACCACCTGCCGCAAAGTTTACAACTGGTAAGCGACCAAGACGTTTAATTTCAAGTAATACTTCGTAAGGAGCGCCAGTATTTTTTGCATATGTCATTAACTCATCTTCACGTAGACTCGCAACTTGACGGATTTCTGCATTGACTTGGCGCATATGACGCACTGCCTCTACAATGTTTCCTGTTCCTGGTTCACCTTTTGTACGAAGCATAGATGCACCTTCTGCAATACGACGTGCAGCTTCTCCGATATCACGGCAACCACATACAAATGGAACTGTGTAATCACGTTTATTTAAATGGTATACTTCATCAGCAGGAGTTAATACTTCACTCTCATCGATATAGTCTACCCCTAATGATTCTAATACACGTGCTTCTACAAGGTGACCGATACGGCATTTTGCCATAACCGGAATTGACACCGCACCCATAACTTCTTCAACAATTGTTGGGTCTGCCATACGAGAAACGCCACCTGCTGCACGAATATCTGCTGGTACACGCTCTAATGCCATAACGGCAACTGCGCCTGCCTCTTCTGCAATTTTTGCTTGTTCAGCGTTAACTACGTCCATAATAACGCCGCCTTTTTGCATTTCTGCCATTCCACGTTTTACACGTTCTGTCCCTGTTACATTTGTCATGTACAAAAACCCCCCTAGGTGAATTGCTTTCCCCCGTTAAAGGCGAAAATTAAGAATACTCTTACATTCTACCACTAACTATCAGATGCTTGTCTACTACTTTTTCATAAAGTCGGTATGAAAAATAGGAATAAAAAAAAGCTCCTATCGTGAGGAGCTTTTAAAACCAACCTTTTACTGTATCAACAGCACTATTCCACATACCACTAAAGAATGAACCAATTCCGCGCATAGCACGAGTAAACCAGTTTGCTTCTTCTACTTCAGATGTCGTTACAAGATCCACTTGCAGTGACTTACCAGTTAAAAATCCAGGGTCGTTTGTATCTTTTGGCGTAATTACCATTTGACCAAGCGCAGCTCCCTTTTTAATAGGTGCTTCTTGTCCCTTACTTGATTCTTTTAATTCTGTTTTATAAACATCTTTACTTCCTTTTGGCACTGGAAGTGAAATAGCTTGTTTCGTTTGAACTGCTACATCTTTATCTTTCGCATTTTCTACTCGTACTGTTTCTTGTCCTTTTACTGAAGAACCTTTTTTATACATTTGTTTCACTTCAAAGTTAGCAAATCCATAATCATATAGCTTCTTTGTTTCATCAAAACGTGCTGTATGAGAACTTGTTTTAATAACTACAGAAATAAAACGCATTCCGTTTCTTTCAACCGTACCAGTGAAGCAATCTCCTGCTTCTGGAGTTGAGCCTGTTTTTAGGCCATCTACGCCATCATATTCTTTAACTAAGCCCTTTAACATCCAGTTCCAGTTCGACATTCCAAACTTCTCTTTTTCTGGACGGAATTCTTTTTTAGGGATTTTTGCTGTATCTAACACTTTTGGATAATCTTTAATTAAATGTTGTGCTAAAGTTGCAACATCCTTTGCAGACATTTTATTTTCTTCATCCGCTGTTGTTCCTTCAGGATGCATTCCCTTTAAATCTTTATTCGTTAAACCTGTAGAATTGACAAATTTATAATTTTTTAACCCTAGTTCTTTCGATTTGTCATTCATCATTTTTACGAAGTCTACTTCTTTACCTGCAATTGCTTCTGCTAATGCAATTGTTGCACCATTTGCAGAAAAGATTGCCATTGCTTCGTATAACTCTTTTACTGTATAAGAGCCACCATTTTCTAATGCAACATTTGATAATGAAGCATCTTGTGAAACCTTATATGCATATTCAGAAACCTTAATTTTCTGGTCCCACTTAAGTTTTCCTTTATCCACTGCTTCGTGAACTAAATATTCACTCATCATCTTTGTCATACTAGCAATGGATAATAATTCATCTGCATTCTTTTGATATAAAATTTTCCCAGAATTCGCTTCTACTAAAATTGCCGCACCTGCTTCAATGTTTAAAGCGGCTCCTGTTTCAGCTGATGCATTGCTATATGGCATAAAAATGCTACAAGCTAGTGTAAGCACTGTTACCAAAGCAATGAATCTTTTGCAAAACATACCTTTCACTTTTGCTACCCCCAATATCTATGTACTCACATAACCGTTATTCTAACATAATCAAAAAAAAATAGACAGAGATATCAAATCTCTGTCTATTTGTATATAAGACATTATAATGAGTAGTTTGGAGCCTCTTTTGTAATTTGTACGTGATGAGGATGACTTTCACGTAAGCCAGCACCTGACATACGAATGAATTGTGCATTTTCGCGTAAGAATTCTAAATCCTGTGCTCCGCAATATCCCATACCTGCACGTAAGCCACCAACTAATTGGTGAACTGTATCTGCTAAAGGTCCTTTATATGGCACTCGTCCTTCAATACCTTCTGGGACAAGCTTTTTATTACCTTCTTGGAAGTAACGATCTTTACTTCCTTTTTCCATCGCACCGACAGAACCCATACCACGATACACTTTAAATTGACGACCTTGGTAAATTTCAGTTTCTCCAGGGCTTTCTGCAACACCTGCAAACATGCTACCTAGCATAACAACATGTGCTCCTGCCGCTAAAGCTTTCACCATATCACCAGAGTACTTAATACCACCATCAGCAATAACTGGAATACCGTGTTTACGAGCTTCTGTTGCACAATCATAAACTGCAGTTAATTGTGGTACACCAACACCGGCTACAACGCGTGTTGTACAAATAGAACCTGGTCCAATACCAACTTTAACTACGTTTGCACCAGCTTCAATTAATGCTTTCGTTGCTTCAGCAGTAGCAACATTTCCAGCGATAATATTTAGTGATGGGTATTTAGCACGAACTTCTTTTACCTTATCAATAACACCTTTAGAATGTCCATGTGCTGTATCAAGTACAATTGCATCTACACTAGCTTTTACTAATGCATCGATGCGAAGCATAGCATCCGCTGTTACACCAACTGCTGCTCCAACTAATAAGCGTCCTTGCGTATCCTTAGCAGAGTTTGGGAATTCAATTACTTTTTCAATATCTTTTATTGTAATAAGCCCTTGTAATACACCGTTATTATCAACAAGAGGGAGTTTTTCAATTTTATACTTTTGTAGGATCTTTTCAGCTTCTTCCAGTGTAGTACCAACTGGAGCTGTAATTAATTGTTCTTTTGTCATTACGTCAGAAATTTTGATTGAGTAGTCTTGGATGAAGCGCATATCACGGTTTGTAATAATACCAACTAATTTTCGCTCATCTAAATTATTTACAACCGGTACACCTGAGATACGATATTTTCCCATAAGATGTTCTGCATCATATACTTGATGTTCTGGAGTTAAGAAGAAAGGATCTGAAATAACGCCGCTTTCAGAGCGCTTTACTTTATCAACTTGCTCTGCTTGTTGCTCAATAGACATATTCTTATGAATAATTCCTAAACCACCTTGGCGAGCCATTGCAATAGCCATGTCAGCTTCTGTTACTGTATCCATTCCTGCACTAATTAACGGGATGTTTAGCTGTAAGCTTTCAGATAAAACTGTTTTAACACTTACTTCTCTTGGTAATATATCTGACCTAGCTGGTACAAGTAATACATCATCAAAAGTCAAACCTTCTTTAACAAATTTAGATTCCCACATAATTGTTCCCCCTATGATACCAGAAATTATTATTAGTAGCTTATCAATTGGTTAAAATACTGTCAAGGACGTATATATATGTTAGAATTTTTAGACAATAAAAGGAGCGTAATATATGCATCAAACATCTTGTACTTGGCAGCAGTTAAGTTTCTTTTTTTCATCTCAAAACGTACAACGTTATCTTGCCCGTTGTTATGAAAAATCCTCTATTCAGGATGCAGAAAAAAAAAGTTTTGAAAATTGTTATCCCTTTATTTATTACTTAGAACACGGGAAAAATTATTATGAATTATATAAGACAGCTCCATTTTCCATTCAACCAATGTTGTTATTTTATGGAATTAGTCAACTGTTTAAAGCATGCCTACTAACTATTGACCCTAACTATCCTGAATCCACTACTGTTTTAGCTCATGGCGTTACAACTCGCAAACGAAAAAAACAAGGGTATCAATTTTTAGAAGATGAGGTGAAGGTACAAAAAAACGGATTGTTTACTCATGTTGCAGAACAACTGTTTCACATGAAACACTTAGAAGCAGAAAAATTTAACATGTTAGAACTAATGGGAAATATTCCAGAATTACAAAATTTATTTCGTTATAGTCAAAAAGGATCAACTTTATATAAAATTGATTCAACAATTAAAAATGAGCTCTCCTTTTCAGTCAACCTACTAGATCGATTACATATGACTAAAGAGAGATTTTCTCGTTACATTGAAACATCTTGTAAGCATTTATCAATACAACACGTACCTGAGAAGACTAATAAATCGAATTTACTTTTTACAGCGCCTATTCAATCATGGAATCCTATGTACAGTACTCCTTTATACTATGAACATCTTACTAATACTTATTATTTGCCACTTACGACTGACCCTAGAAATCCTAAGCCAATATTACCTGAACTCCTCATTCATTATTTATTGCTCTATAATTTAAGCATGATTTCTAGATATGAAACAGATTGGTGGTATGACTTACTTGGAAGTTATGGTTCTGAAGATTATCCATTTATTTATCAATTTCTAAGTATTTCTGCTCAAAAAATCCCTTACTATATTTCAAATTTTTTATTAATGGAACCAAATCTATTTCATGGGAAATAAAAAAACACAAGTCAAATGACTTGTGTTTTTAGTTGCTTGGCGACGTCCTACTCTCACAGGGACAAGGTCCCAACTACCATCGGCGCTAGAGAGCTTAACTTCCGTGTTC
>NZ_JBQAEF010000034.1:0-15723 GCF_051915185.1 Bacillus cereus group sp. MYBKT14-1 | reverse complement strand
AAGTTAGTTTGTCTAGCATCTAAAATAAAAATTGACGTTTCACGTTGTTTGTTTCGTTCAGTTTTCAAAGAACTACTTGGTCGCTCATTTGCGACTTCCTTATGTTAACATTTTCATCTTTCAATGTCAACTAAGTTTTTCATTTCGTTTGTCGCTTACGACGTTATTGTCATCGGCGACTTGTTCTATATTACACCTCTAAGCTCTAATCGTCAATATATTTTTATAAAAAATATAAAAAGGCTTATTTCTTTTAAAATAAGCCTTTTTATCACATATCATTCTATTCACTTATTATTTTTCTATAATTGGTAACGAGACGATAAATTGAATAGTGCCATCCCTATATTCCGCTCGAATACTACCACCTTGTAACTCAACAATACTTTTCGCAATCGCTAAACCGAGTCCCGACCCTTCCGTTACTCTACTTCGAGATTGATCCTTCTTATAGAAACGTTCAAACAAATTCGCTAACTCTTCTCTTGTAAACTCTTCACTATGATTCGCAATTACAATTTGTATATCCCTACGCTGCCTTTGAAGAGAAACTTTTATCTCTCCATCATCTTTACTATACTTAATTGCATTCATTAGTAAATTATCAAATACACGAACCATCTTTTCCGAATCAATCGATGCATAAGCACGTTCCTCAGGAAACTTCTTAACAAACGTAAGTCCATGCTCTTCCGCTTGCGGTACTAACTCTTCTATTAATTGCTCAAGCAACTCATTTACACATACTTCTTGTTTTTCTAATACAACTTGTTCATTTGTTAACTTCGTATACTCAAATAAATCTTCTATTAAATTTTTTAACTGCTCCGACTTTGCAAAAGCAATTCTCGTATACTCATCGTGTTGTTCTTTATTTTCATATTTAGAATCTCGAAGTAATCGTAAGTAACCCATAATAGAAGTAAGTGGTGTACGCAAATCATGCGATACATTTGTGATAAGCTCATTCTTTTGCTTTTCTAATTTACGTTCCTTTTCTATATTATTCATAAGCTCTTCTGCCATATTATTAATATTCTCCGTTAAATCCGCAATCTCATCTTCACCTTTTTTCTCAATGCGGTAGGCTAAGTTACCTCTTTCTATTTCCTTTACGCCTTGTGCCATTGCTTCAATCTGCTTCATCTTTCTCTTTGTTATATAGAAGAAAGAGAAAATGAATACAAGTACACCAATTAAAAACGGGAATGGTCCTTCTTGCGTATCATATATTACCTCTCCCTCTGGAATTCCACTAACAAACATGTACAAATTCTTTCCTTCAATAGTAATAGGTGAAAAAGATATAAACTCTTTTCTTGTACTTTCAAATACATTTCTACCATCTGTATAATTAATCGCGAATGATGCTGCATTACGAATCGTATTATGCAAATCGATTTGCTCTTCTTGCGCTTGCTTTGTTTTATATAAAACTTTACCACTTTCATCAGTAACCAATATCTTCAAAGCTCTAGACCCTTGCTCTAAATTTTGGTTCTCCATTTCGATCATATTTGATATAGCTTCTAATTTATTTTCATGAACCGAACTATTTGCCGCTCCTTGAGCTTGGTGATTAATTTGTTCCATACCAGCCCGATAATCGATAGTTGCTTGACGATTCGCATTCTCAAAAAACGGTGCTGCTGCCTTTGCTGACAAAACTCCTAATAACGCACAAGCAGCAAAAGTAGTAATCAATTGAATCCTTATACTCTTTCGTACGCTCTTTACTAATTTCTCAATTAATTGTCTTATTTTCCTTATATAAGTAAACGGATTAAATATCTTTTTCAATCTTATACCCCACTCCCCATACTGTTTTTATATATCTAGGTTTCCTTGGATTCTCCTCAATCTTTTCACGCACTTTTCGAATATGCACCATTACAGTATTATCAGACTGGAAAGATCGTTCGTTCCACACCTTTTCATAAATTTGCTCCGCACTAAACACCATACCTGGATTTCTAGCTAGCAATTCTAAAATTGAAAATTCCCTCGGAGTTAGTTTCACTTCTTCTCCCTCTACAATAACTTTATGGGTCGAGATGTTGATTTTCATCTCCCCAATTTCTAACTCGTCCTCATTTTGAATAGCGAAACCATTCATTTTCATATAACGGCGTAACTGAGATTTAATTCGTGCAATTAGCTCTAACGGATTAAACGGCTTCGTTACATAATCATCTGCCCCTGTTGTTAATCCTAAAATCTTATCCATATCTTGCGTTTTGGCAGAAAGCATAATAATAGGCATTTCTTTCGCTTCCCTTACCTTCATACACATATGAATACCATCCACTTTCGGCATCATAATATCTAATACGACTAGATGTACTTCATTTTCTTCCAATAGACGTAATCCTTCTTCTCCGTCTCCTGCTTGTAAGACTTTATATCCTTCATTCTTTAAATAGATTGTAATTAAATTCCGAATTTCTTTTTCATCATCTACGACAAGTATTGTTTCGTGTGCCACAATATCTCCCCCATCACTTTTTTAATCCCTAACTTCTATTATAGGAAAACTTCTGAAGAAAAACGCTCGGAAATCCTTAAGATTTTCTGAAGACGCAAAAAGGTCTAGACTCCCCTTAAGTCTAAACCTTTAAAAAACCCCTTTTATTTACGAACGTAGATGAAATATAGTACGAATAAAACTCCCATAACATACATAATCGGATGAACCTCTTTACGACGACCACTCACAACCATTGTAATTGGATAGAAGATAAATCCAATCGCAATCCCAGTTGCGATACTATACGTAAGTGGCATAGAGATAATTGTAAAGAATGCTGGCACTGCAATCTCGAATTTCTTCCAATCAATTTCCCCTAAAGAAGAAACCATCAAGATTCCTACAATAATTAAAGCTGGTGCCGTTACAGCTGGCGTTACAACACTTAGTAATGGCGAGAAGAATAGTGCCAGTAAGAAGAATCCTGCTGTTACAACTGCTGTAAATCCAGAACGTCCTCCCGCTGCTACCCCTGCAGACGATTCAATGTAAGACGTTGTTGTTGATGTACCAAGAATCGCACCAATTACAGTTGCAATCGCATCTGCAAATAACGCTTTTCCTGCACGTGGTAATTTATTGTTCTTCATTAATCCAGCTTGATTCGCAACCGCTACAAGCGTACCTGCTGTATCAAAGAAATCGATAAAGAAGAACGTTATAATAACAATCCCCATTTGAACTGTAAAAATATCTCCGAAGTGCGTTAACGCCACGCCGAACGTTGGTTCTAGACTCGGTATTGCTCCCACTACAGCTTTCGGAGTATCAATTAATCCTGTTGCCACTCCTAAGATCGCTGTAAGAATCATACCGTAAAATACTGCACCATTAACTTTCTTAATCATGAAGATGATTGTCGTAACAACCCCGAAGATTGCTAGTAACGTTGTGCCCTTTGTTAAGTCCCCCAACCCAACAAGAACCGCATCATTTTTCACGATAATTCCAGCATTTTGGAATCCAAGGAATGCAATGAACAATCCGATACCTGCTGCTACTGCAAACTTTAACTCCGATGGAATTGCATTAATGATTTTTTCACGAATACCTGAAGCAGTAAGAATAATAAAGATAATACCTGACATTAATGTTCCGGCAATGGCCGTTTGCCACGGAATACCCATCGTTAACACTGCTGTATAAGCAAAGAACGCGTTAATTCCCATACCTGGCGCTAAAGCAATTGGATACTTCGCGAAAATACCCATAATTAACGAACCGATTGCTGCCGCTAATGCCGTAGCAACAAATACTGCACCTGGATCCATCCCTGTACCTGCTGGTAACCCTTTAACATTTCCAAGCGACAGCGTAGCAGGATTGACAAACAGTACGTAAGCCATAGATAGAAATGTCGTTAACCCTGCTATGAACTCAGTCTTATAATTCGTACCGAGTTCATCAAACTGAAAATAGCGTTTCATCTTACGTTTCCCCCGTTATATGATTACTCGCCGTATTTCACCCTAGCCCTCTTTTATCCCGAGAAATAAAAAAGGCTTCCATTGCATATATACATGGAAGCGTTCTATGAATAAAGATAAGATTCCCCTCACCTTTATAAAAACGCCTCGTAGTCAAGCCATTTACGGTAGCTAGGTAGAAACTTTCGGGCCATATCCCCGATATTATACGACGGCATAATATTCACTTTTCGTTTGAATTACATAATCATATTAACTCGACGAAGTAGTTTTGTCAATTTAAAAACGAACATTTTTATAAAATTTTATATTTTCGTTCGTATTAATACCAAAATAAAAAAGATCCATCTATGCATAAGCAATAGATGGACCTTTTTATAAATACTATTCCCACTCAATAGTTGCTGGTGGCTTACTCGTTACATCATACACGATACGGTTAACGTGTTTTACTTCGTTTACGATACGTACAGAGATTTTCTCTAATACGTCCCAAGGGATACGTGCCCAGTCAGCTGTCATACCGTCGATAGATGTTACCGCACGGATACCTACTGTGTAATCGTAAGTACGCTCGTCACCCATAACACCTACGCTACGCATACCAGGAAGCGCAGTGAAGTATTGCCAGATTTCACGGTCTAAGCCCGCTTTAATAATTTCTTCACGTAAAATCGCATCAGATTCACGAACGATTTCTAATTTCTCTTCTGTGATTTCACCTAATACACGAATACCAAGACCCGGTCCTGGGAATGGTTGACGCCATACGATTTCATCAGGAATTCCTAATTCAGATCCTAATACACGTACTTCGTCTTTAAATAACGTGTTTAAAGGCTCAATTAATTTGAACTGCATGTCTTCTGGAAGTCCACCAACGTTATGGTGAGATTTAATTGTTTGCGCAGTTGCTGTACCACTCTCAACGATATCTGTGTAAAGTGTACCTTGCGCTAAGAAGTCCATACCTTGTAATTTTGACGCTTCATCATCAAATACGTAAATGAATTCGTTACCGATGATTTTACGTTTTTGTTCTGGATCTTCTACACCTTTTAACTTGTCCATGAAGCGGTCTCTTGCATCCACTTTAATAACGTTCATATGGAAGCCTTCGCTAAATGTTTTCATAACGCCTTCTGCTTCACCTTTACGAAGTAAACCGTGGTCAACGAAAATACATGTTAATTGATCACCAATTGCTTTATGAATTAATACTGCTACAACAGAAGAGTCTACACCACCGCTAAGTGCGCATAGTACTTTTTTGTCTCCAACAGTTTCACGAATCTTTTCTAATTCTACTTCAATAAAGTTCTCCATGTTCCATCCTTCAGAACAACCACATACGCCGAATACGAAGTTTTTAATTAAATCGTTACCGTGCTCAGAGTGACGTACTTCTGGGTGGAATTGTACACCGTATAAGTTTTTCGCTTCATTGCTCATACCAGCAATTGGGCAAGACTCACTTGTTGCATCTACTACGAATCCTTCAGGTAAACCAGTTACTAAGTCGCCATGGCTCATCCATACAACTTGCTCTTCTGGAAGGTTCGCATATAATTTTGATTCGTTCTCTACTTTAAGAACAGCTTTTCCGTACTCACGGTGATTTGCACGCTCTACTTTACCACCGAAGTGTTGCGTCATAAGCTGCATACCGTAACAAATACCGAAGATTGGTAAACCTAGTTCAAAGATTTTTTCATCACAATGTAATGCACCTTCACCGTATACACTATTTGGTCCACCAGAGAAAATAATCCCTTTTGGATTCATTGCTTTAATTTCTTCTGCAGTAATTGTATGTGGATGAAGTTCACTGTATACACCGAACTCACGAATTCGACGTGCTATTAACTGATTGTATTGACTTCCAAAATCTAAAACGATAATTGTATCGTGTTGTTTCTTCAAAATAATCACCCCAACGTTAGTTCTCGTATATAAATATTTTCACCAATTTGGCGAAAAGCATTACCAATATAATAAAAAAAGCCAGTCCTCCGCCTCTAGTCTCATAACAAAGAAAAGGCAGGGGTCTGGCTTTATAAAGAAAGATAGTCTCCGCTCTTTATAAATATAAGACACACTGCCTTCATAGTCAGGTTGTTTACGGTAACCCGGTAGAGACTCTCAAACCATATCATTGAGGATATATGAAGGATCGTTTTATATTATCTTCCTAGATTCTAACAATGAAGTATCAATATGGTCAAGAGAGAAAGCGACAAAATTCTACAGAAATTCATTTCCTTTTCTAAAAAACATAAAAAAACATCCATTTCTATATAGAAATGGATGTTTTTTAGGGCAAACGGAATTACATCATTCCGCCCATACCGCCCATGCCCATGCCGCCCATGTCAGGCATTGCTGGTGCATTTGGTTCTGGCTTGTCAGCTACTACAGCTTCAGTTGTTAAGAACATAGCTGCAACAGATGCTGCGTTTTGAAGTGCAGAACGAGTTACTTTAGCTGGATCTACGATACCAGACTCAAGCATGTTAACCCATTCGCCAGTAGCTGCGTTGAAACCAACGCCTACTTTTTCGCCTTTTAGACGCTCTACAACTACAGATCCTTCTAGACCAGCGTTGATTGCGATTTGACGAACTGGCTCTTCTAGTGCGCGAAGTACGATGTTGATACCTGTTGCTTCGTCACCTTCAGCTACGATAGAAGCTACTTTTGTGTATACGTTCATAAGTGAAGTACCACCACCTGCAACGATACCTTCTTCTACTGCTGCACGAGTTGAGTTAAGTGCATCTTCAATGCGAAGTTTGCGCTCTTTTAACTCAGTTTCAGTTGCTGCACCTACTTTAATTACTGCTACGCCACCTGCTAGTTTAGCAAGACGCTCTTGTAATTTTTCACGATCGAATTCAGAAGTTGTTTCTTCTAATTGCGCACGGATTTGACCGATGCGAGCTTCGATTTGTTCTGTGCTTCCTACACCTTCAACTACAGTTGTGTTTTCTTTTGTAACAACAACTTTACCAGCGCGTCCTAAAGATTCAACTGTAGCAGATTTTAAGTCACGGCCTAATTCTTCAGTGATTACTTCGCCACCAGTTAAGATTGCGATATCTTCTAGCATTGCTTTACGACGGTCACCAAATCCAGGAGCTTTAACAGCTACTACATTGAATGTACCACGAAGTTTGTTCACTACTAATGTAGCTAATGCTTCGCCTTCTACATCTTCAGCAATGATAAGAAGTGGTTTACCTTGTTGTACCACTTGCTCTAATACTGGTAAGATTTCTTGAATGTTAGAAATCTTTTTGTCAGTGATTAAGATGTATGGGTTATCAAGAACTGCTTCCATTTTGTCAGAATCAGTAATCATGTAAGGAGATGCATATCCACGATCAAATTGCATACCTTCTACTACGTCTAATTCTGTTGTGAATCCTTTAGACTCTTCTAAAGTAATAACGCCGTCGTTACCAACGCGCTCCATTGCTTCAGCGATTAATTGACCTACTTCTTCGTCAGCTGCAGAAATAGCAGCTACTTGTGCGATAGAAGATTTGCCTTCGATTGGTTTAGAAATCGTTTTTAATTCTTCAATTGCAGCAGTAACAGCTTTTTCGATACCTTTACGAAGACCCATTGGGTTAGCACCAGCTGTTACGTTTTTAAGACCTTCACGAATCATAGCTTGCGCTAATACAGTTGCAGTTGTTGTTCCGTCACCAGCTACGTCATTTGTTTTGCTAGCAACTTCTGCTACTAATTTCGCACCCATGTTTTCGAATGCATCTTCTAATTCGATTTCTTTTGCGATTGTTACACCATCATTTGTAATAAGTGGTGAACCAAATTTTTTCTCAAGTACAACGTTACGACCTTTTGGTCCAAGTGTTACTTTTACTGCGTTTGCAAGAGTGTCGACACCGCGAAGCATCGAACGACGTGCTTCTTCACTAAATTTAATATCTTTTGCCATAATAATTGACCCCCTTGGATTTTTTAAGATTTATATAATTAACCGATAACTGCTAAAATGTCACTTTCACGTAAAATCAAGTAGTCTGTACCTTCATATTTCACTTCAGTACCTGCATATTTTGAGAAGATGATAAGATCACCTGCTGCTACCTCTAAAGCAACACGCTCACCATTTTCAAGCACTCGACCAGTACCTACTGCAACAACTTTACCCTCTTGTGGTTTTTCTTTTGCGGTATCTGGTAATACGATACCACTTGCTGTTTTTTCTTCTGCTTGAACAAGCTCAATTACAACGCGATCACCTAATGGCTTTAGCATGAACAATAACCTCCTCATTTTGTTATGTAAATTTTATTTATTAGCACTCAAGTCATCCGAGTGCTAACACACTTATAATAATAAATAATCTCAATTTCTTTTGCAAGTAAAAAAATCATAATTTTTTCGCAAATTACTATATAAACTTTCTATATAGAATACTGCCTTTACTATATGAATCGTTGTTTCCCCTACTCGTATGTTACAATATGAAAGACACCCTAAGTTGTTTTCGCTAAACGCACAACTTTTTCCTGTCTCTTACTTCAATTTCAAATATGTATTTAAAAAAAATCATAATTCGGATGAAAGTTTATATCGTAGATAACATATTTACATGTTATCCTACCTCATCTCATACACTAGAGTTAGAAAGGATGGTTAAACCATTTGAAGAAACAATACTGGTGGATTATCGTTACATACATTTTAATGCAGTTATCTGGCGTTGTTGGATTACCACTTCTCCTAAAAACAGGACTCTATGATAATAGAGGATTTACCATTGAAGAAAAAGGACAAATCATAACGGGACACTGGGCAATCATTAGCTTCTTTATTGCATTATGTATCGTGCTTTGGTTACTTAGAACAGATATTCGTGACAGGCATTTAGATCCAATGCGCTCTTCTGTTCCAGCTACTATTGGATGGATTTTTATCGGGTTCTTCTTAGCAATCATCTCACAATCCATTGCAGGTATGATTGAAATGTATGTATTTGGGGTTCCACGTGGATCTGAGAATACAGACAGACTGATGGACATCGCAAGAACGATACCTTGGTTCCTTATTGTTGTATCTATAATTGGACCTATCTTAGAAGAAATCGTATTTAGAAAAATTCTATTCGGCACGCTTTATAAGAAGTTTAACTTCTTTATCGCAGCTATCATTAGTTCGCTTGTATTCGCAGCAATTCATTTTGATTTTACTCACTTATTGGTATACACTGCTATGGGGCTCGTATTCGCCTTCTTATATGTGAAGACGAAACGTATTATCGTTCCGATTGCAGCTCATGTTGCGATGAATACATTAGTCGCTATTGGGCAAATTTTTATGAGCAATGAACAAATTCAAGAAATGATTAAAGAAGCTGAAAAAATGCAAGGCTTTATCGGAGGATTTTTTGTATGAGAAACTCACCATTGTTCATGGCTGCACTATACTTCCTTCTTGGATGTATCTTTACACGCTTCGCCATTACGAACGTGACAGATACAATCTGGAATATGTGGACAATACTATTTGCAGTTATGGCAACAATTGATTTTAATTTGGCACTTCGCCTTATATTAGTTAAATTCACAAAGAAGAAACAATAATAAAACGCAGAGGTCGCTTCCTCTGCGTTTTATTGTGGATAGTTTTTCAAAAAGTAAACTAATGTTTGTAACTCTACAGCTAAGTCAATATGATGAATTCTAATATTCTCTGATACGTTTAATCGCGCTGGTGTGAAATTCAAAATACCGTGCACGCTTGTTTCAGCTAATCTATCTGCTACAGCTTGCGCTACTGTAGCCGGTACTGTTAATATTGCCACTTGTATATCATTTGATAATCTCTCTTCTAATTCATCTAAATGATATACAGGAATGCCCCCGATTTCTGTTCCAACTTTCTCTTCACTAACATCAAATGCCATTTCAATTTTTGTATTATTGTTTTTCGTGAAATTATAATGTAAGAAAGCGGTCCCTAAATTACCTACTCCAATAAGTGCTACACGTGTTATATCATCTTGATCAAGTGTTTCGCGGAAAAATGATAATAAATAATTTACGTTATATCCATATCCCTTTTTCCCTAACGCTCCAAAATACGAAAAATCTCTTCGTATTGTTGCGGAATCTACTTTTACTGCCTCACTCAATTCGGCCGATGAAACACGCTGCTTACCAGAAAGAGATAAGTTTTGGATAAATCGATAGTATAGAGGCAATCTTTTAGCAGTGGCTTGTGGAATCTTTTGCTGATCCATATGACCTCTCCTCTCTTCCTATCTTTATTCATATACTTTAATCAAATACAGAAGTTTAGCACTCATTAAATTCCTTGTATAATAAAGAGAAGAAGTATTCTCTCTTTATTTTAAACTATACACTATTTTTAGTATGATTGAGAAATATAAACATGGCAAAGTTAAGAAATTATTTGAGGTGAAAACATTGATTTTATTACAAGTAAACGCGCTTTCGAAATTATACGGTGCAGAAACAATTCTTGCAAACATAAAATTGGAAGTACAAACAAAAGATCGTATCGCATTAGTTGGAAGGAATGGAGCAGGTAAATCTACATTATTAAAAATTATCGCTGGTGAATTATCTCATGATGGTGGCGAAATTATAAAACCGAAAGATGTCTCAATCGGATATTTAGCTCAAAATACTGGACTAGAAACGTCTTTAACAATTTGGGATGAAATGCTAACCGTCTTTACCCATTTACAGCAAATGGAGACAAAACTCCGAAGGCTTGAGCAAGAAATGGGAAAAGAAGAAAACTTTTCAAACGAAGCTACATATGAAAGATTGTTAGCTGATTATGACCAACTACAACTCAATTATAAAGATCAAGGTGGATATCAATATGAAGCGGATATTCGCTCCATTTTAAGCGGCCTTGGCTTCCCAGTTGAAACGCACCAGACGACGATCTCTACCTTAAGCGGCGGGCAAAAAACAAGATTAGCTCTCGGGAAATTATTATTAACAAAACCAGACTTACTTATTTTGGACGAGCCTACAAACCATTTAGACATCGAAACATTAACATGGCTTGAGCAATATTTGCAAGGTTATCCTGGCGCAATATTAATCGTCTCACATGACCGTTATTTCTTAGACAAACTCGTTACACAAGTATATGAAATTTCGAATAAAGAAAGCAGACGATTTGTTGGTAACTACAGTAAATATTTAGACTTAAAATCAGCATTATATGAGCAAGAAATGAAACGTTACGAAAAACAACAAGATGAAATCGCAAAACTTGAGGACTTCGTTCAAAAGAATATAGCTCGCGCTTCTACAACGAAACGTGCTCAAAGTCGCCGTAAACAACTAGACAGAATGGAATTATTAACGAGACCATTAGGGGATTCTAAGTCAGCATCATTCCACTTCGATATTGAAAAACAAAGTGGAAATGATGTTTTACAAGTAAATGATGCAACCATCGGCTATGATGAAAACCCTATAATTGAACATGTAACTATGCGCTTAACTCGCGGAGATAGTGTTGCTTTAGTTGGTCCAAACGGAATTGGGAAATCCACATTGTTAAAATCCATTGTGAATAAGTTACCACTATTAAATGGTGATGTTTCTTTCGGATCAAATGTATCTGTTGGTTATTATGATCAAGAACAAGCAAACTTAACATCTTCTAAACGGGTTTTAAATGAACTATGGGATGAATATCCACTGCAACCGGAAAAAGAAATCCGTACTATACTTGGGAATTTTTTATTCACAGGAGATGATGTACTGAAACCAGTATCTTCCCTTAGTGGTGGACAAAAAGCTCGATTAGCTCTTGCAAAACTTATGATGCAAAAGTCAAATTTGTTAATTCTAGATGAGCCTACGAACCACCTTGATTTAAATAGTAAAGAGATTTTGGAGAATGCTTTAATTGATTACCCAGGTACTCTTCTATTCGTCTCACATGACCGCTACTTTATTAACCGTGTAACAACGACTGTGGTTGAGTTATCAACAGAAGGTGCACAGGAATATTTAGGGGATTACGATTACTACGTTGAAAAGAAAAATGAAATGATTGAACGTGCAGAACTTGAACAGCAAGAAAGTGACGTTCCTGTTCAAAAGGTGGTTGCACAAGAGAAATTAAATTATTTAGAAGAAAAAGAGCGTAAAAAACTAGAGCGTCAACGCACTAGAAAAATTGAAGAGCTAGAACAAAGTATAGTGGAATTAGAAGAAGAAATTGCTACGTTAGAAGATCAACTTTGCTTACCAGAAATATATGCAGATTATGAAAAAGCTAGTGAAATTACAACTAAAAAGCAAACGCTACAAGAACAACTTGAAACTTGTATGGCAGAATGGGAAGAGCTGCATGTATAAGCATATTTAAATAAGGAAGATGTCTCATAAGTCAGGATTTTTGACTATGTGACATCTTTTTTTAGTACTTAAACAATTTTTTGAATATATCTATCGTAACTTAGAATATACTAACGATTTTTTAAATATAGCTATTGTAACCCTATATATATTAACAATTCGACACGAAATATCGTTTTAACGACAAAAATTGACAATATTAGCATCTTCTATAATGGGGAGATGTTTCAAAATGTTTTTCGGGGATATCTTCTTGCTTTTTATTTCCCGAAAAAGAACAAATTCAAAGGTCTGACATCAACCTATTTATCCACAAATTTATACACATATCCACCTTTATAAAATAAACATCAAAATAACTTTTCCACATTATCCACAGTCAATAAAAAAGTTATCAACATTTTATATACACAATAAAACCCACATTATCAACAGATAATATGGGTTTTATCCACAACCTGTGGTTAATTATGTGTATAACTATGCTTCAATATCTAATCCTGGATTTGCATTTAAGGCTAATGTTGCACGCTTACCTTGTTCATAAGCAATTGTCCCTGCCGCTGCAATCATCGCTGCATTATCTGTGCATAAAGATAGTGGCGGAATAATTAATTCAATGTTTTCTTTTTGTGCAAATTCCTCTTCTAATCGCGCACGAAGTCCTTTATTAGCAGCTACTCCACCAGCAAGAAGTAATTGCTTTACATTATAAGCTTCTGCTGCACGAGCTGCTTTCGTTACAAGTACATCTATTACACTTTCTTGGAAACTTGCCGCTAAATCTTCTGGTGCAATTTCTATACCGCGCTGTTTTGCGTTATGCACAGTGTTGATAACTGCTGATTTCAATCCACTAAAGCTAAAATCATACGAATCCGGTTCTAGCCATGCACGAGGCAAATCAATTGTCGGTTCTCCTTCATGTGCAAGGCGATCAATATGAGGACCACCTGGATATGGCATAGATAACGTACGAGCTACTTTATCATATGCTTCTCCAGCTGCATCGTCTCGTGTTTCACCAATTACTTCGAATGAACCATGTTCTTTCATATAAACAAGTTCTGTATGCCCACCAGATACAACAAGTGATAATAACGGGAATTGAACTTCTTTTACTAAACGGTTCGCATAAATATGACCAGCAATATGATGAACACCGACTAACGGAATATCATGTGCAAACGCTACTGCCTTCGCTGCATTTACTCCAATTAGAAGTGCTCCTACTAAACCAGGACCTTCTGTTACAGCAATTGCATCAATATCATCAAATGTGATGTTTGCTTCCTTTAAAGCTTCTTCTAACACAACTGTAATTTCTTCTACATGATGACGGGATGCAATCTCTGGTACAACGCCGCCAAAACGTTTATGACTTTCAATTTGTGATGCAACGACATTCGCAATAATTTCCGTTCCATTTTTAACAACTGCTACTGCTGTTTCATCACAACTTGTTTCAATACCAAGTATAATCGTATTTTTTTCCATTATATATTCACCCACATTACGAGACCATCTTCCTGATTGTCTGCATAGTATCGTTTACGAATCCCACCATTTTGAAATCCGTATTTTCTGTATAACTGCTTTGCTACTTCATTTGATACACGTACTTCAAGTGTCATTGTTTTTACCCCTAGTTCTTTCGCTTCAGAAATAACTGCTTTCAATAGGGCATCTCCTAACTTTTGACCTCGGTATTCTGGCAAAATAGCTATATTTGTTATATGTGATTCATCAATAATTATCCACAATCCACAATACCCGACTACACGACCATCTTTTTCTAACACAATATAATGTGCATGTTCATTCATCGTTAATTCACGGTGAAAGGCATCTGCAGTCCAAGGAGTTGAAAAAGACGCTTCTTCAATAGCTACAATTTGAGCAATATCATCAAGCTCCATCTTTCTAAATATCATATCCATCTTCTGCAAGCTCCTACTTGTTTTGACTTTCTAACCACTTTGTTTCAGCTTCAGCTAAACGAAGATAGCTTGGAACAAACTTATGCACATCTTGTTCTTCTTTTTGTAATCCTAAGAATGCTAGCTCACTTGGTCTTGGGTTATTTTTAGTAAATGGAGCGAATACAGCTTGATCACCTAAATGTTCTATAATTGTTTCTTTATGCAATTTAACATCGTTACCGATAAATAAAACAGGCTGTCCTTTATCTTTTAACATTTGCAACCAGTCTACAATAAGAATAATTCGGTCTTCTTCTATTGAAGTTAACTGCTCTCCTTCATATGTATATAACCCAGTATAAATTTGCCCACGTCTTCCATCAAATAAAGGACAAATTAACCCGTTAAAGTTAGCACCGTTTGCAGCTACTACCTCTAAACTTGATACACCTACAATTGGTATTTGAAGTGACCAAGCTAATGTTTTCGCCGCTGTCACGCCTATACGAACACCTGTATAGGATCCAGGTCCAGCAGCTACAACGATTTTAGTTAATTCCTTCGGTCTTACGCCACACTCTTTTAACAGTTTCTCTACAGCTGGCATAAGACGTACAGAATGGTTTTTTGTTAAATTTGTAATGATTTCCCCAATTACGTTTTCTTCCTCAATAAGGGATACACCCATTACGTAATTTGAAGTATCAATTGCTAGTACTTTCATCTTGTAATAGCTCCTCACATAATCTAATATAGCGATCTCCAATTGGCTCGAGTATAATTTTTCTTGTGTCATCTCCAGCATGGAATAAACTAATTTGTAACTTTTCATTCGGTAAATATGCTTCTATTAAATGAGCCCATTCTACTACCGTAATTCCTTCACCGTAGAAATATTCATCAAAGCCTAAGTCCTCTTCACTTTCTGCTAAGCGATACACGTCCATATGATATAGCGGTAATCTTCCTTTATATTCTTTGATGATATTAAAGGTAGGACTATTTACAACTCTTTTCACTCCAAGACCTTTTGCTAGTCCCTTTGTAAAAGTCGTCTTACCAGCTCCAAGATCTCCTTCTAAAATAATTACGTCTTGTGCCTCTACGAGCTCACCTAGTTTTTCTGATAACCTTTGTGTTTCCTCAGAAGATTTTGTTGTTACTTCATATTTACTCACAGACTTCACCTACTTTACTCACAATGTTCTCTGCTCTTTATTATACAGGTTTTGAATATATAAAAAAGTCCTTAGGAGTTGTCCTAAGGATAGTTTGACTGTCTTTATTAGTTTTTTGTTAAAACAAATAAAAAAATACGAAACAACTTGTTTCGTTCTTTTCTTTATATGAAATGGCGGTCCCGACCGGGGTCGAACCGGCGATCTCCTGCGTGACAGGCAGGCATGTTAACCACTACACCACGGGACCATTTGGTTGCGGGGACAGGATTTGAACCTGCG
>NZ_JBQAEF010000033.1:0-17857 GCF_051915185.1 Bacillus cereus group sp. MYBKT14-1 | reverse complement strand
ACGCTTCTTTCCGTTCAGCTAACATTCTGTTATACACGAAACGTACACAACCGAAGGTTTTACGCATAAGATGTGCTTGGTCTTCTGTTGGATACAAACGGAATTTATATGTTTTATTCTGCTTTGTCATATCATTTCACCTCACTTTTCACTTTGATTTTCAATATATGTTTTTACTACGTCTATTGGTGAACCACCAGTAGTTTTTTCACTTGTGGAAAATCTCTTTTAATAAGTCGAGAACTTGCACTTTTATAAGCGTTGATGAATTTTGTCATTTCTGTATTAGGGTGTGCCTTGAAAAAAATATGAACGTGGTCTACATCATGATTCCATTCAACTAATGTGATGTTATAGTTTTCAGATAGTCGAACAAACATATCTTTTGCATAGTCTGACATATTATTATCAAACACATTTCTTCTGTATTTCACGACCAACACAAGGTGATAATACAACAAGAATACTGAATGGTTATTACTATCTAATTTCATTTATATACCAGCCTTTATAATTGATAAGACTGATTATATCAGAGGCAAAATAAAAAGGAAAACCTTTTGGCTACGCCCTTCACACGCTTGAGGAAGGAGAATTCTTTCGGGAGATTCGTTAAAGTTATACTCTTTCCCACAGCTCATAAACACTTTTCTCTACACCTGTATCGTTAATTAATTTCCACACAATTCAATTCAAATTTACATATGCTACTGTATGCTACTCATGCATCTAGATCACCTATGGGCAGGCATGATCTGAAAGTTCACTTTAAGCGCTTTTTTCATACGTAAATAATCTCTACAAAATGAAATTATCATTATTATATTTCCTTCCGAATAGAATTTCCAATAAGGTTTATACTATAACTGTAACTTTAAAGTTACACAACATAACTTGTAGGGCCTAATTTTCTTTTGTACAACAAGTAGTTAGCCAATTAAGCTGGCTGCTTTGTTGTGTCAAATGAAATTTCTACTCGAATTTATACTTCACTTCTTCTATTAGCCAGAATAAAATATTACAATCATTAGCTTCAATTTGTTTCATACCAAGCACACACTTTTTTAGTGTAATAATATCCGTATGTCCAAGGTTTATAGATTTTTTGCACCAGAACCAAAAATAATTTTATTACACCATTTCATATTTACATAAAAAATCCACACTTAACTAGACTCCTATACTCACACCATCCTTTCTAGACGAGCATAAGATATACTAACGAATGAAAGGGGGTAATTTTGATGGGTTTTGGTTTTGGTGGAGGTTATGATTTCAATAGATGTGATGATCGGAGAGATCATCACCGAAAAGAAGAAAACATTAGACAGGTGAATAATAATCCAGAGTTATTACAATTCTTAAGAACATTAACTCCTGGTACTTGTATTGTTCTTCAATATGATTGTCAACCACCTACAAGTGCAACATTCCAAGGTTTTCAAGGAAACAACGTAATTATTTTATCTGATTTTGATTGTTTCCCAGGATTGGCACGTATTGCAATTAACAAAATTAACGTAATTTCTATAAATTCACCTGATTGTGATCGTTTCTGCTGTAAACGTCGCAGACATTGTAAAGAATGTAACGAACATAAACATGATCATAGAGAAGATTAATAAGTTTTAATTAAAGGAAAAATCTTTCCCTTAATTTATAAGCCAATTTGCAAGAAAAACACCTATTACAAAATAGGTGTTTTTCTTTTCTAAATTTCATTTCACTTAACTAAACATAAATAACAAACTATTCCATATATCGGACATATACTATTGTAAGGTCGGCATCCAAATGACCCAAATAAATACCCACGCCAAGAAATAAAACTACAAAATATTTCTTGGCACCTTTTACATAAAATTAATTTATTAAAAATGTACAAACATAATTAAAACTCTGCACATATAATGTATTCTACCTTTCTATTATTTTACTGCAGGGATTTATCTTATATAAATCCCTTCTTTTTTAAAATATTCAAATATTTTATTTAACCTACATAATATAATAATCCCTAAAAACAAAATAAGATAAGAGTCTTCACCCTCTTATCTTTTCCTAAAAATTCATTTGCATTATATATTATGAAATAAGGAAATTGATTAATGAATTAGTTTCTTTATCAATTTCCCAATTAGCTAATTTATTTAAAATAAAAACTACTAATTTCAACAATTGTACAAGCCATTTTGTATTACTTACATACATTAACAATGAGATGATAATCATCTTATACCCCAAAACCCTAAACTACCTGTTCGGTAACTATCTTTAAAAGATAGAAAAAAGGGCAGTTTTTAACTGTCCTTTTTTATTTTTACTAAGATACATATTTTAGAAATTAAACGCTCCTTACTAATGAATACATATATTATATGGTGCTCCAACACACTTTAAAAACAAATAAACAAAAATGGTTTCCTTCCACAAAAACATGTAGCAGTTGTGGAAATATGAAAAATATGTCATTGTCTGAGCGAGTCTATTCTTGTATATGCGGTGTAAATCTCGATAGAGATTATAACGCAGCTATCAATATCAAAAATGAAGCAATACGCCTATTAGCGTTAGCATAGATAGCAATAAAATAACCCTTGGAACAAGGGAGTTAGCTCGGCTGTCTTAGGACGAATTCGTTAGCTACCAAAAGTAACGACTAACCGAGAAGCCCCCACTTCAAACAGTCCGTTAGGACGTTAAGTGGCGGGTAGTTCACATCTAGTATCTTTTTCTTCTTATATTCTTTTTAATATATTCATAAATTTTATCCATAACAAACGTTTCATGTTCTATCCAAATGGTTTCAGCTTCTTCCAATGTAACTACTCTTACTAATTTCTCAATTGCTGTGTCTTTAACTAAAAATGTAGCTACAGCACCTGTAGCTGTTGAATACTTATTGATAACTAAATTTATAATGTTATCAATCTCTAATACTATATCGTTATGAGAAGCCTTCTTATTTTGACTACTTTTGTTTGGTGTTTCTTTATCATCTTTCAATCGGGAATTTAAAGTGAATTCTACATAACCTATTGGGGAACTAATATCTGAACGAAATCTTATATCCTCAATTATTTCTAATACAATTTCTTTATGAGCTTCCCATTTTTTTAACACTTTAGGAAATATTTTTTCTTTACAGCGTTCTTCAAACCTTTTAATTTTTTGTTCAAATGTATTGGGCTGTTGAAATTTATCTAAATTCTTTTCAAAATGAACTAAATTGTTATCTTTCTTTTTTTGGCTATAGATAATAAATTTGATTTTTTGTACTTTCCTGCCTAATTTAATTTCTTCAAATTCAAAAGAAATATCTGTTTTTTGATTCAATTCTTTTTGAGAAGGATTTAATACACGTTGCTTAAAATTCGCATAGTTAGGGTATATATCCATTGCATCCAAGTAATACCTTAAATTTTGAAGACTAATTGTACGTTCCTTTAAATCTTCATATTGCTTTAGTAGTTCATAAATACGTATAGCGTATGTACTTTTCAATTTAATAACATTAGCTAATCTATAGCTTGTAAACTTGTTGCTTAATTCTAATAGAAATGGCTTTAATAATGGATCGAAACGCATATCAATTGTTCCTTTATTTCTGTTGTAAATTGCTGAAGACAGCCAAGATACCTGCATCAGATCTTCTCCAGTACGAATTTCAATTACTTTTGATAGTAATTCTTTAGTAATTTTACTTAACTCCGAATATTTAGTAGATCCATTTAGATCAAGTAGATCATGAAAATGTTTAATCGAGAATGTGTAGGTTTTAAAATCCCAATCATTAGGTTGAATATTACTAGCCAAACAAAGTAATATTTTTTGTTCTACTAAATTTAAACGTGAATTCGCTTCAATTAAAGTATTTGATTTTGAAACAATATTATTTTCTTTAATCTGCAAATCTTTACTATCAGACATACCTACATACGTCCCTTCTTTCTTACCTCTACTGTTCTACTAACTATAACAAGTATATTTCCTTTGCCGCAATTTATTTTTGTTTATTCAGAAAATTACATTCTCACTATTACAGTTAACAAGCCCTTTGTTCTATATAAAAGTATTCCGAAAGTCGTTTGAATAGTAATATACTTTGTAAATATTTACATTTATAAAGTATATAACCAAATTTGTTATCTTTAGAACCGTTTTGTTATGCTTAAAATCAAATTTATTATTTTCAGAACCATTTTTGTTATAGTTAAAACTATTATCTTTAGAAATATTTTTGCTAGAGTTAAGTAACCAGATTTGTTACCTTTAAAACCATCTTTATTACAGTTAAGCAACCAAATTTGTTACCTTTAAAACCATCTTTATTACAGTTAAGCAACCAAATTTGTTACCTTTAAAACCATCTTTATTACAGTTAAGCAACCAAGTTTGTTACCTTTAAAACCATCTTTATTACAGTTAAGCAACCAAATTTGTTACCTTTAAAACCATCTTTATTACAGTTAAGCAACCAAATTTGTTACCTTTAAAACCATTTTTGTTATAGTTAAAACCAAGTTTGTTACCTTTAAAACCATTTTTATTACCGTTAAGCAACCAAATTTGTTACCTTTAAAACCATTTTTGTTATAATTAAAACCAAGTTTGTTATCTTTAGAACCACTTTTGTTACCGTTAAGCAACCAAATTTGTTACCTTTAAAACCATTTTTGTTATAATTAAAACCAAGTTTGTTATCTTTAGAACCACTTTTGTTATCATTAGGAGTCATACCCCCTTATATATCAAGACATTTCATGCTCTTAAAACATATAAACATATAAAATACGTAAAACAATTAATATATATAACAAGCAAAAGATAAATTGTTGAATGCATATACTTAATTTCATTTTTTAAATGAAATTTCCACATCATGAAAACAAATTTGTTATATTTGGTTTAAATAGACAAGTAAACGTCAATTAATCAAATAATTATTTTGAGAATATTTAATTAAAAATTGGGTTATATACTTTATTGAAGATTCATAAAATAAAAAAGCCCCAAAAAGGGCCTTTTGAGTTTCGAAAGAAAGGAATATCTCCTATATAATATATGCTTGTTGCAATAGAATGTGAAAAAATACATAATAGTTTTATTTGGTGGAGCAGTGAAGTAGTTTAATCAAGATGAGGGGGTAGTTGAAGGTATCTATTGTGTGGAGATGCTTTTTTATGAAGATTAAGACTCTGCATCACAAACTTTTTTAAAAAAGCACCTGAATCTTTTTAAAAATAAGAAACAATCCAGATAGACACTCTCTTGACTAAAGTTAAGAGCTTTAATTCTAACGTATTAACGAAGCAGACTCTTGGATGACTGAGAGTTCGCAATCCATTTTTTGACGCAAGGAAATACATATAATGACGTTTTCTATAGATTATGGGTATGAATATATATTTGGTTAGCAATATTTTTAATAAGACGCCGTTTCTTTATAAAACAATGATCTGTTCCGTAATGTTATTTAGGTATTTACTTGTCTAATTGAGATACCTACGGGAATCTTTTTTATTTGTGCAATTACAATCGATTAAGTTGATTTTTGTACTCCTGCGATAACACGGGGCCTTGAAATATGAAAAGACCGCAAGGCTTTTTGAAAAAGCACTTTGCAGCCATCTGATCTCTTTTCTTTTTCAAATGGAAATCCATTGTATTCTCTTCTGATTCAAAGGTACGATATAAATATATTTATTTAACCTTAACTTTTATATATCTTTCATCAACTCTTCAAGAATTGCTTGTTGGCCTCAAGTGTACGTTTGTTGAATCCGTTTTCAAAAAGGTTTTTTACCTGTTTTATTTTGTCCATATATAAGATTAAGAAGCTGCATATATTCATTTTCTTGTCCAATGTCAAATCGGTGCCCATCAATCATTTTTCCATATACTTTTTTATTCATAATTAAAGAATGAATCGCATCTGTTAATTGATATTCCCCCCCAACACCAGGTTGAAGTTTTTTTAATAAAGGAAAAATATCAGGCGTAAAAACATATCTACCAATTACTGCAAGATTAGATGGAGGATTTACTTTTGGTTTTTCTATAATATTCGTAATATCCATGTAATTCCCCTTTACAACCTTCCCTTCAATTATACCATACTTCTCTATGAACTCATCTGGTACCGTATGAATGCCTATCACACTATTTTTTGTCTCTTTATAAATACTAATTAATTGATTTAAAGCAGTTTCTTTATCCGAAACTACAATATCATCTGGTAAGAGTACAGCAAAAGGTTCATTACCAATAAATGTTTCACCTAATCTTATCGCCTCACCAAGTCCCCTCGCGTATGGCTGCCTTATATAATGGATTTGAACATTAGGAATAGCAAGCTCTTTTAACAGGTGGGCTTTTTTTTCTTTTTCTAAAAAAGCCTCCAATTCTAATGAATAATCAAAGTAATCAACTATTAAATCCTTTCTGCTAGAAAGTACAATTAATATTTGCTCAATACCTGATTTTACAGCCTCTTCCACAATATAATGAATCGCTGGTTTATTACCTATTGGAAACATTTCTTTTGGAATTACCTTTGTAATTGGAAGGCTTCTTGTGCCGTAACCAGCGGCTGGAATAATTGCTTTTTTAATCACTAATCTCTCGCTCCCTCGAGTGTTTACAATATTAATATTCAATAACCTCCTTACCTGCGCATGACGATTCCAAAAGAGGCTTTTACCTTCTAATTACTTTCATTTCTTATATGAATAGGCCCTTTCAGTTGTCACCAATCCAACTTGTCCATCAATATACTGTAACAACTAGTACTATAGTACTAAGTTCAGAGAGGTGATTATTGTATGGATATATGTATTATAGGATCTGGTTATGTAGGAATCACATCAGCAGCAGTATTAGCAGATTTAGGTCATAATGTTATATGTGTAGATAAGGATCAAGAAAAAATTAATTCTCTCCAAAAAGGAGAATGCCCCATTTATGAACCAGATTTAAAGGAGCTTATTCACAAAAATAAAAACCGATTGCAATTCAGTTGTGATATTGATAATGCTATTCGACAATCACCCGTTATTTTTATCGCTGTAGGAACCCCTTCTACAACAAGTGGAAAGACGGATTTAAAATATATATACTCCGTCATTGACCTACTAGTTCCAACTATAACATCGTATAAAACTATTATTACCAAAAGTACAGTTCCACCAGGTACAAATCAACAATTATATGAAATACTTATTAAACGTGGGGTTTCATCGTCCTTATTCAATATTGTCTCCAATCCTGAATTTCTTCGTGAAGGCTCTGCTGTTCACGATATGCTCAATCCAGATAGAACTATTATAGGTATCCAAAAAGCTGACACAACGTCTTTTAAGATTATGCAGGATATATATAAAGGAATTAGTGCTCCTTTCCTTTGTACAGGTTTAAATGAAGCAGAGATGATTAAATATACATCTAATGTATTTTTGGCTACCAAAATATCTTTTATAAATGAAATTTCTCGAATTTGTGATGCATATAACATTGATATTGTTGAAGTGGCAAAAGGGATTGGCTATGACTTTCGAATTAATCCTCATTTTCTTCAGGCAGGGATGGGATATGGCGGATCATGCTTCCCAAAAGACTTACACTCACTCATTTATACAGCAACTGATAGGCACGTAGCAGTTCCTATTTTACAAGCTGTACAATCCATTAACTCTACACAGATAGATCTTTATATTGAAAAAATTAAAAAAGCTATAAAAGAACCCTCTTCAAAAAAAATAACGGTTTTAGGAATTGCTTTTAAACCAAATACTGATGATATTCGTAGCTCCCTTGCCGTAATACTTCTTGAAAAGTTAATTCCTCATGGCTATGATTTACATGCCTATGACCCCAAAGCTTTTCTTCCTTCACATTTAAAAAGACAAGTTACCCAGCATGGTAACCTAGAATCTGCAATTACAAATTCTGATTGTATTATTATCGCCACGGACTGGAATGAATTTAAAACACTTAATTGGAAACGAGTCAAACAAGTTATGAAGGGATGCACAATTGTGGATGGACGCAATTGCATTGAAAAGGATGAAATAGAAAAATACGGATTACAATATATTGGAGTGGGTCGTTCATGAAAATACTTGTAACAGGAGCCGCTGGTTTCATTGGCTCACATTTGTGTCAAGCGTTACTTAAAAATAGTGCATATCATGTAGTTGGAATTGATCATTTCATCGGTCCTACTCCAGCTATTTTAAAGATAGGTAATATACAATCTCTCGGATTAAATTCACGTTTTCAATTCATACGAGAAGACATTCTAAATACAGATTTATCAAAACTATTACAAGATATAGATGTTGTTTATCATCTAGCTGCTATTCCTGGTGTGAGATCAAGTTGGGGAAAAGATTTTCAGCCTTATGTTACAAATAACATAATGGTTACACAGCAGCTACTTGAAGCATGTAAACACATAAAATTAGATAAATTTATTCACATATCCACCTCTTCTGTTTATGGTGAAAAATCTGGCGCAGTTTCTGAAAATCTATTACCTACTCCTCTATCTCCATACGGGGTTACCAAATTAAGTGGTGAGCACTTATGTCATGTTTATCACAAAAATTTTCACATACCAATTGTTATCTTAAGATATTTCACAGTGTATGGGCCAAGGCAGCGTCCTGATATGGCATTTCATAGATTAATTAAACAACTGCTAGAAGATAAACCTCTCACAATATTTGGTGATGGAACACAAACACGTGATTTTACCTATATTGATGACTGTATACGAGGAACAGTGGCAGCTTTAGAGACAAAAAAAAATATAATAGGTGAAGTTATCAATATCGGTGGAAAAGAACAAGCATCCATTTTAGACATCATTTCTATGCTAGAAAAAATATCAGGGAAATCAGCAATCAAAAACTTTCTAAAATCAGTTCCTGGAGAACCGAAGCAAACATGGGCAGATATATCTAAGGCCAGTACATTACTGCAATATTCTCCAACAGTTTCTCTATCTGACGGACTGGAAGCAGAATATCATTATATAAAACAACTATACAAAGGGGATTAGTTTATGAAAATTGCATATATATGTACAGAAAAATTACCATCTCCAGCGATTAAAGGTGGAGCAATTCAAATGATGATTGATGGGGTGTCCCCCTATATAAGTCAAGATTATGAACTTACTATTTTCTCCATTTCAGATCCAAATCTTCCAAATCAAAAAACACAAGATAATATCAATTACGTGTATTTGCCTCAAAAAGATTATGAACAGCACGTTATAAGTACACTCCAAGCCAATACCTTTGATATTATACATGTCTTTAATCGTCCTAAAAATATACCTCTATATAAACAAGCTTCTCCACACAGTAAATTTGTATTAGGTCTTCATAACGATATGTTTGCTGAACATAAGCTATCTATTTGTGAAGGCAATCTTATTATTGAAATGGTTACCGCCATTGTGACTGTTAGTAACTATATTAAACAAACTGTGATTGCGAGATTTCCACAAGCTGAAGAAAAGATTTCCATTGTCTACTCTGGTGTTAATTTAAAACAATCTCCCTCCATCTGGACACCAACAGGACAAAAGATAAGAAATTCATTTCGTACAAAATACGGTATCCAAGATAAAAAAGTCATTCTATTTGTTGGCCGATTATGCAAAAATAAAGGTCCAGACTTGCTCATTCAATCTATGAAGAAGATTATTCAAACGCATAAAGATACGGTACTTGTAATTGTTGGTGGTAAATGGTTTAGTGATAACCGAGTAAATAAATATGTTAAAAGGCTATATAGATTAGCTAGACCAATTAAAGAACACGTAATTTTCACCAAATTTATTCCTGCAGATCAAATTCATAATATATTTCTAATGGGGGATATATTTATATGTAGCTCACAATGGAACGAACCATTGGCACGTGTTCATTATGAAGCAATGGCTGCTGGAATCCCAATTATTACAACTAACCGTGGGGGAAATGCAGAAGTTATAACAGATGAATATAACGGCTGCTTAGTAGAACAATATAATAATCCAATGGAGTTCGCCAGACTTGTCCAGGTTTTATTATCTCAACGCGAATTTGCACAATGGATTGCTGAAAACGGAAGAAAAATTGTGGAGGCAAACTTTACATTTAAGCATACGGCAAAAAAACTAGATCAGGTATATAAAAAAGTAGCAGAATCTACTAATCAACCTCCTAGAAATCTAATACGCCCTCTCAAAATTCTAATTGTTTGAACTGCCAAGCATTTAACGTTTTGATAGGCTATTTGAATTGAGGAATTCCTAAATACAGAAACTTAACGGAGAGATCCTACTCAAGAAGATTTGGAGTTTTAACTTTTTTATTTTAATCAAAACAATTGGAACATAACTAACTAGAAATAAACATTATTGATACAACTACAATTTTCTTCCCGCACCATTTTGCTTTTTATTGAGGAAACTCGTCGGGCAAGAATGGTACGTTAATGTTTTCTCCATTTCTTTATAAGTAAGACTCCGCATAGCGAAGAAACGATTAAATGCGAAAACTCCAAATGTTATTGATTAATATGGATTGCACCTCGTCTTTATGTATGTCTCCTGTATTGTACAAAATAAGATACACTAATACCTGCCGCTATTCAATACTTTCCTAAATTCAGTACTTCACATCTTTATATTTTTGAGGAGAGAGCCTTCTATCGAAAAAATAAATACGTGTATTTGATTTGAACTACTCACCACTTAACGTCCTTACGGACTGTTTGAAGTGGGAGATTCCTGCGAACACCGATGTATCCACCGGTTATCTTAGCAGGCTCTTCCCGTAGTCCCTACGGTGAAAACAAAAGTATCTTGTACATTGATTCATCACGATTCCTACTATAGCTTGGTTTTCTCAACTTCAGCAAACGTGGGTGAAAGAACGTTGAAGATTTTACGGTTGCAACGTTTTTCTGCAACCAACCTCATATCTTCAGTTTTCAAAGAGCAATCTGTACAAATATATGGTAGCAAACATGTTGGCTTATGCCAACCAACATTCATCTCCCACCTAAAATTGATGTTTCACACCTTCACATTTTTGAGGAAGGAGTCTTCTGTCGTAAAACGATAAAGGCGGTCTATTATGTATATGTTAAAGAACAAAAAACGCTTGGAGAACCAAGCGTATTTTAGTGCTAATTATTTTAAGCGTCTTCTTCTTCACCATCGTCATCTTCTTCGTCTTCTTCTTCGTCTTCTTCCTCGTCTTCTTCTTCGTCTTCTTCGTCTTCTTCGTCTTCTTCCTCTTCGTCTTCTTCCTCTTCGTCTTCTTCGTCTTCTTCTTCTTCGTCTTCTTCGTCTTCTTCGTCTTCTTCGTCTTCTTCGTCTTCTTCTTCGTCTTCTTCGTCTTCTTCGTCTTCTTCTTCGTCTTCTTCGTCTTCTTCGTCTTCTTCCTCTTCTTCCTCTTCTTCTTCTTCGTCTTCTTTGTCTTCTTCGTCTTCTTCCTCTTCTTCGTCTTCTTCGTCTTCTTCTTCGTCTTCGCCTTCTTCTTCTTCGTCTTCTTCTTCTTCGTCTTCGTCTTCGTCTTCTTCTTCTTCTTCTTCTTCGTCTTCTTCCTCTTCTTCTTCTTCGTCTTCTTCCTCTTCTTCTTCTTCGTCTTCTTCCTCTTCTTCTTCTCCTTCTTCGTCTTCTTCTTCGTCTGTAAAAATTACTTCTGTTTCATCAACATATTGAATTTCGACCTCGACACCATTATGTGTACCAGATTGAATTATTTCAGCTAGAGCTTTTAAAACTTCCTGTAAATCACCATCTGAATTAACACTAAAGCCATTCTCAACATCTAATTTTATTTTTGCTCTTTTTACATCAGCCATTTACCTAACTCCTTCAATATATTTTTATATATACTATGTTGAAAGAATATGAAAAGATTAATCTATTTGCGGAAATTTCATTATTCATTTTCCTTAGCATTCTTTACTAAATTTGCTATCCATGGGCTTTTTAATGGATAATCGGGAGTAATAACTTTGACTTTTACTTTCGGCTTTTCTATTTGAGTTGGAATGGCCTCATTTTTTTCTGTTTTTTGTTCTTCTGTTTCTATTGTATTTTGGGTCTCTTCATCTTTTTCTTCATCAATTGTTATAGTTTTTTGTAGAGATTTCTCTTCTTGTTCTATTGTTTTCTTCTTTTTCTTCTTCTTTTTCCTCTTCTTCTGAACCTCTTCGGCTTTTTCTTCTTTTTCTTCTTTTACTTCATCAATTACTGTAGTTTTTTGTGGAGATTTCTCTTCTGAATCTAGCAATCCGATTTTGGGTAACTCCTCTAATTCTACTTCCTCAATGATTGCTAAATTCTCTAGCACTGAAGATTCATTTAGTACAATATTTTTTTGCTGTTCATACTCTGACAATTCCCATCCCATTGGCCCTGGTGGAGAAAACACAAATTTCTCTAAATCTAAAATAGGGATTACAATCTCTTCTTGTTCTGAATTCATTTTATTTCCCTCCGCTATTGCTCTTGATTTCGTGATAAATATCAGAAAAACTTTGTAAAAATTCTTCCTTAGAGTCTTCAAGTGCAATAATATTTTGCAATGCCCAAATATACTTTTCATCAGACCAAGAACGCTTTTGTCCTAAATAGTATTTATGTGCGATTGCACAGAATAAGTGAGGGAACGATAAATCAGTCCATAGAACACGAAATTGTTTTTCTGATAAGGAATTTTCCGAATCATATGCACTCAACATATGAATTGCTAAATTAGTATCCCAAACTGACATTTTTTTCATCACTTTATTTAAAATAATACGTAGATCCCTTACGGGTAAATCACTTGTAATGGAATGTAGCTCTTTCATGAACACGGCATCATCTATTTCTGCAAACCTTGCTAAAGTAAAATCTTGCTGACAAAAACTATTAGATGCAATAACTTCTTTTGTCCATTGGTCAAAATATGGATCATCTATTTCTTGTAATGCTCTCTTACCACGTGCTAACATCTTATCGACGTACTCTAAAAACATCGTTGAAAATACATCCTCTGGAAAGGAGAGTGCAATTCTTTTGTTTCCTTCTAATTCTTGTAATTTCCATCTGTATAATTTATGCCATTTTCCTAATCGACTCCGAATTTTACTTTCTTGCATCGGAATATAGCCTTCTGATGCTTGATGAAATTTACCCGCATATATGAGTACCTTCTCTAATTGTTCTTTATTATAATATATGACTTCTTTCCCTTGATGCTTATCATATAATACATACGCATACTCATCAGATCCAATACAAAATCCTCCTCTTTTTGTTTTATGAATGTTTGTAATTGGTAATCCATTTTGAAGGAGATGTAAATGTGCCCCAGCAATAAACAGCATCCTTTTTGGATGCATATGTGCTTGTTTTAATATTTTTAATCCTTCTTCTGTTTCAACTTCCCACATTGTTCTCCCACTTCTGCTTGATTGTAAAATGATATTACTTACTTCAAATGGATAAAAGCTAAGGACTTTTTTTAAATGTTCACTTTCTAATCCAGTTGTTTCTTCCAACTTTCTTCACCCTCCTCTTAAATTTTATAAAACTTCCTCATACACTCTCATTAAATCCATAGCAACTCGGTTCCAATTAAATTCTTTTTCGACCTTCGCACGTCCATATTTCCCTATTTGTTTTCTTTTATTTTCGTTATTTAATAGATTAATTATTTTTTCTGCATATGCATCCGGATTCTCAAAGTCATTGACAATATACCCATTTTTTCCTTCTTCAATAACTTCAGGATTACCACCTCGATTACTTGTGATAATTGGTAAACCCGCTGCCATTGCTTCATAATGCACCCTAGCAAGAGGCTCTTGCCACTGTGAAGAGCAAACAAAAATATCTGACATAGCATAAAGTGTTGATATATCCTTTGGCTTAACAAATTTAATAAATACTACATGTTCTGGAAACATTGCACCTAAAGTATATAAATGTTTTACATAATTATTTACATTGTTATCTCCAAACCATTTTGAGCCAATAAAAACCATTACAATGTCTGGATTCTTCTCAATTATTTTAGGCAGAGCCTGTAGCAAAATATGAGGACCTTTTACTTTACTCAAGCGTCCAACAAACAAAACTATTTTTTTATTTTGCAAATTCAACTGTTTTTGAACATGATTTTTAACTTTTGTACCATTAGCGGTCCACGAAGGATAATATTCATTTACATCTACACCAGAATATACTGTTCTTGTCTTTGCTTTTGCAGTTTGAAAGCGCGAGGTAATTGTCTTTCCGATATAATCACTAACCGTTACAATTTGGGAAACACCAGCGATACACGCTTCACCCTCTTTATCACTTATCTTTTCGTACGCAAACATTTCATTATGCACACTTAACACGAATTTGGTCTGTGGTGCTGCCTCACGTAAAATTGCAATCCAATTGGGACGATTACATAAATGAACCACATCATATTTTTCCTGTTTCAAATGTTTAATAACATCAGGCAGATACTCCTCTTCTGGAAAACGTATATACCTTACACCTTTGTTTTTTTCTTCTGATTTTAAATTAGGATCTGTTATAGAAATAACTGTCACATTTTTTCCATTTGAAGCAATAATGGAAGCAACAGAATCTATATAAATTTGAATAGCTCCACCCCGTACAGCTGGTACAGGTAGCTTTTCAGTGGATATTATCGCAATTTTCATTAAATCGCCTCCCTGTTTCATAAAATACAACTTTCTTCATATGTTACGAAGGAACCCTTATATTTGTGAGTTATCAAGCATTATTTCATCTTTTATAATTGAAGTTAATTAGTACTTTTTCTTCTTAAAGGCAAATGGCTAGAGCAAAAATGGTCATGTACCATACAGTAATAAGAGAGTATAAAAGGATGGTGGTATATGTGGAGAATCATAATGAAGAAGCGGTGTATACATTATCGCCCGAAGAGGAGCAAAAATTAGTAGCATTGGCAGAGACAATGATTCAACATTGGGACATTCAAGCGACTACAATTGAATTAATACAAGGTGGACAACTAGCCTTAGTATGGAAAATTCATACTGCAGATGGACCATTTTGCTTAAAGAGAATTCATCGCCCTGAAAAAAAAGCTTTATTTTCTATTCACGCTCAAGATTATCTTGCAAAAAAAGGCATGCGTGTACCGAGCATAATTCCAAGCAAAGTGAATCAGTTATATACAAAACACGGTCCATTTTTATTTGTTGTTTATGAATGGATTGAGGGAAGACCATTTGAGCTTACAATGCAAGAAGACCTTGAAATGATTATGAAAGGGTTAGCAGATTTTCATGTAGCTTCTATTGGCTACAAACCGCCACCAGGCATACCTATCTTTACAAAACTGGGACGTTGGCCCAATCATTACATTAAAAGATTTCAACAGATGGAGATTTGGAAAACTTTATCCGCAACTATGCCGGATGACCCATTCTCACAATTGTACTTGACTGAAATCGACGCTTTCATTTCAGAAGCAAAACACACACACCAAAGACTATTGGAATCTGAATATACAAAATGGACTGACGAATTAAAAGAATTCCCTAATTTATGTCATCAAGATTATGGAACAGGAAATTCCTTATTAGATCCAAGTAATCAAATTTGGGTAATTGATTTAGATACAGTTTCTTACGATCTCCCTATTCGAGACTTGCGTAAAATGATTATTCCTCTCCTAGATACAACTGGTGTTTGGAATGCAGATCAATTTCAAATTATGATTAACGCATATGAGTCAGTTTCCCCTTTAACAGCTGAGCAGAAGAAAATTATGTTTATTGATATGTTATTTCCTTACGAATTGTATGATGTGATTCGTGAAAAATACGTCAGAAAATCACCATTACTTGCTGAAGAACTTGCTGGAGCTATGGAATATGAAAGGATAAAGTCAAAAGCTTTAAATATGTTAATAGAGGAATTTTAATACTCAATACAAACCGTTTTGTTGCAAAGGTTACTGTTATTTTTTTCCGACAGAAGGCCGTTTCTCGAAAATGTGCAGGCGTGAAACACCAATTTTAGGTGGAAGATAAATGTCGGTAGGCATAAGTCTACGTTTTTCGTTTTTACTAGAAGCAAGAATAAAAGGCCTTAATTGCGAGAACCATTGTTTGAAGTTGTTTTGTATTTAATCGTTTTCTTGCTATATGGAATCATACTTATAAAAAAGCGGGGAAAAGGTTAACGTATCATTTTTCACTGACGAGCTTACTCAATTAAAAAAGAAAATGGTACGGGAAGCAAGATGTAATTATATCAAAAACGTTTATTTTTAGTCAGCTATGTTCGAATTACATTCACCAATATAAAGACGTTAAAAATCTTAATCTTCTTGAGTGTGATTGCCCTTCTTGTAGTACACATAACGATAGATATGTTAACGCAGAACTAAATCTTAGAAACGAAGCTATCCCTCTCTTAACACAGGGATAGCTTTAATTGATTAGAAATATTAGGGAGTTAAGTGAAGATTGTTTCAGCAAGGTTCTGTAACAAGGATCATTTAATAAAGACATAGAACTTACACGGGCTGTTCAATTCAAAATTATAATACACCTACCTCCGAACAAAATATGTACAAGCTGACTTTATTTAATGCAGGCCCCTTTAAAAGGCGTTTGTAGAATAGCCTCTTTATTATAATATTTTTAACAACTCCTTGTATGCAAATGAAAAGAGCATCCACAATTGTTAGATGCTCCTATATAAAGTGGTTTCTCACCACATTCCAGTATATGCTTGTCCTTCTCAAAAGGTGTAAACAAAAAACAACTTACTTAAGCGCCTTCTCAATATATAGGAGATAATTCTAAAGTATATATTAATATTTCTCGATGTTACGTCTATTCTATATTTGAAATTACTTAATATGCAGAGATGTAACACTCTCAGCGCTCAAGGAGCAAGGAATGTCAATCTAAAACATATTGGAATTAACAAGAAAAAAGATAATATTCTTGATACATTGTTTATTTAATTTTTCTATATAATATAAAGCAATTTTAAAATTACATGTTACTCTACTATTTTTTGCATTTTAATGAGAAATTTATTCTACATCACTAATTGCTTAAATAGATTCAAGTCTAAGATTAATTTTGTTCGGAAAACGTATAGTATTATCGGTTGAATTACTTGTTACTTCTACATTTGGTCCAATAACAATAACTAAATTTCATCTCACAATCATTATAATGCCTTTGATATGGATTCCTTCTAAAAATAATACAGTACGTAAATGAAGCAACTGATAAGCCTATAACAGTTCTCTAATGTTTTTTGTTACTTCTGCAAAATTATCGCTAGAACTATTCACTCTGTATGATAAGAATAATATTTCTTTAACTCTAAAGCGGCATTAGAGAGACAATGTTGCTTTTAATAAAACATCAGAAGATTTTTCTGACTCTAATAAAGTATCAAAACATCTTCTGATTTAAATGAGGCAATAAGAGGAATCTAATTCATATCAAACAATCAAATTTACATTTATCATTATCAGAATTAAAACAAAACTGCTCCACCATTTGATTGCTTTCTACTTCCACGCCTTCTCCATTACCGCGAAGAAGACTATTGAAAATAATTTATAAAAAATTCTTATTAAATAAATTTCATATCTAAATAAAAATCCACACTTAACTAGACTCCTATACTCACACCATCCTTTCTAGACGAGCATAAGATATACTGACGAACGAAAGGGGGTAATTTTATGGGTTTTGGTTTTGGTGGAGCTTGTGATTTCAATAGATGTGATGATCGGAGAGATCATCACCGAAAAGAAGAAAACATTAGACAGGTGAATAA
>NZ_JBQAEF010000032.1:0-21563 GCF_051915185.1 Bacillus cereus group sp. MYBKT14-1 | reverse complement strand
AGCGTTCATCCTGAGCCAGGATCAAACTCTCCAATAAAGTTAGTTTGTCTAGCATCTAAAATAAAAATTGACGTTTCACGTTGTTTGTTTCGTTCAGTTTTCAAAGAACTAAAAGCGGGTGAAGAGAATCGAACTCTCGACCAGAGCTTGGAAGGCTCTTGTTTTACCACTAAACTACACCCGCGTGGTCGGGAAGACAGGATTTGAACCTGCGACCCCCTGGTCCCAAACCAGGTGCTCTACCAAGCTGAGCCACTTCCCGTAATTGGCGCGCCCGAGAGGAGTCGAACCCCTAACCTCTTGATCCGTAGTCAAACGCTCTATCCAATTGAGCTACGGGCGCTTATTCATGATGTTTTTTCGTCGTTGTAATTTGGCGACTCAATTATCTTATCATACTACATCTTCAAATGCAAGCACTTTTTTAAGATTTTTTGATGCGGCCGAGAGGACTTGAACCTCCACGGGGTTTCCCCCACTAGGCCCTCAACCTAGCGCGTCTGCCGTTCCGCCACGACCGCGCGAAAAAAACAAAAGTGAGCCATGAAGGACTCGAACCTTCGACCCTCTGATTAAAAGTCAGATGCTCTACCAACTGAGCTAATGGCTCGTAAATGGCTGGGCTAGCTGGATTCGAACCAGCGCATGACGGAGTCAAAGTCCGTTGCCTTACCGCTTGGCTATAGCCCATCGAAATAACTATCTTCTTTTCAAAGACAAATATTATTGTAACATAATGTCCAATAAAAAACAACTGCTATATAGCAGAAGTTAAAATGGCGGTCCCGACCGGGGTCGAACCGGCGATCTCCTGCGTGACAGGCAGGCATGTTAACCACTACACCACGGGACCATTTGGTTGCGGGGACAGGATTTGAACCTGCGACCTTCGGGTTATGAGCCCGACGAGCTACCGTGCTGCTCCACCCCGCGACAATACTATTCATATAAAATTATATGGTGGAGGATGACGGGATCGAACCGCCGACCCCCTGCTTGTAAGGCAGGTGCTCTCCCAGCTGAGCTAATCCTCCGAAGTGGTGACCCGTACGGGATTCGAACCCGTGTTACCGCCGTGAAAGGGCGGTGTCTTAACCACTTGACCAACGGGCCAATATGTATGGCAGAGAAGAAGGGATTCGAACCCTCGCACCGCGTTAGCGATCTACTCCCTTAGCAGGGGAGCCCCTTGAGCCACTTGGGTACTTCTCTGTATGGCTCCGCAGGTAGGACTCGAACCTACGACCGATCGGTTAACAGCCGATAGCTCTACCACTGAGCTACTGCGGAATAATGAAGACAATTTGTATCTTATAAAAATTCTCTCTGTAAGTCAAGAAGTTTTTAACAACATCTTGTTCAAACGTGACATGTTTATAATATACTGGATTGCGTTTTTACTGTCAAGATGTTTTCGATATCGGTTTGAGTTTCCCTTTACACTTTCCACAGACATATCTTTTTATATTTATTTGACGCCTTCTTACATATTGAAGTGAACACTCCATACATTCATACTTATAAATCTTTTTTTCCTTCTCTTCATTAATCATTCGTTTACAAAAACGTGGTGCATCAACTTTCTTTAACAACTCACGAAAATCCCTGTCCCCGTGCTTATACCCTCTTCCTGCAATATGTAAGTGATAATGACAAAGCTCATGTTTAATAATCCCGACTAACTCTTCTTCACCATACAATTCGTAATATCGATAATTCAGTTCGATATTATGACTCTTCAATAAATAACGCCCACCAGTTGTACGTAATCTATTATTAAAAACCGCTTTATGTAAGAACGGCATCTCAAAGTATTGTAGTGACACTTCTTCCACTAGTCGCTGAATTTCTTGCTCATCCACTCTCATTCCTCCTAAACAAAAAAATATTTTTACACTTTTCTCCCTTCTTATACATATATTAAATAGTACATATACCCATCCTCATGTAAGAAGCGTGGTTTCTAAAAACAAAACATGAATAGAAATCCACTCACCAACCTCTCATCAATAGCATTTTAGATTTTTGAGAGCAGGATTAAACAAGGAGGGATTCCTATGCCTACGTGGCTAAAAAAACAAATGCAACGTGCATATTTCGAAAAAAACCGGTATCAAATTAAGTTATTAAATGAATGCTGGTTTTATTATAGCAAAATACATCAAAGCTCATAATCCATTACACTTTTTATTTCATAAAAAAAGAGCAGTTTCATCTGCTCTCTTCTCTTACTATTCAATCGGCAACATAGATAGTGCAACGCGTCCTTTTTTTGTATCAATATCATCTACCCATACTTTTACAATTTGCCCTACTGATACAACATCTAACGGATGCTTTACAAACTGTTTGCTAAGTTTAGAAATATGTACTAAACCATCTTGCTTTACACCAACATCAACAAAAGCACCAAAATCAACAACGTTACGAACTGTTCCTTCTAGTTCCATACCACGTTTTAAATCTTCTAATTTCAAAATCCCTTTTTTCAAAAGTGGTTTAGGCAACTCATCCCTCATATCTCGTTCAGGACTAATAAGCGCATCTATAATATCAACTAACGTCGGCTCCCCAACTCCTGTTTCTTGAGATAACTTAGAAATCTCTACTTCTTCCAATCTCTTTTGTAATTGCGGTTGTCCTACGTCATCTATCGATAACCCTAGACTCTTCAATAACAATTCAACATTTTTATATTGCTCTGGATGAATACCTGTTCGATCTAGTGGATTCGCTCCTTCTAGTATACGTAAGAAACCTATACATTGTTCATAAGTCTTTGCACCTAAACGTGGGATTTTCTTTAATTCCGTGCGCTTCGTGAATTTCCCATCTTCTTCTCTCTTTGCTACAATATTTTTCGCAACAGTTTTCGATAAACCTGAAACATATTGTAACAATGCAACCGAAGCCGTATTTACATTAACCCCAACTTGGTTAACAGCTGTTTCTACTACAAATGTTAATGACTCATTCAGTCTCTTTTGAGATACATCATGTTGGTATTGTCCAACCCCAACTGATTTAGGATCAATTTTCACAAGTTCAGCAAGTGGATCTTGCAGACGTCTCCCAATAGAAACGGCACTTCTCTCTTCAACTTGTAAATTTGGGAATTCCTCACGGGCTAAATCAGAAGCTGAATATACACTAGCACCCGCTTCATTTACAATAATATAAAAGACATCTCGGTTCACACTTTGTAATACATCTACTATAAACTCTTCTGTTTCTCTAGATGCTGTCCCATTACCAATTGCAATCATTTCAACTTGATATTTATCTATAATAGAAAGAACTTTCGTTTTTGCATCATCATATTTACGAACAGGTGGATGCGGATAAATAACATCGATATGTAGTACTTTCCCCGTATCATCTACTACAGACAATTTACAACCAGTTCTATATGCCGGATCTACCGCTAGCACGACTTTCCCTTTCATCGGAGGTTGTAATAATAAGTTACGTAAGTTCTCAGAGAAAATATGTATTGCTTGTTCTTCAGCTGTTTCTGTTAATTCTTTACGAATCTCTCTTTCGATTGAAGATTGAATTAATCGTTTATAACCATCTTCAATCGCTAATTGTACATAATGTGCACTTTTCGAATCGTTATCACGAATTACTTTCTTATTTAAGAAGGTTACTATCTCATCTACTGGTGGAACAACAGCAACTCTCAATATATCTTCTTTCTCGCCACGATTCATTGCTAATACACGATGTGGTACTACTTTTTGCAATGGTTCTTCATAACTGTAATACATTTCATATATATTCTTTTCATCTTTTTCTTCATCTTTCACGGAAGAAGACATAACACCTTTTCTAAAAGTAACATTTCGAATCCAACTACGATACGCAGCTTCATCTGAAACCATTTCTGCAATAATGTCTTGTGCACCTTGTAAAGCTTCTTCTGCAGATTGCACTTCTTTCTCTACATTAATAAATTCCACTGCCTTTTTAGCCGGATCTTCTTTCTTATATAACAATAACCATTCAGCTAATGGTTCTAATCCTTTTTCTTTAGCAACTGTCGCTTTCGTTCTTCTTTTCTCTTTATATGGACGATATAGATCTTCTACTTCTTGCAACTTTATAGCTTTAACAATTTGCTGTCGTAGCTCTTCTGTCAGTTTCCCCTTCTCATCAATAAGACGAAGAACTTCTTCCTTCCTATCTTCAAGTTGCATCATATATTGCCATCTCTCTAAAATCGTACGAATTTGCACCTCATCTAAAGAGCCTGTCCATTCTTTTCGGTAACGAGCAATAAATGGAACTGTGTTACCTTCTTCTGTTAATTGAATAACATGACGAACTTGCTTTTCGGTAAAGCCTAATTCTTTCACTAACATTTTCATTAACGCTTGTCGATTATCTACCATTTCCATATACAACCGTAACCTCCTCTATAATAAAAAAAGTTGCCCTTCAAAGAGAGCAACTTAAACTGCCGATTTAAAAATCTATTAGTCCTAAACTAATTTGTAGCGCTTCATCTACACGAATCATCATCACTTCATCTAAGTGAGTGATTTTGTCCGTTAAGCGCTGCTTATCGATTGTTCGAATCTGCTCAAGTAAAATAACAGAATCTCTCTCAAAACCGTACTTTTTCGCATCAATTTCCACATGAGTGGGTAATTTCGCTTTTTGAATCTGTGCAGTAATAGCCGCTACAATCACCGTTGGACTAAAACGATTTCCGATGTCATTTTGAATGACAAGAACCGGACGAACGCCTCCTTGCTCAGAACCAACAACTGGGGAAAGGTCTGCAAAATACACGTCGCCGCGTTTTACAATCAAAATATTACCCCCCGCTAACTAAGCGTTCTACTGTATGAGCTGCTTCATACTCTGCTAAGAAAGCTTCAGATGCAATACCAAGATTAATTTTTCCCATTTCAATGTACCCACGTCGCATTGATTCATGTTGGTAGCGTTTCTTCGTCTTATGTTGACGCAATAACAATTGTGTTGCCTGGCAAATTAGTTCATGGCGATTCTTATTCTCTTGTTTTCCAATTCCGTCCAATTCCGTTACCATTTGCTTTGGCAACCGAACCACGATTTCAGTAGTTACACTTGATTCGGACACAAAAATACACCTCCACCGTCAACTACACACCCAAATATATATATGACACCTATTGTAATAATACCATTGTATGGAGCCTGTTGCAAAGACTTCCTTATTCCTTGCTTATGTTTTCCAATTCACAAACAAAACATTCATCTTCTTAAATTTTTTATCTCATAACTAACTAAAAACAATAGAACTCCTCTTCAAAACTTACGTGCAACTTATATAAAAAATGATTATAAGTAAAAAGCTTCTCATCAAAAAGAGCTTATTATCCAGCAATGAACAGTCACTCCAATGACAAGAAGCAATCATACTACCTTCTATATATTGTTCAAGTAATTAATTATCTCTACAACCTTACCATTCCGTATAAATATTCTTGGCACACGGAAACTGATCGTTGCAATAATTTCATAATTAATAGTCCCTGAGTATTCCGCAACCTCTGTAGCGCTAATATACTCATCTCCTTGCCTTCCAATAAGCGTAACTTTCGTACCAAGTGGCACTTCACAAGGAAGATGAATCATGAACTGATCCATTGTTACTCGCCCTACAATCGGTACCCTTTTACCATTTATAAGCACTTCAAATCCTTGTAACCTCCTAAGCCACCCATCTGCATAGCCAATCGCTACAGTCGCAATCCATTCTTCAGTTTTCGTTCGGTAGGTGACGTTATAACTAATTCCATCACCTTTAATTACCTGTTTAATATGAGCGACTTTCGTATGAAGTGATAGCGCCGGTTCTAATTCAAATGGTAAAAAAGGACGTATTTCTACAGAAGGAGATAATCCATACATTGCAATCCCAATTCGCACTGCATTAAATGTAATCCCTTGAAAACGTAACGTCGCAGCACTATTAGCTGTATGAACAAACTTAGGATCCACTCCGAATTCTTTCAACCAACTTAACTGCTCTAAGAACGTATTATATTGCTTATCAAAATACGAAGTCTCAACCTCATCTGCCGTTGCAAAATGCGTGTATACTCCTTCTAACTCTAAAAACGGTGCACCCTCTAAACTCTTTAAAAATTCTTTTAGCTCTTTTCTTTCACGTATTCCAATTCTCCCCATACCACTATCAAAGTTAATATGGAATTTCATTACAGATGAACCATTCCAAAGTTTAATTGCTTCATCCACCCATTCTTTTTGAAAAACCGTTAGCGCTACATCATTTTCAGCAGCTACATTTACATCACGCGGCGGCGAGGGACCTAACACTAAAATCGGCTCAGTAATACCAGCCCTCCGAAGCACTAAAGCTTCATCTAAAAAAGCAACAGCTAACCTTGTTGCACCTGCTTCTAATGCCGTTTTAGCCACCGGTACATAATCGTGCCCATATGCGTTTGCTTTAACTACAGCAAAAATCTCTACATTACTTGGGATGAACTCTTTAATATGTGTAACGTTGTTATAAATGGCATCTAAATCCACTTCCACCCAAGTGTCACGGTAAAATGGTGCTTCTTCCATAAATACACTTCCTTATACACGATATGCGAAGCTTATTCTTTTATATGCTTCTTTTATGAAATCCACCTTCAAACTAAGAAAAGACGTGGTGCACATATATCACCACGTCTAAGAAGTTTACTTCACCTGCTTCGCTGTAACTGAACGAGCAACCATTAACAGCTCCTTCGGCTCTAAACCTTTAGACACGAGCATATATTCTACTCCGTTATGCGACCACGTTACAGAGTCTTTCGTTAATGCACCAATCGTAAACCCAAGATCAACTGGTTCTCCACTTACACTTACCGCTGATGATGCCTCTGCAACTTTTGCCTTTTCTTGTATTAAAGTAAAGGATTTCTTATTTCCAGTGTATGTGAGTATCGCACGCTTGCCACTGTCTGTCTTCAACTCTTTTTCATCTTGCAGAGTCATACCTTGTGGTGTATCAAGTGGATACAAAATAGCAAACGGTTTGTCTTCTTTCGCTGTTGTTTGAACATCTACCTGCGCTCTAGACATATTTTGTTTCGTATCAAATGCACCTTTATCAAATTTCGCATCGAATTTCACTTTAGAGAAATCTACTTTCACAAGAACATTTTGATCATTATCCATTAACTTCACTGAAACTGGAGTCAAGTCGCTCTTATTCAATGTAATCTCTTGTCTCGGCAACATATTTTGATGTTGATAGTTTGTTTTTGTTTTAAAAATATAATACTTATCTGTTTTCTCAAAAGTAAGGTTTTTCTTGTCCTGCAAAATATCTCTTACAAGTGATTCATATAAATAAGCCTGGCTACTATTTTGCGGCCAATCACTTTGAAAACGGAAGCTCTTATTAAGTGCTGGCGTTAATACAAATACACCTTCTTCATTTCTCAAAATAATTTGGCTCTGATCTTTTTTTGCATTTTTTAAATTCACACGATAAAAAGACGGTTCCTTATGCCAAATCTCTACGTTATACTCTTGAGGCTCATTGCCTGTTTTAATAGATAATTTTGCCTCAGCTTGATAACTTTTCATCCCTTTTACTTTTGATTCTAAATCTCTCACGACATCATCTTGCTTCTTTTCCATACAACCCGCCAACACAAAAACGGTCAACAAACCGACAAGAACTAAAAACAGACGCCTTTTCATCAATTCAGCCCCTTTGCCCCTATAAATGAATGGAAGATGTACCTTCCTTATCGCTACCTCAAATATATGAGACAAAGATATAAAATATGCAGACTAGCGTGACAAGCTTTCTAAAACAACTTGAGCAACAGCAAATTCCTTACTATGACTAATTGATAAATGAACAATATACTCTGTACTTGTAATCAGAATTGGCTTACCTCTTTCATCATTTTTCACTTCAATATCTAAAAAACTCACTTCTTTTCCGATACCAGTACCTACAGCTTTTGAATACGCCTCTTTCGCTGCAAACCTTCCAGCTACAAACTCTGTAAGGCGACTTCCTTTCAGCTCCATAGCAACATTACGTTCATTTTCCGTTAAAATACGTTCCATAAATTTAAGCTTTCCATCTAGCATTTTTTCAATACGATTTAATTCAATAATATCGATACCAATCCCTATAATCATTTCAAAATCCCCTTCTTCTATTTAACTTTCTTCTTTCATATTGATAAGAATAACAGAGAATCTTTCTGATGCAAAAGGGGTGATAGTAACCGTATGCTAATAAGATCCACTCATATTTCTTTACAACCGACTATTCTTACCTTACTTCTTATTCATTTAGTCATGATGATATTAGGCGACTTTTTTCTCTTACCACTGGCAGCCTCTAATGAATATATCGCGAAAGGAGAATGGTGGCGTGTCATAACTTCTCTTCTCGTACACGTAGACTTACAACATTTTCTTTCTAATAGTATTTTTTTGTTTGCTCTTGGTTCTTCTATCGAAAAGCAACTCGGACACTTTTCTTTTTTCATTCTATTTTTTCTCTCTGGAATTTCTGGAAATATTTCTTCTTATATTATTATGCCGCTTGAATATATTCACGCAGGTGCATCAGGTGGTATTTTCGGACTATTAGGTGCACAGTTATTTTTATTGTACAATCGATACCGCTCTTCAAAACCAAAAGAAATTGCCATTTTCTCAATTATGATACTTCTATTACTACTATTTACTTTCTTTAACCCTTCTGCCAATCCGATCAGTCATTTAACAGGTTTAATAACCGGTGGCATTTTAACCCCTTTTTTAACAAAAAAAAACGATGGTGCAAAGCTTATTTAATATAAAAGCTTGCACCATCGATAATTTCTACATCTACTTGTTCACTTAAATCTCTCATTAATTGAAATAAAGACTCATCCTTCATCTTCGCCTCAATCATACAATCAATTTGCGGAACACTTCCCTTTATCCTTCTTAAAAAAGATAAAAATGCGTCTACATTAATATAATCTGCATGAGCTCTTGGATCTTTTCCCTCTCTAGGGCTAGAGATATGCATTTTAATCGGCAACAAAGACGTTTCCCACGTATGAACAACACGTGCCCAATCTTCATACCAATCTTCTTGCTCATTATTCATCATATGGTGATGCAAGTCAAATACGACGGGAATATCTAATTTTTCTCCTAAATATAATGTTTCCTCTAACGTAAAGGTTGTATCATCATTTTCTAATATAATCATTTCTTGAATACCCCTTGGGACATTCGACCAATTCTCTATAAAGCGCTCTAATGCAAGTTCTTTATCTTTATATCCTCCTCCAACATGCAGTACACATCGTTGCTTATGTTCAATCCCCATGCCTTTTAATAATTTTTTGTGCATCTGAAATGTTTTTACAGATTGTTTAAAAACACTCTCTTCAGGTGAATTTAGTACAACAAAATGATCTGGATGGAAATCAATTCTCATATTCATATGAACTGCATATTCACCTAGTTTTTTTAAATTTTCTTTTAACGGACGAATATAGTTCCACTCTAGCAATTCCTCATGATTCGCTAAAGGAATGAGCTTTGAACTGAGCCGAAAGAAAGATATGTCATGCCCTTTATTATGCTTTAATAAACGTAAACAATTTTCTAAATTGGAATTAGCAATTCTTTCAAGCTTACGAATTGCAGCATCACGATCATCTAATTTCTGAAACTGTGCATACGTCATCGTTTGAGATGGAGATGCATTCTTCAAATGCACACTCATCGCAACGTAACCAAGCCTTACAAGCATATAACAGCCCCTTTTCTATCATAACTATTATGTAGTATGCACAATTATAGAAATAAAAAAAAGAGAATGCCCGCAAAGGGCATTCTCTTTTTTTTATTAAGCTTGTGGACGGCTATGATGTTTTCTTTCGCCGCGTCCATTTGAAGAACCAGGGCGACCTTGACCTTCACCTCTACGACCACGACTACCACCATCACGATTACGATCGCGGTTACCATCACGATTGCGATCACGGTTTCCGTCACGATTACGCCCATCACGGTTACGGTCACGATTACGTCCATCGCCACCGCCGCGTCCATCACGACTACGATTACGGTTACCATCACGGTATCCGCCTCCGTTACCGCCGCGTTTTTTAGAACCGCCGCCTCTTGAAACAACAGGTGGTTCTGATGTTAAAGCGATCGGAGTTGTATCCGGCTCTTTAGTCATCATTTTTAAAGCAGCAGCTACTACTGTTACAGAGTCATTTTCTTCTAACATTTCTTCTGCAATACGCTTGTAGTATGCTAAGTTTTCATTTTCAATTGTGCTTTGAAGCTTTTCAGCGATTAAACGTTGTTGACCTTCTAATGCCTCGTCAAGTGTCGGTGCATCCATACGGTCCATTTTACGTTTTGTTGTACGCTCGATATTTTTTAATTGTCCTGATTCACGTGGTGTTACAAATAGCATTGCAATACCTTTTTTACCTGCACGACCAGTACGACCGATACGGTGAACGTATGATTCTGGATCTTGTGGAATATCGAAGTTATATACGTGCGTTACGCCTGAAATATCAAGACCACGCGCAGCAACGTCTGTTGCAACAAGAACTTCAATAGAACCTTCTTTAAATTTACGTAATACAGACATACGTTTCGCCTGAGTTAAATCACCGTGAATACCTTCTGCAGCATAACCACGTAAGTTTAATGCTTCTGATAATTCATCAACACGACGCTTTGTACGACCAAATACGATTGCAAGCTCTGGAGATTGAATATCTAATAAGCGTGTTAACACGTCAAACTTTTTCTTTTCTTGCACTTCTAAATAGAACTGCTGAATGTTTGGCATTGTTACTTCTTTTGCTTTTACTTTAATGTGTTGAGGCTCAGTCATGAAACGCTCAGCAATACGGCGGATTGGATCCGGCATTGTCGCTGAGAATAGTAATGTTTGATGTGTTTCTGGCACATCTGTTAAAATTGCTTCAATGTCTTCAATGAAGCCCATGTTTAACATTTCATCCGCTTCGTCAAGAACAACTGTCTCTACGTTTTGCAGACGAAGTGTTTTACGGTTAATATGATCTAAAATACGACCCGGCGTACCAACAATAATGTGTGGGTGTTTTTTTAGAGCACGAATTTGGCGGTTAATATCTTGACCACCATAAATCGGTAAAATACGAACGCGTTTATGCTTACCAATTTTGTATAATTCTTCTCCAACTTGAATTGCTAATTCACGCGTTGGCGCGATAACAATACCTTGAACCGATTCTTTATGTGTATCCACTTTATCTAATAGTGGTAATCCGAATGCTGCTGTTTTCCCTGTACCTGTTTGCGCTTGCCCAATAATATCTTTACCTTGCAATGCATGTGGAATTGTTTCAGCTTGAATTGGTGTAGCCTCTTCAAAGCCCATACTTTCAACAGATTGCAGTAAAGAATCACTTAATCCTAATTCTCGAAATGTTGTCAATGTTACTTCTCCTTTTCTATCCTATACTTATCATTTAAAAAAAGGCGTTTTCCGAATTTGCGGAAAAGCCCTTTTCCTGAATGCTCACGTATATAAACGGGCGTATATTCTTCACGAAAATACTTCTAAACGTTATTACACTTTATCAATTATAAGTTTTGTATGTGTAAAAAGCAAACCCAACTGTTACCTTATTTTCATATTCAGAGTTTTTTTCTTCACTTTTATTTTTTTATATTTACTGTAAGCGCTTATTATAAGTTTCTTCTATTTTCGCAACTATCATCCCTATTTATATACACCAATTATTTCAACATCGTAATTACTTCTTCTAATTTCATACCGCGAGATGCTTTTATTAATACAACATCTTTCACATCGACTACTGCTTGTAAATCTTTTACTAACTCTTCTTTATTATCATACGCCTTTACACGTTCATTAGGGAAATTAATTTTTGCTCCTTCAGCAATTTGAGCCCCTAATCTACCGTATGTGAATACATGTGAGATTTTTGCTGGATCGATTAATTTTCCTACCTCATAATGGAACTGTACTTCTTGATCTCCAAGTTCTAACATATCACCGAGCACAACGATTTTTTTAGCAAAACCATCTAAACCATTCATTAAATGGAATGCTGCTTCCATAGCCGTCGGGCTTGCATTATAAGCATCGTTGATAATTGTTAAACCACTATTTTTTTTCACAATTTCCATACGCATGCCCGTCATTTGAAGTGTTACTAAACCTTCTTTCATCTCTTCCCACGTTACACCAAAATGTTTCGCAATTGCCATTGAAGCAAGTGTATTATACACATTATGTTTTCCTAACACCGGTAAGTAGAATGAAATATTTTCATCTCTATTCATTTTGAAATGTGTCCCAGTTGCTTGTAATGTTACAGTCGTGGGATAATAATCGTTTGCTCTTGCATCACCAAACGTAACCGTTTCTGCTGCTAAATTCATTCCAGGAACACGATTCGTTAATAAAGGCTCATCTCCGTTATATACGAACACGCCACCTTCTTGTAATCCTGTAACAATTTCTAATTTCGCTTCAGCAATTGCCTCACGAGATCCTAAATCCATTAAATGTGCCTCACCAATATTTGTAATGATAGCTGCATTAGGACGAGCTAACTTAGATAAGAATTCAATTTCGCCTCGGCTTGACATACCCATCTCTAATACTGCTACTTCTGTATTTTCTTCTAAGTTTAAAATGGTAAGAGGTAATCCGATATGGTTATTGAAGTTCCCTTCTGTTTTTTGCACTTTGAATTTAGTCGCAAGAAGACTTGTTACAATATCTTTCGTAGATGTTTTACCGTTACTACCCGTTACACCTACAACTTTAACATCCAATTGATCGCGATAGTTTTTCGCTAACATTTGCAATGCCGATAGCGTGTCTTCTACAAAAATAACCGGAAGATTCTCAGGTGGATTCGCTACATCTTTCATCCATAATGTAGCCACAGCTCCATTTTCAACAGCTTTATCTACAAAAGCATGTCCATCGAAGCGCTCCCCTTGAATCGGAACATACAAGTTTCCTTTTTCAATTTTTCTCGTATCAATAGACACGCCTTGAATAGTAATTCCCTCATATTGCTCTGCTAATTCAGTACCATTTACCATCTGTTCCACTTGCTTTAACATTCGCTTTATCATATATAAACGCTCCTTACATAGAGGAAGCACTATTCCTATGAATAGTGCTTCCTCCTTTTTTGTTAGATTGTATATTTAATTTTTTGTTTTTCTTCGTGACGTTCAATCGCTAAACGAATTAGCTCTTCGATTAATTCTGGATATGGTAACCCAGTATGTTGCCATAATAGAGGGAACATACTGAACGGTGTAAATCCTGGCATTGTGTTTACTTCGTTAATATACACTTCTCCATCTTTCGTTAAGAAGAAATCAGCTCGCGTTAAACCTGCACCGTCTAATGATTGGAATGCAATAATCGCATCACGCTTAATTACATTAGATTCTTCTTCTGTCATTTCAGCTGGAATAATTAGCGCCGTATCACCATCGATATATTTCGACTTATAATCATAGAAGTCCTTTTTCGGAACGATTTCACCTACAACTGAACATTTCGGCTCATCATTACCTAGTACCCCAACTTCTACTTCACGACCTACAATATTTTCTTCTACAATAATTTTGCGATCAAATTGGAATGCCTCTACAAATGCATCCTCAAGTTCTTCACGATTTTTACACTTATTAATACCAACACTTGAACCAAGGTTCGCTGGTTTTACGAAGCAAGGATATCCTAACTTATCTTCTACTTTAGAATAAGCTTCCTCACGATTTTTTTCCCATGCACTACGAATGAAGGATGCATATTTTGCTTGTTTTAAACCAGCCTCTGCAAAGATGTTTTTCATAACAACTTTATCCATACCAGCAGATGATGCTAGAACACCATTTCCTACATAAGGGATATTCATTAATTCTAATAGTCCTTGAACCGTTCCATCTTCACCGTTTGGTCCATGTAGTAATGGGAAAATAACGTCAATAGCGTTCTCCTCAGAAGCTGCAGATGGGATAATTTCTGTACTTAATGATAACGGAGAAATCGCATTTTCTGCACCGCTCATTTTTAAAGCTTCAACATCTGTTACTTCGCCTTCAATACGCTCACCACGTACCCATTGACCTTGTTCTGTAATATAAATTGGATGAATCTCGAATTTATCTTGATTTAACGCTTTAATAGCAGCAAGAGCCGTCTGTAGCGAAACTTGATGCTCAGCTGATTTTCCACCATATAATAAACCTAATTTAATTTTCGTCAATGAAATCACCCTAACCAATTGTTTTCATTTTTCTATTTTAGCACTTTTTATAAAAATAGGTAGTTCCTATTTGAAATAAAATGTAACTTCCATAAATAATTAAATAACATCACTTATTGGTTTTTCATTTCATTTTCTATATAGCAACACAAAATAAAATGGCAATCTAATCTAGTTATGTACCTAAAATATGTAGAAATCCCCTTTTTTGTGTATGTCATCTATTCACTAAGAAGATTGTTTGGTTAGTGTGTCTTTTTGCCTTTGCTCAACAAGGCGATCTAAAGAAACATATACAATACCTGCAACTACACATCCTACAGCTAAAATTGTAAATAGAAAGTGACCAAGTAATCGATCTAATAAAAAACCGCCCAAAAGTGGACCAAATGCGCTTCCTGTAATCCACTGCAAACTTGCAGCTCCCATATAAGTCCCTCTCAAATGCTCAGGGGCCAAATTTGCTACAAATGTCATCTGTACAGGCGACATAATCATTTCACCTAACGTATATAAAGCATAAACGAACAGTAGTGTTATTAAAATAATTGTAGCATTTGTATTAAATTCTCCAAACCACTTCGGTAACCACCCTATAAAAAATAATCCAATCCCGAATAAACATGCACCATATAACATCGTCTTCCCGACCGGTTTATCCGTAGCCCATTTTGAAATTTGAAACTGGAATAAAACAACTAATAGTCCGTTTAACGCCATTAAATATGGATATGGATTATTCGTTCCAAAAATATGCTTCATTTCATTATCAAAATGTAGTGGCAACATGCCTTCGGTTTGAGAAAACCCCATCGAAATGATAATGCCTGCTAATAAGTAAATCATTAATACCTTATCTCGCATTACAATTTTCCAAACTGCCCCAGCTTCCTTTTCTTTATGTTCTTCCTTATCTGTCCTTTTTGGCATCGTCTCTTGAATAAGAAGTAATACAAGTAACGCATAAAATAGCATTGTAGAAGAGGCAATAATAAACACAAGGTTCTTTGACAACACAACTACTGATGCTCCCATTATCGGACCAATCGCAGCACCTATATTGTGTCCCATTCGTAATAAACCATATGCCTCTGTTCTTTTTTCTGGTGCCGTTACATCCGCGACCATAGCTGATGCAGCTGGATGAAATAAAGAATTACTCAACCCTAAAAAAATAGATAAAATTGCATATGGAATAAACCCTTCTATAAATAGAAAACCGAGCATTAATAATGCATTACTTGCCATAGAAAATATCATAATAGGCTTTCTTCCATATATGTCAGCAATTCTCCCTCCTATAAGTGATCCAAAACTTGCAGCAATTGGAGAAAGCGCCATAATAACCCCAACTTCCAACAACGAATCTACCTTATCTTTTAAATATAATGCAAAAAAAGGCATTAACATCATCATTGCAATTCCATTTAACGTCTCTCCAATAAATCGAATCCATACGTTACGGTCCATCTCCCTTAACTCACGCCACGTATTTTTCATCATTTCACCCCTTTAGTTAGCCAACAATTATCTTATAATAAGTTCAGAAAAATGTAAATTTTCAAATAAAAAAATCCATTCTAACAGAATTAGAATGGATTTTTTCACTTATAAATTTGCAACATCTTCTTCTTTTTTACTATTATTTAAAGCACTATGTTTTCGGCTATATAAAAAGTAAACCGCTATACCAATAACCATCCATATCCCAAAACTAATCCATGCTGTCCCTGATAATTGAAGCATTAAGTATAAACAGAACATCACTGTTAATGCTGGTAAAAATGGTACAAGCGGAGCCTTAAATGCCCTTGGTAAGTCTGGATGAGTTCTTCTCATTACGATTACCGCAACAGCTACGAGTGCAAATGCTGACAATGTCCCCATATTTACAAGATGTGCTAAAACATTTAAATCTATTAATCCTGAAATCAGTGCCGCAATAATCCCCGTTGTCCATGTATTTAAAAATGGTGTTTTAAATTTTGGATGAACTTTAGCAAGACGCTTCGGTAGTAAACCATCTCGACTCATCGCATAAGAAACACGAACTTGCCCATACATCATAACTAGCATTACTGTTGTAATTCCTGTAATTGCTCCTACTGAAATTACCCCCGCTAAACCATCTTGTCCAATAAATTGAAGTGCAAAAGCAACTGGATCTGATATATTTAGCTGTCCGTATGGAACAATTCCTGTCAAAATAAGCGACACAACGATATAAAGAACTGTACAAATTAATAACGATGCAATAATACCAATTGGTAAATCACGTTGCGGACGTTTCACTTCTTCTGCCGCTGTTGAAACTGCATCAAATCCTATAAATGCGAAGAATACTGTAGCCGCTCCAGCCATTACACCATCTAAACCAAATGGCATAAAAGGCGTCCAGTTTTCAGGTTTCACATAATTAAAACCAGCAAAGATAAAAATAAGAACAACTGCTATTTTAATAAATACCATAATGTTATTTACTCGTGCACTTTCACGAACACCCCTAGATAAAAGAACTGTCATCACTAAAATAATTAGAACTGCAGGTAGATCAATTATTCCACCCTTACCTGTACCAGGAGCCGAGGAGAGAATAGTCGGAATATGAATTCCAAACCCCTTTAATAAAGATTGAAAATATGCAGACCAACCGTTCGCTACAGCAGATGTAGCAAGTAAATATTCCAGCATTAAGTCCCAGCCAATTAAAAATGCGAATACTTCCCCCATCGTCGCGTATGTATACGTATACACACTGCCCGAGACAGGAACTGAAGAAGCAAATTCAGCATAACAAAATGCAGCAAAGGCACAAGCTAGAGCGGCAATCGCAAATGATAATATAATAGCTGGCCCAGAATGTTTCGCTGCCACAACACCCGTTAGAACAAAAATACCAGTTCCAACAATTGCTCCGATTCCAAGCATAGTTAAATCTAGCGCGCCCAATGTTCTTGCTAACGTTTTTTGCTTACTTTCTTGCATTAACTTTGCAATTGGCTTCTTTTGAAAAATTTGCTTCATCTTTCACTCCTCCAAGTTTTAAATTTTCTGAAAATTTTTAATTCGCTTTTTTATTTTACTCATTACGCTTTTCCTAGTCAATACTTTTGTCGAAACAAGTAGAAATTCTTCTGAATATGCACAATCCTTATTATTCTTTCTATATATCTTCCCATTATTTTTTTGGTATTATTATACATGTCGATTCCGTGAAAAAGGCATGCCCCCTTATTGAGAGCATGCCTTTTTTACTTATTTCACAGTATATGAACCTTGTTCAATCCAGCTATACATATACTTTTCATCTTCTGTTTCATGTGCTTGTTTTACAATACGAAGCGGACGGAATGTGTCTATCATAACAGCTAATTCAAGCGTCTCTTTCTTCCCTATACTTGCCTCTGTTTTCCCCGGATGCGGTCCATGGGGAATCCCGCTCGGATGAAGTGTAATAGAACCTTCTTCCACACCTTTGCGACTCATAAAGTTTCCTTCTACATAGTAAAGAACTTCATCACTATTAACATTACTATGATAATATGGTGCCGGAATTGACTCTGGATGATAATCGTATAAACGTGGTACGAAAGAGCAAATAACAAAATTATGTCCTTCAAATGTTTGATGTACTGGCGGTGGCTGATGAATGCGCCCTGTAATTGGTTCAAAATCCTCTACATTAAATACCCACGGATATAAATAGCCATCCCATCCCACAACATCTAACGGGTGGTGTCCTAAAACATGTTTATGCATATAGCCTCTTGATTTTGTCATTACGACAAACTCGCCTTTTTCATCATATGTCTCTAATTTTTCTGGACCACGAAGATCTCTTTCACAAAACGGACTATGCTCTAACAATTGTCCGTATTCATTTCGATAACGACGCGGCGTTGTAATTTGGCTATTCGCCTCTACAACAAGAAACTTAGTCTCTCCTTCATCTGGAATAACACGATAAATCGTTCCAATTGGAATCGTTACATAGTCGCCTTTTCTATAGTGAATCGTTCCAAACATCGTTTCAATTTTCCCTGTTCCATAATGAACAAATAACATTTCGTCGCCATCACCATTACGATAGAAATAATCCATTTTTTCTGTTGGACTCACTACTCCAATTAATAAATCTTCATTTCCAAGTATGAAATTCCGTCCACTTATTGCATCACCACTTTTTTTACTTTCTTTCGTTCGAAAGTGGCGATGAGAAAGAGCAACATCCTCTTCATACTGCAACTGACAAGAATGCGATAATGCAGAATGACCTACTTCTGTCGGCATATAATGATGATACAAAATAGACTGCGTACCAGAAAAACCTTTTGTTCCCATTACCTGTTCACGATAAAGCGATCCATCTTTTTTACGAAATTGTACATGTCGTTTATGAGGTAGTTCTCCCATGTGACGATAAAACATGCCCATCACCCGCTTCCTTTTCTTTTTTGATCGTATTACGTAGTGTACCTAAACCAGTAATCGACAGTTCTACAACATCTCCATCTTGTAGCCACTCTTCTGTACCCAGTTCTAAAATACATCCTGTTCCTACTGTCCCAGAACCAATCACATCTCCTGGATATAACGTAACGTCCTCTGAAGCACGTTCAATCATTTCAGCAAATGTATAGTAAATATCTTGGAAGTTTCCTTTTGATAATAGTTTTCCATTTACATGAGCAGTCATTTCTAAATTATATCGATCACCATTACGATAAACGTCTAATTCCTCTTTCGTAACAAGATGTGCTCCTAAAGAAGTTGCAAAGTCTTTTCCTTTCGCTGGACCGAGACCTACTTTCATTTCTGTTGCTTGTAAGTCTCTCGCACTCCAGTCGTTCATAATACAATAACCAAAAATATATTCCTCTGCTTGCTCACGAGAAATATTTCGCCCTTCTCTTCCTATTACGCAAGCAATCTCCAACTCATAATCAAGCTTTTTAGACTTTTTCGGACCAATTACAAAATCACTGGAACCAATTACAGCACGATGATTAGTAAAATAAAAAACCGGAATATCATACCATTCAGGCACAACATCTAATCCTCTTCGTCCGCGAGCTGTTTTTACATGTTGTTCAAATGCGTAAAAATCTCGAATACTACTCGGATTAGGAAGAGCAGCTGTCAATTGTACTTCTTCTAAAGCATATATACCCTTATTTGGATTCTTAATATTCCGCACTACTTCTACATACTCATCCGCTTTCTCTAAAAAAGCAATCATAGAAGAAGGGATTTTCCCTTCACTAGCAAGATTCATATCTATTACTTTGTCACCTTCAAGCCATCCAGCCCGTAGTTCTTTTGAAGGAAGACGAAATGTAACAAATTTCATCCTGATTCCTCCTTATAAAAATGAAATTTCCACCAGCAAAGGGACTTTTGCTGGTGGATACAAATCTTATAAGTTTCCGCGACGCTCTTGTTCTCTTTCAATTGATTCGAATAACGCTTTAAAGTTTCCTTCACCAAATCCACGAGAACCTTTACGTTGAATGATTTCAATAAATAAAGTCGGGCGATCTACAATTGGTTTCGTAAAGATTTGTAGTAAGTAACCTTCATCATCACGATCTACTAAAATCTTTAATTCTTTTAACTTATCAATTTCTTCATCGATTTTTCCAACTCGTGCAGTTAACTCATCATAATAAGTATCAGGTGTATCTAAAAACTCCACCCCATTTGCACGAAGCGCTTCAACTGTTTTAACAATATCACTTGTTAATAAAGCAAGATGTTGTACACCAGCTCCATTATAGAATTCTAGATACTCTTGAATTTGTGACTTTCTCTTTCCATCTGCTGGTTCGTTAATAGGAAACTTAATACGACTTCCATTCGTCATAACTTTCGACATTAACGCCGAATACTCTGTACTAATATCGTCATCATCAAAATGAATCATTTGTTTAAAGCCCATAACATTCTCGTAATAACTAACCCACTCTTCCATTTTTTCAACATTACCAACTACATGATCAACAGCAATTAAACCAGACTCTTCAAATGGAATATTAAATTCTACCTTTTGGAATCCTGGCATAAATGCCCCTTTATAATTTTTACGCTCTACAAGCGTATGAATTGTATCACCATACGTACCAATAACTGCTTTTTTCAATGTACCGTCCTCATCTGTTAATTCCTGCGGTGGAGCAATTGCGACGGCACCACGTTTCACTGCTTCTGAGTATGCTTTATCAACATCATCAACAAGTAGTGCCACATCCTTCACGCCATCACCATGAGTCTTTACAAACTCTGCAATACGATTTTCACTACTTAAAGCTCCAGACACAACGAAACGCATATTTTTTTGCACAAGAACATAAGATACCTTTTCACGGTTTCCAGTTTCTAATCCAGAGTAAGCCACAATTTTGAATCCGAATGCTCTCGCAAGATAATAACTCGATTGCTTTGCATTCCCTACGTAAAATTCCAAATGATCTACATCACGTACTGGAAAAAAGTCCTCCATTTGTGCAGCTAGCATATCCATAGATTTTTGTTTCATAATATCTTCATCCCCCTGTAAATAGATTAAATGGTCCATACTTAAAACCAACCGAAAACGCTTCCAACGTTAATTAATAGAAATTAGTTAGCAAGCTAACAAATTCTGACCTTTAAAATTTTCTATCTTTTCTGTCAAATTCCTCTTTTTTTCTTACATATAAAATTCGACTTTTTTCTCTTTGAAATAAAGCGGGATTTTATTCAGTGGATTTTTGATTATTCGTTGAATCAAGTTTCAACCGCAACGTTTAATTAGCCATGCATGCTGGATAATGAGGTAACTTTAATACTTGAGGGGATATAAGAAGAATATAAAAAAGACTCCAACATATTAACTACTTACTAATACGTTAGAGTCTTTATTTTTTTTGAATGATTGTATTTATATATCTCATACTAATACATTTGCAAGGAATAGAATAAATGATGTTAATATTACCGCTCCACCTAAGGATCCTAATAAATCTATTTTTGTTACTTGAAACACTTGTTCACTGTTCATATCCCTCATTCTCCTTCCTTTTTTGTTTGATTTAAAACTTCTATTATACTAATACACTTGATAAAAATACGATTAATGCTGTTAATACTACCGCTCCACTTGCTGATCCTACGAAGTCACCTTTTGTTACTTGTAATACTTGCTCTTTCATATCTTTCATTCTCCCTTCCTTTTCTTTTGTTACAAAGCTTCTATTATACTAA
>NZ_JBQAEF010000031.1:0-25075 GCF_051915185.1 Bacillus cereus group sp. MYBKT14-1 | reverse complement strand
AGAGATTGCTTAATGATTGTACCAATTGTATCTGGTTGTACATCACCTTGTAATTTCACTGCATCCTTTTGTACATCTAAATCAAAAGCATTTTTCATTATTAATTCCTCCAAATGAGTTTTTTTGTTTGTGATCACACTATTAAATTACATTATTTTCATATTATTGTAAATACATGTTATATTAAGAATATTTTATTTAATTCTTCGAATCTTTTCTTATGTTTCACAAATATTAAAATTATTACAAAATTAATAATTTTAATCCTTTCGATTTACTTAATTTTCATTTTAAAGTAAAATATATTGCGATTTTAAAACAAAACCTATTTTGATGGCAAAATACTGAAAATCCACACCTCAAATCCTGAAAAATCCGAATAAAAAGGTTGAATTCTAGTACAAAATCTCTAAAACTCTTGAAAGTGATTTTTTAAATTACTTTCAAGAGTTTTCTGTAAAATTGCTATGTAAATTATTTGGTCAGGCTTATTTATATATTCAGTGTACGCTAGTTCATCATCATACTGATCTTGTAAATAACTTCTCTCATAACTTGGAATGTCTTCTACTGTATATTCTATTTGCTTATTTACTTTTGAAAGAGAAAGAATTAACTGAGGGTTCACTATAAAACTATCATCAATCTCCGGTAAGTCGTCTAAATCATTTACTTCTAACTCTCTAATTAAAAGGTTCATCGTATTCTCCTTTACGGGGTACCTCCAATTCATACTATTTCCCCTAGTTCTTTATGTGACTCTAATTTACTAACTGATTAGGGCTATTGCAAATCAAAATAATAAAACCGCATCTCCAATTATTAGATAACTATCTAATACATTGGAGATGCGGTTCACTTAGATCATTGATGTCTCAGCTCTTCTCTTTATTTGAAAATTACATCTACCATACTAATTTAATATTATATTCCTGAAGCCAACCATTAACTTGAAGTAAATAATCTATTATACCTCGTGCATCATTACCTGAAATTACTTCGTCTTTTCCTTCTGCAATAGCACGAACTCTTTCTACATTAATTAATGGCAAAATAGGTGATTCAGGATTGTTCAACACATCTAACATCCAATCACTAATACCTTGTAGATAAGAGGCATCCTTTGTGCTTGGATATGCACTTTTTTTGCGATAACGTACATCTTCTGGAAGTACATTTTCAAAAGCTCGACGTAAAATACCTTTTTCAATATTGTCTATGCTTTTCATTTCGAATGGGACATTCCATAAGTATTCTACAAGCCGGTAATCGCAAAATGGAACTCGTACTTCAAAGCCATTCATCATACTTGTGCGATCTTTTCGTTCTAACATAAATGGCAAGAAACGAGTAATAAACATGTAAGACATTTGACGTTGCTTCATTTGCAGATCACTTTCACCTTCTAAAAAGGGAACCTCAGCAACCGCATCTTCAAATTTTTGTTTTTGATATTTTTCAGGGCTAATCTTCGCTTTAAAATCCTCTGATAAAATTTCTGTACTATACCATAAATTAACACTCCAAGGGAATATCTCTGCATCTAGAAACTTCTCTTGATGAAACCATGGATATCCTGAGAATACTTCATCTGCGGATTCGCCTGAAAGTGCAACTGTTGCATCTTTTTTCATTTCCTTAAATAACAAATAAAGAGACGTTTCTAGTTCTCCAACTCCAGGTAGATCACGCGCTCGCATTGGAGTTAATAAATACTCTATTAAACTATCTGATCCTAACTCTATAGAATGATGCTTTGTTCCTACATATTCAGCCACACGTTTCACCCAAGGTTCATCACGATCAAAACGAAGGAAGTCTTGCTCAAAGTCTTTTTCATCATTGATGAAATTCAGAGAATATGTATGAAGACGTTCCCCTTTATTTCCAAATTCATTTCCTGCTAAACCTGTTAAACCACTGGAATCTAAACCCCCGGAAAGCATAGATACCACTGGTTTATCAGCAATTAACTGACGTTTAACCGTATCTTGTAAAATGGAGCGGATTGTCTCGACTGTTGTATCAATATCATCTACATGTTTTTTACTTTCAAGTTTCCAATACTGTGTCGTAGTCGAGCCATTAGAGGTAAATGTCATATAATGGCCAGCACGCACTTCATGTATATCCTTGAAAATAGCATGACCAGGAGTACGTGTTGGTCCAAGGCAGAATATTTCAGAAAGCCCTTCTTTATCTACCTCAGCATCTACAAGTGGATGCGAAAGTAAAACTTTTAACTCTGAACCAAAGAGAATTGCGCTTCCCCTTTGAGCGAAAAATAAAGGCTTCACGCCTAGATGGTCACGACCAAGCATCAATTTCCCAAATCTTTCATCCCAAATACCAAAAGCAAAAATCCCATTTAAATGTTGAACACAATCTTCTTGCCACTCTAAGTAAGCATGTAGTAATACCTCTGTATCTGACTTGGTCTGAAATTCATGACCTTTCTCCTCAAGTTCTTTACGTAATTCTTGATAGTTATAAATTTCTCCATTGAACGTAAGGCCAATCGTATCATTTCCATCTTTATACAGCATAGGTTGAAGGCCACCTTCAGGATCAATGACGATGAGACGTCGATGACCTAATGCCGCTCGTTTTGAAAACCAATGCCCCTCTGCATCAGGTCCTCGGTGAATGATAGCATCTGTCATTTTTTTTAACGTTTCTTGTTCATGAGACAGGTCTTTAGACCAGTCTATCCACCCTGCAATTCCACACATAGTGTCTACCTTCTCTCAAATAGTATAGAAACCGACTAAAATTCAATATCAGTCGGTTTTCCGTAAAAAAATCCGACTAAAAACATCTTTTAGTCATGTTTATATAATAAAATGAATTGAATAAAAAATCAAATAATTCACTCAAGAAAGAAATCACTGTCCTCTTTCACTTGAATTCCCATCGTCCGATTATAAAAATTATTACCTCAAACTTTCAACTTTATCCCTAGGTTATAAAGTTGCATTCTATTATAGTTATATACTAGAAATAAGAATGGTGTATGTTATTCTATAAGAAGCAACTAGGGGCCTTTCTATTAAGCTAAAAAAAATGACAAGTAGAATGATAGAGAATGTAATGAAAGAAAACTTCGCTAAATATTTCAAGGATAGGGTGTAGACAATGATCAAATTAGAAAAAGAAAATAAAAAGATGAAAATCATTCAATCTGCCACAATACTGTTCTCTACGCGTGGTGTCCGTAACACAACAGTTGATGAAATTGCAAAGACAGCTAAAGTTGGTAAAGGTACTATTTATTATTACTATACAGATAAAACTGAAATATTATGCGACTGCTATATGCGTCATATTCAGCTTAAGCGCTTACAATTATTTAATTTATATAAAGAAGAAAAAGATGTTTTACTTCGAATACAAAAAATTCTTCATTATATCAGCCTAGAATATCATCAAGATCCATTTGTTTCTACACTCTTTCAAGAATATAAAGAGTACCATTCACCTGAAATTACAACTTGTTTTAAACAATCTGAAGAAGAAGCAATTAACATGATAAGTAATTTACTCGAAAAAGGTTATCAGCAAGGAGCTTTGCATAAGGTACCATTACCGCTTACAGCTTTTATGTTAGTACGAATGATTTTTAACTACGAACAGGATTATATAAAAGATGATAAAAGTGATACAGAATTTCTGCAGTTGCTAAAACATATGCTTCTTAAAAACTAGTTTTAACAACCAAAAAATAAGTGCGGTGCAATTATATGAAGAAGAACGTGAATAATGGCGGTTTTTATGAGCTCTTTTCACTCTAGACAAACATACGAAATATCCAACGCTTATGTAGGAATGAACGAAAAAATAGTGCAGTAAAAAGAGCGTGTTTTCATCTATCTAAACACGCTCTTATAAATATTTAAACCCTATATGAATTGCTTATTCCACTCTAATTGTCTTTTAACTCATACATATCTTTTTATATTCGGTTATCATGCCAGAAGTTTATTGGAAAATGATTATTCTCATCATAAGCTTCAAATTCATACCCTTTTTCTTTTAATCCTTTTATAATTGCTGGAACTGCCGCGACAGATTGTGGATGAATATCGTGCATTAAAACAATTTCTTTTGAAGACGTAGCACCTGCTAAGACATTTTGAACAATTTTCGCAGCTGCTACATCAACAGGTAATTTATTGTATTTCCAATCTAAAGAATCAATTGTCCAATCCCATACTTTAAAATTATTTCCGACCACTTCATTTCGAAGTGATTCATTTAATCCAGGCATTGATCCATATGGTGGGCGTGTTAATTTCGGTGAGTTTCCAATAACATTTCTAATTAAAGATTGATCTTCTTTCATTTCCTTCACATATTCCTGATTGGTGTATAACTTTTTAAAATCATGTGTCATACTATGCATGCCCACATAATGGTTTTCTACATGCTCTCGTTTCACTAAATCTGGGAACCTTTTCACATTATCGCCAATTAAAAAGAATGTTGCTTTTACATCATTTTTCTTTAATACATCTAATAGGTTAGCTGTATATTTTCCTGGTCCATCATCAAAAGTTAAATATGCAACTTTCCTTTCTTTACCATCAAAACGATTAGGTACCGATTTTTTTAATTCATTTTTAGGTAGACTGCTCACTTGTTGAACACTGTTTCCCTCTTCCGCATTTACCAGCTTAGGATTTGTAATAGATTGAAACATGTAATACCCTATTGCTACTAATGTAATAGCCAACAATACACTTATAATTCTTTTTTTCTTAAGCTTAATTTTCATATTATAATCTTCTTTCTATCAAATCATTCCACTTTAAGTCGTTTAGTTTTATTATTCTATTAGCTTATTAAGTTTTTTAACTTAACCAATCTCAATTTTGGACTAATCATTTTAATAATCTATATAGGTGAAAATTAGTGCCCTGCACTAGCGTTCATGGCATTTCCTATAATAGTTAAAACTACCGGAAATAATACTGGTCCTAAGGTAAGGAAAATGTTTAAAAGTATAATAAAATTATATAGTGGGCTATAATTTTTACTATTACTGTTTTCCAATACTAGGATGAATAAAGTTATTACAGTAATTAAATGTAGTAATAAAATTATCAACCAATAATACATCATTATAGTAAGATTCCACTTTCCTAATAGTTGGTATGTTACCCCTATGATTATCCCTAATATAGTAACATTAAAGGAAATAAACAAAGTTCTTTTTAGTATTTTAGGGAATGTTTTGTGATCCACAGTTTTATTATATAAACTGATTAAAATGCCCAAAGATAGATATGCCAGTAATAGCCCTACCCAATTCCAGATCCAATCTTGATCCCCCATTAAATTAAACAAAAGCGAAAGGATCCCTCCTACTGCAAAAATCGAGGAGATCATAATACTATTTAAAGCTGATTTCATACTATTTTCACTTCCTTAAAAATTTTACAATACAGCATTGAAGTCTACTCTTAAGTTGTCCTTTACTTATTAGAATCCATTTCATTAAAAATCTTGTATGGAAATACCATCATATAATCCGGTCATCATACCTATTAGCATATACGGAGAATGGGTAGGCCCAGCAAAAATTACATCTACATGATCCCATCCCATAATTTTCAAACTAAACGAAACTCCATCAAATCCTACTCCACATGGTAGATATACAAATAGAGGATGCGATCCATCAACTTTTATTTGTATATCAATTATTCAGACGTGTAGCAACTACTGAATTACCTTAAAATAAATGCTTTGATTTTTCATCGTTAATAAAATAGCACATTTGATTCTTATTAACTTATGTTCTTCCTTCTTCTACTGCTTTACTATAACCCGCTGTATATTCAAAAATAGTAGCCCCTTTGTTTCTAAGTAAACCTTTTCCCACTTTTTCGCAGCTGCTGCCATATGTACATATGATATTTTAAAATTAATCATAATTTATTATAATTAAGTATATATTAACAATATATTAAGTATAAGTAAATAAAATTAATAATAATTTAATTTCATTTACTTATTTAAAGGGGATTACATATATGAACGATATTAATGTTGGTCACAAAATTATGGCATTTAGAAAAGGTGCCGGATTAACCAGTAAGCGTTTAGCAGAGTTAGCTGATATAACACCTTCCATGTTAAGTCAGATTGAAAAAGGAATTACAAACCCTTCATTACAAACCCTAAAATTAATTTCTGTAGGATTAAATATTCCATTGTTTAATTTTTTCTTAGAGGATACCAATACAGAAGAGTTAGTTGTACGAGCTAACCAAAGGAAAAAAATAACTTTTCCTGAAAGCGGCAATGTTTCGTATGAGCTATTATCTCCTAATTTAGATGGAGCACTAGAATTGGCTTTAATGAATCTGTTACCTCAAACTGCTTCATCTATGGAGCCTGTGGCACATAAAGGGGAAGAAATAGCATTTATTATGGAAGGACAAGTGAAACTATATCTAAATGATGAGGTTTTACTTCTCAATACAGGTGATAGTGTTAAAATCCCACCTTATGCAAAGCATAAATGGGAAAACAACTCTTTAAACAAAGTCACTGTTATATTTGGAGTAACTCCACCATCTTTTTAATTTCAAATACTAGCGAAGAAAAGTTAGAGAAAATAATTCTCTAACTTTTCTTGTATACATAACTTTATTTTAAGAAAATAAAAAACTTATCTCTCAATTATATGAGATTATAACCTAAACGATTAAAAGTAGTGAAATAGATCTTTTTAATTACATACTTAATTTACTTTTTAATATCCAGTATTTTTCTCCATTCTCTTCAAATGAGAATTCTACCCATCCATTTGGATCTTCACGATAAATAAAGATGGTTGTTCCAGGAGTTACTGTACCAACTGTATTCTCCTCGACAGCTACATCTGGTCTACTTTTAATTTTTAAATTAAATGGATAAGGTACCTGATAGTAAGTAGCTGTTGATACAACATTTGAGCTTGAACTCTCTGCATACATTTTATATGGAATTTCATTAGATAACGCGTCGACATCTAATGTTTCAGGATTCTTGGGTAATTTTTTTGCATATGTATAGTCTTCTACACGAAACGGTTTAATACGTTCCATAATGCCTGCAATTTTCTTAGCCCAGCCTTTATCTGATGCATATTTCACATTCATGCCAGTTAATGTTGGCCCGTTATAATACATACCATTTTCTTCTAAATATCTTTCTCGTACATAATTAGCATTATAAGCAATGCTATCGCCGTAGCTTGGTAAATATTTCGCATATTTAAACGGATCTCCATCATATGCACGTAGACCGAATAAATTATGTTTTTGATATGCGATTTCTGATTTTCCGTATCCAGATTCTAAAATCGCATGCGCCGCTAAATAATGAGCACTCACGCCATATTGATTTTGCGCATTGATAAAATCTTGTCCATGTCCAACTAAGGGACTATCTGAATGATATTTTGCAATAAAACTATCAATCTCTTGAGCTGTAATTTTCGAAGCCACTGTTAAATTTAAATCTTCATATGAGGTAGCAGTAATAACCTCTTTTTCATCGTTTAAATTTTGTTGTAACATATCTGTTTTTGCAGTAAGTTGAGCAGCTTCAGCACGTGTTATAAATCTATTTGGTTGCCAACCGTTCTCGGTACCATTAGAAATTTTTAAATCTATTAAAATATTGGCATGTTTTTCTCCCCAATGCCCTTTTAAATCTTCAAATCTAACCTGCTCGTTATGATTTGCTGTGCTTTGTAGTTTATATGCATTTACTAGCATGGTAGCCATAGCAGCACGAGTTACTTTTCCGGATGGATTAAAGATTCCATTACCTTCCCCTTTAACAATCCCAGCTTTTTCAGCAGCAGCAATATAAGGAGTTGCCCAGTGGTTTTGTGAATCTGTAAAAGATGGTTTTGCATTAAGATCAATTTGTATCCCTAAAACTTTTGTCATAATTTTTGTAGCCGAAGCTCTGTCTAATGAGTCATTTGAACCAAAAGTTCCATCTGGATAACCATTTAATACCTGTTTATTAACTAAATAGTTAACGGATTTATCAGCCCATGTAGGAACATCAGGGAATTTATGAGTATCTGCTAAAATATTAGAAGAATAGGATAATATAGCTCCTGCAAGGATACCTGTTGCAATTAATTTGCGTTTCATGAAAATAAACACCTCTACCATTGTATTTATCAAATTGAGATTTTGTATTTTTATATTTACATGTTTGTCATAATAATGAAATCGTATTAACACGCATTCAATTTGATGTAACGAGTATAGTTACTTATATACATAAGTGTCAATGAATTTATTTTATATAAATGCATAATTTTTACATTAATTTGAATTTCCCTGATCTTATAATTGACTTATGCATATGGTAAATTTAATAGTTATATTTCTTTTCGATAGTGTAAATTTAATGCTTTATTTTTTACTCTATTAGATATGGGTTTACATTACTAATCTAATTAAATTAGATTTCTTTACGCACCCTCTTCTGAATCCCACACTTCAGTAAATTGAAAACCTTTTAATTCACTCTCTAAAATTGTATTTTTGAATTGATCTGATACTAAAAGATAGTTAGGATGTATCTTCCCATTTATATTCAATTTAAAAACCGGTTCGTGCTGGACAACATAAGGAATAAATACAAATTTTTTACATCCTATTATTAAACCTGAACTTAACTTATCAAAGATTGTTTTATTAGTATCAAGTGCTTCCAACACCCTTAAAACATGCATAGCATAGTATTTTTTGATTGTTTGTTTATGAATTAATGGTAAAAATTCAATATTTTCTCCTACTATAGGTTCTAAAACATTCTTGGCTTTTTCACTAATTATTTGTACACCAGACTTTCCCAAAAAAATAGGGGAATCGCTTGATTTTCCTTCATCTGTTACCTCAATAAACTTAGGCATCCATGAATCTGACAAACTCACCACAGAATTAAAACTAGTTTTAAAATATTTTTTATCCTCTTCATAGTCCAATAATTGAAAGGTTTCATAATCATCAGTCGAACTCTTTAATTGCCAAATCTTCATTTATATTCTCCTTTATTATTACCATTTATTTATATAGTTATTTCTTGGGTCCATTTAATCGCAAATTACCTTCTATTGAACTACCCCCACTTTCACTTCGTTTAGAAGTGAGGGATTCCTAAGTAAAGAGTTCTATCGAACTCTAATTGATTAGGCTAACCCCGCAGTCCTTGCGGTTAGAAGCCTTATCGCTTCATTCTTTAGATTGATACTGGCGTTAATATCCCTATCATGGTGTGTACGACAAGAAGGACAGTCCCATTCACGTAGGTTTAGATTTTTAACGTCTTTATTTTGATATCCACAACAAGAACATAATTGGCTGGAAGCAAATGTTTTCGATACGACAATGACTTGTTTGCCATACCATTTTGCTTTGTATTCTAACATTGATCGAAATTGCAACCAAGATACCTCACTAATTGCTTTTGCTAACTTATGATTCTTTAACATATTCGCTACTTGCAAATCCTCTATACCGATAACATCGTGGTTTTTGATGATTTCGGTTGAGATTTTGTCCAAGTAATCTTTTCTAGCATTTGATATGTATTCATGAATTCTAGCTACCTTTACTCGTTGTTTATTCCACCGAGAAGATCCTTTCATTCTTCTAGAAAGAACACGCTGTGCTTTCGCCAACGTATCTTCTAATGATCGAAAAAACTTCGGATTTTCATAGTGTGTTCCATCTGACAAAATAGCAAAATCTTTTAGTCCTACATCTATTCCAATGTAAGAATGTGTTTTCGGAAGTTCTTGTACTTCTGTTTTAACTAATAGTGACACAAAATATCTACCAGAAGGGTTCCGTCTAACTGTAGCATTTACAATACGCCCCTCTACTTCGCGACTTTTGGCAAATCGAACAAGGCCTAGTTTCGGCAACTTTATTTTGTTCCCTACAACGGCAATGTTTTCATTTGTTTGTTTTGTGGTATAAGATTGTACGTTGTTCTTCTTAGATTTAAAGCACGGTGCGCTGTTTTGTTTTTTGAAAAAGCGTGTATACGCATCCGCAAGGTTGCGAACAGACGACTGAATCGCAATACTATCCACTTCTTTTAGCCAAACAAACTCTTTCTTTATGGCAGGAAGTTTGGCAGAGCATGTACCATAGGTCAAGCCTTTTCCTGTCTCTTTGTATGCGTGATCCCATAAGGATAGGAAATGATTGAATACAAAGCGAGAACACCCAATCGTTTTGTTGATTAGAATTGCTTGTGCCTGATTTGGATAGATACGAAACTTATAGGCTTTATTCATCATTATTTGATTCACCTCCATTTCGGTATATAACTATTATACACCAAACATACATTCGACATATAGTGGAGTAACACTTTCTGTATGTCGAACAATTAAGATGGCTTCCTGCCATCCCTTGTTCGAAGCCAATTCATCTCCCACCTACTCCTACTCACTGGGCTGTGAACCTTCACGCTTCTTGAGGAAGGAGTCTTCTTGGCTAAAATGATAAATCTCTTCCTATTCCATGTAACACTGTTTTGGTTCAAATTCCTTATTTAATTCTTGTAAAAAATAAAAAACAAACTAACCTTTAAAAGGTTAGTTCGTTTTTAATAAATCATTAAATTAATATCAGGCAATTAAAAATGAATTTCAAATTATGTTTAACATTAATTATTTTTATCCATTGGTATTGTATTTAGTGCTAAACCAATAGATCCTAATTTTTCAATTATTTTTTTTGCTTTACCATATGGAGCTCCTTTTACTAATGTAAAAGGAAGGTTTTTCGATCCTTTTAATAGTTCCCCTGTTGAAATATCAAGTGCGAGTACACTTTTTATCTTTACTAAATCTTTTAATCCTCCATTAGGAATTTCTATTAGCACTATATTACACGTATCAAGGATTTCTTCTTTTATTTTCTGTATTTTTTGATTCAAACAACCCGTATTTACCCATTCAATAAAATCTAATGTAACTACAGTGGCATGATTTGGATTCATATCACCAGAATCAACAGCCCTTACTTCTCGTACATCTGCACCTTGCGACATTAAAAAAACATTGCCACTACCATCATCACCAATAGCAACATAACCATTTGCATATTCTGTTACTTCCCAAGTCTCATGTCGTTCTATAATATCATCAGTACCATAAATTATTAATCCTCCACCTATAGAAAAACCATTTGTATATTTCAATAAATCTTTATGTACATTTGGTAATTCAACTTTCATTACATCTTCTATTTCTTGAATTTCAATATCATTTGCTGGATTATTTTTTATTAAACCAGAAACATTGGATAAACATATCATTTTTCATCCCCCCAAACTATCAAAATATTTATAAGCATCTACCAATACCTTTCTAGCAGTTTTCTGATCAACTCCTGCCTCAATCATTTCTAGCTTACATTAAATTCATAATTTATATCGGTATCATTCATATCCTTCAAGCTTTCTGCGCTTAAACCTAAGAAAAGGCTTATGCAAATACAGAAGCCTCTTATATTTTTATTTATTACTTTTTAGGGTATGAATTTACATCAATAATCTGATTTTATTAAATTTCTTTACGCACCCGCCTCTGAATCCCATACCTCAATAAATTCAAAATCTTTCAAATCACTTTGTTCAATAAGAACTTTCAACGCGGCAGAAATAAAAACAGCCGTAGGATAGTTTTTTCCATTTATATAAACCTTAAAAATTATTTCATTTTGAACAACATTACAATCAAATGTGAACTTTTCACATCCTATTATTAAACCTGTAATCAGTTTTTTTTTAAAATTAATTTATTACTATCAATTGCATCTAGTACATTCAAAACATGAACTAAATAATATTCCTCACTAATTGATTTGCTTACAAAAAGTAAGAATTCAACATTAGCACCTAATATAGACTTTAATAATTCTTTTGCCTTTTCACTAACCATCAAGGTACCAGTTTCTCCCCAAACATAGGACAGTCACTTTGTTTATCCCCCTTCTACACATTCAATAAAAATTTCTCCCCATAAATCAGAAAGTTTTATTGCCAAATCTTCATGCTTTTCCTCCTATATGCTATGTTATTTACTCAAGTTCCATTCCTTGGTTGATTTATTTTTATACTGCTCTCCAATAACCCATAACCCTATTCTGATTTTCTGAATTGCTGCAACAGCAGAGTTAGGGGCTATTTCAAACTCTTTCATTAATTTTTGTATTTCCACAGCTCTACTATCCTTCTAGGCTACAATATAATGTGCTTTATTATAAAATGAATGATTTTGTATGAAAGCTAAAATTCGCCTAAGTAAATCTAGTGATTTATTGGTATAATTAATATCGTATTCCATTTTATGGATCAATCAATTAATATAAGGCTATGTTTTAAAACATATGAAAATACTGCTAATTTAATATTAAACATAATAAAATACATAGCCCTTTCTTTTTACTATTAAAAAACATATTGAAGTAAGGAGTTATATTATAATGGCAATCTTTCAAAGTAATGTTCAAAAAGCTGAACAAATTGCTACTCAAATGAGAGCAGCTTCTGACGCAATTCAAAATGCAACAGGTAAATCAATAACGCACGCAACACGTACAACTTTAATCGTGAATTCCAAAGCGCAGGAAGCAAACCAGCAAGCATTAGAATTAACTAGACAATTTCTTTCTTCCTTTCAGCAATCCATTGACAATATACAGTCTGTAGCAACAGAGTTTGAACGAATGGACAACGAATTACAGAAGAATTTTTAGCTTTTTTAAGAATTTTTCCTTTATCCCTTCTGTTAACTTATATATAAGCAAAAAGGTAGGCGGAAAAAATGAATCAAGAAATAGAACAAAAAATGAAGGTCTTGAGTCAAAATCTAATGAATCTATCCGAGGAACAATACCAAAATCAACGCGCAATACAAACACAAGAACAAGCAGAAGCAGACTTTCAAGAATTAAAAATACGCAGCCATCGCTTTTTTCATCGTATTTTAGAAACATGGCATGGTGATAAAGAACTCTTTCGCTTTTTTACCAATATACAATTAGAAACTCAACAAATTGAAAGAAGCCTTTCTTATAAATTAGAAGAACAAAAGGAAACATTAATTCAAGAGAAACAAAAATTATACAATCTAGAAAATGACCTCACTCATCAAAAACAAAAACTTGCTAGGGAGGCCAATTTATGAGTTTAAATATGTATCTTGGAGAGGTACAATCCCAAACAAACACTATGTATGCTTTTTGTACTGCTACTATACAAAGTATGGAGCAAGTAATCCAATCTATCGACAGTTTTGTGGGTGATTCTGTCCTACAGGGTCAGACTTATGATAGTGCGAAAATGTATTTTGCAGAAACGTTTCTTCCTTTAGCACAGGGGATTATTTACCTATGTGAAGAATTACTCCATCAGAATGAATCTTTTCCTGCTGAGTTTCAATCAAGAGTCGCCTCAACAGATGTAGTTGAACAAGAACTATTAGAACAAATCCGAGAGATTGACCGAATGATAGCAAGTATTGAAGTTACAAAACAAATTATGCCACTACCGGATATGGATGCAATGGTTAACCTATTTATTGAGATGCGCCGTAAAATCCAGGAAAAGTTAGAACATCTATATGAATTTAATCAAACATCTAGTAATAACTATGCTACCGCGATTCAATTAGCGGCTAGTATCGCTGCAGGCCTTGCTGAGGTTCAAAGTGGAAAAGGCTTCAGCCCTGCAAGCGGTACATTTAGTACACAAAGAATAAATATGGAATGGGCAGATTCTATTCATGAATATCTAGACAATAATATTCGATTAGATAATAGTATAAAAACAAATAATCTAATCGAATCTGGTATACTATTAAGTAGTTCTTCTGAAAAGAATATACTAGAAAAGTTTATAAAAGGGGTTTGGAATGGATCTGGAAAATTTATTGGCGATTTAGTAGAGACATACAATTCGTTAGACGATACAGTGACAAAGGAAAACCTAAAATATGCTGCAGGTCATCCTATAGAAACCGCTTATACCATGATAAATACTTTTTCAGACACTTTTATGAATGAATTTTGGCATGGCGATGCTGAAAGTCGTACACAATGGGGAACAAATATTTTTATGGAGTTTGGTTTAGGATGGATTGGAGATAAAGGAGCAGGCCAAATTGGAAAAGTAACTTCCCTTGGAGACTCTGTAAAGTTAACGAAATTTTCAGGTGATACACCTTATATTTCAAGCCACTTACCATTAAAAGATCGATTTGCTTTTGCCGGTACAAGCCCACTTAAAAGTGAAATTTCTCCGTCTAAAGATTTTTTTATAAGAATTAACAGTGGGGAAAGTAAATTAAGTAAATCTGGAAAAAACATAGGAAAAAGAAAGATTCCCCCCGCTGTAAAAAAAGTAGATGAATTAGGTGAGTATTACGAAGTAACTATAAAATTCGAAAATAATGTAAAATGGGGCAATGAATTTCGTGATATGAATTTACGTGATTTTGATCGTAAAGTGAAAAAATTACAAGATTTGAGTGATGCAAACTTATTACAAAAGACAAAACCTATTAGAGATCCTCAAGTTACAAAACAGTATCGAAAGGATGTTATAAAAAAGATTATTGAAATCTATTATCCAAAAGATAAAAAATTAGCAAAAGAATTAATCGATAAAGTAAAGTATGATATGGATCCAGATCACCGCTGGGATTTAGGCCTTAATGGAGAAGACGTTAGAAGTAACCTTCAATTCATGGATCAATTTACAAATAGACGAATTGGTGGAATTTTAGGAGTACAATTAAAAGATGCCCCTTATGGTTCGAGAGTGAAGATAAATATTGAGAGGGAGTAGAAAATGGACAAATCAGTATTAGAAAAAATAGAATTAATTAAAGACATTTTAGGTAATGACCCATTTAGTTTGCTGATTGGGGAAATAATAGAAATACAAGACAACTTTGACAAAAAATTAGAGGAAGGTGTTTTAAAAGATTATTATTTTATTATAGGAAAATACGAAATATTAAATGGCGGAGTAATAACTATATTTGGTCATGAAAAACTTGATAGTATTCAGTTTTATACCGATGATATGCCAGGTGGTACTAATAAATGGATATGTATAGGAAAAATAGAAAACTATCCATTATTTATTAATAAAATTAATGGTGAAGTTTCTTGTTTGTTTGGAGATTTAATTGATCAAAACTTTGTTATTGAATCCTATGGTAATTTGAATAATTTCTTACAACATTACTATTTAGGGAGAAAATATTGTGAATTAGGTAGTAAATTTGTTCAAGCTGGAGGAATTAGTGATACTGTAGGTAATAAAAATGATGATTGGTATCAACTACTAGAAGATAACAACCTATTATAATGCATTCTAGATATTTAGTAAAAAAAGCACACATAACTGAAGTGAATCCAAAATGTTAGACACATTATTTCATTAGACAGCTTCTTTGGCATGGATTCGGTATTGTACTGGACTTTCCTTAATTTTTTTATGATAATTGTATACTACCTCTACTTTGATAGTTAATTTAAAAGGAATAATATATATTTTATGTACTAAGTGAAACGCTGCTAAATAGCAGCGTTTCACTTGTATTTTTCATCAAAGTTCGGAATCGATGAACAGAAATTAGTAATTTTAAATTTCGCTGTCACTATTTCTTCCTGAGCGATTCCACTAATACTCAAAAGTTCTATTCTTCTACCTTTAATATTTCCTTATTTACTGGACACTTTATTTTCCAGTTTTAATTCACTGTCACCCTTACCTGAGGATCATACATTTTATTTTCATTTGCAATAAACATAATACTTTTTCCTCAAACTTTTTCCTTAGCGTTTATTTCCCCTACCACATTATGCTACCAATGTATTTTTAATGAATCCTCAGTTTTAGAATTTTTATAACGTTTCTTAATCTCTATGAGGCTATTAAGAATAATGTTTGTTCCGCAGGTATATGGGTTAGATATTAAGCCATCAATATCTATAGAAAAATTTACACTATGACTCCCATTTTCTATATAATCATTCTTAACCACTATTAATGAATTTTGTTATGGAAATGTTGAAATTCGTACACAATGGAAAACTCATTCTTTTATTAATTTATTATTAGGTTTAGCTATTGATTAAGATCCCTTCTTGTCATCCCTTGTTCGAAGCCAATTCATCTCCCTCCTACTCACTGGGCTGTGATCCTTCACGCTCCTTGAGGAAGGAGTCTTCTTGGCTAAAACGGTGAATTTTGTAAAGGATCTTTTGATAGATTACTTATTAGCTTACCTGAAGAAATCTCTTTAGTTGTTAATTTGCCACCCTTCCTATAATTCTACAAATGGAATAGCATATTTTTCATTTTTGCGACCTAAAAACTTTAACTTGATGGTGATGGGGTAACAATTCTGATTTAGAGATAAGATCAGTTTATACAAAGATTACCCACCGATATGTGGAAGATGAAGAATACACTTGCGAACTTGAAACGATTGAATTAAAGGACTTGATGTTAGTGTGGTGAATAGAATATGAAAATTACTTAAAAAATCGTAATCTTAACTATAAAATACCAAGACTGCCCCTCTCCTCTCCAGGGCCATCTTGGTGTTTTTTACGTTCACATACAAATTATTATTTGTATTGTTGCATGGGTTCTTTATTAAATGATATACGTCTACTTTACCATTGATAAGCAATGACTAATATCTCTCCTTTAATCGTACTGATTATCTATACCATGTTTTAAAGGAACTATCTTGACTAAAATGATAAAACAAGAAATTGAAATAAGCACCTTTTTTATTTTGTAAACTGTAAAGCTTCCATTTTATATGAACCAGAGTTAAGTTTAAAGGAACTAAATCGTGCGTTTTCTCTTTATTCAACCATTTAACTTACTAACACTTTTCATAAGATATTTACACACTGCATTTAGGTAAAGAAATACAGAAATGTGTTTTTTTCTTTGTATTATCTAAATTTATGCTCCCTCCATGTTTTTCTACTATATGCTTAGCGATAGTTAATCCAAGACCTGATCCCCCATTATTTTCTCGAGAATCATCTACTCGAACAAATGCATCAAAAATACTTTGTTTCATATCCTCAGGTATTCCAATTCCATTATCTATAATGTTTATATATACTTTGCTTTCATCCTCAATTAACGATACAAACACGGTCGTACCTGCCGTATTATACTGTAGAGCATTAGATATTATATTAGAGATAGCACGGTATAGTAACCTGTTGTTAATTGGAGCAATCACTTCTTTAGAGGGTATTTGATATTGAAGGATTAAGCGCTTCGCTTGAAATAAATCATAATATTCTACAAGCAATTCACGAATAAACTCAGATACATCAGTTGGATGTACTTCAAAAGGGTAATCAGAATGCTCTAATTTAGACAGTTCAAAAATATCTTCAGTTAATACCGCAATGATTCGAATCTTATTATATATTACATTCAAAGTTCTTTCTCTTTCACCTTTTTCTGTAATGATCCCTAGTTGTAATGCTTCAACATAACCTTGAACGGTTGTAATTGGTGTCCTTAAATCATGAGACAAATCTACAAGCATCTTCTGCTTGGTTTCTTCTAACCTCTTCTTCTCTTTCTCTATTTTATCGAGTTTTTCCGACATAACATTAAACGAATGCTGTATTTGCATTAACTCAAAATATGTTTCATAGTTTAACCTTTTATCATATTTCCCACTAGCAATTTCCTCAAATCCAGTTGCTAGTTTATCCAATGGTCTGGTTATTTTCCTAGCAATTTGCCTACTAAATATATATACATTCATAGAGAAAAATACAAAAAATAAAACGATTGTAGAAAGTAATATCTTATAAAAAACATATACGTATTCCTCATTTTTATCAGAAAACGTATATTCATACTTTATTGCTTTTTTAGGAACCTTAACAAGGCAATATAATGTTTCACCTTTTTTCGTTACAAATGTTGCTACAGATGAATAATAAGGAAGTTGATCATTATCAAAAAATAAAGTAGTAAATTCTCTTTGTGAATATGATAAAAGCTTATCCTTTTTTTCCCCTTTGGTATAGATAACTTGTAAATTTTCATTAAGAATTTCTACCCAACCACCAAATGATTCTATTGATTCTGAATTAATAGTTTCAAAGTTTTCACGCACTACTTCACTTGCTTTTAAATTATTTAGCTCTCCTAGTTGCTTTTCTGTTTGGTACATCAAAAATATAAATAAGATTATCACCGTGAAACCTATTGCTAGTGCAAATATAACGTAATTTTTAATTAAGATATATAAAACTTTATTTTTCATAAAGTTCTTCCTTCCTAGCAAATCTATACCCAAGTCCCCGGATCGTTTTTATATAAACTGGATTCTTAGGAGAATCCTCTAATTTCTCTCGTAGTCTACTAATATGAACCATAATTGTATTATCATCTGCACAGTAATAATCAGACCATACATTTTCAAAAATTTGTTTTTTAGTAAATATTCTCCCTGGTTCCTTCATAAAAAGTGTTAAGATTTTATATTCCGTAGCACTGAGAGTAATGGATTCGCTTGATTTATAGAGTGTACAAGAATGATGATCTAATACTAAATCACCCATATGAATTTGATTCTCCGTACCTTCTACAGCCTTATCATTAAATTCATAGGACCTTCTAAGGTGAGCTTGAACTCTAGCTATAATTTCTAAAGCACTAAATGGCTTTGTAATGAAGTCATCTGCTCCAATCCCTAAACCGATAATTTTATCTACTTCTTGAGATTTGGCTGACAAAATAAGTATCGGAAATTGTAATTTCTCACGAATCTTTTTAATTAATTGATAACCATCCATTTTAGGCATCATAATATCAACAATAGCTAAATCAATATGATTTTCTTCTAGACACTTTAAGGCAACTTCGCCATTTGAAGCCTCTACAACAAAAAAATTTTCCATTTCTAAAAAAAGCTTTAAAAGATCAATAATATCTTTGTCATCATCAACAATTAATATATTTTTTTTCATACTCTCCCTCGCATCGGTCAGAATTTTCAAAAAATCCATTTAAGGTTATTGTAAGGTAAATGAAAGTGACATGAAAGACTAACCGTTTAATATACAGATATGAATTAAAGAAGGAGGCATTATCAAATGAAAAAATTTGTTGGAATTGCGTTAGCAGCTACCATAGGAATTGGAGGTATAGGAACTTTTGCTACTACTAAGACTCACGCTGCAGTAAACAATCAAGAATCAACAAAATCGGTTTATCAAGTATCTGACGTGCAAGGTGAATTTATGCATATTAAAGTGGGGAAACCTTGGTCAATGACGCCAAGCGGAAAACAATACAAATATGTCTTATTTAGTGAAAACAAAATTTATGTAAACCCTAAAACTGGTGTAGTAACAGCATATGAAGAAGGAGCAGCTGAAGGCAGAGTACTCGATAAAAATGGAAATGTTGTTGCTATTTGGTATATTACAGCTTTTAAATGATGCAAGGAAGCTTTCACAAAATTAAAAAGGCGTTTTTAAGAGTAGTTAACAATTTAATATGTTAGTTTTCGGTTTTATTTACAGAAAAAACAAGTTAATTTAAAAATTTTTTAAAATCAAAGGAGATGTAAATATGTTCAAAAAAATAGTAGGCGGTGTATTAACTACAGGCATTTTATTCTCTGGATCAGTTGGAGTATTTGCAGCAGATAATAGCCAACAATTACCCACAAGTAAATTAGCTAAAAAAGAAGCATGTCCAAATAATACCGTTTGTTATCGAATAAAGGAATTTCAGTATTATAATTTACCTGTAAAATATAATAAAAATACAGGTAGTAACGAATATTACTATAAATTATCTGGTGAAACCGGACATTGGGAAGTTGATTCTCATAAAGGGAGATTAACTAATTTAAGTGCTGGAAAAATAAAAGTTAAAGTGTATGAAGGCGGTGTATTATTAAAAGAGTTTATGGTAATAGCTGATAGCTATAATTAATTTAAAAGGAATAATATAACTAGATGGAACGCTATCCATCTAGTTATATTATTAAAGTAAGGAATCGATAAACAGAAATTAATATATTTATTACTAACATGCAAAAAAAATATATACTTGAAACAAGCCCGTGAAATCTATCTTCTATGTTAGCAATGCTAACAAATTTTATTATTTTTGAGCATTCACTATTCCTTCTTCTAATCCTTTATCTGATTCTTTTACTAATTCTTTCTCTAATCCTTTTTCTACCTCTTTCTCCGATTCTTCATTCTTCTTACTGTGCCCCTCTACAAATCCCACTAATATTTCTGTTATTATCGACATAGGTACACCTTTATCCAATAACATTTTAAGAAATTCAAATATAGAGAGACCTTGTGAGTTGATTGAATTATATTTGTTATTAATATATTGTTCTATATTTTTTTCAGAAAGTTGATTATTCCCAGTCTTATTTTCAGGAATATATTTTTGATTATTGTTCACCAAATGTGAAGCTGTAGTACTTGAACCTGTTTCCTTTAAAACTCTAGTATTTAAAGGATAAAGCCTGTTATTTATGCTTGAACTGATTTTCATCGCTAATTTTCCTCTTTCTTTTTGATAAATTTAATATAAATTTGTCACTACTAGCTATTACAAACGTATACACATTTCATATTCTTTATCACATAGTGTTATATTTTATATTTATTTATTATAATATTTATTACAGTTAAATTAAATCAAACTGTATCTACATATGCATTATTTCATTTTAGATAGAATTTTATTTTGTTAACTTGATGAGCATAAGACGTTAACTCTACTACAAGAATTTGACGTTTGATACTGATTGTAGAAAATTCATTTATTACCTGCTAACATTTTATATTATTATAAATATAATTCATATTAAACCACTGACTAAAACTAGGTTTTATGAGGATGTTTTCAGTTTGATCACACTAAGTTTAGACTTCTTGAATTTAAAAGTATAAACTTAAAAAAACGCCCAATTCAAGACGTTTTTTCCATGTTTATATTAATCTTCTAAACATGGCCATGTTCAAGTAAAGGTTTGAACATATTTTCCATATGGATTGGCCCTACATTATTAGCTAATGAAGGTGAAATTTCTTTATAAATTAAAGAAGGAAAATTTAGTATAGTATTTTAACTTAATATACAAAACAATATTAGTACACCTATGACACTCTAAATTGTCACAGGTATATTTTCTAAAACTCTTTTTTATCACCCTGTTTTAACTCCCTCCCCAGCTCCCTACATTGTAATTTTAATAATCTAGTCTCGACACATACCTTTTTTTTGTAAAAAAACTATAGTACAATAAATAACCAAAAGATCCATTTCCAGATTGTCCCCATTTATGTACCTTTTAGTTCATTTTCTGCTATTAGTTCCTTTGTTACATACATCAAATACATAATGACTGGGAAAATTAGATAACTAACAGTTTTACCTTTATCAGTAATAGGATGCCTTTCTTCGACTAGAACAACTTTTATTATTAACAGAGCTCCCCTAGATCAAATGTAACAATTTATGAGTAGAAGAATATTTTCTGAACTTTAATGTAATGTAAAATTAGTAAAGAACGTATTTCATGAAAAAATGTTAACTAATAAAGAATTAGAAGTGATTATATGAATAAATTATTACTATCGTGTTTATTAGTTACATTCTGTCTAAATACCGCAGGATGTTCTAATGATATGACTATACTAAACAATAATTCTAAACCTTCAACACCTACGAAGGTTAAATGCATTAACAAAGCGTGGTACAAAAAATATATCCCATGTAATAGTTTAGTTTATGATAAAGGTCATAAGGCGAAATTATTATATATTAATCACACTATAAACATGTTGTAATTAATTGTTCTAAATCTACCTAAAAAGACTATCAATAATGGTGGTCTTGTTTATATTGGTGAGATTGTACTAGTATGATAAAATAGATTTAACTGTATGACGTAGGGTGGTTGGTTGCTATCCTTTCTCTTTTTTTATGTAGAGGGAAAGGAGGTGACTCCTATGATGGAATATTTACTTTCTTTGCTACAGGATTTGTTGAAAGTATTTTTGACAATTCTTGTTACCGGTTATGGAAACAAACTGGTGAATAATATTAGCAAAAAACGTAAAAGAACCTCCCTACGCCGTCGGAAGCAAAAGGGAAGTTCTAGAAAAAGAAACTAACTTTATTTAGTAACTACCCGCCTTACGGCAACAGTTACCAGAAGAGATGTATCGAGCATCTCTTCTTTTATTATATACCCAAGGTATTACTGTAATACTACTGTAGTAATAATTATAACAAATGAACATAAAAAATCAATGAGTAAACAATGGCTGTAATGGCCAAAAGAAAAGACACCCTAAGGTGCCTTCCTCCGACTTATGAATCAAATCTATATTTTGTTCACTTTATTCAGTATGGTGATGATGGCCTTTGTATAGCAATAGAACCAAATCACGCTAATACTTAACGTAAGTTTTGATTCCGTTGCACACAGACCACTATATCCTCTCTAATGACTGTGGTTGCATTGTCAAATACTAAAAGTTTAACATCCATTTATACTGTTTTAGTGATTTGATTTCCTCGTACTTTCTTATAAAATGTCGCTTTCTTCATGCCATCCTTGTCCATGAACTCAACAGCTTTGATCTTTCCAACCTTCCATTCCTTGCTTGTTATCTTCTTTCATATACCAAGCATTAAAATTGAAACCTTTGAGACTAATGTTTCCTTAACCGCAAAGAAAACGCTAAACTTCATATATACTTTTTAGGATGTTCTGTCTGTAATACTAATTGGTTTTTATGATAATTATTCATAAGTTGATAATTCACTACGCGCCTCGTCTATTGTATCCCTAGCAATTCTTAATGATTTTAAACATTTACCTAATTTCGCTAAATCTGTTTGGCTCGCAGCATCTCCATAGTTGTCTATAACAAATTGCAAGTTATCCATTGCCTTTAAAATAGATGAATGTAGACCCTTTAATTCTGTTGGGGGTTCTACATATCGTACACTTGAGATGAGGTAAGACATTTTATAGAAAACATCGCCTACATCTGAAACCCATGATTTGTTTATAGTACCCTTAATTTCTGCATCAGCCTCTAACATGCTAAATCGGTTCGACACATCAGATAGGTCCTTTAAATAATCATCCATTACCCATGCATAATGCTGCTTGTCTAAATGTTTATAATCACTTGTTTCGGCTCCTTGCTTTACTTCTTTTTGATTTCCTATATTTTTTTCATCTGCGGTTAATTCCTCAACTGCTGCTGTAATGGCTTTTATACCTTTTTTGCTACCAACAAGAGCGTCGATAATTAAAATACTACAGAGAAAAATAACAAACATGGCAATCCACTTAGCCCATTTCGGCATAAAAAAACTCCTTACTTGATATATTTCTCCTAAATTATAATACAGGATTAAAGCCCCTATAAAAACTATATCTCTTTACCTAATACCTTACCTTCTGTTTTCTCAAAATTGACATCTTTAAGTAAATCTATATCATGTACAAATCCATTTCCAACATTACATCATTAAATTTAAATATAACACTATATTATGTTTCTATCAAGAATATTTTTCCAAATAAATATCATTCATAGCCTCCTCTTTTCACCATTAAACCTAATTTATACATAATTAAAAAAAAAGAGGATCGCCCCATAGTAGAGCAGATCCTCACTTTCACTTCACATACACATAGGCTTCGTTTGCTGTTATATAATATGTTTTACCTTTACTATTGTGCACTCTATATTGTGGTGAATTATTTACAATTACCTTTGTATCAATAATGAATCCTAAACCCATATCTACAGTACCGGCAACATCTTTATCCTGCCAAGATGGAGAATCATAGAAACGTAAATTATTTACTTTTGAAATAACTCTTTTACCAATTACTGTAGCAGGTTCATTGCCTTGGCAACGAATATATGAGGAATCATAATAAATCCATTGGTTACCACCAAGAAGTAACCAGTTTCCTAATTTACCCCATACTTTATAAGCCTCACCTTTGTGTAGCTTACGAATAACACTATTTTCTGTTGATGGTCCAGAGCGGAGATTTACATTGTATCCTTCAATATATGCAATACCATTCGACTCTACTGTACCAGATATTTCATTTGTTTTTTGTGGTTTGGTATCCACTGTAATCGTGCTCCCGTTATAAACCTTTAACACGTCTGCTCGGAACTTAGCCTCAGATACACCATGACTACGAAGATAATCAAGTGGATCTTCATGGTCTGTCCCACCTAATTTATACGTAATATCCCTATGTGTCCATAATCCTTTAGAGGGATGAATATTTCGTTCTCGCAAGATTTCCCCAATTAATTCTATATATTTTTCATATGAACGTTTAAATTTCAATGGATCACTTGTCTCACACAATTCAACATGAACAAATCTAGCATTTGCTGCTGGACCTGCTCCCCATGCCTGATGATTTGTAGATGCAATTTGAACCTTTTCATCCCAATCCACTGCGTAGTGAACAAACGCTGAACGCCATGTACGAGACTCATATTTTTGAATATTAATTGCTGGTGCCTCTGGGGTAGCCGTAGAATGTGCCACAACACCTTCATAAGCTCCAACACCATAACGGTATGGTTGTTTTGGTAAATCAGGAATAAGTAGCGTTTTATCAGCAAGTGCGTTTGTTCCAATTGATACTACTAAAATGATTGCAACAACTATGGATAAAATATGCTTGTATTTCTTTTTCATTTTCTATCGGCATCCTTTTTTACAATCTTTGTATGGTCAAATAATCCACTAGCTGACAATCCAATAATCATTCCTTGAAATAAATTCACTTTAATATCTTGAGACAAAAATAAAACACCTAGCGTAATGAAGTGACCCCTAAAAGTTAGACACGGTTATTTCATTAGGCAGCTTGATAAAAATGAGTTCGGTATTGTACCGGACTCATTTTTAATTTTGCCTTAATCCGTTTCGTATT
>NZ_JBQAEF010000030.1:0-25097 GCF_051915185.1 Bacillus cereus group sp. MYBKT14-1 | reverse complement strand
ATACAGAAAGGTTCCAAGAAAAACTTCACGGCCTTTCCCCGATAGAATATCGGGAAAAGGCCGTGGCATAATACTCTTTTTATTACTGTCTACTTGACAGGGAGATGACCATTTTAAAGGCCTCTTTTTTCACTTCACTTCTGCATGTAAGCATGACTTAAGATGTCCAAGTGCATATTCATGCCCTTGTGCATTAAAAGATGCAACCGCCTTTTCATAAACAACAATTTTAAACCCTTTATTATAAGCATCTACTGCTGTATGAAGAACACAAATATCAGTACAAACACCTACAAGATGAACTTCTTCTATTCCTCTTTCTCTTAGCTTCATCTCTAAATCCGTTCCAGCAAACGCACTGTATCGCGTTTTGTCCATATAATATACATTCTCTGCATTTTTATATGTTTCGTACACATCTTGTAATTCACCAAACAAATCTCTTCCACTTGTACCAGCTATATTATGAGGTGGGAATAACTTTGATTCTGGATGATATACATCATTTTCTTCATGTTTATCAATAGCAAAGACAACGTAATCTCCATTTTCAATATATTGCTTCGTTATATGTACAATTTCCTTCTCAATTTCCTGTCCTGGTTTCCCGCAAGTTAAAGCACCCTTTTCCGCTACAAAATCATATGTATAATCAATATTAATAAGAGCTCGTTTCATAACCACTATCTCTCCTTCTTCTGTTTCACAGTAAACAATAGAAAATTTGTTATTACGACATCGTATGTACTATTCGACATTTCAAATGAAATACCTACATTTTTCTTCTGAAACTTACCTTAGTCCGAGTTTATCATATAATAGATAAACAATGGTAAAACAAATAGCTCCTATTAACAAGTCATGAATTTGATAATTGAGCGTTATTTGCATAAACTCTTGTATCGTAAACCAAATTACTGCCATCATTAGGCTAATCAAAATGATACGAATACACCGATTCACGTATTCAACCTCTTTCTCTGTCATAGTAGTAACAAGTGATTACTTCCTATTTAATCGTATTAGAAAATGAAATAAGTTATTCACTCTTGCACACTCTAGTCCAAACAAAAAAGCACACTACTTTTTGAGTAATGTACTTTTTATTCTTATTAAGACGCAGGTTTTGTCTCAAATGTTGCTTGATTAAAACTAATAACCTTTCCTTTCGGATCATTGTTTTCATACTGAACTGCAGTAATTGTATGACTACCTGTTTCCAGCGTTTTTTCTTTTAACTGCACTGTTGTCTGCGTTGTACTAGTTACTTGATGTTTATCTGTATACATTTGATCTACAAATACGAATGTTTCTTTATCACTTTGAAAATTAGAAAGTTCTAATTCAACTTGCTGAATTAACGTATCCTTTTTGATGAATACAGTCGGTATATTGCCGTTTTCAGAAGTACCATCTGGAGTAATAACTTTTACTTTCCCTTCTCCAATTGACATTGCTCCTTCAGGAAATACAACCATATTCTCATCACTTGCGTTTACAACTTGTTCTTCCTGTTTTGATTGCGCGTCCTCTTTTTCCTGTGGAGCACCGCAACCAACTAATAACAATACAGACAATCCAGTGATTATGAATTTTTTCAAAATTCATCCCCCCTGTAACTTCATTATAATTTATTATACAAAAATAACTTTTAAATTTTGAGACTACTTTCAACACTTTCATGAACAAATAGAATCTTGCTCACGATTAATGTATCATACTTTCCTTAATAGAACATTAATTTTTTTTATGAAATAAATAGTAATTTCCTCTTATCTATCATTTTAGCCCAACATATGAATTACATACCCTCAAAAATAAAAAGACATTGTTAATTCAATGTCTTTTCTATACAGCAATTAAAAAACAAACGTTGTAATCTCATCTACTTCTTTTCTTGGAAGTTTCTTCGGTTTATCTTTCGGAAATCCGAGTGAAATAACCATATTTATTTGTTTTTCAGGCTCAACTTGTAAATATTGGCGCAGTTCATCTTGAGCTAGCAATACTGGCCCTGTCATTGGACAAGTACCAAGTCCCTTTGCATGTGCAGCTAACATTAAGTTTTGTGCCGCTAAACAGCTACTCTTAATGCCTTCTTCCTCCCAAACTGAATTTGGAACAAAAGCAATTGGATCAAATATCTTTTCACGGAACTTTGATTCATATGGTGTTGCCAAACATACGATTAATACTGGTGCCTCCGAGAAAGCTGTTGCATATGGTCCGAAAGAACGTGTAAGTAATTTCCCTGCTTTCTCTTCTCCATTTTCTGCTGCTTTTTCCGCAAGTTTATGTAATGCATCCCATGTCATTTGTTCAATTTCTTTAATCTTCTCTCGATTCATGATAACTAAGAATTCCCACGTTTGTGAATTCGTATCACTCGGTGCGTAACGAGCACAATCAATTATTTCTTTTATATCATTAGTAGATACTTCTTGATCTGTAAACTTTCTAACACTTCGTCTTCCGTGAATTACTTCTTTAAAATCTTCATAATTCATATATTAAATCCCCTTTTTACAGCGTTTTCAAAACTTGTCCTATGCTTGAATTATATCACGAAAAAAAGCCGGAAGAATACCAGCTTTTTTCTTCATGATTAATTTGTCACTTTAAACAAACGAATACTCTCTTCGTATGCAGCTTGTAGTTTTTTCGTAATTTGGCCTCTTTCACCAGCCCCGAACTGTTCATCACCAATTTGAACGACTGGGAATATTTCAAGTGGCGTCGCTGTAAAGAAACACTCCTCAGCGCCATATACTTCTTGTAATGAAAACTCTCGTTCCTCTACATCGATATGTAACTCTTTCGCTAATGTAATTACGTAGTGACGTGTAATACCATGTAAAATGAAATGATCCGCTGGATGTGTAATCAACTTATTATTCTTCACGATAAAGAAATTGGAATGACACCCTTCAGTCACAATACCATCTCGTACTAATATTGCTTCTTGATACCCTTGTTCATTTATTTTGTTTTTGATCATGATATTAGGAAGCAAATTTAAAGATTTTATATGGCAAAACTTCCACCTGATGTCCTCTTCTACTGTCACCTTAATCCCTGCCTCCATTGAAGCAACTGGTCTTGGGAACGAAACAAGATTTGCAAAATATGTCGGTTGTAAATCTGATTCATATACATGATTGCGCGGTTGTGCACCTCTTGATATTTGTAAATATACATTCCCATCTTCTTGAAATTGATTTTTTTCAATCATTTGATATAACTCTTCTACTAATTCTTCCTTCGTAAATGGTGGAATTAGTTTTATTTCTGCCATAGAGTTAAAGAATCGTTCTAAATGTAAATCTAATAAATGAGGCTTGCCATCGTATAGTCTAAATACTTCATAAATCCCATCACCAAATTGGAAGCCTCGATCTTCTAATGCTACCATCGGCTGTTCTTCTTTCGTATTAATCATTCTCCCATTAAACAAGATCCAATCTTTATGAGTAGCTTTCATTCTTCCCCACTCCTTTATCACATGATTGATTTTATTGTACAACTTATGACACCCTGAAAGAAGGAATTTTCTGTATTTTTACAAACTAAAAATACATCACTTCGTAAAAGTGATGTATTTTATCATTTATTTAAGGAAATATTTTTCAATATCATCTAACATAAGGTTCGCAGCTTTAATACCGCCTGCTGTATTCCAAATTACCTCATCTACTTGGAATACTTTATTATTTTTAGAAGCCTGTAGTTGCTTAAAGAGTGGATCTTCTGTCCATTCCTTCGCTAACGAAATTCCTTCATTATTCTTATCTGCATCTTTATCAGACGTGAAATAGAATAAGTAGTCTCCGTCCATATTTGGAATCTGCTCTTTTGTAATTCCTTTTATCGCAAAATCATCTTTATCTTGTAATGGTGGTCGTTTAAATCCAATATCATTTAAAACAACGCCCGAGAATGAGTTTTTTTGATAAATACGAACATCACCTGGCACGAAACGAATAATAGAAACTTTAGAATTCAATTTATCGCCTAACTTCTCTTTCATTCCTTCAATGCGTTTTTTATAATCATCAAGAGCTTTTTGCCCTTCTTTTTCTTTATTTACAGCTTTTGTATAAAGTGTAAAGTTTTCTTTCCAATCACCGCGTAATGTTTCTGCATAAACAGTTGGTGCGATTTCTTTTAGCTGATCATATATTTTTTCATGACGCATTTTATTTCCGATAATTAAATCTGGCTTAAGCTTCATTACAGCTTCTAAATTAATATCACGTTCAGTTCCTACAACTTCCGTGTTTTTTAACTCTTTCGCTAAATGAGGATACCATTCATCACCAGCACGTGGTTTCGTAGTCCCCACTGGCGTTACGCCCACAGCTAGGAGAGTCTCTGCGCCTTCATTTGTTAAAACAACAACTTTTTTAGGTGTACCATTTACTGTCGTTTCACCCATTGCATGCTTTACCGTATATGAATCTTTTGCTTTCGCTGATATATTATTTTCTTTTTTCTCTTCTTTACTACATCCTGCAATTACAACCATGAGTATCATAATGCAGAACATAATTAGTTTTTTAGTATGTATCATATGTCCTCCCTAGATGAAATCGATTATCATTAACATTTAAAGATTAATGTATCTTACATACATTGTCAATGTATATCAGAAAACTTTTTTAATATATACTATTTAGATTCTATCCGCTTTTCTAATGTTTCTTTTTAAAACATAGTGCATAAGTATGAAAAAAATGTTGTTATTAAAATGCGTATCCTTGTTATACATAACAAGGATACGCATCCATATTGCACTATCATTTCAATTCCTAATATTGAGTATACTTAATATACGCTGAGTCATTATATACCCACTGATTTCCCCCAAGGTTTAACCAACCATTTTCATTTATATATACTAAATAAGATTCTGGAGAATTTAATTGGCGGATAACTGCAGATGTAGTTGATGGACCACTTCTTAAATTTACATTCATCCCTTGTATATATGCAACCCCAATCGGGCTTCCATCACTATTGCTTGTCTTTACAAAATTAATGTAAGAAGAATCATTATACACCCATTGTCCATTCCCCAAATCTAGCCATCCATTACTTTCTTGATATACAACGTAAGATTCTGGAGAATTTAATTGACGAATAACTGAGGAAGAAGTTGATGGACCATTTCTTAAATTTACATTTTTCCCAAGAACATAAGCGATTCCCTTCGTTTGAGGTGTCGGTTGTGGGTTAGGAGGTTGTGGATTTGGAGTTACTCCAAAAATAGCTGCTATTCCATTTGCATACGCTTGACTTAGATCTTCAATAAATTGTGGATTTTTTAATAAATTTGCATCAAAAGCTGTATCAATAAAAGCAGTCTCAGTTAAAATTGCATCCATTGCGGTTTCTCTTAATACCGCATAATTTTCTTTTTTTGCTCCTCGATCACGAAGACCATATTTTGTTAATACAGGATTGACAGCTGTATGCATTTTTTGTTGCTTTGCATATGCAGTGCTGCTATTGGATAACGCATTATAAATATAACTTTCAAAACCTGTACCCCCGCCGCTATTAATATGAAATGAAATAAAATAATCCGCACTGAAAGCATTAGCAATATTAGCACGTTCAGATAAAGAAATAAACACATCACTATCACGTGTCATTTTAATTGTAATTGGGTAATTTACCGTTAAAATGTCTCGAACGCGTCTAGCAATTTGAAGTGTTAAGTTTTTTTCTACTAAACCATTACCAACAGCACCAGAATCATATCCACCGTGCCCTGCGTCTATAACAAGTTTCATTTTATTGCCCCGCTCCTTTCTTGTAATATGTTTGCATTTCTACTCGTCCTATTTTATGTGAAATGTACAAATTCTGTTACAATTGCAAATAAAAAAACCGCCTTATGTAAGGCGGTTTCTATCATCTTGCTTTAACCAATTTAAAATAAATATATACGATTGATAGTGAACATAACGTATGCAAAATAAAATAAATAAAAGTGCTATTCCAACACCACTATAAAGTAAACCGAACTTTAAAAAAACATTTACAAGTGGTGGAAAGTTTATTAGATTTTGTAATGTACTAAGCATGCAAAACATAATGAAAAAGACAGGGACGTATTGTAATTCATACGGCTTTTTTTTCTTAATCATTCTTTTCCGAATGATTATATGACATAATTCTGCTACTATAAAGCACCCTCCAATTAATACAAGACCAGAAGTCATCGTCATACATCCACCTGCCTTATATTTATTGTATCGCATAAATAATCATCGTTATATTTTCTTTACATACTCTTCATCTTCTGAAGTAAAACCAAAACTCTCTATGAAAGACTTCGCCTTTTCTGTTAATTTCTCTTGTAGCACTTTTATTTCTTTCACATTTCTTTGTTTCATCATTTCTTCAAATGTAAAATACGTATTTGTACCATAACCGTAACCTTGGTAATCAAAATGAATAATTAGCTGTGATAAAACAGCCCGTTCCTCTTGTACACTATAATCTATTACACCAATATATGTATCATCAACTTTCACACAGTACTGTACCTTTTTCTCACCTAAACTATGCGATTTAAACATTTCTTTAACAACGCTTTCATTTTCTACAGTAACTTTCTCAAACGTAATCATATGTTGTCCATCCTTTTACTATTATTGTATCAATAATACTTCCTATTTATGAAAAAAACCTTAAGACCGTATGCGATCTTAAGGTTTTTCTAATTAAACTAAGCTATACGCACGTTTTGTTTCTTCATGGAACTTATTCGTATCGTATTTATGCTCAACATAAATTTGGTGCCATACCATAAACGCAAGTACAGTCCAAATTTTACGGCTATAATCGCCTTTATCTGCACAATGTGCTTCCAGTAAGTTTAATACATACTGTTTGTCGATTAAATGCTCTGTCTTACTTTCGTTTATAATATTTATAGCCCAATCATGCATTTCGTCTTTTAACCAGTGACGAATTGGTACTGGGAATCCAAGTTTTTTACGATCTAATACGTGATCTGGAACGATTCCGCGTGCTGCTTCACGTAAAATAGCTTTCGTAGTTCCGTTAGCAATCTTAAATTCAGTTGGAATTTTAGATGCAACATCGAATACTTCTTTATCTAAGAACGGTACACGAAGTTCTAATGAGTTTGCCATTGTCATTTTATCAGCTTTTAATAAAATGTCACCGCGTAACCATGTGAACATGTCAATGTACTGCATTTTACTTACATCATCATAATCTTTAATCTCGTTATACAATGGTTTCGTGATATCCATATAGTTAACACTTTCATTGTAATACTTCATTAATTCAGCTTTTTCTTCTTCACGGAAGATTTTAGCATTTCCATAGTAACGCTCTTCAATTGGTGTACATCCACGCTCTAGGAAGCTCTTACCTTTAAATCCTTCTTTAAGAGCACCACTTAATGCTTTTAGAACGCTCTTACCTGGACTAGGGATGTAAGAGAACATTTTTAGTGAGTTTGGCTCACGGTAAATGTTATAACCACCAAATAGCTCGTCTGCGCCTTCACCAGAAAGAACAACTGTTACATGTTTACGTGCTTCTTTCGCAACGAAGTACAATGGTACAGCTGCTGGATCAGCTAAAGGATCATCCATATGCCAAATGATTTTTGGGAACTCATCCATAAATTCTTTCGCTGAAATGAATACGTTATGGTTTTTAACGCCTAATTTCTCAGCAGTTTCTTTCGCAACATCAACTTCACTGAAACCACGTTGCTCAAAACCAACAGAGAATGTTAAAAGATTTGGATTCATTTCTCTTGCGATAGAAGCGATGATAGATGAATCGATACCACCAGATAAGAATGAACCTACTGGTACATCACTACGCATATGCACTTTTACTGAATCATATAACACATCACGAATTGCTTGGATATGCTCCTCTTTCGTTGCACTTGAAGCGTTGAAATAAGGTTTCCAGTAGCGATGGATTTCCATCTCTTTACCGATTTCTTTTACGAAATAATGACCAGGCTCGATTTTATTAACATCAATTGTTAAAGTTTCTGGCTCTGGACCATATTGGTACGTAAAGTAATGTTGTAGTGACGTTGGATTAACGCCTTTATCTTCCATCACATGCATAATACTTTTCTTCTCAGATGCGAAGAATGTAGTATCACCTTGTTGTGCGATGTATAAAGGTTTAATACCGAAGTGATCACGTGCACCGAAAAGTTTCTTTTCTTCACGATCCCAAATCATAAATGCAAACATACCACGAAGGTAATCTACACATTTTTCTTTCATATGTGCATACAATGCAATGATAACTTCTGTATCAGATTGCGTTGCAAACGTTGCACCTTTTTCAAGTAACATTTCACGTAATTCTACATAGTTGTAAATTTCACCATTAAAAATAATTACATATCGATCATTTTCATAAGTTAGCGGCTGATGTCCTGCCTCTAAGTCAATGATGCTTAAACGGCGGAAGCCAAATTGTACATGTTCATCACGAAAATATCCTTCGTCATCTGGACCACGGTGGAAAATCATCGTGTTCATATTTTCAAATTGATGTTTTTCTGTTTCTGAAAACTCTCTAGGGTTTTCACATAAACATCCTACAAAACCACACATACTTCTTACCCTCTTTCAGTTTTCATTCTGTCTCTATACTACTATATCAACCCTATTTATACTAGCATAATCAACTGAATATGGCGACCAAAAACTATAAAAAAATCACTCCATTTCACATTTTTAACAATTTTTTATGAAAACATGAAAACTAGGCACTCACCTTTCTCCGCTTTTGTCATATGATATTGCAAATTGATTTCTAGGAGGGAATACCATGAGTGAAGAAAAAAAAGATTCTTCTCGCCCACCGGTTCGTAATTACTTAAAGCAAATTGATGATTTCTTCGAGCAAACACCTCTTCGCAATGTAATCGCTGATTTAAATCATTTTTTCCAAAAAGGAAACCGTTTATTAACATTCCCTGTAGATTTATATGAAGTTGGTGAAGAACTCGTTGTTACAGCTGAACTACCAGGTATACAAAAAGAACAAATCCAAATTGAAATACAAAGTGAATACTTAAAAGTCTCTGTAAAAGAAGAGATACTTGAAGAGGAAGAAGAACAAACATCCCATAACTATTATCGCCGAGAACGTTCCATTTCAGAAGCATCAAGATTGATTAAATTGCCGTATTCAATTAATAAAAAAGCGGCAAAAGCTTCTTATCAAAACGGCGTATTAGAAATTCGGGCGCCGAAACTTCCCCAGCAACATGACATTTTATCGATAGACTAATGCAAAAAAATAAGGGTGCTATGCACCCTTATTTTCAACCCACTAATCGCTTCATATCACGTATAATGTCTTCGTATGGCGTATTACTAATGCCACTATACTTTTTCATTACTTTTCCGTTTTGATCAATTAAATAAAATGATGTACCATGCATGACCTGACCGTTCTCCGGCTTATCTACAAGTGATTGGAAATTATCTTTTGAAAACTTTGTAATATCTTCTAACGAATACCCCGTTAATAAATTCCAGTTACTAGTATCCTCTGTAAACTTTTGAATAAAAGCTTTCAGATTTTCTGGCTTATCAAGGTCTGGATCTACACTAAATGAAACAAACTGAACGTCTAATTTCTCTTCTTTTGCCATCTTTTGAAGCTTGGCCATATTTGCAGTCATTGGTGGACAAACTGTCTGACAATTTGTGAACATAAAATCTGCAACCCAAACTTTCCCTTTTAAATCTTTTGTACCAAATTGCTTTCCATCTTGATTTGTAAATTGGAAGGTTTCTAAATCCCAATTTAATGGTTTACGAAGCTTTGAACCTGATTCACTACATCCAGCAAGTACAAAGAGACAAAATACAACCATAAGACCAATTATTTTTTGATAACGCTTCATTTATAAACCTCTTTTCTCTATCCTAAATTTAAATAGGTTATGTTTATAATAACAAAAGTTAACACTACGAGAAAATTGTTTACTACATTTGTTCACGAAATCGTACGAATTTACGTATGTTACTTTTTTATTTCAAGCGAATTACTAGACAAAATATATTTTTTTACTATTCTTTCTCTAAATAAAAGTGATAAAACTAATTTTTATTGTTACTTTTGTAAATACCTCTCCCTATTTTTTAACAATTCCTTAAACATTAATCCATGTTTTACACTGTATTCCTTAACAACATTTCGGTACAATACAAATACAACGATTTTAAATGAGGTGATGTTCATGGCAAAGCGCTATGAAAATATGGATAATGTTAGTACAAAAAAATCAATTCGCTCTTTTTTACGCTGGCGTAAAGAACGAAAGCAAAACAAAAAAGATTTTTCTTTCTTAGTAGAACAATCACCCGTTAAACAAAGTGCATTTTTGCAAAGTAATGTTGAAAAAACGACTATCACATGGATTGGGCATTCCACTTTTCTTATCCAAACGAATGGACTTAATATATTAACAGATCCAGTATGGGCTAATAAATTAAAGCTAGTTCCAAGACTTACAGAACCTGGACTCTCTATAGAAGCACTACCTAAAATTGATATTGTCCTTATTTCACATGGTCATTATGATCATTTAGATTTTTCAACTCTTCGTCAGTTGAATGATGATGTTCTATATCTTGTACCTATTGGATTAAAAAAATTATTTACTCGTAAGAAATTTAAACATGTAGAAGAGTATAAATGGTGGGAAAGTACGATAATTAACGAAGTTTCTTTTCACTTCGTACCCTCTCAGCACTGGACGAGAAGATTCTTATTTGATATGAATACGTCTCACTGGGGTGGATGGATTATTGATAATGAAACGACTATGGAAACCATATATTTTTGTGGTGACAGTGGCTATTTCCAAGGTTTCAAAGAAATTGGTGAACGCTTTTTAATTGATATTGCTCTTATGCCCATTGGCGCTTATGAACCAGAATGGTTTATGAAAGTATCTCATGTTTCACCTGAAGAGGCCGTGCAAGCTTATTTAGATTTAAACGCTACGCATTTTATACCAATGCATTACGGAGCTTTTGCACTCGCCGATGAAACACCTCGTGAAGCAATAACTAGACTTCGAAATAATTGGAATTTGCGCATGTTACCGTGGGAACAACTGCATGTACTCTTTTTAGGTCAAACTTTTATTTATAGTAACGCAACAAATAATAAGCAAATAAACGAAAAAATTGAAACTTTACATGTGTAACGTAATGACTGATTTTCTATATCCAACATATAATATAGAAAATCCTATAGTGAAACTTTAATTAGTGGGTTTTCTTCATCCCCACTGATTATTTGCCTTCACCAATCAAGCTTTTACGGGCAGCCCGCTACCTAACCTCTTTGCTCCAGCTAAATTTGAGGTAGAGAGTTTTACTGTCCACAAATAGCGGGATAAAGGGTGTTTTCTATGAATGAATATTTACAGACTCGCTATATCATTAGCGGTAGTGCCTGTGTAGCTCTTCTTATTTCTTACTTTCTATTTACATAAAAAAGCTACTTGAAATATATTTTCAAGTAGCTTTTTTATTACTCTGCTAAATACATAAATCCGATTGCGCCCGGACCTGTATGAGTACTAATAATAGGCGTTGTATAGAAAATTTCTGATTGAGCAAATCCACTTACTTTTTCAACCGCCGCTTTCATACTTTCAGCTAAAGGAATTGCTTTCGCATGCGGAATTGCAACAGCTTTTACGACTTTTCCAGCCGTATCTTGCTCAAATAACTTAGCTAATGTTTTTACAATTTGGCCTTGGCTACGAACTTTCGTTACAGGATTATAAACACCGTCTTCAAGACTAGCAATTGGCTTTATATTAAGTAGAGAACCGATAAACGCTTTTCCTTTACCGATACGTCCACCCTTCACTAAGTTTTCTAATGTATCCACTACTACATATAAACGAGTATTCTTTCTTACTTCATCTACACGTTTTAAAATTTCTTCTAGTGAGCGTCCGTCATTTGCCATTTTTGCAGCTTCAATTACTTGATATGCTAAAGCATGTGTAATAAATTGAGAATCAACAACTGTTACTTTTGTATCAGTCATTGATGCAGCGCTATTTGCAGTTGCTACAGTACCGCTCATTCCACTTGTCATATGGATAGAAAGGACTTCGCTTCCATCTTCCCCTAGCTTGTCATACATTTCTACAAATGTACCCATAGCTGGTTGTGATGTTTTTGGTAATTCCTCTGATTTAATCATTTCTTCAATAAATTCGTCAGGTTGTAAATCAACGCGATCTAAATATGTTTGTCCATTTACAGAGATTGATAATGGTAAAACATGAATGTCATACTTTTCGATTACGTCTTGTGATAAATCTGCCGTTGAATCTGTTACAATTTTAATTTTTTGCATACTATACTTCTTCCCTTTCCAATACGCTCTCCTTGTTATTATACTAGTATTCCCATTGCTTTCAACAATTTGGAACGAAATTTCATCAAATTAATTATATTTTCATATCTAAAATGAAAAAGACAGAGTTTACTAACCCTGTCCGTACTTCGTATCATGCATTTTTTTCAAGGGTATTTGTTTTATATACATTTAAATAATCATTCCACTTCAAACAATTTTGTAAATATTCACGGAAAGAATACGAAAATCTTGGGTGTTTTTGTTTTTGAATTTTTGCAATAAATAATTGAAGACGAGACTGAATTAGAAACGATAATGGATGCTGTGCCTGTAGGACAGGGATTTCGAATATTTTAATGCAATCCCCTGTTGAATGAGTGAAATAAAAACTTTTCGTAATCACAATATCAATCCTCTTTTTCATTGGATTTTTGAACTTCCTCTACTTTGCGCTGTAACACGTTGTTTAAAGTGGAGTAAAATCAGACTTATATGATTTCTGTAGTCCTTATGGCTAGAAGATTTATACTCTATTCATCTCCACCTAATTCACCTTCCCGCCCTAAATATCTCTGAGACGGGAATCTCATTATCCATCAATTGTTTAATACATTTAGTATAAGCTTATAAAAGCGCAAAGTTTGTCTAAATTTTGGAGATTCTATAATTTTTTTCTTCTATATATTGTATACGTTTATAGCTATAGTATAACAAATAAATAAAAAAGTGCCTTTATAACGAGGCACTTTTCGACTGCATTTCTTCTCTTTTCTTTTTCCTCTTACTAACAACCTTTGATAACGCAATACTTACTTCATAAATACAAATAAGCGGCACTGCAACTAAACTATGAGATAAAAAGTCTGGCGGTGATATACAAGATGCAATGATAATTAATGCTACGTAAGCATACCTTCTTATTTTTATTAAAAATTCCGCCGTAAGTATTCCAATACTAGTTAAAAACATTACAACGACTGGCAATTCAAAAATCACAGCAAATGGAACTGTTAAATTAAGTACAAAATGGAAATACTTTTCTGTCGTAAACATCGTATTAAACATTTCATTACCTATCGTAGTTAAAAAGTGAAATAGAAACGGCATTACAATAAAGTATCCAAAACATAAACCTGCAATAAATAATATAGACAATACCGGTATATACATTATTGTCATCTTTTGTTCATTTGGATGTAAACCCGGTTTTACAAATAACCAAATTTGTATAGCAGCAAAAGGAATTGTACAAACGATAGCAAATACTGTAGCAATCGAGAAAAAAATCCACAATACATCACTTGGACCGAGAACAGTTAATTTCATTGGTAAATCTTTTACAAGCCAAAAATAAATATCCTTTGTAAAAGTAAATCCAATAATTAAAAATAGTACAAAGGATAACACCGTATATATTACTCTTTTTCGAAGCTCAACAATATGTTCTACTACGCTCATTTCCCGATTTTCCATCTCGTTCACCACACTTTATTTATCCATTATAAGGAAAATACACTACATTTTTTCTTTCTTTTCCTTTTCTTGAAATGCGTCATCTGTCAATTCTTTCGTTGATTTTTTAAACTCTTTTAACGTTTCCCCTAAAGCCTTCCCGATTTCCGGCAATTTTTTAGGTCCAAATAAAATGAGTACTGCTACTAAAATTAAAATTAACCCTGGAAAGCCAATATTTGAAAACATTTCCCCATCCCCTTTATTAGTAGTTTCCTTGTCCTACTATTACATAATTTTATTTTGTCAAAAAAGTTTGAAAACGTCAACAAATCCATTGTCTTTTGTCAAAAAAATTCAAAAATATAATCAATTATACAAATTTCATTTTCTATTGCTCTTGTGTATGATATGGTAAGGGAAATGACATATTATTTTATGATAGTAGAAAGGATTTGCATTATGACTGAAAAAATGACACGAATGACCCAATTTGTAAAAGAAGAAATTGCAAATGCAATTACACATGGTATCGGTGCCATTTTAAGCATCCCTGCCTTAATCATATTGATTATTCATGCTTCTAAGCACGGTACCGCATCAGCCGTAGTTGCATTTACTGTTTATGGTGTAAGTATGTTCTTACTGTACTTGTTTTCAACATTGCTACATAGCATTCATCATCCTAAAGTAGAAAAAATATTTACTATTTTAGATCATTCAGCCATTTACTTATTGATTGCTGGCACGTATACTCCTTTTCTACTTATTACACTTCGTGGCCCATTAGGATGGACGTTGCTTGCTATAATATGGACACTAGCAATCGGAGGTATCGTCTTCAAAATTTTCTTTGTACGTCGCTTTATTAAGGCATCAACGCTATGTTATATCATAATGGGATGGCTCATAATCGTTGCTATTAAACCACTTTATGAAAATCTAACTGGACATGGTTTTTCACTACTTTTAGCAGGTGGCATTTTATATTCTGTCGGAGCTATATTCTTCCTTTGGGAAAAGCTACCTTTCAACCATGCCATATGGCACCTGTTCGTTTTAGGTGGTAGTGCGATGATGTTCTTCTGTGTACTCTTTTATGTCTTACCTACAGCATAATAAAAAGGATTCAGCTTACGATAAGCTGAATCCTTTTTTATTACTTATGTAATTGTGATGCAATAACTTCCTGTGTATGCTTCGTTAATTCTTTAATGTCCATATTCGCATAATCTTCAGGTGTAATCGGCTTAGAAATTGTTACTGTTGCATGAGCTGGCTTCATACGATTTCCATTTGCTTCAAACATCTTATATGTACCATCTAACGTTACAGGTAAAATTGCTACACCTGACTTTACTGCAAGATGAAAACTACCAGCCTTAAACTCTCCAACTTCGCCACCCTTACTTCTCGTTCCTTCAGGGAAAATTACGATAGAATGTCCATTCTTTAATAGTTCAATTCCATCTTTAATCGCTTGAAGAGATTGACGACGATCGCTACGATCCATAAATACACAATTCATCAGTTCCATCCAAGTTGGTACAACTGGGAACTTTTTAATCTCTGCTTTTGAAACGAATCCAATTGGTTTATTTAAGTAACCTAGTAAAACAGGGATATCCATATTACTTTGGTGATTACTTACAACTAGTACTGGCTTGTCTTTCGGAACATTTTCAAGTCCTTTCACTTCTACTGCCCCTCCAGCTACACGTACCATTTTCTTACCAAACCAATTTGTCGTTTTATACACAGCATTGTCTTTTTCTTTTGGCGCCATCGTATTTACTTGTCTTTTAAGACGCCACATTCTCGGTGTAATCGCAATTACGATTAAAATTAAATAAAAGATTTTAAAAAACGTTTGAATCATACAGAACCCCCACCTATTATCATTCCGACCTTCATTATACTAGACAAACGAAGGAAAAAGAAGAAAAAAAGTCCAAACAGCAAGTGTTCGGACTTTTTAAGCATTCTATATTAGAAACGTTTTGCTAATTCACGAGCATTAGCAATTGCTGCTTCTTTAATTTCTTGTGCTTTTTCAGGGTTTGCATTCATGCCTTCAACTGCAATATATTCAGTATCATTCACACCGACAAATCCTAATACAGTCTTTAAGTGATTACGACCGAAGTCTACAGCTGCGTATGCTCCTTCAGAATATACGCCACCTGTTGCTTGAATGTGAAGTGCTTTTTTACCTTCTAATAAGCCGACTGGACCATTTTCAGTATATTTGAATGTTTTACCTGCGATTGCTACGTTATCTAAGTATGCTTTTACTACTGGTGGATAGCTAAAGTTCCACATTGGAGTTACGAATACATAACGATCTGCATTCATAAATGTTTCTAAGTTTGTGTTCATTGCTGCTACTTTTTGTTGTTGAACTTCAGTTAAAGCTTCAAAGCCTTCACCTGCTGCAAATTTACCCCAAGCAGCAAATACATCCGCATCAATTGCTGGTACTGTAGTTTTGAATAAATCAATTGTTACAACTTCGTCTTGTGGATGTTCGTTTTTATAAGCTTCGATGAAAGCTTCCCCTACTGCCATTCCGAAAGAACCTTCTGCTGAATTTGGATTTGCTGTAATAAATAGTACTTTTGTCATTGTATTCTCTCCCTTTTTTCTCTTTATCTTTAATTCAAGATTTGTTTTTTAAAAGTTAATAACTTACCTTATGTAAGTATAATATAAAAAGTTTTAATCAATGTCAATAAAAAATAGCTACTTTTTTTTCGTAAGTTAATGATTTACTTTGTTTCCTTAAAATTTAGTATACAGATATTACAAACTCTTTCATATAAAAAGGCTACCTCTACAACCTATAGAGATAGCCTTCTATTACATATTATTTTTGAAATACATGTTTTACTTTTTCAGCTGGAATATTACTTCCGCCTCTACCTTTTACATCTTCAATCATCATTGTAATGACCATATCTGGCGAATTTAAATCAAATGCAGCGAACCAACCTAGTTCTTTTCCTTCGGCCTCTTTTGATACTTTTAATTCCGCTGTACCTGTTTTTCCAGCAAGAGTCATACCATCAATTTTAGCAATTTTCCCTGTACCATCTGGATCATTAATTACTTTCGTCATTGCAGTTTTTAATATATCCTGATTTCCTTTAGAAATTACATTTTCTTTCCAAGCTTTTGGTTGTTTATCTGTTTTAATAATATACGGTGACGGAATCGTTCCATCATTTACAATTGGCGCATACGTTAAAGCTAAATGAAGAGGAGTCATTAATACTTGTCCTTGTCCATATCCCGTATCTGCCATTTGAATATCATTTTTAATGCCGTCATTTGCAATTTTAGAAGCAGGGAATCCATATTCAATTGGTAGTTTCTCATCGAATCCGAATTTTTTTGCTTCACTCATAAACTTGTCTTTTCCGATTTTCAAAGCTTCTTGTGCGAAGTAAATATTATCCGAGTATTTCATCGCCTTATCAAGATCAATCGGATTTGCATCTTTCACACGCGTTACATAGTAATTACCCCAAGAAGAATCTTTTGTCCATTTTAATCCTTCAATTTTCAACTCTTCTTTTGGATCAATTGTTTTCGTTTCAAGACCAATTGCAGCTGTAATAGGTTTAAATACAGAACCTGGTACCGACAATTGTGTAAAGCGATTTGTCATTGGTTTTTTCGGATCATTATTCCAAGCTTCGCGTTGTGCCTTCGATGTCCCTCGTGCAATTATATTAGGATCATATGCTGGACTACTTACTAGTGCAATTGTTTCTCCACTTTTCGGATTAATTGCTGCACTTGAACCAGCTTCGCCCTTCATTTCATTATACGTTTTTTCTTGAACAACACTATCAATAGTTAAAGTTACATTTTCTCCATCAACAGCATCTGTTTTTGCCAAGTTTTTAATTTCTTTTCCTTGCGCATCTTCTACAAAGACACGGCCACCTTTTTTACCGCGTAGCTTTTCCTCTAATACTTGCTCTAAACCAGCTTTACCAACTGGGTCATCAGCTTGATAGCCTTTCTTTTGTAGCGTTTTTAAATCTTCAGCATTTACCTTTCCAATATAACCAGTCAGATGAGCTGCCGCTTCCCCTAACGGATATGTACGAACATTTACAGGTTTTGTTGAAACACCTGGTAAATCAATGTACGTATTTTGTGTTGCCCCTTCAGGCAAAATTCCAATTGGTACGAGATACCCTGGTTTTACCCATTTAGCAGCTAATTTTTGATCAATTTCTTCTACAGACATATTTAATAACTTCGCTACTGTTTCTTTCGTTTGCGGAGCAGTATCGCCTAACTTTTCAGGAATCAATCCGATTTCAGAAGCTTTCCCATTCGTTGCAAGACCTTTTCCATTACGATCGTATATTTCACCACGTTTTGGCTGTGTTGTCTGCATACGCACTTTACTATCTTTCGTCATGCCTGGGAAAATAAAATCAGGAGTCCAATCTATTTTCCAAGATTCTTTATCTCCATCTTTTTCTTTCACCATTTTTGCTTCATGACCAAATGTAATTTTACCACCAACTGTATCCATGCTTACTTTAAAAGGAACAGGGCCTTCATCTTTTTTATCTTCTTTTACTTCCCCTGTTTCTACCTTTAAGTCTTTCACTTCGATACCAGAATAAATTTTTTCATATTTCTCAGTAAACTCTTTCTTTGAAATATCTTTTTTTGCATTTTTTGATAGTTGATCATACATATCTGCAAATTTTTGTTTATTCCACGCTTTTACATATGTATCAAACGCTTCTTGTGGTTTTTCTTCTTTACCACATCCAACTAACATGAATGTTAAGCAAAGAAAAAGAATCCCCCATATCTTTCTCAATCGATTCTCCTCCTCTTTCTATATTAGTACTTTTGAAAATTTTAGCATTTTTACATGCTACCTATCATTATAGCACTATCGAATCTCATCTATAAACTTATATTGGTGAATATAAATAAAAAGATTGATGCGAATTCTCACATCAATCTTTTTTATTATTGTTGTTTCTCATATACATGGTAATAATACGTATATGGGTTTTTTTCATCCGTTAAACCTTTTTCTACAAAAATCTCTTTCCAATTTGTCATATCTATTTCTGGGAAGAATGTATCTCCTTCAAATGCATGATGGATTTTTGTTATATATAACTTGTCTACATAAGGTAAAAAGAGGTCGTAAATTTGCGCTCCACCAAAAATAAAAATCTCTTCTTCATTTTTACATAGTTCAAACACTTCTTCTACAGAATGAACAACTTCACAACCTTCAACATGATACCCTTCATTACGAGTTACAATAATATTACGTCTTCCAGGCAGTGGTCTACCAATCGCTTCATAGTTCTTTCTTCCCATAATAAGCGGGTGACCCATCGTTGTTTTCTTCACGTATTGTAATTCACTCGGTAAACGCCAAGGTAAATTATTATCTTTACCAATTACTCTATTTTCGTCCATAGCGACCATAAATGAAACAATCATTTTTTCATCTCCTCTACAATTATACTGCAACCGGTGCTTTAATTGCTGGATGCGGATCGTATCCTTCAATCGTTAAATCTTCCATTTCAAAATCGAAAACAGATTTCACATCTGGATTTAATGTAAGTTTCGGGAATGGACGTGGTTCACGTGCCAATTGCTTTTCTACTTGTTCAAAATGATTTGTATAAATGTGTGCATCACCAATTGTATGAACAAATTCTCCCACTTCAAGTCCGCATTCATGTGCAATTAAATGTGTTAGTAGTGAGTAACTTGCAATGTTAAATGGAATTCCAAGGAATATGTCACCACTTCTTTGATATAACTGACAAGAAAGCTTTCCATCTGCTACATAAAACTGGAATAGCGTATGACAAGGCGGTAAGGCCATACTTGGTACATCTTCTGGATTCCAGGCAGAAACGATTAAACGACGTGAGTCTGGTGTTTTTTTAATCATTTCAATTACATCTTTTAATTGATCAAGTGTCTCACCAGCTGTCGTTTTCCAAGCACGCCACTGTTTACCGTAAACGTCTCCTAAATAACCATATTTATTTGAGAACTCATCATCTTCTAAAACGTTCTTTTTAAACAATTCCATTTGCTCGTCGTACTGTACTTTAAATTCTTCATCTTGTTGTGAGCGAAGACCAAAATCAGTCATGTCAGGACCAGTATACTCATCACTTTCTACCCAGCTCTTAAAAGCCCATTCATTCCAAATGTTATTATTATGCTGCAATAAATAGCGAATATTTGTATCACCTTTCATAAACCAAAGCAGTTCACTTGCTACAAGGCGAAACGGTACTCTCTTTGTTGTTAATAAAGGAAAACCTTTACTTAGATCAAAACGCATTTGATATCCAAATACAGATACAGTGCCTGTCCCTGTACGGTCTTCTTTCTTCGTACCATGTTCCATTACATGGCGGCATAAATTTAAGTATTCATTTTCAGCATGTTTCATATGTAGGAAAACCTTCTTTCAATCGTATATGCAATTTATCATAACATGAAAAATGATAAATTTAATAATCCTAATTAATAAAATTTCTTGCGCTAATTCTTACAAAATTATTAACTTTCCAAATATAAAAAGGTTTTCATTTTCTATTACCGAAAGTATAGTGCGGTAGAACAAAATTTATATTTGGAGGTTAGAAGTATGTCTAAAATTGAAACGCCTGTTATGACTTCTTTACAAACAACGGCTGAAAAAATGATGAAGGATTTAAATGTTCCTGGTGCTGCTGTCGCTGTTATAAAAGACGGTGAAGTTATTATTTCAGAAGGTTTCGGCTATCGTAATATAGAAACAAAAGAGGCTGTTACACCGAATACTCGATTCGCAATCGGTTCCTCAACGAAAGCATTTGGCACACTTTCATTAAGCTTGTTAGCACAGCAAAAAAAGTTTAATTGGGATACCCCTATCCAGTCTTATATACCTAACTTTACTTTATCTGAACTACTTGCTAGCTCACAAGTTACAGGACGGGATTTAGCTTCTCATCGAACTGGAGTGAGTCGTCATGAGGCTCTTTGGTACAGTTCTTCCTTATCTCGAAAAGATCTCGTTGAAAAAATAAAACATTTACCACTTGATGCACCGTTCCGAACTGCATTTCTATATAACAATTTAATGTATGCAACAATTAGCTACATTGTTGAAAACATTACAAATCAAACGTGGGAGCAATACACTACAGAACATATTTTAGAACCTTTAAATATGAGACATACAAACTTCTCTGTTAACGATTCACAAACTACAGATGATTACGCTTTACCTTACATTGAAAATGACGGTGAAATAAAAGCAGTTCCATTCCGTAACATCGATACAGTTGGCGCTGCTGGGTGTATTAATTCCACAATTGAAGATATGGCAAATTGGGTACTTCTCCACTTAAATGAAGGAAAATTTGGAGATCATGAATTAATCTCCTCTGAATTATTACAACAAATGTATACACCACACAATTCAATTCCAGACCAACCGGTTTTATCACTCCCTGAATCTCCATTAAATAGTTACGGTCTTGGTTGGTTTATTAGCGCTTATCGTGGTAAAAAAGTGATTCATCATGGCGGTAATATCGATGGATTTTCAGCGCTTGTTTCATTCATACCAACAGAAAACATAGGCCTTGTCATTTTAACGAATGCTGGAGGAACATTACTTCCTACTTATCTCGCTAATCAAATTTATGACGAACTACTTGAATTAGAATCCATTGATTGGCATAAACGTGCTGTAGAAGATACTAAAAAAATGAAGGAAATGATGAAAGAAGCAACTGAATCCCTCCCTGAACAAATTAAAGGGACTACACCTTCGCACAAGTTAGAGGATTATACTGGTACTTTTGAACATCCTGCATACGGAACATTACAAGTATACAAACGAGATGATTCGTTATATGTACAATTTATGGAAATGGATATTCAATTAGGGCATCATCATTACGACATCTTCTCTGCAAAAGTTGACTTATTCCAAATGAAAATGAGCTTATTATTCGCTTATGAAATGAATGTAAGTGGTGAATTCCCATCCCTTCGGTTACATGTACCAGCTACATTAAGTACTCAGCCGCTTACATTTAAGAAAATTAAATAAGTATTTTGATGGTAAAAAATAAAGGTAGGTGCGAATCACACCTACCTTTTCTATTTCATATCAATCTTATCTGATTGAAACCAAATTGGCTTCGATAACTCAAAGTTATTATGATCCTCTAAAACTATAGTAAGGCGCTCTAACATATCATCTAACATATGCGGCGCTGCTCGTAATGTCCAGACAACTGAGGAGAAAACTGTCATACCAACGTACACCGTGTATAATTTCCAGAATTCCTCTGGTATTTTTCTATTAAAGTATCCTTCTATTTGTCCGATTGAATACGGAATACTAATGTCCCTTGCAAACAGTGCAATTTTCACAAAATCATGAAGTGGATCGCCCCAATCGTAGCCATTAAAATCAACAACACCTACATATTTTCCATCCCGTACAATTATATTTTCTAAGTGAAAATCATCGTGTTGAAATCGATTTGGGCGGTTCTTTAAATATATTTCATTTTCTTCAATAAACTTTATGATTTTATCATCATTTTTTATGTTTATTCCACATGTTTTATATGCCTCTAAATATTTACTATGTTTTTTCATTGCTCTTTCATACCATGGAAGTATATTATTAGGAGCTTCATATGTATGCATTTTTGCTAAATCTTTCCCTGCCTCTATACCAATATCATATTGTTCTTTTGGTGAATACGTAGGCAATAACTTCTTCGCATCTTCCCCTTCTAAATACGAAAAGATGCCATAGCATAAACCTTCTTCTGCCAACAAACCTATTTCAATTGGTTTTTGTGCTTGCACACTACGATTTTGCATTTCATTTAAAATTTGAAACTCTATTTTCTTTCTTTCATACTCTTTTATATCGCCTGTCCGCAATAAATATTTATCATTATTCGCACTCGTAATTATATATTTCTTATCAGGTGAAAAACCTTTAGAAATTTCTTTAATATCCACTGCATTTTTTACTATTTGTATATTGTTTTGCCATGCTGTAATTATCTTCATATCTATTCCCCTTACATTTCTGCATTTGGTGTATAGGCAACTTCTACAATAAATCCATTTGGATCGTAAAAATCAATCGTATAGTAACCTTCCGAATAATGATTCATTTCAATTGGACCACGTATTACCTTCACTTTCGTACTAGAAAGAAAATCTGCTACTTCCTCAACTACTTCTCTATGAATAGCTTGATAACAAATATGTCTAGGCCCTAACGTCCTTACAATTTCCTCATCTACTTCTTTAAAGTATATTTCACTTTCTCCTGTGCTATATGCTATTTCATTTAACTTTCTCCACCCAATTATGGAAAACAACTTATTATAAAAAGAAATGGATTCCTCTAAATTTGCTACCCAAAATTCAATATGATGAATGCCTGCTCGCAGTGTATTCATATTAAGAATACGCTCCTTGTACTACTTGCACAATTTCCATCGGCTTATGAACCATGTAATCTGGTGCATCTTTTTTCACTGTTTCAATAACATCATATCCCCAAGATACCCAAATTACGTTCACTCCAGCCTTTTTACACGCTGCTACGTCTCGCTGTTCATCACCGACATATAACATATCTTTCTCTGTTATTTTTTTTGATTTCAAAAATCTTTTTATCATTTTATCTTTACCAAACAAATTTTTAGAACAATACACTTCTTGAATATTTTCGATACCATTCTTGTGTAAAAACGCCCGAATATGCTCTTCTGAGTTCGATGATATGACTGCAATTCCGTAGCCTTTTTTATGTAGTTCATCTAATACTTCTTTCATCCCATGGAACAAAACGAGATTTTTTATAGCAGGCTGATATAATTTATAAAATTCCAACGCTAATATCGGTAGTTTATACAGTGGTACATTAAGTTGTTTACATCTCTCTGGCATCGTTAATTTACGTAAATGTTCAATTTCGTCTTCCTTTACTGCTTTATACCCATGTTTTTCAGCAAGTTGATTATAAATCGGTACAAATATATTTTGTGAATCTACTAATGTGCCATCAAAGTCAAAAACAATATATTTTTGCATTCCCATACTCCCTTTGCTTCTTTTTTCTAAACCTATGTTATTCAACAACATAGTTGTCTGTCCCTTCTATAAAAATAAAAAAGAACAAGATTTTCTCTTGTTCTTTTTAAGACAACCATTTCGGTGGTACATTCGTATTCCAATAAATATTTCCTAACTCATGATGTCCAGAGTATCCATCATCAAAACGGTGGTAATGGAAATTAAAATAATAACCATCTTGCGGTGGATGATCTCTTCTTACATGGAAACGCAATAAATCATTTCCAGATTTCGTATCGTAGACGTGAAAAATCTTCTCATTATTTCCACCAGCTGGTTTTTGAGAAATCGCTAATGATTGTAGTGAATCTTCTGGTACATCACTAGCAAGCTCAGCAATTGCCTCTTCAATTTTCGGTAATATTACATCTTTAAACTCATCTTCAATTACTGGACCAATTTTAGTACCAAACTTTTGCATCGACTGCTTCTCTGCTTCTTGCATTGCATAAGTAATAAAAGTATCGGTGGTTAACCTGTCATTCGTTTCTTCATATGTATAGGACGTGCTCTCCAAACTTTGTTGCCCAGCTGTGCTCGTAGGCTTGTCCGCAGCTTTGGCATTATCAAGTAATATGGAAGGAGGCGTCACTAAACCAAATGTAAACACGGTAATTAATGCGACTAAGGTTTTTCTAAACCAATTTGGCATTTATGTTCCCTCCCCTTTCACTCATTATTTTTTATATAACGGTGGTTTCTTCTATTATACAAAATGATTGTAATTTTTGCACTTTACAATTTTGTTAACGTTCACATATTTTTCACTTGAATATGAAATTGTAAGATTTCATACAATAAAAATACAACAACAATAAGGAGGCGATCAGATGACTTTAGATGTCATGTATTCCGCCGCAAGTATACTCGTTTTAGTATATTTTATTTATCAATGTGTTACAGACTAGAAAAAGAGCCGTCAATGGTATTATCCCCTATAGGTAGACAGTAAAAAAAGAGTCCATCTGATATGATGGACTCAATACTGTTTTATCTGGAGGGGATTTTTTTATGGCAAGAAAAGGACAATCATT
>NZ_JBQAEF010000029.1:0-26332 GCF_051915185.1 Bacillus cereus group sp. MYBKT14-1 | reverse complement strand
AAGTCGAGAACTTGCACTTTTATAAGCATTGATGAATTTTGTCATTTCTGTATTAGGGTGTGCCTTGAACAAAATATGAACATGGTCTACATCATGATTCCATTCAACTAATGTGATGTTGTAATTCTCGGATAACCTGACAAACATATCTTTTGCATAGTCTGACATATCATCATCAAACACATTTCTTCTGTATTTCACGACCAACACAAGGTGATAATACAACAAGAATACTGAATGGTTATTACTATCTAATTTCACTTATATACCAGCCTTTATAATTTATTAGACTGATTATATCAGAGGCAAAATAAAAAGGAAAACCTTTTGGCTACGCCTTTCACACGCTTGAGGAAGGAGAATTCTTTCGGGAAATTCGTTAAATTAAAACAAGAACATTTATTCCATCCAAAGTAAACTTGGTAAATATGGAATTTGCTGATGAAATTACACCTAACACACAAAAGAAACAAATTAATTCAAACTAATAACTGTTAATAACTGTCACTATTAAAACACAACACCCCCATAAAAAAGCAGATAGCCGGTTCCTTATATTACAGGAAATCGGCTAATCTCTTTTAATACGTACAATTCTCTTTTTTGCATATGGTGACTCCAATTAGTTTTTCGACATCTCCACTTGTTAATTTTTTATTTATCTTCTTTTAACTCATATCTTCATTGTCCATTAGGTATATTAATTGCTTTTCTATCTTTTATTCCCTAAAATCCCCTGTTTCCATGATTTCATTTATAATTAATCTACTGTTAATTATAATTTTTAAATTTAGAAAAAAATCTCATCCCGTTATCCTTTTTGAAAATATTAATTTTAAATCCCTTTTAGATCTCAGATAATACTTTATGATTTATGAACTTCTTTAGGCACCTTAGAATGAGTACAAACAAACTGCTCAATCATTTGATTTAAATCTGTAGCCGCTTTTGTTGGTATTTGATGTTTTGCACCCTTAATAAATCTTAATTCATTACATGGTAATTCTTCATGCAGTAAATTTGCATGACTATAAAAAGTTTTGTCATTTTGTCCATAAACTAATAACATAGGTAGATGAATGTCTTTAAGGCGATTTGTACAATTATATTGCAAACTATAACGATAATATTGTTCGATATTTTTTGCATTACCTTTCCGAGCTTCTCGAAACATTCTTTTAAATAATTTTTTTGTATTAGAATTCCCCCATGAAATAGCAAATGCTAAAAATGAAATTGCTCTTGCTTTCGCTAATTGGACTCCAAGAGAAATCTTATTTTTCAAATACCCTCGACGAACTTCTGACATTCCACCTATAAGAATTCCTCCTAAACTATTTTCGGGGTATGTTAATAAAAATTCCAAGGCAACTGAGCTTCCTGTTGAATACCCACATACAAAAGACTTTTTTATATTCAAATAATCCAGTAAACTCTTCATATCTTTAGCAATTAGTGAATATGTAATTGGCTGACTTGAACTCTGACTGTTCCCATGCCCTCTAACATCAAAACCGATTACTTTAAAATTTCTAGATAATTCTTTTATCTGATATTCAAAATTTTCACAGGTAAGTGTAGGCGGGTGAATAAAAATGATAGGAGTCCCTTCTCCTTTTACTATGTAGTAAAGACTACATCCCTCTACATCTAACTTTGGCATATATTGAATCACCTCAACAAATTATAATCTTTTAATAATACCTACTGATTTCATAAGTATTTTATCCTTAATAATTTGTATAAAAAGAAAGAAATATACTCTCTTCCTATTTTTTTAAAGCATTCAATATCCATTTCTCTATTTTAAAAATTTAAAACATTTAGAAAATCGAATTTAGATTAACGAAACATTTTAGACAGATATATCCTTGGTTCATTAGTAATTTTGAGAATAAAGCTTTTAATACTTTTTATTCCAGCATAGCTCTCCTCAACTCGCTTATACTATAACTGTAACTTAAAGTCACAAATTATTAATTGGTGCGCGTGGGCTTCCTTTTTACCACACGTAGGTAATTGGACTTTGCCACATAAAATGAAGCTTATGAAACGTTCTATACCTCTAAAAAATATTAGATAATGGAATATTACGGTATTAAGTAATTACTATTAAAAAGGTGAATGCTATGAAAAGATTTCTAACTTTGTATGCCTTAGTTTTAATTTTAGCGGGATGTTCAGAAAAAACACCCTCGCTTAAAAAGAATAAATTACAAGTTAAACAAGAAGATAACAAATTGATTCAAAATACCACACATTCTATGCCCAAAAGTAAATCTTTGCAATCAGCCCCCACTCCAGCCACTAAAAAAATAATTTTAGATGTGCCGCTTATATCACAAAAGCCAGAATTAAAATATGGATGCGAAGTTACAAGCTTAGCGATGGTATTACAGCATGCAGGCATTAAAGTTAATAAAATGGATTTAGCTAACGAGATAAAAAAAGATCCTACGCCACTGTCTACAAATAAAAGTGGAGACATCATTCAATGGGGAGATCCTAAAGAAGGTTTTGTCGGAGATATAACTGGAAAAAATAAGGGGTACGCTGTCCACGTTCAACCGTTACAAGAATTGATGGAACGTTATCTACCAAATCGCACAGTAAACTTAACAGGAAAAACCTTTAATACTGTGTTAACTCAAATTAAGCTCGGTAAACCTGTAGTAGTATGGACTACAGGAGATTATCGCCTTCCAGATAGATGGGAGTCTTGGAAACATGATGACAAAAAAATTACAGCGCCTTTGGATTTACATGCTGTTGTTATTGTAGGTTTGGAGGACAAATACATTTATATCAATGACCCATTAACTGTGAAAAAAGCACACAAAGTAAACCAAGAGATTTTCATTCAATCGTGGGAAGCATTAGGGAGACAAGCATTATCCTATCGCTAATGTAATTTCATTAAATATTTAATGCTACCATTAGGTACACCCTGTCTATACAAAAAATAAAAGAATGATTTAATGTAAGTAGATTAGAAACTTGAATTTTATTTAAAATCAATTAGAGATAAAATTTTCACTTTTGTCATTTTAGACGTATTTCTAACAATTAATTTTACAAAAAATACGAAATATTAAACTCATAAAAACCCATTGATATCATACATATATGCTGATTTCAATGGGTTTTTAATTGGATATGTATTGACGTATTTAATAAATTATAAAAAGATGTAAACTTACTTTTTACATATGAACTATCATGTATATAGGTATACCTGTTTAAACGGTTAAGAAAAATACATTTCTTATTAATTAGTGAAATACTCGAAAACAAGGTAAATTATACTATTTGTTTGGTACCAGATGTAATTTGGTATAATTGTATTTAAACAAATTATTGCTAATTGGTAGAGGAAGGAATATAGAGAGTGAAAATAAGGTTTCAGGCCAAAAAATTCGTAATATCAATTCTAACGGTAGCTCTAGTAGTCATTACTTATTTTGTGATTCAATCAATTGCATCACCTGCAAGAGGGGTAACAAACCAAGAGAACTCAATTCAGTTTGTAAGCGAGCAGCATAACGTAGAGATAAACAAACCAGTACCTAACCAATTTAACGGTCAAATACGTAAAATTGCATATCTTACATTTGATGATGGACCAGGAAAATATACAGCTGAGCTTTTGGATATACTAAAACAACAGGATGTAAAAGCAACTTTTTTCTTAACTGGTAAGAATGTAAAGGCATATCCTGATTTAGTAAAACGAGAAAAAACAGAAGGTCATTATGTGGGTATGCATAGCATGACTCATGATTTCAAAAAATTATATACAAATGGTGACTATGTTAATGAAATGACAACAAATCAAAATTTAATAGCGAACATTATTAGAGAAAAACCACAATTAACCCGACCTCCTTATGGTTCTATGCCTGGATTAAATGAAGAACTTCGTAATAAGGTAGTAGATGGTAGATTTAAAGTATGGGATTGGACAATTGACTCCCTAGATTGGAAGTATAATAACGTACCTATAGAGTCGGCTTCCATAAATATTGCTCAAAATGTACTTACTAATGCAAAGAAGTCCCAAGAAGTTATATTAATGCATGATATTCACCCTCAAGCAGTTGCAGCCGTACCAGCCATCATAAAAGGGTTAAAGGAAAAAGGGTATGAATTTGAGGCATATCATGAAAGCAATCACTTCCCTTTAAATTTCTGGCAGGATCCACGTATTTGAGCTTTAAGGAGATGTATAAAGTCACACCTCTATTTATAAAAAAAGATTTAACCCCTTGTAGAACAACAAGGGGCTATTCAATGTTTTTGCTTATCCTTTAGTTTAAAGCAACACTAGCTATTTATTATTAAACTATATATTTAATAAAGTACTTCCATAAAATTCTTTTTTATGCTATATAATATTTCTAAAGCGCTTAGAAAGGGAGAGGTTTATATAAAAATCATACAAGATTTTACAGAACCCTATTTTAAAACTGTTGGAGAACAAAGTAAGGCATATCGAGTAATTGGTTGCAAAGATGGTAAAGAAAAGCATTTCCCTATTACATTTAAAACATTAAAAAGGGCACGTATATTTAATTACAGGTATGCTTGTGAAAATCCTGAGTGGCAGAATAGAAATGGTGACATAAGTGAGTATAACGTTAAAATGGGGAGACCTGAATATAAAAATATTTGGCACGGTAATGTTATAGAGAATGTATATAAAAAGTATGCTGATTTTGATAGTTGGGAACTCAATCATTAAAGCAGTAACCAATCGTTCAAATAATCTACAAATAAAATATAAAGAATAATAAGTAAATAAGCTTTGAACTACTCACCACTTAACGTCCTTACGGATTTTTTGAAGTGGGAGATTCCTGCGAACACCGGTGTATCCACCGGTTATCTTAGCAGGCTCTACCCGTAGTCCCTACGGTGAGAACATAAGTATCTTGTACGTTAACGCACCACACTCCCTACTTTAGCTTGGTTTTCGCAACTTCGGCAAGCATGGGGCGATAGAACGTTGAAGATTTTACGGTTGCAACGTTTTTCTGCAACCAACCTCATATCTTCAGTTTTCGAAGAGCAATCTGTACAAGTAAATGATAACAAACATGTTGGCTTATGCCAATCGACATTCATCTCCCACCTAAAATTGGTGTTTCACACCTTCACATTTTTGAGGAAGGAGTCTTCTGTCGGAAAACGATAAAAAGGAGATTCAATAGCATGAACATTGCATTTTTTCTAACACCCAAAAGTGAATTGGTTTATATAAATATAAATTCAACAATGCGCCAGGCTTTAGAAAAGTTGGAATACCACCGATATACAGCTATCCCCTTGGTCAATAATGAGGGAGAATATGCAGGTACACTTACAGAAGGAGATTTATTATGGAAACTCAAAAATACTTCATCATTAAGTTTTAATAACACTCAACAAGTTATTCTGAGTGAAGTTTCTTTACACCGTACAAATGAACCAGTTTCCATCAATGCGGAAATTGAAGACCTTTTATCAAGAGCTATGGAACAAAATTTTGTTCCTGTTATAGATGACGATGGGATTTTTATAGGTATTGTTAAAAGAAGAGATATTATTCAATATTGCGCACAAGGCTTATTATTTAAGAACGATTCTGTATAAACCTATGAACTTTAAATTATATCAAATCTTCAATTTAAAATTCACATAAAAAGAATGTACCTTGGCTTAACTAATCGTGCGAGTATAGTATTTTGAACTATCGAAAAATATAAGAATATCATTGTTCTATACGAAACAAAAATACCCCTGACTTTATACATAAGTCAGGGGTTAATAAAAATATTAATATTTTATAGAGATAATCTTACTCTTCATCACTATCTCCAAAGAAACCACCTAGAAATGATTCTTCCTCATTCAATCCTAATTCTTCGGTTGCTTCTTCTACCATTTCATCTGCACCTAATCCATCCATTAGTTCATTCAATAACATGCCACCTAATATGCCGACAGCTAGACCACCAATCATACCCGCAATTGGACTACCTCCGTTACTACCCTGATGAGCATGATCATAGTTTTGTTGTGTTTGATATGAGAATGGTTGTGCATAAGCATGCGGGTCATTTACCATTTCATTTATATAATCTTTTAAAATATTAGCTATTTGTCTACTTTCTTTCAATACATCTTGTTCAATGAAAAACTCACGTCTTGCTTCCATTTCCCCATGTCTGGTTCTGCAATCTACTTCCATCCAAATGCGAATCCCTGACTCTTCATAAGCAAAACGAACCTCTATTTCATCAACTTCGTTTACAAATAATTCTCTTGGGAAAAAGGAAAACTCTTGGCCCCATGTATCTAATTTACCCGATGTAGATTTTTCTTGGAACCCTAATCGATTCAATGCATAAAAAACATTTTGTACGTCTTCCGGTGCTTCAATAACAAGACGATCAAAGTCTTTTCGATCTACGCCACCTTCAATGCCTAAGTGCGTATCGAAATAGTAAGAAACGCCCCCTCTAGATACAGGAAGATCTCTTGGGATATCATAAGAAAATGAGATTACCTTGGACTCCTCTGGAAGAATGTTATAGGATCCGTTCAATGGAATAGTTGCTACCTTACGTGTAACAGATCCTTGTTTTGTGACAACACTCATCATGAAGTCCGCTGTAAGGCTATTCATTTTTTGTTCAACTTGACCGCCTTCAATCCAAGCTTCTCCATGCAGTGTTTCTCCCGCAGAATAAGATGGGTTTTTAAAACGCAAATCTACTGTTGCTGCACCTTTACCGAATTTAGCCAAAATCTTTTTAAACATTTTGTCTCTCCCTTTTTTCTTATAATGTATTTATTTTATTCATTAGAGAATCCAAACGGTAACTACTCTGTTACCGTTTACTTACTTTCATCTTCTTGTTCATGCTCTTTAGCTTTTTGAATTTCTATTCGTTTTATATAATGTGAGTCTTTCGAAATAATTTTAAATTCACATCCTTCGGAATCAACAGACTGTCCTTCTTGCATATGATAATTCTGCATCATGACCCAACCACCAATGGTGTCTACATCTTTATCGTCTAAATGTAAATCTAGTAAGTCATTTAATTCGCTTATTAATACTTTTCCATCTACAATCTTATGAGTTTCACTCACATGTTGGATCGGAGCATGTTCATCTTCATCATACTCATCTCTAATTTCCCCAACAATTTCTTCAAGAATATCCTCAATTGTAACAATACCTGCAGTTCCACCATATTCATCATATAATACAGCTAATGGAATACGTTTCTTCTGCATTTCTAACATTAAATCATGAATTGGAATTGTCTCAATTACTTGAATAACTGGACGTGTGTACGGACGAATTGTATCAAATGATTCTGTACTCTTGTTTATATAACGAATAAAGAAGTCTTTTACATTCACCATACCGATAATCTCGTCTTTATCTTCTCCAAATACAGGATAACGCGTATATTTTTCACTTTGTATTGTATTAATTCTACGTGTAAACCAATAATTTCTGTACGGGGTACCATAATTTCTTTTGCAATACGATTATCAAATTCAAAAATATTATTTACATATTTATACTCTGCTTGGTTAATTTCACCACGCTCATAACTTTCTGAAAGTATGAGGCGCAACTCTTCTTCTGAGTGTGCAACTTCATGTTCAGATACTGGTTTTAAACCAAATAATTGAGTTAACATTCTTGCTGATCCATTCAATAATCGAATGAATGGATACATAATTTTATAGAACCAAATAAGTGGGGTAGAGAGTAATAATGTCACTTTTTCAGCTTTTTGAATCGCGAATGTTTTGGGTGCCAATTCACCTACTACAACATGTAGATAAGTCATTAAAGTAAATGCAATTGCTAGAGATAAAATGCCTGTGAGAGAAGAGTTAATATCCCATCTTTCAAATAAAGGATGTAACAATCTCTCAATCGTTGGTTTACCTAACCAACCTAATCCCATCGCCGTCACTGTAATCCCTAATTGACACGCTGACAAGTATTCATCTAAATTTGATGTTACTTTTTTAGCTGCTAAGGCACCCTTTTTACCTTCTAATACAAATTGATCAACTTTCAAACTTCTAATTTTTACAATCGCAAATTCGGCTGCTACGAAAAAGCCTGTAAAACCAATTAAAACTGCTACCAACACTAGATTCAATATTTCCAACTAATACCTTTAGTTTCTTAGAAACTAAAGGATCCACCGAGTAATAAAAATGGTGTAATATTTGCAACAGGAAACATTTTATGCCGAAGGCTTAAGAAACCATACGCTTGATCATGTTGAATGGCATGCCCTACTTCATGTGCCGCAGCTGATACAGAGGCAATAGAGTTTCCATAGTATACATCCTCTGATAGTCGTACCACCCGAACTGTGGGATCATAATGATCTGAAAGTCTTCCTGGGACAACTTCAATTGGTACATGATACAGTCCATTATTATCTAAAATTTTTCGTGCTACCTCAGCACCACTGAGTCCTGAAGAAGCATTTACTTCAGACCACTTATTAAAATTTCCTTTAACTTAAAAATAAAACAAGCGTTTGAATCAGTGTCGTTGCTTGACCGGATAGTCCCTTCATATAAAGTTTCTTTTGCTCTTCTGTCAGATTATCCAGTAAAGGCTTCAAATGCATTAGTTCATGTTCTAATTGTTGAAGATGTCCCGACACATCATTCACTTGTCCTGCAAGTTTATGGTTTAATACTGTTTGATTTTGTTGATTATCTAATACTTTTATAATCTCACTAAGTTTCATATTTAATTGTTTGCATTTTTCAATGAATTTCAAACGATCCACTGCCGATTCATCGTAGTAACGATAATTTTTATTGGAACGTTTTGCTTCTAATAAGCCTAAATTCGTATAATAATCAATGGTTCTTTTCGAAACCTGAGCCAGCTCTGCCACCTCTCCGATTCGATATCGGTTCCCAATGATCCGTCACCCCTTCACTTAAATTAGCTAAATAATAGCATACAGAAAACCGTATAGTAAAACGTTATAGTTTTTATTTTTCGAAAAATTTACTTCTATTCAAAAAGTTGACACATCCTCTCTTTTTACACTTAAAATAAAAACGAGGTAGTACCCACTACCTCGTTTGAGATTAAACTTCTATATTTAATTACTTAGTGTACCAAACGATGTAATATGCTATGAATAAGTCTTGTCTTCATTACATATATTATTTATCGTTTAATGAAAAGAAAATCCGGAATTTTATAGAACTTAGAAGAGATATTAGTGTTAAGAGATTAAAGGTAAGTATTTTTAAATTTATAGAAGCTCAATAATAAATAAAAACTTGCATTTTAAATGTATTAAAGAAAAGGAATCTGCGGCGTATTAATAATCACCCACGTATTCTTTTTTTCTCAACCCAATACTTAATAATTTCACTTATTTTTCCTGAATAAAGAGAGTTCATTAATACCACTATATCTTTCTCCATAATATAAAGCACCTAAATGGATGCTTTATCACTCTTTCACATATACTAATGTCTAAAAGGAGTATGTTATGGAACCTCTAAAATATCTACTGATTATTTTCGTTTTAATTATATTTATATCGATTTGGCTCCATTCATAACTACATTTAGTGATGTTAGTGCAACAAATACATTTGGTGGAGATTTAGCCGATTAGAATCAAGTTCGAACGGCATAAATTTATATAAATATTCATAGTGCATATAATTCTTGTTTATTATGGATAACTATTGAAATGCTTATTTGGGGAATAACTTGATTTTCTTTTTGAGTATTTTTCTTCCATTCAGATTCTGGATTTCCCTTACATTACCAGAATAATGTGTCTTAAATATATTATACTGCTCTTGAGAAATCTCTATTGATGTTTCAAATACATACCATTCTACATTTTCAATACATCCACTTGTGGTTAATGAACCTAGATAGTGATAGTATATGGTCTCATGTGGTAGTAATTCTTTAATATCAATATCTATTGTAGTTGTTACTACGTTTTTTTTATCTAAATTATTCAGTATTGTTTGGATCGCAGAGTTTTCACGTCCAATTTTGAAAAAAACACTTAACACAGCTATTCTGCCTACTTGACTTGTGTGTACTAAATGAAGCTCCATTTTATAACAATGACCTTCTATAACATGTTCACTTTCATGTTGCTCTTCCTCTTTGTTCCCTACATGAAAATGAAATTCTTTTAATTGAAAATTTCTTCCGTTAATAATAGCAAAACCACTTTCATCATTATGAACTTTAATTGTATCCCCTTCGTCTTCTATGGAGATGAATGTACGATCATAATTAAGTATTATTTCACCTCGATCTTGCATTTCTACAGCACAATCAGGTTGAATTTTAATAGGTGATTGAAAATCCCCGTAATCAATTGTAGAACAATCATCCGATTTTAATGGTTTAGATTTCATAACTAACACTTTTCCCTTCATTTGTGTCTTCTTTTATAAAATGGCTAATTATATGATAATAAATACATTTCCCAAAAATTATATAAACTCTTTCCTTATTGTTTTTTCATATAACAACAATCAAAACAATAAAGAGGCAATTAGCTAAATAAAATAGACAAGCTTATCACGATTTAGAATCCTGTCCATTATTCCTACCTCACGAAGGTTATGAGATAATAAAATTAAAATTCTAACAAAAGTAAAAGAGCATAGTTTTATGAAAAATAGCAAGGGGAGGCATTCTTATGTATGTGAGAGTACGAGAACTTCTTACAGCAGAAGAACGAAAGCGTTATATGCAAATCCCCTCTGATATTAGTGAATGGACTTTAAGTACATACTTTACCTTCAGTCAGCACGATAAACAAATCATTAATCGTCATCGGAGGGATTATAATCGACTAGGTTTTGCTATGCAATTAAGTGTTTTACGATATTTAGGTTGGACTTTATCAGATATTGAGCACATTCCTAACGAAGTTTTAGAATTTGTAGCGAGACAAATTGGTGCAAGTACAGAAGACTGGGGGCTATATGCCCAGCGGGAAGCTACAAGTTATGAACATGTAGAAGAAATTCGAAAGGAATATAGTTTGCGCAATTTTACAACTACAGATTATCGAAGATTATCTAAATTTCTTCAATCTCATGCATTAAATAATGGGAATACTACATATCTCATTGAGACAGCATTGCAAGAATTACGCACTTGGCAAGTTATACTTCCTTCAATGGCAGTAATGGAAAGAGCAATATGGGAAACACGTAAAAGAGCTGAAGAAATTATATTTAAAACGCTAACATCTCCTTTATCTCTTTTACAAAAAGAAAAAATAAGCAGTCTACTTCACTTTATGCCTAATTCTTCAAAAACATATTTAGCTTGGTTAAAAGAAATACCTGGCCAATTTTCACCAGAATCCTTTTTAAAAGTAATTGAGCGTTTAGAGTATATAAAAGGCTTAAAGTTAAATATTGATACAAAAGGTATACATCCTAATCGTTTACGACAATTATCTCGGATTGGGGCACGCTATGAGGCTTATTCATTTCGAAGGTTTAAAGATATAAAAAAGCGTGTTTTAAAAATTGTTATTAAAACACGCTCTTACTATCGTTAAATATTTAGTTATTTTATACTCCTAATCTCATTAAATCATTTGTTACTATAAAAAATATAATTCTAGATTGATAATCTTTGAATTTTATATATTGTTCAAAGAAGTAATTATCGTGACTCCTAATTTAATGCGCCATCATCTCGTGCGCAATATCATGTCCATTCATATCCGATGGGTAATAGGTAGGCCAGTGTATAACTTCATCGAATAAAGCTTCACGGTTGTCACCCCAATACAAGTGGTAGTGATCAGCTTTATTCGGATAAATACCATGATCACTGAATTGAATATACTGAGGAACTCCTTCTGTTTTATCTGCTAGTTTAAATATGTATCTTACACCTCTATTCCCTGCATCATATGTCAAAATTTTGTATCCATCATAGATATACTTGCCAGAATATTCTTCTTTGTTTTTGTAGAATGTTACAGTATCTCCTTGAATCACGATACGGTTCACATCTGTTTGATATCCTTCATTATAATACTCCTTATATTCTTTGGCTGACATTTTACCTTTATGTTTCGCTTTGTGAGCAAATACCTCATCAAGCGTTCCATCTTGTAAATACGGATATACAGATTGCCAGTCTCCTTTCCAATCGGAGAGTGGTCGATCCTTCACTTGATTGTCTTCAAAATATCCTTCATAAATTCTTTCTGTTGCTTTATCATGAGCATGACTATGATTATGACTGTGATCGTGTTCATTTTTATGTGTATGACTTTCAGTTGTTTGCTCTTGCTTTTCAGAAGGTTTTTCTGCAACTAATGAGAATTGTGTTGCTTCTTTTAAAACTTTAACATTTTCTTCCATTAAAGTGAAGTAATCTTTATTATTCTTCGCATCGTCTTCAGAAATAGTAGCAAGGTGATTTAAGCGTAAAACTTTTGTACCAGTTTCTTTCTGAATAACTGATGCTACTTTTGGAGTAGAAAACGTTTCGAATAAGATGTATTTTAACCCGTGTTCTTTAACTGTTTTTGTAATTTCACCAAGCTCTTTTTGAGATGGTTCATCAGAAGCTGAAACCCCAGCGATAGGAATTTGTTTTAAACCATAGCGTTGTTCCCAGTAACCATAGGCTGCATGAGAAACTAAAATTTCTTTCGTTTTTGCATTTGCTACAGCAGCTTTGAATTGATCATCTAAATCTGTAAATTTAGTTTGAAGTGCTGCAAAATTCTTTTCGAATTCTTGTTTATAATTAGGCTGTATTTCTACAAGAGCATTTTTGATTTTTTCAGCTTGTTTCATCGATAGTATAGGGTCTAACCACACGTGTGGGTCTTTATCGTGATGATGTTCATCTTCTTTATGTCCATCTCCATGATCATGATGTTCATCTTCGGTTGCTGCGCGCAGTTCGATGCCTTTTGATGCATTTACAATTTTAATATTTTCTTTTTGTAATGTTTTTTCCATTTTTTCAGCAAACGGTTCTAATTCTGCACCGTTATAAATGAATAAATCGGCTTTCGCAATTTTCACTGTTTGTTTTTGGCTTGGTTCAAATGTATGAGAATCTGCACCAGGTGGATATATTGCTTTAACAGTTATATAGTCACCACCGATTTTTTTTGCGAAATCAGCAAGTGGGAAAATAGTTGTATAAACAGAAAGTTTCTCATCTTTTTTTACTGCACCTTCTTTTTTATTAGAACATCCAGCAAAAATTAAAGTAAAAATAAGTAGAAATGAAAACATAGTTAATTTTTTTTGCATGAAATTCTCCTCTTTTCTTTTTTACAAGTTTATTTCCTCCAATTCTATGAAGAAAATATCGTTTTGACACAAAACGTAATGATTACGTTTTAGTTTGCGAACCTAGTATAATACATCTTTTCGAAATTCGCAATAAATAATAATCATTACGATTTATGTTTGTTATCAACTTATTGAAAAGAATGGTATTAGTTTTTAGTATTTTTTAGCCTTCCACATCGCAATTAGGGGTCACCATACATGCCCATAAACTTAAGAAACTAGTAGTTTCCCAAAACGCAGAAAATGAGTTAAATTCTCATAAATAACTGTAAAGCAATAAAATTTTCATTTTTGGTGACACTTCAAAATATTAGCGTGATGTGCATGCAGTACTCTCCCTATATATTGTTTTCATTCGCTAAAATATAAAGATGACAGCCTACCCTTTTATTCCTTTAAAAGGTAAGCTGTCTTGTTTAAAATAGCTTCAATTTTTTGTGCATTTTTAGCATACATTTCACTTGCCTTTTTCGATTTTGTTTCTAAAGAAAATAGCTCAAGATCAGCATGACATTTTTTTAGAGATGCTAATAATAAAGGTTTGTTTTGAGGAGAATGCATTTGGAGTTTGTCATTGTAAATATCGATAGTGAGTTGTCCATATGAGTCAATTTGACCGAGAAACACATTTTCGATGACAACACCAAGTTTTTCTAATTCAGAATGTAACCAAGCGCGGTTATGCCCACTTGCAGAAAGAGGTTCATCTAGTACATTCCCATCCATAATAACGTTTTGTGGTTCTTTTTCATTTGGCACTTTTAAACCGAGATTTTTTGCAGTAAGTGGTTGAGAATCTTTCTTTAATAACACATTTAATTCTCCGCTCGGTTCTAAGACAGCAAATTCGACTTCAGCTATACTGAATGCACCATTACCTCTAAGAAGTTCGAGTAACTCATCACTTGTATATTTTTCTTTCTTTAAATTATCTTCAAGTACTTTGCCATCCTTTATTAAAACTGTAGACTTCCCTTCAAAAAAATCTCGAGCCGTTTTGTTTTTTAAAGAAAGAATTCCGACAAAAAAAGGAAACGATGCGAAAGTAAGTATGGCAAAAACGCCGTGGAAAAACTTTTGGTCTAGCCCTGTAGATACTTGCCCCGCGATACTACCAATTGTCATTCCCGCTATGTACTCAAAAAAGGAAAGGTGAGAAATTTGCCTTTTTCCTAAACATTTTGTGATAGCGAATAAAACAATTAATATGAATACAGAGCGGAGAATAACAAGCGTCCATTCGGGTAGGTGAGACATAGTCATTTCCTCCAATCTACTTAACACCATTTATATTAATGTTATTCACTTTCTAATATTGAAACTCTATCCTTTAAATCAGAGATGATACTGTCCATTTCTAGTATACATTCATGAAATACGCGTTTTGCTTCATCGTTCTGTAGAATTTAGGGAAAAAGAGCTTAAGCTTGTTTGAGTTCCCCTTTTACTAGCAAGGCAAGTTTTTACGCTAGCGATAACAGTCATACAAACACCCCCATTAGCTGCCCATGAGGCTAACACACAGTATGAAAGAATACATTATTCTTTCATGATAGTTAGGCAAGAAAATGTTATTCTCTTTGAAAAAATGTACGGATACCTTAAAGGTTTATCTTTTTTACGGTATAATCAACTCGAACCTGCTGGGTAGATTCTGAAAAAATATAGGGGGATTTTTTCCATAAGGATGGAAATTGACAATTTCAGCCTGAGTTAGTGTTACGAAATTGTGCCCCATGTAATCATCTGCATTGAATGTATCTTCCTCCGTTATGTGCCCTCCAATAACTAATACTTCAAAATCATTAAGAACCATAGTTTAGAAGTTACGAATTAGGTGTACGTGATTGTCACCTTGAGCGCTACTTACACCATCATTATTCCTTTTATGCCACATTTGACGTGTTTCTCGAATACTGCTTGGTGAAAATCCTGCCTGTGCAATAAGGGTACCACGAATTTCTAATTCATCATTATCTTCATCACCTCCTGTGTCTAGGACAACAATTCCGTGAAGTGCAACTTCAATAGCTTTACCCATAAATTTTTCATTTCCTATTAAGAGTAATAAAAGTATATATTTGTAACATTCATTAACGTAACCGTAAATGTATTTAAATATTCATTGTGCCTTCTCAACACCCTCACTAAATCTTGCTTTCATCAGGTCTATCAATTATGAGTGTCGGAAATATGAGAGGGAATCCCCAACAACATATCCTACTAAGCATATAAAAAAGATATTCCCCATCTCCCTTTCAAAATATAAAGGACACCTATTCCTAAAACAGCTTTACTTGCCGCTTTAATGAATTGGTGTCCTCTATTTTTCTAGCCGGACTATATTCTGTTTGCTTTCAATTTAAAAGAATTATTGTTTTAATTGTTCTGTTAAATTACTCTATTCATCGCCCTCTTCCAATTCCTCACTCTCTTCACGTATTTGTCCAATTAATGAAATTACAGAACCAACTGCTTGAACCCAACTTCCTATAATATCTATTAGTTTCCCTTCTTCATTTTCACTAGTTTCGTTATTTATCTGAGTGTCTATATCTTTCTCCACATCATTTACAGTACCTTCTTTATTAGAGCAATCCTCATTCCTAATACTTTTTAATTCTTCAATACCTCCTATTGCTTGTAATGAATTCCCAATTGATTGTAATAAGTTTCCTATAATATTTAAGGATTCATCTTTATCGGATGTATCCTCAAATTCATCTGCTAATGCTGTAAGTCCACCCAAAGCCTGTGTCCAATTCCCAGCAATCACTAATTTAATTTGTGTTTCTTCTTTAAACTCAATAATCAATCCGGATATTACAGTAACATTACCAATCGATTGGATTTCATTACCAATTTGTTCAAGCGACACTTCTCCTTGACCATCAGCTTCTAAAGCATTTCCAACAGCTTGCAATACGTTTCCATAAACATTTAAATCCTTTCTTACATTACTGCTTATAAAATCAAAAGGCGTACTTCCAATAGCGGAAGTAATAGTTCCTATTGCTGCTACCCATGCACCAAATATTTCTTTCAATTGGTTTTCCATTTAAAACATACCCCAGCATTAAGTAATTAATATAATCCTATTCAATTCCCCATCTTACGGTTAATAATTTCAAATTTCTCTTTACTTTCTTATTTTATAATAACGTCTTATAAAAGTATTTTTAGGAATTATACAAATTTGTTAAACGTAATTCTATATTGATTTTATACATCTTACTGAATCAACTTTATAAACCAACTACATCTTTAAATTTATTAAAATACTTAAAAATCATTATCCGCTCCACACAATGTAAAATGTTCAAAAAGCTCATATTGATCAGCGAAACATTCTAAACATTTTGGACAGATATACATTTGTATCACCACTTTCTTTTAAAATAAAACTTTCATTAAATTCTATCCCCATATAACTCTTCCAATTCTGTTTATACTCTAACTGTAATTTTAAGTTACATACCACCCATATTAAAAGGAATATTTTGTTAAAAATTAATTATTTCTTTAATTCTATTAAGCTTGTCTAAGTTATTATCATTTAATGTTTCTCGATCAATATAGTTACTTGCCCTTCTAAGCGTATTCATCGCTTCTATATAGTGAGAATGATTATCTTTCTTATCCTTAGCAACCATTTGGATACCTTCAAAAGAAGCATCACATATATACCTGGTATCTTCGAATAGTTCTTTCCAATTTTCCTTTAAGTACAACCCCATGTAATACTCTATATCTTTGTCACAAGATAGATTAAATAAACTGTTATTCCAGTTAATTTACTGATATTTTCTTTCATTTCCCTCCACCAATGAATAAAACTCAATATTCCGTTAACATTATAGATGGAGGAATTTTTATATACCCATTAATTCCTCCCTTTCTTTAAGGGCTGGACAGTTAACTTTCGTTAGCTATCCTTGATTAATTCGAATAATCATCATAACTTTGCGCATACTATCCATAGGCTGCTTTCTTAACAGTGTTTGCAGACCGGAACCTTTTAATCGGATCAGTTAGCTTTTGCTAGCTGCTCTTGCTTCTTAAAAAATTCTTTAAATGCGTTTTCCCAATGAGTACACATTATCCAGCCCCCCCTGAATAAATCCATAAACATTGTCCATACTATAAATACACTTGAGTTCTGAACTTCCTTCTTAACGTTTTTTTGGAGAGCAGTTAATTTTGCTAACTGCTCTTTATTTGTAAAAAAGCACTCAATGAACTGGACTCACATATAATATTTTGAGTTCCTTTCTCTATAAAATAGTCGTTATAAAATAGGTCTCATCACGAGGGCACTTTTCTAAGTGCTCTTTTTGCGCTTCGAATTAATATAAAATGAAATTTTTATATACATAAATACCTGACTAAATACTAAAATAATTAAAAACTTAGGTGATATTCAATGAAAACAGTACTCACGACCCTTAAATATTTATTAATTACACTTGGAATTACTTGCTTAGTTATTCTAGGTTACATATGGTATTTTACACATTAATTTAAATAGCATTTTTATAAAAAACTTTGCACCCTTAAATCAGACAAGCATATATTATTGTATGGGGCACTCCAGTCCATACGTTCAAACCTTTTAGTCTAGGAGCACACTTATATGTGTGCTCTTTTTTTATTAAAGAAAAATTTCATTTAAATCCATACAATGATTTCATGTCTTGACATACACTACTACCTTTCAAAATAATGTGAGTTCATTATTTTCATTATAAAGAGGTATAAGGAGCGCTCTTTTTACTTAAATAAAGAATTTGTTTGAACCCATTCACCAATTTCATACTTTTACATACTTTAATACTACCTTTCTGTATAATGTGAGTTCGTCACTTTCGTTATAATGAGGTATAAAGAGCGCCCTGGATGGTGCTCTTTAATTTTCAAATAACATTTCTAAGTAATTACGAGAGCGGATTTTATTATGTTGTACAAGCACTACTTCACTTTATTAAATAGACTATATAGATATCTAATAGAAGGGAGCTTTAAATTCATATGGCTGATTACTTTTATAAAGATGGTAAAAAATATTATAAAAATCAATCGCATTCGAACGATCAAAAAAACAACTGTTTTATTGAAACTCATACGATAGCTGGTTCTGCAGAAAATACAAATGGAAATATACCTATATCTGTTTTCCTTGAAACCACCGCTCCACAAATTGTATTTGAGGATTTAACAAACAATCATAATAAAACATTAATTCAGTTATTCGTTGTCGGTATGAGTGCACCCGTTCAAGTAACTATTCTAACAAGAAGATCTAGCGTACCAATTACTACTATATTACAACCTGTTCAAACAAAAATATTTCAAGTTGAAGATTTTCAAAGTCTTACTCTTACAAAACAGGAAGGCCCTACTAGTGTAGTTAGTTTATTTATTCAAAAAACGTTTTGTATCTGCTGTAATGATAATAACGATTCATGTGATGAATATTACCACGAGTGCAATTAATAGATTAAATCACCAGAAGAACCCTTTATATAAAGGGTTCTTTTCCTTTCACTCCCCTCATTTCCCCGTTTTTTATTAAAATAACTACTTTGTTATAAAGTCACTGCTTCTGCCGCAGTTTTGTTTTTCTCTAATTGCTCAATCGCCATTTGTAGTCCTAACCAGTAGCCTATTAAACGACATGGTAACCTTTTACTGAAATTCTAAATATACTCCAATCCTCTTCACAAAAATCTGTTAACTTTTTAGTAAAACACCCTAAATTAAACCCTTTAATATTTTCTAATGTCGCTGGACATGTAAGGCTATACACCGCTTTGCCAATATCACCTGAAATAAATACGTTATATCCTGCAAGAACAAATTTAGTACGATACATATTCGTTGCAGGCTTGCCTCAATAAACATTCCCTCCATAGTCTTACAATATATAAAAAAGAGAACTCGACGGTCCTCTTTTTTACTATTCATCTTCTTATTAAAATTATTTCTCTAACACCCGATATTAATCTGCAATTCTTGTTACGACTATAGACGAATTTCCATAAGTAGAAATTTCACCTTGTGCAAAATCAATTATAATACTTAATGAATCATTTGCATTTAATCTAATTATTATTGTTTTTCCAATGGTATATGCATTCGTAACGGATACAGGGACATCTGCACTTATAGATGTTGTGCCTTCAAATTCACTTTCTTGAACAGGTGTAAGGTCATTAATATATAACCTGAATCTTAAGATAGTATCTACAGGCGTTAAATCGCGATTAAAGAGCCTTGCTGTTAAATTCATACTAATTTCATATATTCCATCATTCAATACTTGAATACTATTATTTAATAAATCAAGATTCGTTCCTAAAGATGGACCAAGATCCTGGAAAACTACTTTTTGGCCTACATTCGCTGTACGAAGTATAGTAGATCTATCATACAAGGCTCCATAAGCTATAATATTTCCGCCTGTTACACCAGTAGGTCCTGTAGGACCAGTTATACCAATTCCAGTTTCCCCTGTTATACCTGTAGGTCCTGTCGCTCCCGTTGGGCCAGTGAATCCTGTAATCCCAGTTGGGCCTGTAGGTCCTGTCGCTCCAGTCAGGCCAGTGAATCCTGTAATCCCAGTCGGGCCTATAGGTCCTGTCGCTCCCGTTGGGCCAGTGAATCCTGTGATCCCAGTCGGACCTGTAGGTCCTGTCGCTCCAGTGGGTAAAGTAAATGGAGGAATAGGTGGCAATGTCGGACCAAGTAAATTCGGATCAAACGCTGATCCACTCAAAAACTCATTTTTTTCATTCATGTACACACCTCCTTACAATGCTTGTACTTATCATAATTATTAAATGTTCCATACTAGATAAATGATCTTTACATAAGCGGAATCTCTCTTTTTTATTTTCATTCGATAAAATAGTTGTAACCATTTTCATTATGACAGTTTCTAAAATCTTACATTTTATCATTAAAGGAACTATATAATAGGTAAAATTTAAAATTTTTAGTATTTAGGATTTATCGGTTTAATCGTACTTGGTGCCAGTGCAGCGGCATTAGGTGGAGTGGACAACAAGAAAGAAAAAGGTTCTACTGATCCAAAACAAGAAAAACAAGCAACGGCTGCTAAAGAAGAGACAAAAAAGAAGAAGCTCTCAAAAATAAACCTGGAGTTAGCTCCTGCTGTTTTGAATTCGACCAAATTCAAAACAACAGGAGCTACAGTGAAGTTAAAACTATCATTGGTAATGACGGAGAAAAGACACTCAAGTTCATATGAAATGTTTGCTGAAGGATGTGAACCAGTTAAAGGCACCATTTCAGTTTCTCTAAAAGAATTCTTCAGTTTTTAAAACTGTGTCAAACTCATCATCTAAAGTTGCTAATGATACATTATGTATTTGTTCAGACATAAAAATAGGCTGTAGAGAAAATTTTCTTTACAGGCTGAGAAAACACTTCTCTTAAGATAGAGAAGTGTTTTCCCTTCATTATTGATTAGAGCTAGAAGATTGTGATTTTTTTGCAGCTGATTGTGCATTTTGTTTTTGCACAGAATGCACATCTGTTTCAGTTGCAAACTCTGTACCATAGCTAGTATTTGCACTTTGAGCACCAGAAGCTTGTGCTTTCTTTGCTTCAGATTGTGCATTTGCTTGTTTTACTGCTTGTACATTCGTTTCAGTTGCAAACTCTGTACCATAGCTAGCATTTGTACTTTGAATGCTAGCACCAGAAGTTTCCTTGTTATAACCTTGTTGTTTTTTGTTCATTTTTCTCACCTCCACAATTAATAATGTAACCAACCCATTTGAAACCTATTCTTAATTATATTTTTAAACTTCCACATATTATTTTAATGTTCATTGAAACTATATATTATAGAGATGAAATGATGTAAATAACTATCCTTATTTAAGTATTCCTATAATTATCAATGAGGAAGATGAAAAGAGATACGAAGTTTTAAGCACCAGTTTTCATACTAATGATGCAGTAGCAATGATAAAAACGGACGGTTTTGCTACAACCAGGGCAAATACACCGATCTCAACAGTAAAAAACATGGATGGTAATATTCAAGTATTCCGCTTACCTTTAGAACTGGAATATTGGGTATTTTCTTGTAAGCGTGCTGCTTCAGTAGAAAAAAATCCTCTCCCTTGTAAAGTTGTTTTTGGAATCATTGACAATAAATTTCATGTGGAGTTTAAATAGAAAAGAAGATGCTACTCAATTTAAGCCCCATCTTCCTTGAGTTATATAAACATCACTTCTCTATATTGTTTATAGGAACAAGTACATTCATTGCTTCCACTGTTAGAAATTATTCTCCCCTTTGTTTATCTTCATGTTTATAAATTTAGCGCACTTTAAGTGCAATATAAAGCTTCATTCCCTAAGTAGTAGATATTGTATTTCCACAAGCCATATTTCTACCAGAATATCTTATTGCCCTGCTTTAAAATCAAATGTATCAACTCTTTTAAAGGTCTCTAATGGACTTTCCCCTTGAATTGCTTGTCTAATAACATCTGCAGCTATTTCATTAGGTACTCTCTTCATCTCGGCCGTAAACTGATGCACAACATCAGTTTACGGCCGAGATGAAATAGTACGATTTACTAATTCATTTATCCAGTATAAAAAAGCAGTTGGATTAGCGTTAAATACAGATATCCCTGCAGCTACTACTCCCTGTAATACATCAGTTTCTGCAATGTCATCAGACCAATCTGTAACCCAATCGCCCTTTTAGATTTTGTGTTCTAATTCAAACTTATTTGTCAGGTATCCAGTGTGAGACAGTTTTCTATTGTATCACTTCAAAAATAGACTGGCCCATCCAGTTTCAGCATACATATTTCTCTAACAAATTTAATTCAGAAAGGACAGACGAACATGGAAAGGGTCTACACTGATACAGTAAGGGAAATGCTTAACGGCTGCTACATCTAATTTAGCTGGTCAATTTTTAGCAAGTAACGGCACAGGTTTTGCAGTATCTAGGATCCCATCTCCTTCCAACTAGCAAATACAGTAAATCAAATTTTTGAAGGCACCATAAGGCTTTTCTTTTTTTAAAAGGACCTGCTCAATTACTTTATAAAAGCATAAAGTACAGTGACCCCTTGTTTTACCCTCTTACCATAAGGAGGAAAATTTATGAGTTACGGTGGTAGTTGTGGCGGCGGATTTGCTGGTGGATTTGCTTTATTGGTTGTATTATTTATTTTATTAATCATAGTTGGAGCTGCTTGTTTCTGCTAAAAAACTATTAGAAAAGACACTCTTATATGAGTGTCTTTTCTTTATTTCTAAACAGACTTACTTATTCATTCCATAAAAACTTACAGTACTGTAAAGCCATAAAAATATTAATCTATCCCATTGTTAGGTCTTCTAATTAAAACGAGTCATCGTTATTACTTAACTTCTAATACATTTTTCCTAACTTAATTGCAAACTTGCTAGCACCTTTTTTGTTTCTCTCTGTTACATAATCCTGAAAAAAATTTCAGCTGATTGATGGAGATATGATTATTTATGTAATCCGCACACAAACGTCCTGTTCTTGTAGTAATTGGATAGTTAATTCTAATACAATATTTTGCATTAACTGATAAAGCTTATCATGAGTTTTACTTTCTTCTGATATAAATTCAATACATTGAAATATATAACCTTCTACACATAAGCTTCCTTTTTCAACTATAAATGGATTTCGTCCTTTCTTTATTATTTTTGGCAATAAGAATTCTTTTTTTGTCAAAATAATTTCCTGTGCTATCTCTTTTATTTCTATAATTTTCTCTTTAAAAACTACCTTTTCTATTAAACTAATTTCACCTTTATACCTCCCTATCTCTATTGGTAGTTTCGCAGCTATTAAATTATTTACATCCGCTTCAACTTCCCTCTCTAATAATATACCGTGGATAGGAATCCACGAAGATGTTCCTACCCTACTCTCTTTCATATTCCTTTTTGCTTTTTGATTAGAAAGTTCTAAAAGCACTCTCTTTTCATGAAGTTTGGAAGAAACTAAATTACAATTAATTTCTCCATGATAATATTGCGTTGTAGTTAATAACTTAGAATCCAATTCACGCCTTCTTGCATCTTTTTCATTACGGAATACAAATACTTCTTGATTTTTCACATTAATATTGGGCGGTTTTATAAAACTAGTAACATCCGAAATAATAGAAAATGGAATTTTAACTTTTATTGAACGTACTGAAGTCTCTATTTTCAATCCTGAATCTATACTTTTTTTCTTTGATTCTTTCTCAAATTTAAATGCCTTAGTTTCTTTTTTTGAATTTGGTTCTTTGCTTTTGTTCTCTGCTTGTATTGCTTTCGCTTTTTTCTCTGATTTTTCATTTTTCTTATTTTCTCTTATTTCGCGTGAATCATCTTGATCATTTAGTATTTCCTCTTTATAAACTATGTTCCATATCCCCTTACCAACCCATGGCTTAACCAACACCTTCACCCCCACTTATGAAACTCCTAAAAAATATGTTTTCATACGCGACCATTTCATCATTATATATGTTTTATAATAATAAAAAAGACAATGTTTTTTTGTTTTATACTTGTACTTGAAAGATCCTACAGTAAGACCTAGTACATTTTTTTATGAAGAGTATCAAATGTTTCGTTTAATTCTGTTGGACAAGGAGAAAAGCCTAATTCAAAGAATTGAGCAATGACTAATTCGCAGCATGATTGTTCTTATTGAACTACTCCCACTTTAACTTCGTTTAGAAGTGAGGGATTCCTAAGTAAAGAGTTCTATCGAACTCTAATTGATTAGGCTAACCCCGCAGTCCTTGCGGTTAGAAGCCTTATCGCTTCATTCTTTAGATTGATACTTGCGTTAATATCCCTATCATGGTGTGTACGACAAGAAGGACAGTCCCATTCACGTAGGTTTAGATTTTTAACGTCTTTATTTTGATATCCACAACAAGAACATAATTGGCTGGAAGCAAATGTTTTCGATACGACAACGACTTGTTTGCCATACCATTTTGCTTTATATTCCAACATGGTTCGAAACTGTGACCAAGATACCTCACTAATTGCTTTTGCTAACTTATGATTCTTTAACATATTCGATACTTGCAAATCCTCTATACCGATAACATCGTGGTTTTTGATGATTTCAGTTGAAATTTTGTCCAAGTAATCTTTTCTAGCATTTGATATGTATTCATGAATTCTAGCTACCTTTACTCGTTGTTTATTCCAGCGAGAAGATCCTTTCATTCTTTTAGAAAGAACACGCTGCGCTTTCGCCAACTTATCTTCTAATGATCGGAAAAACTTCGGATTTTCATAGTGGGTTCCATCTGACAAAATAGCGAAATCTTTTAGTCCTACATCTACTCCAATGTAAGAATGTGTTTTCGGAAGTTCTTGTACTTCTGTTTCAACTAATAGTGACACAAAATATCTACCAGAAGGGTTCTGTCTAACTGTAGCATTTACAATACGCCCCTCTACTTCACGGCTTTTAGCAAATCGAACAAGGCCTAGTTTCGGCAACTTTATTTTGTTCCCTACAACGGCAATGTTTTCATTTGTTTGTTTTGTGGTATAAGATTGTATGTTGTTTTTCTTAGATTTAAAGCGCGAGGCGCTGTTTTGTTTTTTGAAAAAGCGTGTATAGGCATCGGCAAGGTTGCGAACAGACGACTGAATCGCAATACTATCCACTTCTTTTAGCCAAACAAACTCTTTCTTCATGGCAGGTAGTTTGGCAGAGCATGTACCATAGGTCAAGCCTTTTCCTGACTCTTTGTATGCGTGATTCCATAAGGATAGGAAATGATTGAATACAAAGCGAGAACAACCTATCGTTTTATTGATTAGAGTTGCTTGTGCTTGATTTGGATAGATACGAAACTTATAGGCTTTATTCATCATCATTTGATTCACCTCCATTTCGCTATATGACTATTATACACCAAACGTACATTCGTTAGGTAGTGGAGTAACACTTTCTGTATGTAGAACAATTAAGATGGCTTTCTGCCATTCCTTGTTCGAAGCCAATTCATCTCCCACCTACTCACTGGACTGTGACCCTTCACGCTCCTTGAGGAAGGAGTCTTTTTGGCTAAAATGATAAAAAGCTGTATTTTTAAAAACCTATTTATTTTAGTTTGGTAAATCATCGTTTTTAGGATTAATAAAACGAGATGTAGTATCTGAGGAAGAAGTCACTAATGCTAATGATCGAAAATCATCTTCTGTCAAACCAGAAAATAAAACATTTACATTCCAATTAAATGGCGCTGAATTACATCCACTGCCTGCATGTTCAATGTTTTTACGAATATATCCTTATACAAACAATTTTGCTCTTATAACTCGGTGGAATCTGTACCTGGTACTGGAGTGAATGCTACAGGAACTAACTTACATTGTGATAAAAATACATTTTTTTATACACGTTTAATTCCGGCTTCGGAGGAAGGATCCTTAGGGTGCCATTTCTTTACATATAAAAATAATCCCACTTAAAATAGGTGGATTACTGCTGCTACAAGATTAATCCTGTAGCTATCTTTTCCATTTGTAAGTTCAAAACAATTATTAGCATTGGAAAAATAACAAATAGATATGCCTAAACACTATACAAAAATAAAGAAAAAAAACGTATCGGGATGACAACATGTAATGTTAACAAATAAAGATAAAATTTCTATTCAATTTAGGTAAATGAAGAGAAAAAAAGATGGTATTATTAAGCCACTTTCATATTTACATAAAAAATCCACACTTAACTAGACTCCTATACTCACACCATCCTTTCTAGACGAGCATAAGATATACTGACGAATGAAAGGGGGTAATTTTATGGGTTTTGGTTTTGGTGGAGCTTGTGATTTCAATAGATGTGATGATCGGAGAGATCATCACCGAAAAGAAGAAAACATTAGACAGGTGAATAA
>NZ_JBQAEF010000028.1:0-31513 GCF_051915185.1 Bacillus cereus group sp. MYBKT14-1 | reverse complement strand
TACTATTGTAAGGTCGGCATCCAAATGACCCAAATAAATACCCACGCCAAGAAATAAAACTACAAAGTATTTCTTGGCACCTTTTACATAAAACAAATAAATTATTAAAAAAGTACAAACCCAATTAAAAATTTACACATATAATGTATCCTACCTCTCTTATCAATTTAAAAAGGGATTTATTTTATATAAATCCCTTTTTAAGTATTTAAATACCTAATATAATCTACATAACATAATAATTCCTAAAAACAAAATAAGATAAGAGCCCTCCCCTCTTATCTTTTACTTATATTTATTTCAAGTATTATTAACCCACGCGTCGAACACTAATAACATCTAGGCTTGTCACATTAAGTGTCCCAGCAGCATCTACCCAAACAAGAAATCCATCCTCTACACGAATAAATACGCCTGTTCCATCTATCGCAGTTCCGCCTGAAAAAACTGTAATTCTGTCACCTTCTCTTAAACCATTTAATCTTCTATTTCCCATCTCGCTCACCTCCTCATGGTTCCTATTTCTTCAATCTCTATTACATTTAATACATTTACATTATTTTCAAGTGCTATTAAACTACACGCCGTACACTAATAACGTCTAGGCTTGTCACATTAAGTGTCGCAGCAGCATCTACCCAAACAAGAAATCCATCCTCTACACGAATAAAGACGCCTGTTCCATCAATCGGACCTCCACCTGAAAAAACTGTAATTCTGTCGCCTTCTCGTAAACCATCTAATCTTCTATTCCCCACTTCGCTCACCTCCTCATGGTCCTATTTCTTCAAGTTCTATTGCATTCAACACATTTACATTATTTCAAGTGCTATTAACCTACGCGTCGAACACTAATAACATCTAGGCTTGTCACATTAAGTGTCCCAGCAGCATCTACCCAAACAAGAAATCCATCCTCTACACGAATAAAGACACCTGTTCCATCTATCGCAGTTCCGCCTGAAAAAACTGTAATTCTGTCACCTTCTCGTAAACCATTTAATCTTCTTCGACCTTCGAGATTTCTCAGTTCTCTTACTTCCTCACCACGTCTTCTTCTTCGATTTCTATTACATACATCACATTCACATCTACGTTGAAAAGACATTTAACATACCCCCTTTTCCCTAAAAAATTTATTTGCATTATATATTATGAAAGAAATAAATTAATTGATTAGACTTACTTCCTCTATCAAACATCCAATTCACTAATTCATAAAAAAGTTCACTAATTTTAACAATTGTACAAGCCATTTTGTATTACCTGCATACATTAACAATGAGATGATTAACATCTTACTATACTCCAAATCCCAAATTACCTGTTCGTTAGCTATCTTTAAAAAATAGAAAAAAGGTCAGTTAAAAACTGACCTTTTTTCTATTTTTTAAAGATATATATTTTGCAAATTAAAAACCCCTTACTTATAAATACATATATTATATAGTGCTCCAACACACTACTAAATAAAACTCCACTAACAAAGAAAGAACTTATTTTCTATCTGTCAAGAATTTAGGTTCTTTTTTATCGTTATATATCCTTTTATATTAATTATAAATTTTTAATTCCTTTCCATATAATCGATTCTATGCCCTTTATTTAGCATTTCCTTTACCATGACAGTTCCTCACATCCTTAAAGAACTTTTACAGTATGAAAGCTAGGGTTCTGCAACTTCACCTAGGGTATCACCACAATTCTTTTTAACAATTTACTTGTTTTCTGCACGAAACTAACATCACTAGCAGAATCTCGTAAGATATTTAGAGAGAAGAAACTTTGAACTTCTTAAATGTATAGTTGTATTTCATCAGATATAGATATTATTTTTTTAGTTTTATAGATATAAAAATATTATGGATGAATTATCTCGCGTCGTCCTATAGTAACCCTAATAAGCATAAATCCTGACGATTGACTTGGATTTTTAACTCTTTGTTATTGAAAATATAGTCCCATATTTTGTCGAAAGAAAATAAAAAAAGAGAGATTCCGCTTATAGGAAGGTCATTGATCTAGAATTATGATAAGTACAAGCATTGTAAAGAGGTATATACATAAATGAAAAACATGTTCTTTTGATTGGAGCAGCATTTGATCCGAATTTACTGTATCCTACATTGCCACCTAGCCCTCCATTCTCTTTACCCACAGGACCTTTTATTGGAGTTATATTAATTACTGCTGATAATTCAATAACGGTTGGTAATGCTGGTGTATATGCTGTAACGTTTACGACAGGAGTTAGTGTATCTGGAGAAAATTCAAGAATTCTTATTATAAATTTTACGATAAACGATACTGTTAATTTTCTTTCTCAAATACGAATCAATCTGGATTAGGGCAATAGAAATATAGCATCAAAAACAGTTTTACTTTCATTAAACCAAGGGTATGTTCTTCGAGCATTAATTAGACTTTCTGCTGGACTTATTTTTATTGGTGAAGCATCATTTCTTATTGAAAAAGTTGGCTAACATAAAAAAAGAGATCCGATTGGCTTTCTTTTTTCATTTTTGAGACCAATCAATTCCTTAGCTTGATAGCGATGTGATGCAACTCCTATTACTCAAAAATCCTATCGATATATGACATAAGCTCATTTTAGAAAATTCCTTATCAAAAAGAAGCATATATGATGAGGAGGACATATTTTAAACTATATTCCATTGGAAAGGTGCGGAAACGTATATGAATTTACATTCCAAGAAAAATTTTATTATAACAAGTACGCCTTATTTCCCACATATTAATTTATCAGGAATTCCCAAAGTAACAAGAATATCTCCATGCTTTTCTAAAACTCCAAAAACGAAAAAAACGAAAAAAAATCCAAAATTACCTAAATCGAAAATATTGTGCTTTAAACAATTTATAGAGCATAAAATCCAGTTAGTTCCTCCTGCCCAAAAAGGAACCATCAAAGTAAATAGACAAATATTTACTACGATTGAAAAGGTGTGTTCAGAAGTAGTCATTATTTCGGGATTTATTCGTAAGACTATTACTTATACAGCTTTAGCTTATAACAAAATAATTCCAAACTATAGAATTCATAGTAACGTGCCCTTTAAAGGTCTTATAGAATCAAAAGATATTAAAGAGGAACATCAATTTAGCATCGTCGAAGAAAAAATACTTGGCAATGTTTTTACAAGTGAAGCTAACTTTGAAAATCCAAAGAAATTTCAAGCATACCAATCACCCTTTGCTTTCGATTTTATAGAGAAAGATGCTGTAAAAATTTATATAAAAATGAGTACTTAGTAATTACTGTTCTTTCTAACATAACTTGTTATCTACTGAAAAAGCGTGTATAAGCATCCGCAAGGTTGCGAACAGACCACTGAATCGCAATACTATCCACTTCTTTTAGCCAAACAAACTCTCTCTTCATGGCAGGTAGTTTGGCAGAGCATGTACTATAGGTCAATCCTTTTCCTGTCTCTTTATATGCGTGATCCCATAAAGATAGGAAATGATTGAATACAAAGCGAGAACAACCAATCGTTTTGTTGATTAGAATTGCTTGTGCTTGATTTGGATAGATACGAAACTTTTAGACTTTATCAATCATCATTTAATTCACCTTCATTTCGGTATATGACTATCCCGAACCGAACCAAACATACATTCTATTCGTAGCGAAGTAACACTTTCTGTATGTCGAACAATTAAGATGGCTTCCTTCCATCCCTTGTTCGAAGCCAATTCATCTCCCACCTACTCACTAGTTTATGACCCTTCACCCGAAGGATTCTTCTTCGCTAAAATGATAAATTAAAATCTAATGGTAAAGAGAAATTCACTTTTTATTTTTTAAAAAATAAGAAGTGAGTTTTCCGTCTATTATTAATGATAATATTTAATTTTTAACACTATAAATGTTAGTCGAGCATATATTATAGTATTGGAATTGGTTTCACTCACTTATTTCAATTTTATAGTTTCCATTTAAGAACATCAACGGACATTGGTGTTCTTTTTAAGTGGGTTGACCTTGTAAAATAAGAAGTTTTCTGAGTTAAAAATTTATAAAACAAAGAAGCACTCAAAATGAGTGCTTCTTTGTTTTATCCTAGTACTTGTACTTGTTGTACTTGTAAAACTTTTAAAGTAAGGTCTAGTACAATTTTTTCACGAAGAGTATCAAATGGTTCGTTTAATTCTGTTGGACAAGGGGAAAAGTCTAATTCAAAAAATTGAGCACTGACTAATTCACAATATGGTTGTTCGTTATAAAAAACTGCATTTTCGAAAAAGTATTTGTCTAGACGTGGTAAATCACCATTTTTAGGATTAATAAAGTGCGATGTTGTGTCTGAAGAAGAAGCTACTAAAGCTAATGATAGAAAATCATCTTCCGTCAGATCTGCAAACCCACTAAAATTAATATTAGCGATACGATCAAATAAAGGTGCGTTACACTCGCTAGATGCATACTCAATGTTTTTACGAATATATCCTTGTACAAATAATTTTGCTCTTGTAACTCGGCGATAAGGTGTACCATCTACTGGAGTGAATGCAACAGGAACTAACTTACATTGTGTTAAAAATACGTTTTTTAACACACGTTTAATTTCAACTGCTGGAGGATCTAATGGAACATCCGATTCTACAACAATTTGAATTGTTCTTTCTGCTAATACAACTGGGATTTTTACAATCGGTGTTCCTGGCGTAGTAATTGGTGCTGCAGCTGCATCACTTAATGGTGTTTGAGTTTGTCCTACTGCCTGACAAGGTACATTGATTGGGCATTGTTCGCTCATATTATCTAATCTCCTTTTAAAATCACTTTAAATTTTTTAAAACTTTTCAATGACAATATATTCGTTTTTTTTATTGATGTATAAGCTTGTATAATAGGTTTTCAATTTTTTTTTATGTTTTGTAGATATTTTATTAGCTTTCTCATTAAAATTTTAAAAGTTGCAGGTTTTAGGTTAAAAAAATGAGTAAGTTAATTTAAACTACGATCTTAACAGCATGGATGTTAAGCTGTGCGTTAATTTAAAAACAGCTCTTTATAATATCCTTTGTAAAATTTTTACATAATTATACATTTAGGTTGAACTTGAGTCACTTCACCCTTTAAACATGTAACAGAATAAGGAAATCAATCATAGAAGTTAGGATTTAGTTAATATAGATCCGCCTATTATGACTATTAAAAGCATCACAAAAAACAGGAATTTTTTATCCAACCTCTTTATTTACAACTACAAATTTAGACCTCTTCCACTTCTTTACTATCTTCTTTTCCTCTTCCCTCATACTAATCACTGACTGTGAACTACCCGCCACTTAACGTCCTAACCAACCATCTATCTCATTTGCGGTGTACACTATCTCCATTCCTGCCATAGCACTACCCCACCTCCTATAAGGAAAATTCAATACGCCTAGTTTCTTTTCCGTTTCTAATAAGTTTGCTTGCTACATCTTATTAATTTCTTATATTCTAGTCCAAAAATAAAATATGAAATACATAAGCATTTTATCGCCATCTCTACAAATGCTAATGATGCAATAGGAACGATAAAAACGGAAGATTTCGCCACAACTAGGATAAGTGCACCCACCGTCCATATAACACAATGATTGATTATAAAAAAGAAGCTATGTTGAAGATTCTTCAACATAGCTTCTCTACATTTCATTATTATCGACTAAATCTAAGAGCTGTTAGAGTATTTACTCCTTGTACAAATAAATTAGGATTTCCTACAGTTACTCGAACTTGGTATCTAACATCAAAAAGTTGAGTTGTTGGAACATCTACATGTGAAAAAGGAGTTTGGATTTGATCATCATCACCCTCATTATCAATTTCAAATACTTGTGTATAAATGACCTGAGGTGTTCCTGATAATGGAGATGTTCTTGTAATAGTTAATGTAACTGTTGAAAATATATTATTATTGTTATTTAGACTGACGATACCACTCAGCCATACACGGTCCCCTGTATTTATTTTATCAAAATTTACTGTTAATATTGTAAGTGGTGCCGCTGGAGCAGGAGGAACAAGTATAGGAGTAGTAATTAATCTTTCGTCATATTCAAATTCAATAGATTCTTTATTATGGCTATGACAAGATGAACCTTTATAGTACTTGTAATCGCCTTCACCACAAGATGAACTTTTATAATATTTGTATTTTCTATCATAATAGCTTCCTATTGTAATCACCCTTTCTAAATTAGAATATATAATTCTATATAATTTATTCATGCAAAAAAAAATAGATTGTACTATATCCTATTGAATCTATAAAGGTTTCAAAATTTATATAAAAGGTGCGATACTCTGTCATTTGCAATTCAAGACTTCTAAATGAGTTTTAATCAAACCTTATTTCAAAATTACATAAACAAGTAAACGTGGATTAAAGAAAAAAAGAGTAAGGAGTGAATTGGTTGTTCACTCCTTTGAATTATAAACATAGAGGTCCGTTTAGCTTTGAATTAAAAATTGATAAAAAATTGCTTTAAGCCTTATTTAATAAAAAATGTCAGGAATTAAGTAGCATAAAAAACTTTCATGTATAAGTTTCTGAAATGAGTTAGTAGCGAATTGTTAACCAATATCATTTATTGCTTTCAATGAATATCAATTTTCATTTTTTCTAGCGCCTGTATATGCCCATCAAGATACTATATTGAAAACACCATAACAATTTAAACATATTATTTCACTTTTTGAATGAGTAATTTTTTAGATTGAAAAAGAAATAAACTTTGTTCTTTTCTTTTTATGTAAAATACTCTAGCTTTGCATTAGGAAAGAACTGTTTCATATATGAATACAGATATTTTTTTATATCCTCTTCTTCCTTTTGATAAATGTATTTTCCAATTCCCCCCCATTTATATCTTCTTTTCTCTTAATCTAATTCTAATTTTGTCATCGGATAGTTTTTTTATCACTCTCTTAGCTGATTTTGTAAAACGATGTTGAATAAATTCAAATGTTTCTCCAGGCTGTAGTTGCTTCAAAATCTGTTTCACATCAATTTGTATATGTTCCGATTGTTTCTTAATTGTACCGTTTTTAAAGTATTCTGGGTTTGGATTTTTCACATATACATTCGTGTTTAATTTCAAGCGAGAAATATAGTATGTACCTCGTTGATCCATTTGATCTAAGTTCTCCAATAAAAAGCAACCCAAATCGCGAATACATAACTCTCCTGGTCGTAAGGTATCTAAGCACTCCGTACCAAATGTTTTGTCATTATTTTTGCCAGGTCCCACTTGAAAATCAAGAAATTTTCCACTATGTAAATCATATTGATACCCGCTGTTTAAGCCCATCCTCCAGAGCCTGGATATATATTCTCTAAAGCATTTGGCACTTGAAATACGGTGGCATCTAGGATACGGATTCGCTCAAAATATGAAACAACTTGATTTTTAAACGACTCTATTGTTATATCTTTAAGTACAGTGAAGTATCTTATATCGAAAATTAAATAACTATATTTTAACCCCGTTCTAAATTTAGAACGGGGTTATGCTTGTTTTAGGTTTTAAAATTAAATAACTTGATTGTCTTTTTACAATAAAATCTTTCTACACTTTTTTATTACTTAACTAAATCTAATTTCTCTTATTTAAATTTCTAATTACCTTATTCAAAATTAAAAAGAAACAATATATTACACATTTTATTATGAACAAGATTATCATTTAATTTACCATAATATTTTAACTATACAGTCTATATACAATTAATTCTTTTTAATAAATCATTTTCTTATTTTAGATTTTCTTGTTTTGGCACGATTTTAATAGATTTCTTACTAATCCGTATAAGCATGCCAAAAGAGAGAAAGATAAAAAAACCGCCAAATAGAGCAAATACAACGGTAGGCTTAAAATGTGCTAATAATAATCCCGAAACAATTGGTCCGACAGCCATTCCCATATATCTAATAAAGTTAAACATTCCCATTGCACTTCCCCTATTATGTTCAAATTCATTTGCAATCATAGTAGCAAATAAAGGAGTGAGGATACCAATTGATATTCCGTGGAGAATTAAAGCAACTGTTACACCAATTAAAGTATTCGAGTGTGTCACAGCAAATAATATTACGCTTAAAGCTAAGGATACATTTCCAGTTATAAAAAGTTTTTTTTGTGAAATTTTTGATTGAATTTTTTTAAAGGTCATACTGCCAATTATTAAACTTATAGCCATTGGTAAGTAAAGTAAACCCACTACCTGTAAACTTAATTGATAATGATCTGTTAATAAAATTGGTAAGTAAACAATGAAGGAGAAATAAAGAAAAAATGCAAAGAAACTTAATATTAATATGGAGCTTCCCACTTTGCTTTTAAATATAGAAGCATAGTGAGATATAAGTGTTTTCCCACTCAATTCTTTTTTACTTCCTACACGATCATTAGGGAAATATATCCAATTAGTTACAAATAGAATTACAGATACTGCTACAAGTAGCCAGAAAACACCTGGGTAATTATATTTTTCCCCAATAAAACCTCCTAGCACTGGTGCAACAGCAGGTGCAATGGATAACATGGTTTGATATGTACCCATTGCACTTCCTCGTTGTTCTCCTTGAAATACAGTACCAATTGTAGTTGCAGCAATAAGTGGTATTGCAGCTGTCCCTACAGCCTGTAAAATTCTACATATTAAAAATACTGTAAAGTTACTTGTAATGGCACAACCAATACTCGCGATAATCGTTAAAATAATACTCGGAATAAGAATAGTCCTAGCACCTTTAAAATCAATTATAGAACCAAAAACAATTTGCATAATTGCCGTAATAAAAATAAACATGGAAACGGAAAGGTTAACCATTGTTATAGATACTTGGAATGAATCCCGAATTATGGGGATTATTGGAGAATATATATTTTGATTTAAAGAAGCGAAAAAAGCACTAATACACAACAAATATAAAAGAAAAGAAGCACTTGATTTAACACGGTTCATGCTATCCCTCCTAAAAGCTTATTAATAATTAGCTAATTTATTTAAGTTATAATAAATTTATTTCCCCAACATTTTATCGTTTATATTTTGTAAAAACTTCAATATTGCATTTTGTTCAATTTCAGAAAATGAATCAACGAACTGATAAAATTCATTTTCTTTCTGGTCATGAATTTTCTGATGTAATTCACAAAGTGATTGTCCTGCCGGAGTAAGTTGATAATATACCTCCTTTTTGTTATCAACTGACTGAAAACGAGTGATTAAATTTTCTTTTATTAATTTGGTGTTAATTTTTGTGATATTCGCTTTAGATAAATTCATTTTCCTTGCAATTGTAATATTATTTATTGGTTGATTCTCACCAATACAGGCAATTACGTGTATACTTGTCATATTTGTCGGTACATGTTCTATTTCTTCCATTTTTGCTTGCTTAAAAAAAGTCTCAATATCTTTATCTGCCTTTTGTTCATTGAGATGTAACAAATGTAGATAATTATCGTAAATTTTCTGTTTTATGCCCTTATTCATTTAAATGTTTCTACCCTTCTTTGTCTTTTTGTTTACCGGTAAACTATTTTGATTTTATATCCTCATTTAGCAATTGTCAATTGCTAAATTGGTATTTAACTAATTATGTAAGAACCTTTAATGTATCTATTTTTCATAATTTACCCTAATAAAGTCTTATTATATTAAAGAGTTAGTTTCAATGCATAAAAGTCCTTTTTTTAAATTGTTGACCTGATTATTGTTTACTGGTAAACTTTATATTGTTAATCGGTAAACAATAATTCTAGATAGGGGAAATTATTATGACAAATTTTGTCCATGACCAAACCTTAAAAGCTATTGAAGACTTTGTCATAACAAGAGAAAAGAAAAAATATGCATCTCAAGAGATGATAAAAGAATTAGTTAGTGAATATGAAAATATAAATAAAAATTGGACTCTAACGCAACTACATATTGTTTCGGTTATTCATGAGAGTAAGCAACAAATGAATAACACTCTACTATCTATGGAACTTAATATTTCTAAAGCAACCATCTCTAAAGCTATTCGCGTTCTTATTGATAATAAAATTTTATTGACGCATCAAAATACAGATAATAAGAAGGAAATCTTTTATACTTTAACTGATAAGGGAATACAGTTAGCCATTGTTCATAAAAAATTACACAAAATTGCACATGAGCGTTACAGTGAGTTATTCCAACAATTTAATGATTCCGAGTTACAAGTTGTAACAAAATTTTTAGAAGCATGGAAACAATGTATTTAATTTTTTGTTATATCAACTTAGAAGGTATATATGTTGACCTTCTCATAAAAATAGAAAAACTAAGGGGTTTTAGCCCCTTAGCAAAAATTGAATTATATTAATAACTAAAATAACAATGTTTTTTTAAACTAACTTATCAAAAAGAATAGGCATAGAAATAGGTCCACGTGTATAAAGCCCTTTTTCAACATATTGAAAATCTTCTTCTAATTTAATGTTTTTCATATTATCTAAGACTACATTTACAACTATTTCAATTTCTGATTTTGCAAACGCTGCACCTACGCAATTATGAATACCTGATCCGAATGCAAGATGTCTTGCAGCACCACTAAATGCCTTTTTAATATCAAGATCCGGACGATAAATGTTGAATTCATCAGGTCTTTCAAATGCGTTAGGGTCACGGTTCGCTGCACCAATCATACAAAATACCGTAGTTCCTTTAGATAGTTGAATACCACTTATTTCCGTATCTTTTGACAATTGACGAGGAATCAATTGCACTGGTGGATTGTAACGTAAAGTTTCTGCAATAGCTAATGGTACTAATGAACGATCATTTAATACATCTTGTAGTTGTTTCGGTTGGTTAATTAAATTATAGATTAATAAAGCAAGAGTCTTATCACCAGGTTCTGTTGCAGCTAATAATATATTTAAAATCAATGCTAGAATATCAGTATCAGTCATAGCTATTCCTTCATATTTAGCACTGCATAATTTAGAAATTAAATCTTCCTGTGGGTTTAATCGTCGCTCTTTAATAATTGGTTCTAAATAATTAGCTAACTGTTCACTGCACCAAAGAGAATGTTTTTTTGCCTCTGGTGGTTGATTTATACTGGTAATAAACTCAGCTACACCGCTATGCCATTCTCCTATCTTCTTATGATCTTTCTTATCTAATCCAATCATATCCATTGTTACATAAACAGCAAATGTTCTGCCAAAATCATTAATTAAATCTATCTTTCCATTTGGAAGGTGTGGAAATAGTAAATCTTCTGCATTCTTTTTAATTAAAGGCATTAATTTTTGTAAAGCATCTCCCATAAAACTTCTTAAAACAATTTTTCTTTTCGCTACATGCTCTTTTCCACGCATTTGTGCTAATACTGGTCCACGCATTACTGGCTCAGCACGTTCAGCTAATGATTTTGTTGTAAATGTTTCAGTATCATTCAATATATTACGGACATCTTGATATCTGCTAATAAAATAACTATCAATCTCAGCTTCGTAATGTACTGGGTCATTCTGACGTAGGTATGAAAAATACTTATATGGATTTTCTTGAAATTCCTCTGTTAATATATTTACCGTTTGTATAGTATTTGACATATTTCTTCCCCCTTGTATTGGATACTTACTATTTGCTAAGATAAATCTTCCAATTCTTGAACCATTAAATATCCTTGATTTGGTTTCATCTTAATAGAAAAATCATTTCGAACTATCTGTTCACCAAGCTCCCATGGTTTATGATAAATAAGTACAGCTTCTTGAGCTCCTAAAATTTCAGCTCCGCCAATGAAAAATGGGAGTTCTGCAATTACATATTCTACTGCAATATTTAGCATGTCATTTGATATTTGATCAATATCTATATTGGTACCCCTTGCCCTACCTAAGATGGCTGCATGTGACATTTCTAAGCAAGCATTTCGAAAATCAGTTTCACTTAAAAAAATATGTTCTGCTTCTGCTCTCATGCAGCTATATGCATTGTTGTCATTAAAATCAGAAAAAGTATAGATAGCGTTTACATTACCACCATGCTCTTTAAGTGCCTTTTCAGCTGATCTTCTATTTCGAGATACTTCTTTCCTAACTTTTCTTTCCGCTTTACCTTTTGGTGTTCCTAGAGCCTCAAGTAAATTTGCAGCTTCTTTTCCAGCTAATAAAACACTAACATCATCAAAAGTATGTAATGCCCATTCAATGAGTCTATTAATATATTCATCAGAAAATCTACTATTAAACGGACTAATACCTATTATTGCATGCTTACTACGTTTTAATATTTCAGCACAATTAGTAGATAAGGGTTGAGAACTAAACTTTCGTACATTTCTTAACGCTATAGCATTCGTCATATAATCATCCCTTTATTTTTTTATCAATATAAACTATTTTATTAATTTTTAGTGATTGAGAATACATCGCACTACATATATTAAGAGATAGAAAAAGTTACTAAATATGAATACTAAATAAAAAGCTCCTTATAATGTTCACCGGTGAACAAAAACAATTCTATATCGCAAATGTTTATTTGTCAATATAGATTATTCTGAAAAATAACTAAAACAAAAAAACTTATATTTTTATAAAAATTGAGTGAATATTTTTAAAATTATAATAAACATAATGCAAATGTTTAAACATTATACATGCATTGCAGTTTGGATAGATTAGATAATTTCACAAAAATAATTTATTATTTTTCTATATTTTTAATTGTACCTAGATTAAAACTGAGCAGTATATAAATACAAAGTTAATTGCTTCCTCCGTTTTCCGAACTAAGCGATTCTCTGTATAACGAAAATATATTCCGTACTTTTTTATTTAACCACATAATAAATACATTTATTACTTTAAGAATATTGTAGTTTTTCATAAAGTTTGTCCATATTCTAACTCTGTACAAAAAATACGAAATTTTAGTTTTTATATTTTTTTAAAACCTTGATTTTTATAAGAATCTACATATTTATTTAATTTTGGATCCCTTGAGGAAATGTAAATATATTACACGGATCATACTCTTTATTTATTTCCTTTAAACGTTCGGAGTTTTCTCCGTAGTAAGCGCACATATAATCTTTTAATTCGCTATAGGGAAAATTTATAAAGGAACCATTTGTAATAGTTTTTATATAGCTAAATCGCTGTTCAACCCATTTAACATTATCTTTTTTAAACATAGGCTCTTCCCATATAGATTGAATCCCCAAAATATAGTGAGCATCCCGGTAAAAAAATGCTGTATCGTTCTTATTTATATCATTTACTTTGCCCCCAAGAGCATAGAGGCTTATTGCTGCCAAGATACTGCCCCTTGGTCTCTCCTGAATAAGATGGATTATATTTTCAATTTCCTGATCATTATAGTATCTATGGACAAATCTTCCTGTAGATTTAAATTGTTCTGATTTAGGATAAGATGCTTCAATTTTTTTCATTGCATCTAAAAAGCCAATATACTCCAAGCTAGTTGTTCCTCCCTCTATACAAACTAATGATTGCAAAATGTCCCTTGCTTCTTCTGGAGTTCCGTAAAATATCCCTCGTCCATATATGGCTAATCCTTCGTTAGCAGAGTTATATAAACTAACCCCAAGTGTAATCCTATAATCCAGGTCCACTAACCATTTTTGCCATTTCTGTAAGAACGCTCGCTGTATTTCTGGTGATGCTTTGGGCCAATATACTTCAATTAATGTAATTTTATCGACTTTTGGAGGTATTTTAAATGTCATTGAAACAATAACACCAAAGTTCCCACCACCACCTCCTCTACAAGCCCAAAATAGATTGCTATGACATTTTTTATTCGCTACAATTAACCTACCTTTATAGTCTACTAACTCAATTTCTATTAAACTGTCACATCCAAGTCCAAAATTTCTACAAGAATATCCCCAACCGCCTCCTAATGTGTATCCTGATACTCCCACAGTAGGGCACGTACCTCCTGGAAAGGGATACCCTTTAGAGGAGATAAAATCATAAACTTGTTCATTTTTGGTCCCCCCCTGTATTTTTAATGTTTGTTTTTTTGGAGTAAATTCTAGACGGTCCATTTTACTAATATCAATAACAATAACGTTATTGCCCACAGAATATCCCTCATAATGATGGCCACCTGAACGTATGCGAATATCCACTTGTTTTTTCCTTGCCCAAATAATTGCATTGCTTACATCATACTTTGTATAGCAATAAACAATAATGAGTGGTAACTTTTGTACAGAGCGATTCCATTCTTGCCTCGCCTTTTCATACTCACAATGTGATTTTGTAACAACTTTCCCTGTTAGTCCTTTGAGATTCAATTTACACATTATTATAAGCACCTTCCATTTCAAGATAGAACTTATCATTTTTATAACTAGTATATGTTATTGTCATATATAAGTGATTTTCAAGAAAATAATCATCAACGGGATTCTAAATATAAAAATATTAGGTTTATTTGAACATCTGCCATAAGATAATTCTTAGTACTTGATTAAGTTCTATTGCTTTGCATAACTTATATCTATGCCTCTTAAATAAATTATATTAAAATATAAAAATGAACAGAGTATCCATTCACCTAAAGCGTTAATTAATGTTCTAAAGGAAAGAATGCATAAAATACGAAAAGATGTCAAAGAATTATGATCGTATTTATTCAGTTTCGTTTATCCTATTAATTAATACTTATTTGTAGTAGTGTGATTATCATAGGAGCTACATGAGGAAAATATGGAGTGATTTTATTGTTAACAATTTTACTTAATGCACGTATTACGAAAGAATCTCAAAAAAAGTATGAGCACTATTCTAATAAAGGGCGTATTTAAAATTATACATATCCTAAAAGGAACTTTATATAAATTATTTTTAGCAAAGTAGAAATAGAAACCGTACCCTATTAAAATGTTATTTCAGTTCCTATAATGAATTATCCTTCTAGCATATTTATAAGATTTATATCATATATTTGGAGAAAGAATGCAAATTAGAAAGGAGTCTTTTAGAATGAGTTATTCGGAAGGAAATGACTTGAGTGAACAACATATGGTAAGTACGCCTAATCCCTACGTATATCAGACATTACAATCAGTAATTGGTAAATATGTGGTTATTGAAACTGTAAGAGGTAATGTAAGAGGACAGTTAAAAGATGTGAAACCAGATCATTTGCTCATTGAAGATACGGCGCCATATATTGTACGCATTCAACAAATTGTATGGATTATGCCAAAGCAATAATCAAATTTATAAAAAATTAATGTCATAGTCCACCAAGTAAAAACACAGGGTTTTATCTCTGTGTTTCTTCAAATTTCCGTTTTTGAATATATGCTTGAGCATGAATAAGTTCTTCCTGAAGCTCTTTTAATTCTTTTGTAGATTCGGATTCAATAGCCATGTAAGTAGTAACTAAACTAATCATCATATCCATCTTCTCTACTATATTTTGAATGACTTGTTCTGATTGATCTTTTTTAGGATGTTGTATTGCTATTAATACATTCTCTATATAATTGTTCTTTCTTTGCTGGATATCATAAATAAACTGTTTTGTGTTTGAGTTCATTTGTTTTCCCTCCGTTTTGGATATATCTTCATTCTATCATATTTGGATAGAAAATATTGAATGGGCCGTTCTTACTTGCAACATTCATTGGTTAAAGGGATTGTCACAAATGATTTTGGTGAAGAACTCAATTTTGAACTACTCCCACTTTCACTTCGTTTAGAAGTGAGGGATTCCTAAGTAAAGAGTTCTATCGAACTCTAATTGATTAGGCTAACCCCGCAGTCCTTGCGGTTAGAAGCCTTATCGCTTCATTCTTTAGATTGATACTTGCGTTAATATTCCTATCATGGTGTGTACGACAAGAAGGACAGTCTCATTTACGTAGGTTTAGATTTTTAATGTCTTTGTTTTGATATCCACAACAAGAACATAATTGGCTGGAAGCAAATGTTTTCGATACGACAATGACTTGTTTGCCATACCATTTTGCTTTGTATTCTAACATGGATTGAAATTGCGACCAGGATACCTCACTAATTGCTTTTGCTAACTTATGATTCTTTAACATATTCGATACTTGCAAATCCTCTATACCAATAACATCGTGGTTTTTGATGATTTCAGTTGAAATTTTGTCCAAGTAATCTTTTCTAGTATTTGATATGTATTCATGAATTCTAGCTACCTTTACCCGTTGTTTATTCCAACGAGAAGATCCTTTCATTCTTCTAGAAAGAACACGCTGTGCTTTCGCCAACTTATCTTCTAATGATCGAAAAAACTTCGGATTTTCATAGTGTGTTCCATCTGACAAAATAGCGAAATCTTTTAGTCCTACATCTATTCCAATGTAAGAACTTGTTTTCGGAAGTTCTTGTACTTCTGTTTCAACTAATAGTGACACAAAATATCTACCAGAAGGGTTCCGTCTAACTGTAGCATTTACAATACGTCCCGTTATTTCACGACTTTTGGCAAATCGAACAAGACCTAGTTTTGGCAATTTTATTTTGTTTCCTACAAAGGAATGTTTTCATTTGTTTATTTTGTGATATAAGATTGTACGTTATTCTTCTTGGATTTGAAACGCGGGGCACTATTTTGTTTTTTGAAAAAGCGTGTATACGCATCCGCAAGGTTGCGAACAGACGACTGAATCGCAATACTATCCACTTCTTTTAGCCAAACAAACTCTTTCTTCATGGCAGGGATTTTGGCAGAGCATGTACCAGAGGTCAAGCCTTTTCCTGTCTCTTTGTATACGTGATCCCATAGAGATAGGAAATGATTGAATACAAAGCGGGAACAACCAATCGTTTTGTTGATTAGAATTGCTTGTGCTTGATTTGGATAGATACGAAACTTATAGGCTTTATTGATTATCATTTCATTCACCTCCATTTCGGTATATAACTATTATACACCGAACGTACATTCGACAGATGTTGAAGTAACACTTTCTGTATGTCGAACAATTAAGATGGCTTCCTGCCATCCCTTGTTCGAAGCCAATGCAACTCCCACCTACTCACTTCGCGTTCCTTGAGGAAGGAGTCTTCTTGGCTAAAATGATAAAATGGTATCAAATTAAGAGGTAGGTGAAAGAGTATCCTAAACCGTTTCACTCTTTTGTTGTATGATTTTTAAATCTTAATAAGATAAAAGTATTGTAAAGAAGAACAAAGTGATAGTGAACACAAAAATTTTTAACATTTTGTTTAGGAGGTGTTACTGTGAAAACTATAGAAATTGAAATAGTTAAATCTGAGAGTCGTAAAGATTTAAAAATGGAATTAGATAAAGTTGTAAATAAGTTTCGTTCAAAAGGTTTAGAGGTTGTCGTACAATATCGAACACAAGCAATTGTAAATGGAATTGAATATTCAGCTTCAATCGTGGGGTGTAAATCAGAATGATAGAAGCTGAACGAGGAAAAGAAGGATTAGAAGAGAGTAAAAAAACGGGAAATAACATAGGGAGACCAAAACTAGAAAAAGAAAAACTTTTAATTACACTACGTATATATGATAGTGACCAATATTCCATCAAAGAAATCCTAGAAGAAACCATAATATCACAGGAGTCTCCTTATCGAGCTATTAATAAACGAAAACTTGAAGCAACAAAGAATTAAAAATACTTTGTGTTTCTTCAAATTATACTATTTTATGGAAGGGATTTTATTAGCTAATCTTATTTACAAATATCATTCAAAAATAAAAACCGATTCCTTAACGTACAGGGAATCGGTTTTTTCGTGTCCGAAATGTGTCTAAACGTACAATCTTCTTTTCTTGATATGGTGAGGCCAATAAGGAAGAAGCATATTGCTCCCATCTTCTCCGATTTCTCCAGGTAATCAAACTGGTGCTGCTTTATGTGATTTAAATCAAAACACGTATCTTTCTCTGTAAATTTCGCATCAAATGCTATAGCTCGTCCTTTATATACCGTCGCAGTCTACAGTGTTTTTAGATTCATAATATCCTGTTAATACCTCCCCCTTAATCTTTAGCCCTTTACAGGATTCGGACGCTTGTTTATAAGTGCCACTCTACCTCTTTGATACATTTCATTCGATAGATTAATAAGTTTTTCAAACGCCATTCCGCGGTTTCCTTGTCCCATTTTTATTCACCTCTTTCTACTAAAATGATTATTTCGTTGAGTTTTAATGTCCCCAATGGTCAACTGTTTCACGTGATGATTTCCAAGAACTATCATCTAATGTATGAATGGTTACTTTTACTGGAATCAACTCATCAGATTCATTATTTTCATCGACATACTTTGAGCCATCTCTTCAGTTGGTAAAAAACAAGTAGCTGTATATCCTATTGTTGTATCTTTTTCTGCAAAATTATACTAAACATCTTCTAGTATAAATACGCTAATACTCAAAACTCCATTTATGTTCACCCTTCCTATTTGAAATACGGATAACTTTCAACTGTATACCTCCAATAATCATTTTCTGTTAATGCAATCAACTCTTTGCCTTTCTCAATTACTTCCTCTTCGTTTACGAATACACCATATATACCACTCTCATTTTCCTGTTCAAGTAACTCAAGAACGAATACTCTATCCATTTCCCTCTACCCCTGGATAAACTCAAAATTCCGTCAATACTGTAGAGACACGGTTATCTTTCTCTGTTTTCCTTGGATGAGCAGTTAGCTTTTGCTATCTGCTCTTTTATTTTCTGGAACCACCAACAATAATTCATAATCTGATTTTACTAATTCTACACACAGCGATTTATTTGTTCCATTTCCTAAATACGTATAAATCAATCTCATTTTTTCTTTAGTGAAGCTTGTCCCTAACAACCAATTAAAGGTTTTTAAAATCTTCGTTGACCAATACGCACTCAGTCCCTTACTTATAGGTCTTGATAACCATGTGAACAATTTACATTTAAAATCTAATTCGTTTTCGACATCTTCTAAATGAAAATACATTTTATTTTTAGGTTCAAATATTAGCTCGTTATAACTCTCTACAAATGACTTAGGAAAGTACATTAATGCCTTATCTACTAATCGCTGTACCTCTTGTTTCATATTCATTCCCCTTTTCTACAAAATGAAATTTTTATACACAATACACACAAGTAAATCCATATAATTTCATATGATATATTGCATCATTTCTTTTTAGAGGAGATAGTCGTTACAGAAAGAGACTTTTCTAAGTGCTCTTCTATTTACATACCAAATAACGTTTTTGTTTAAAATAACAGTTCTAAATAAATTAGATAAATTTACCAGTATGTTTAAAAAAATATTCATTTTAAAATCCCTTTTGAATACGACATAACTCAACCTTACGAAAACCTACAACTCTTCTCGCGCGGCTCTTCTTTATTTAAATTAACAATTTTATTAAGTGTTTTATACAAATAGTACATTCTTTATCAACTTGTTACTTTTATTTTTCCTGGAAAAATGATAAAGTTTGTTTGTATTTTTTATTACTGCCTATTTCCTCTTATTCTGCATTCCTATAAATAGACAACAGCATAAGATAAACAGAAAATGATAAAATTATGAGAGGAGCTTGAATATGCAATATAATCCACGTTATTGTCAAAGTCAAAGCCCAATGGATTGCATCTGGAATAACAATAATTGGATTTACGCTTGGAATCCTTATTACTACAGTTACAACAATATTGCTTGGGACTACAATCGGAATCCTTATTGTGAAAATATTAGAATAACCGATTATGGAGCTAGACCATTTGTATTGAATATTAACCAATCCACTAAACAAAACAATACTTACCGCACCGCTATCTGGACAGGGAAAAACTTACAAGTAACTCTAATGAGCATTAATGTTGGAGATGACATAGGTTTAGAAGTACACCCTACAACTGATCAATTCATACGTATTGAAGAGGGCCAAGGACTTGTTCAAATGGGGGATAACAAAGATAAATTAGATTTTCAAGAAATGGTCTATGATGATTATGCAATTATGATACCTGCTGGAACATGGCATAATGTAACTAATACAGGTAATATTCCGCTAAAACTTTACTCGATATATGCTCCTCCAAATCACCCATTTGGTACCGTTCATGTTACTAAAGCAGAGGCATTGGCTATGGAAGAAAGTTATAGTTACAGCAATAAGAATACAGTTAGTTATTAACCAAGCTTTATTATAAAAAAGAATGCACATTTTAATTTGTGTGCATTCTTTTTTTAAATATATACATAAAGACTTTGCAAGAAAATCTAATAAAGTTGTGTTCACAGAGGTAGTGATATTATTTTTTCGAAATTACACCCCTATTCAATCTCTACTTCCTCTGACGGTTTCTTATACTTTATAAAAACCCAAACATGTCACCTACTTCTGCAAAAATATAGCTGTGTGAAAAAACTTGATTTTTAATATAGAATGTACACGTTTCTTAATAAAGTGATGGTCTTGTTCTACAATGTTATTCAAATATTTGAGTGTTCTTGTTTTGGGGCATAGTAACATATTACACTTCTATATTACATCTATACGTTATTAAATCAACATAAGCCAATAACAATTAGTTAATGGAAGATTAGGTGCCTCTGAGATTACTGTTGTATTATATCCCACAATAAAAGTAGCCGGTACGGTTGCAGAAGCCCATCCTGCAGTGAAAAATTGGTTTGTAATTGTATTACTCGAACTGAAAATAGGTGTTTGACCCGTAGAACTCGAGTCAATACCGATAATTCCTTTTCCAGCGGTATTTTGAACACTATTTCCAATAACTTCAATAAACTTAAAAATATTAAAATTAGCATTAAACAGTAAGACAGGTACATTTCCCTCATTAACTGTTGTATTGCTTAGAAGAAACAATCCGAAATTTGTACCAACAAATTCTTCAATTACTAATAGATGTCTCAATGTAAAAGGAGAAGAATTATCTTGATTATTATTGCTTACTATTAAGTTCCCTTGTAATGTTCCAGAATTAACAGTTATATTAGTGATAATAATAAATCTGCATCGTGTGTCACCTGAATCAGACACAAAAGTATTACTGTCAATAATACTTTGTCCTGAAGTAGAGGAAATAATGATATAGAAGTATCCATTGTTAGGTGATGCAGCGGGCGCATAGGTAAAGTTGCAATTTGTTATTTGAAACTCAGTTGCTACAATAGCGATACCGAGTTCGCATACTGAAATTTCACAATTATCAATATATATTCCTGTTGCTGACAAATTATTAATTGAAATAACAGACTCAACTCCTAAAACAGATGGGAAATCTTGGACGATAGACATGTTTTGGAAAACAACATTAGATACTGTAACATTAAACATAGAGATTACAGTATTCAAGGCAGTGACAACGGTAGTTGCCCCTATTCCTTGCCCCTCAATTGTTACTGATTTATTGACAGCAATGGTGGATGTAATTGAAAAAGTTTCGGCATCAAGTAATAGTCTATCACCATTATTAGCCACAGCTAAAGCTGCATCAATCGTGGTATAGGTCTGCGTTGACCCAACAAGTATTGTGTTTCCGGTAGGAGCTGGAATAGCTCTGACCATCGGAGGAACTGGCTGAGAGAGCTTATAATACGTGCTCCCCGTGGATAGGTCAATGTAAATATCACCCAAATCTCCAATGTCGCATGTTGGAACTCCAACTCCTGTTAAAACTGTAGTACCAGTTGCTCCCGTAGGTCCAGTTGTTCCCGTAGGCCCAGTTGTTCCCGTAGGTCCAGTTGCTCCTGTTGGTCCAGTTACTCCCGTAGGTCCAGTTGCTCCTGTTGGTCCAGTTGCTCCCGTAAGTCCAGTTACTCCCGTAGATCCAGTTGCTCCTGTTGGTCCAGTTGCTCCTGTTGGTCCAGTTGCTCCCGTAAGTCCAGTTGCTCCTGTTGGTCCAGTTGCTCCCGTAGGTCCAGTTGCTCCTGTTGGTCCAGTTGCTCCCGTAAGTCCAGTTGCTCCTGTTGGTCCAGTTGCTCCTGTTGGTCCAGTTGCTCCCGTGGGTCCAGTTGCTCCTGTTGGTCCAGTTGCTCCTGTAGGCCCAGTTGCTCCTGTTGGTCCAGTTGTTCCCGTAGGTCCAGTTGTTCCCGTAGGTCCAGTTGCTCCTGTTGGTCCAGTTGCTCCTGTTGGAAAAGTAATGGGAGGAATAGATGCAAGTGTTGGCCCCACGAGATTAGGTTCAAAGGCCGCAGCCTGAATTCCCTGCCATTTCTTTTTCTCATTTGGTTTATCAAACATATTATTACCTCCAAACAAAATACACTCATTCCTTGGATGAAAAAAGTTTTTACCTCTATACATAGTCTATGTAGAAGTGTGTTACCAATTCCCCTATATACGAATAGGGTATGAAAAAATGAGAGATTGGGATAGCAACACATCGCTACCAAGCCTATTGAAAAATGGTTCACGGATATCACGTATGTAATGTTCGGCAATAAGCCTCTTTATTTTTTATATATTATAGATGGGTTTAACAATGAAATTATAAGTTATAAAATAGGTAAGACACAGGATGTTTCTCTTGTATTAGATACTCTAAAAGAGGCTTTAAGAAAGCGGAATGTGATTAATACGATTTTACATTCGGATCAAGGAAAAGTGTATACATCAAAATAATTTCAAACATATGCCAAAGAAAAAGGCATTATCACAAGCATGTCTCGTACAGGAAACTGCCATGATAATGCCCTCATAGAATCCTTCCATTCTCACTTGAAATCCGAAGGATTATATGCGCAAAATATAAAACAATCGAATAGTGCTAGTATAATACAAACTGTGAATGAATACATCCACTACTATAATAATGAACGGATTCAGAGAAAATTAGATAACATGTCACCTATAGCTTATAGGAAACATGTTGTCTAGTTGTTTTTTCTTTATCTCACCAAATGGGGTGAGACCACCTATGATTTAAAGAAAGAATAGCGTGTTTTTTAATTTTATGGGATATTTTTTTAGCTTAATAGCGATGGGGTGGTACCAACAAAATGCGAATTTCATAGGCTAAGCAATTTTTCACATAGAAAAAGCCGATTTCCTAAACGCTAAGGGATCATCAGCTTTTTAAGGAATTTAGATGAGATACATATAAAAAATGGATTTTAGCATAGATTTTATTCTTATTAGATTATCCTTCTATTTCGAATACAGTCTCATCGCCATTAAGCCAAAAGCCCCGTTGTTTCTCAAAACATAAAGCGGGCTAAATTTTTAGCATAAACAAATAACGCAGCACATGTTGCTTACTATAAGTAACATGTTTATTATCCCTGTCTAGTTTACTAGCCATAATACTTCCTTCTAGGGTTGCAATGATAAAGGAGGCTACCGCCTTTGTATCGATATCTGGCTTTAACTCCTGGTTCTGAATCCCTTCTATTATAATCTCTTCAATCATATTAAGAAATGTATAGAAAACTTCAAGTGCCTTTTCTCTTAACAGTCGATTCGTATCATCACTGTCTACAGCAGTATTCAGTAAAGGACACCCCCCTTTTATTGGTGGGTTATTTATTACATCTTCATATACATTAAAAAAAGCACCAACCTTTTCTAATGTTGTATTAGCATTGCGTATCGCCTCAGAAAAATGTTGAGAGACAGTATCAATGGCATATTTAAATGCCTCTAAAGCAATCTCATCTTTACTTTTAAAGTTACGATAAATCCCCCCTTTTTGTAGCCCTGTAGCCTCCATAATGTCATTCATCGAACAGCCAGCATAGCCTTTTTGATTAAACAGTTCTGCCGATTTTAATACAATGTTTCTTCGTGTTTGTTCACCTTTTTGCATAATATCCTCCATTATTGTTGAAAAATTGTAACATGTTGTAGTTGTACATTAACATATAATAAGTTACCTTAAAAGAGACCGTTCGGTCTTTTTTGATATAAGATTAGAATTTCTAAAAGGAGATGGTGAGAGAGTTAGCATTTGGTTAGCATGTAACATTCTTATCATGCTAATGGTATCTGAAATGAATTTATTGAAGATAATTAAAACTAAGGAGGAAATTATGCATAACATTATTATTCCAGATAGTAAAGTAGCAAAAGAAGCTACTCAATTGGTTTACGAGATTTCTCCAGAATTTCTTTATAATCATTGTTTACGAACATATGCTTTTGGTGATGCATTGGGAAAAAAATATGGATTTAAATATGATCAGGAGTTATTTTATCTTGCTTCTATTTTACATGATGTTGGCCTTACAGAGCATGTATGTTGTAAACATTCATTTGAATATGAAGGTGCTGATCATGCAGAAAAATTCCTTCATTCCCATGGTTTTTCACAAGATAAAATTGATGTGGTACGTGAAGCTATTATTCTACACACCTCAGAAATTGCTAAAGAAAAACAACCAGAGATTGCGTTAGTTCATTTCGGGGCGGGAATGGATGTAGTTGGTTTACGTATAGAAGATATTCCGGAGGAAACATTTAATTTTATAATTGAGGTTTATCCTCGATTAGGTTTCAAAAAAGCTATGATTGAACTTATTAATTATGATTCCAATCTAAAAAATACACAGCAACAGCCAAATAATTTGAGTTCTTCTATGCTTCGTATGGGGTTTTCAGATTGGGTGATGAATGCTCCTTTTAAAGATTAGAGAATAAAGAATTAGAATGTCATGGATACAGGCCACAAAACGGATAAAAACCACGCTATGCAAAGAACTAGCCTCTACAAAAGAGGCTAGTTGACGTAAAATTCGTTACCGGAAGTACAAACAACCCCCTCTCCAAATGAAGAGGGGTTTGTTATTCGTCCTCAATATTTTTTCTTTTTAAGTCGGTAAAGTCCTGTCAGACTGGCCCCTGTTGCAATGGTAATCATAAAAATAGAAACACTTAAGGAAACAGCTTTATTTGGAATCGAATGATTAAAATTTGCCCCAAGTAATGTAATAGTTGCCAACCATGTTAAACCAATAATGTAAGACCAACTGGTTCTCTTTGTCATAACTAATTCACCTCTTTTTTTATTGCTTGGAGTAACATTCTTTGTAATTAATTTTTCCTTCGTTATCAAGCCATTTTTTGATTTCAGTCATGCCTGCATATTCCGGATATCGTAATTCTACATAGACAAGTTCCCCGCCCCGAATGTCTTTTTCGCAACTTACACATTTAGGTTTCACTTTTAACATGATATATTTCCTCTTTTTTCTTAATTTTATCATTCGGAATAAGCAATTTGTTTTATATTTTTGATGTATAAAATATTCATAGAGAGTTAATATAACATTTCATTATCAGTAGCAAGGACAAAAACGCTCCCTTACTTTCGCAAGGCATCTGCCTTTTTTCTTTCTATAATTCTATGCATCTTTATATATATTCCTATTTTGACGAGCCTTTTGGCCTCCCCATAGTTCCCTATGTCTCCCGATTTTTTGCATAAAACTTTGCATGCTCTTAGCGTGTTTTTTTCTGAAATGCTGGCGGTACGCCTAGTATTACAATTCATCTAAATTATCTAATTTTCGTTATGTTAAAACTATGTATACTATAAAAAGTTAATCTCAATCTATAGAAATAAAGAGATTTCCCATGTCTTCTTACGTCCACTGTTGCAAACATTCTAATTCCTTCATACTCTCAATCACTTTTTCGTCACTCACTTTATAATAAATCTCATTTCCTTTTCGCTCATAGGAAACCATTTTAAACTGTTTTAACTTTATTAATTGCTGTGACATTGTAGATTGTGGCACGCGTAGTAACTTCTGTAACTCGGATACATTTAATGGACCTTTCGAAATTAATTCTCGAACTATCATCAAACGCATAGGATGTCCAAGCATCCGCAATATATCGGCAGGTCTCTCGTAATCATTAATATTCATATAAAAAGCTTTTGGCATAATCACTTCTCCTTTTTTTATGGGCGTTTTCTACATCCTAACATCATCTATTTGTTTCGCCAATGTTTTAGATACACAAGGGATCCCTTCAAATGCTTATATTTTCATAACTATATTATTATCTAAGAAGCTCCTTGCGTCCTCTATGTACCTTACATTGCTTTCGATATATCTTAATAAATAACTCATTTAGTTCTCTATGTTTTATATTTTCTAGTACTTCTAATTCCCGTCCAAACGTTTTCCTCCGAGCAATTTTTACTATTTTAATCTGCTACGTAGAGACCGGAGTTTGAAGTTTTTCCTCTTTCTGGCCTAGTGACAAGGTATTTTTATGTTATTAAAGATTGCTTTTTTGTATCTAAAATCCAAAAATAAAAAGATAAGATCAGGGAACACAATCTTATCTTTAGCACAAGGAGTAAACAAAAGGATAACCATCATATTTATATTATAATTTCTTTTTTGTTAATTTTGAATAGTAGCGCTGTAATTAAGCAGTATATCTATATTGAGAAATTTATTGCAAATTTAGTTAAAACCAAAGTAAATTTGTACCCAAAAATTTACTTTCATTTAAACGAATACCATAAAATACTTACGAAAATAGGTACTTTTTTCTTTGTTATATAAAATTTATCTAATAAAAATGAAATTTAATAAAGTGGGTAATTTACCCTATCGTAATTTCCATCTCTCATATCTTAAACGTTGATTTCTAGCCGAAATATTTTTAATGAATTATCTCATAACGGATATTTTCGTTATATAGATAAAGAAAGATAAGAAAATTCATTTACATATGTTTAAAAATTATATTTAGTTATAATACGAAATTCATTTTCTTGTTGTTATTTATATATAAATGTTTCTTTCTATGAGAATTCTATATTCTTCTACATTTACTTATAACTACGGTTACACCCCATTGCTATCAAGTTAAGCTCATACAACGTCAATTATAGTTGACGTTGTTTTTTTTCTAAAGGCTACATGTGAGGGAAATTAAAGAGTTGCATACGAAATAAACCCTAAAGGGTTTCATTTTTTTAATTTAAGCCGCTTGATTATCAGACATGGTGCAATTGTAAACGACACCTAAGATATCAAAGACTGTTTTCTTCTCATACCTATGGGATTTTCGTCCGTTTTTCTGTAAGAGATTGAACAGACGAAACAATATCTTTGTTAATTCTTGGGCGTCTTTTTGTAAAGATTGATAAATAAGTGAGAAATAATCTTTTATGATATAAGTTGCTTTATATTCGCTTAATTCTCGTTTCTTCTTGATGAGGAGTAATTGGCGCATTTGAAACATGGTGGAGGAACAAAGAAGGATACTTATTAATTGTCCGTATAAGTGACATTCTAGTCTTTCTAATTTTACAGAACTACATTGATGAATACGAAAAAATGATTTCCATGTTTTAAAAATAAGTTCAATTTGCCATCGTAAGGAGTAAAAATCGTATACTTGCTCTTTTGGCAAATATTCCAATGGAATATTTGTAACGTAAAAGTTAATTGCACTAAGCCGCTTACTGCGTTCTTTATAGGTAATTTGCTTCTTATGTTCTTTAGATGCTAAATCCTTTTGTCTACGCTTCATTTGCGTTTCAGTTAATTTATACAGAATAAGTCTTGCAGGAAGCTTTTGATACATTCCAATATAGATTTCAGGAATTTCATATGTTTCACCTGACTGTAATTGATCAATAAATTGCTCCATATCTAATTGGATGTACTCAGATTGTTTTTTACGGTTCCATTTTGAAAGTATTCAGGTTCTTTATTCTTCTGATATATACGTGTATTAAGCTTTAATCGTGAAATAAAATAAGCACCACACTCGCTTATAGTATGTAAATCTTTTAAGTCGAAATATCCTAAATCACGTATACATACATCGTTCGGTTGAAGGGATGTTAAACAAGTAGAAGCATACGTTTTATCATTGTGTTTTCCTGATCCTACATGAACATGAAGAAATTGACCACTTAGTAAATCATACTCTAGTTGAATTTTTACGCCAGCACTTTGACCGCTACCACCTGAACCTTGATATGTAGAAGTGAATTTATCTGGAATTTGAAAATGTGTAGAATCCAATATACGGATACGTCGAAAATAGTTTGTATACAAAGTTGGAATCTTGCTAGAAGAACAAAATTGTTGGTGAAGTAAATGCGCTAAGAGTTGTTGTAAAAACTGAACAGCCTGAGTGTTAAAACGTTGATTGAGTCCCTCTGGACTCATAGAAATACAGGTGTTAGCTTCTAATCGACTACATAATTGTGTCAATGAAGTATGAGCTATGTTTTTGCTTAACCAAACACAAAGAGCCACTAAGTCTTGTGCACGATATTTACTCCTTCGTTGTACAAACCCTATCTTTCTAGCTAACTGATCCAAAGCATGTGGTGACATATGTCGCTGTAATTCTTCAGTAAACAATTCTAATTCATCAGAAATCGATAAATCCATACTAAAAACGCCATCCTTTCTGTATGTTTCTACAAAAAGAATAGCGTATCTTTGCATTTTGAGGAAGTTTAGTTTTGTTAGCTTGATAGCGATCTGGTGCTACCCCATATTTGGAATTTAATGTTCGTTCAATATAATCTACTTCTGTCTGTTAAAGATGGATTGATCATATCCGTTACTGCACGAAATAGATTTTCCGGATATTCAGCTATTCGATGACATAAATACAAGTACCACTCTTTTCCGTAAGTTAAATATACTTTACAGTTGTACCCCTTACTTTTTAAATCCATTAACAAATCTGGACGGATTCCGTAGAGCATTTCCATTTCTACGTTGGGTTGATTAAGGTATTGACGGTTTTCCATTTCTTGAATAAGCATTTCATCATGTGTGGCTATGGATACTGGGTGGTTAGATTCTATTATTTGTTCTACAAGTTTAAGGTAACGATTATTTAATTCCTTTGATCTAGACATAGCAACATCAGCTGTTTCTTGATAAGCCCCTTTGACAACTCGTATTTTCCCAGGATAATGAACTAATTCCTGAACATCATTGTTGGACCTATATAAATGTGCCTGTATAGTGATCCCTACATTAGGATATTGCGTAGTTGTTTTTTTATAGATATCAAGAATATCGTCAGTTTTTGATGTTTCTTCCATACTTATCATAAGTGTAACGCCGTACAGATTTGCTTTCTTGGCTAACTCAAGTAAATGAATATAAGCTGTTTCTGGATCCACAGATAATCCAATATGTGATAAATCAAACGAAACAGTCGACTTCATGGAGAACAAACCCATTTCTTCAATAAGATTCAAAAACTCGTTTTTGGCGTTTCGGCATTCTTCTAAATCTGTTGTATTTTCACCAATGTATTCCAGTGAAATAGAATAACCTCTTGAAATCAGTTCTTTTGCTGTTGCAAGCCCATCTTGCCTATTCTCTCCGGTTACAAACCGTTTGGCGGCTTGCAATAGTAAAGGATAGAGTTCATTGGACTGCTGAATATAAGATTTAATATGTTCATTTCGTGCAACCGATTTAAGTGCTTGGGTGACTTGAACCTTTGGATTAGTCATAACTTACATCTCCTTTTTCATATTTATATAAACTTTATCATGGTAAAATGGTTTATATTAGTACCATTTATAATGAATTTTCAAAGTACCAATTTTAGATAAGGAGTAAATTACATTATGCTTTGGATACCCATTGACCGGTCATTAGATGTACCATTATTTAGACAAGTTTATCAACAAATACGAGAACGAATTTTAAACGGAGACTTACAATCAGGAGAAAAACTACCGTCGACACGTGAACTATCTTCTGAGTTGAATGTATCCAGGAATGTAATTTTGGAAGCGTATGATCAATTATTAGCTGAAGGATTTTTAGTTGCAAAAAGGGGTGCTGGAACATTTGTTGCTGAAGGTACTTTTTTAGAACAACAGAATAAAACACCTTCATTTCATTCTGTGAATTGGAGTGAAGATAAAAATAAAGATGATAACATCATCAACTTTCGTTCAGGTATACCAGCACTGGATTTATTTCCGCGTAAGACATGGGCAAAATTGTCTCATACCATATGGAATGACATTGCACCTTCTACTTTTGGATACGATATTCCCGAAGGACGTCCGGAATTACGACAGGTTTTATCACGATATTTACTGAAAACAAGAGGTGTTGATTGTCATCCAGAACAAATTGTGATTACATCTGGTGCAACCCAAGCTATGACACTTGTTTCTAAATTACTTTTATCGCCCAATGATACAATAATAATGGAAGATCCAATCACCAATGATATTCAAACTATATTTAAAACTTCAGGTGCTCTTCTTTCCCCTATACCTGTTGATGAATATGGAATGAAAACATCGTCGCTGCCATTAAATACTTATCCAAAGTTTATCTTTGTTACTCCGTCCCACCAGTTTCCGTTAGGAGGAACGTTACCAATTCAACGAAGGATTCAATTGATTAACTACTCGAGAAGAACAAATTGTTATCTTGTTGAGGATGATTATGACAGTGAATTTAGATATGAAGGACCACCTGTAAGTTCATTACAGGGATTGGATTCAGATCGTGTATTATATATTGGTTCGTTTAGTAAAATTTTATCACCAGCCCTTAGAATGGGATATTTAATTCTTCCTTCACAACTTATTGAAAAATGTCGCATGCTAAAATGGTTTTCGGATTTACATACCCCTTCTTTAGAGCAGCTTATCCTTGCCCGTTTTATTGATGAAGGCTATTTGGAACGACATATTATGAAGATGAAGAAAATGTATAAAAAGCGAAGAAACTTTCTTATTCATTGTTTAAAAACAACATTTTTGGATAAGGTTAATATTTTCGGTTATTCAACAGGCTTACATCTAATTGCTGAATTAAATGAATGCCATTTTTCAAAAGAATTAATCGAATGGATCGAACGGTTTGGAGTTAAAGTATATCCTGTAGAAGATCATACTATAGAAAAAGGAAAACATCATAATCGAATTATTTTAGGTTATGGGCATCTAAAAAAAGAAGAAATTAAAGAAGGTGTGACCAGACTACATAAAGCAATATATAATTTAAAATCCAAAAATTAAAGCCGAGCCGTCCTTAGGTTAGCATGAGGACAACTCGACTTAGTTTTCTGTCAGGATCCCATAACTATCCAGCTAAAAATTTAGCCCGCTTTATATTTTGAGAAAAAACGGGCTTTTGACTTAATGGCGATGAGACTGTATTCGAAATAGAAGGATAATCTAATAAGAATAAAATCTATGCTACAATCCATTTTTTATATGTATCTCACCTAAATTCCTTAAAAAGCTGATTATCCCTTAGCGTTTAGGAAATCGGCTTTTTCTATGTGAAAAATCGCTTAGCCTATGAAATTCGCATTTTGTTGGTACCACCCCATCGCTATTAAGCTAAAAAACAAAATATCCCATAAAATAAAAAAATACGCCATCCTTTCTATAGAATCATAGGTGGTCTGACCCCATTTGGTGAGACAAAGAAAAAACACCTAGACAACATGTTTCCTATAAGCTATAGGTGACATGTTAGCTAATTTCCTCTGAATCCGTTCATTATT
>NZ_JBQAEF010000027.1:0-39284 GCF_051915185.1 Bacillus cereus group sp. MYBKT14-1 | reverse complement strand
CGTTCAAATAACGTAGAACGATTTGTATTTTTTCATCAGCTGTAAATTTAGCCATAGAAAAACTGCACCTCCAATTGTTAGACTGTGTCTAACAATTGGGGTGCAGTTCATTTATCAGTTGCTCTTCCTTTAATTCCTCTCTACACTCCTACACCATCGTTTTAAACGAATTCATAAAAAAGTATCACACTGCTTCTTCCATTTAATTTGATATTTATAGATTTCAAAATACTATCTCACATTAAAGTGTTCTTCTTTTACCCATGCATTATTTCCAATTGCCAAATAACCATCTTTTCGTGCCAAAATTCTATATGGAACAGACCCGTCTACAAAACCTGTATAATTTCCATTAGGGCTGTCATACGTATTAATACCACTACCTGATGGATATTTTGAATAAGCACTAAACCATTGCACATCGAAATGTTCCAGAGCAGCCCATGCCTCGTTTCCTAGACAAATCATAGGATTTTCATACCACGCTGCATCTATAATAAGGTAAGGTGTTTTATCATAAATTACCCTCGTAAAATATCCTCCTTGTGGTTGGCTATATAGATTAATCCCCCCGTTATTCGGATATTTATTTACAGCAATCCCCAAACCTACTGGTTGAATTGGTTTATCAGTATTGTTACCACCACCATCTTTACCCAAGTGATCTAACGGATTCACAGCATTACTTTTACTCACATTCCAACGTCCTTTATGCAATTCAAAATGTAAGTGTTGGCCACTAGAATCCCCCGTGTTTCCCATAACTCCAATAGTTTGTCCTTGTGAAACATAATCACCTTCTTTTACCGTTCGAGAACCACTACGCATATGAGCATATACAGTTTCCCATGTAATTCCATCAATTGTATGCACAATCATGATACATTCACCATAACTAGATGAAAAATAAGAACGACTAACTTGACCGCTAGCCGCTGCATAAATAGGGTGATAACCGGCTTCAGCAAGGTCTACCCCGTGATGATCTGGTCTGCTGCCTCTAAAACCACTTGTTACTCTCGTTGTATCTGTAGGATAAATAAATTTTGACATAGTAATCTTCCTTTCTATTTTTACACAATATAAAAAGGTACTTACAAAAGTACCTTTGTTTACTATTTACATTTATTATTTTAATATGTTTTAGTTTTTCAAATTCCGAGATAACCAGAACAAAAGCCACCTCTCATTATCTAACATTAAAATGTTCTTCTTTTACCCATGCATTATTTCCAATCGCCAAATAACCATCTTTTCGTGCCAAAATTCTATATGGAACAGACCCGTCTACAAAACCTGTATAATTTCCATTAGGGCTGTCATACGTATTAATACCACTACCTGATGGATATTTTAAATAAGCACTAAACCATTGTACATCGAAATGTTCCAGAGCAGCCCATGCCTCGTTTCCAAGACAAATCATAGGATTTTCATACCACGCTGCATCTATAATAAGGTAAGGTGTTTTATCATAAATTACCCTCGTAAAATATCCTCCTTGTGGTTGGCTATATAGATTAATCCCCCCGTTATTCGGATATTTATTTACAGCAATCCCCAAGCCCACCGGTTGTATTGGTTTATTGTTATCACCAGCTTCATCAAAATCTACATATTGCTTAACAATTTCAGAGTAGAAGAAATTCCCTCCATTTTTATATCGGTAGCCACCATTGTATGCAATGGCAATAGGCTGACTATACTTGACCATAGCACCAGTTGTATTACCAAGTGATGGCGCAACAACTGTTTTAGAATACAAATCTGCCACCGGTAATGAATGCTGTTTATTATTAGAAGCTAACCAACGAAGGTAAGCTCGTCCAAAATTATATGATTGAACAATGGCACTTAAATCTGTAATACCATTTTTCTTTGCATCATCAAAAGCTCCTTTTAGATGCTTTACCCCATAATAAATTGAATCTTTTGGATTTTTAATTGTATTCATCGCCCAACCTTGTGATTCACTGGACTGCATAATATCAGGTGTTGTTTCAGAGTTTCCTCCACTCTCCACCATAATAATCCCAAGTACGTAGGGAACTAATTCAGACACACCTTGTGCTGAACATTCACTTTCTACCATTGATTGCCAACGTAACACTTGTTGTGGCAGATTCTTTGTTTTAACTGAAGCAGCTAATATACTCATTACTAAATCTCTCCTTATTTTCCTATTATTTTTTCTATAAAACTCTTAATCTACTACTTACATCTAACACTTAAATGAAAAAAATTTTTTAAAATTACTTCATGTTGCTCACCTTCTTTCACAACAAAAAGAGCAACCATAAAAATAGTTGCCCTTTCGTCGAAATCTTATATTACTACTATAATTCACTTTTTCAATACTTTCTGTACACTGCATGTACCCTACAAAAAGGTAACATTAAAACCCATCTACAAACTTGACAATCTTTTTTATTTCAGCATGTTTGCGACGAATATAGCCTGTACTATAATGTAATTCAAACGCTATTTGTTCTAGAGTCATTCCATCAACATACTTCATTTTGAGTATTTGATGATCTAAACCTGTAAACTTATTAATTAAAATCTTTAAATCAAATACTTCATTCATCTTATGTCCTAATTCATATTCAATAACTTCAATCCGATCCTCTACTTTCGCCCCCTCCGATTCAGCAGTTAATCGTACATTTTGCAAGTCCCCACTAGTCCAGCGCTTTAATTCTGCTTTTGATTTGTCTAAGTTATATTCTAAATATGCAATTTCTTCTTCTAGTTTCTGATAATCTTTGAGCCAGTCAAACATATAATAATCCCCCTACTTTTCTTTATTTATGCTTTTATTTTTATCGTTTTCCGACAGAAGACCCCTTCCTCAAAAATGTGAAGGTGTGAAACACCAATTTTAGGTGGGAGATAAATGTCGGTTGGCATAAGCCAACATATTTGCTATCATTAAACAGTCCGTTAGGACGTTAAGTGGTGAGTAGTTCAACACCAAAGATAAGCTAACCTTTATTATCAATTTAATAAAATTTATAAATATTAATTATGATTTATATTTTTTTAATAAAGTTTTTAATCTCTCACGCTCTTCTTCAATAGTTAACTCATTATTTTTTATAGGCTGCTCTTCTGGAACATCTTCTTTTTCATGTAACCATTCTGGTACCATTTCATTTCGATTTGTATTCCCTAACCCAAATTGTTTTTTATTCTTACCAAGATCAAACTGTGCCTCTAGCATAGCTACATCCTTGAGTGTTTTTACCTTTTTGGCTTCCCAATTTTTAAGAATGCCACGTACATATCTCCACTTTGGTACATTTTCATCAATTGATCTATTTACTGCTTCCCCAATTAGTTCACTACCTAATGATTCACAAAATGCACCAAGCTCTATAATTGCTATTTCACTTAATGAAATTCTATTCTTCATCAAAAATTGATGACTTATTTTAAAATCTTCATTTGTTAATTTTTTTGAGAGTAAACTTTGTTTATTATCATGAATATGATTTATATTTTGTATATCAGTATTTAGTTCTTTCGTACTTTGTATATTAGTATTTATTAGCTTGTGATTATCCACCGGTAGGTTACCAGCAACAGGTTTTCCAGCAGGTGGGTTTTCCACTGGTGGATAATCATCCACTGGGATTTCGTAAATAATTGTCTCCCATCTAACAATTTTGTTTTTTTCATCTCTAACAGGAAATCTTCTAATATATCCGTACTCTTTTAATTCCTGCATTCCAGCTCTTAAGCTATTAATACCGTCTTTTGCATGTTGCGATAATTCTTCTCTATAAAACACCCAATCATCTGGAAGTGTAAGTATGTAAGCTAATATTCCTTTCGCCTTCCAAGAAAGCCTCTTATCCTTTAGACCGGTATTATTAATAACGGAATAATTATTATCTTTTTTTACTCGGAAAATCCCCATATTATCTACCTCTCATATTTTCAAACCTTTTTTACTTACTTATTGCAACTCTTAACTTCCACATGACAAAATCTACTTTCCACACTTTTTAAACCAAAGTGCAGTTAAAAAGAACTTAAAGTTCGATTTATTACTAAAAAAAATATCATCTACACTCTTATCAAAAAACTGTGCAATCTTCCTAGCTGTCTCCATTGATGGTGTTCTTTCTTTTTGATCAATCATTCGAATATAGCGTTCAGTTACTCCGCAATAGCTAGCCATTTCTTTATATAAGTTTTTTTTCGGATCGTACATTTTATTTCCCATTATCACACCTCCATAAGAACAATTAGTTCTAAATACAGATTAAAGAACTAATTGTTCTTTGTCAATGCATAAAAGAACTGTTTGTGCTAAAATGAATTCAAAGAGAACAATTAGTTCAATTAGAGAGGTGAACGATGTGATAGGACTTAGAATAAAATCCTTACGAAAAAAAGAGAATTTAACTCAAAAACAACTGGCAGAAAAAATCGGCGTATCCCAAAGAATGATAGGTTACTACGAATCAGAAGAGAGGTTCCCTCCACATGATGTTTTAACTAAATTAGCTGATTGCTTTTCAGTTTCAGCTGACTATTTACTTGGTCGATCTGTTACAGACGAACCAAACGAACAAGTAACGCCAAAAGATGAGAAAGATATAGCAAAAAGAATGGAAGAAATAAAGAAAGATCTACAAGGCGAAGATGGCTTAATGTTCTCTGGTGAACCTATGAGTCAAGAAGCGGTAGAGTCATTATTAGATGCGATGGAGTACATTGTAAAACAAACAAAAGTAATCAATAAAAAATACGTGCCTAAGAAATATCGTAATCCAGACGATAACTGATGCAAGCTTAGGAGGGAAAACATTGAAATTCGTCATTAGAGATCTAGTCCAACAACTTTGCACCAAATACAACACGACAAACCCCTATGAGCTTGCAGATTACTTAAAAATACATGTACTAACATGGGATTTACATGAAGAAATAAATGGTTTTTATAAATATGAAAAAAGAAATCGTTTCATTGTTATTAATACTAATTTATCTCCATCTATGCAGCGAACTGTTTGTGCCCATGAATTAGGACACGCGGTTCTACATACTCATGCAAATACACCTTTTCTGCGTAAGAATACATTCTTTTCCGTTGATAAATTAGAGATAGAAGCAAATACGTTTGCTGCGCTTTTGTTAATTGACCAAAAGACCATTCAGCCTGGTGATACAAAAGCATGTATAGCATACAAAAATAACATTCCAATTGAACTGTTGGAATTTTACAAGCCTTGCTAAAAGAATTAAGAAGTTTTATTTATTGATTTAAACACTGACGAGAAAAAGAGAATGTCCCATCGTTAAACCAACAGAAATAAAAAATTCTTATAATTCAAAAAACATAAAAGATTGATGTTGAGATCGTTTAAATCCCATTAAAATAGAAAGGGATGCCCTAGTATCAGATCTAGGACATCCCTCCATTTTACTCAATTTATACATAAATTATCTAAATCTCTAGATGCTATACAGTTCTAGCAATTAAACAATCATTAAATATATCTTCTACCTAAAACATAGTATTATCATTAGCTGCCTCATTTGGATTCTCTTGAATTACATCCCAGTGTTCGACAATCTTTCCATCCTTTATGCGGAAAATATCCACTATCGCAACTCCCTTATCTTGAGAATTAGTTCGAGAATGTACATGAAGAGCAAATGTATCTCCTTCAGCTACTACACGTTTAATTTCTGCAGAGGAATTAGGATTTTAAAAAAATCCGCCTTAAAGAAATCCATGAAAAATATTGTTTTTTAAATTAATAATTGTACTTTCTATGGTTATGATATGTAACCGTTTTAATATCTATCTTCATCCGGAAAAAACAAAAGGCATCTTTACATAGGATCTACATTCAGTTTTTGCATCTGTTAGAGAAATTCAAGTTAATGAGCAAGAACCATAAGTTACATTTACAAAGCGAATACACCGTTATAATTATATTAAAAATATTAAGTATATCTTTTTACAATTTCTCAAATTGTTAATACTCATTGGATTTCTGCTTGTTGCCAAACTCTTACTACAATATCTTTATCAACGTGCTTACTAATAGTTCTTCCCTTTCTCCTTTTAGACTAATTAGAAATAAAATCCAACTCGCGTAAAATAAATTTCCAAATGGATTCTTCACCCGTCACGACAGAAACTCTGCCTACCATTCCCATATGTAATTCATCAAATTCATTTGTATCAATTGAAGCTTCCATTTCATACATATATGTTTTGGAATCTTTATCAAAAATAGGATGGGCAGATATATAAGTTACAGTCCCAACTTGCTTATCGGTCTTTTTTAATTTAAAGGAATACTGTGCTTTGTCACCTTTTTTTATCCCTTTTACTTCTTGAGCAGGCATTAATATTTTTATCTTTTTGATATTTTCCTTTGGAATAATCGATATTAACTCTTGACCTGGGTCGACTAAATCACCTGTTTGTAAAATAGAGGGAAATTGTATAATACCATCCTTTTGTGCCTTTATAACAGTCGTTTCACCTTGATGATGTAAGCTATCCATTTCTTGTTTTTTTACAAATAGTTCTTGCTCTACTGACTGAATACGCTGATTAATTGAAACAAGAGCATCCTCTTTATATTTTCGTAAAGTAAATTTCTTTTGCTCTTGTTTTCCTTCCTTAACGGATTCAATTTTACTTCTTTCATTTTCTAATGTTACTTTTCTTTGTTCGACTCTTTTTTCTACATTAGTTTGTTGTGCCTCTAATGATTGAATCCTTTCATTAATTGAATCGATTTGTTCTAATGTCGTCTTTTCTTTCTGTTTTCGAGTAAATTTTAGCTCTCTTTGTATGTTTTCCTTTTCCGCAAGTAACCCTTGTAAAACCTCATCTTGTTCGTTAGGTAACTTATTATTTATGAGAGATTTAATCTCATTATCCTGTTCTTTTTCTAAAGCTTGATACCCTTGCTCATATGCCTTGTATTCATCACGTATTTTTTGATCTAAATCCTTAGAAAAAATTGCTTTTTCAGATTTAATACTCTGTTTTAGCTGTTCTAACATTGCTTTTTGTTCTTCTACATGTTTTATAATGTTATTTAGTTGATTCTGTTTACCTGTTAACTCCTGGTTCTTCAATTGGAGTAAGGTCTCTCCTTTTTTTACTTCATCACCAGATTGCACAGAAATAGTGTCTACAATACCTACAATTTGCGTACGAATTGTACTGATATTTGATTTTCCTTCAACTATCGCAGTACCTTTGCTAACAATATCTACTTTACCAACACATGCCCAAATAGCAAAAACTAATAGACATAAAAAAAGAAAACTCAACAGTATAGCTATAAAACGAGGCGGTTTTCTTTCTAATAACTCAACACTATCAGTTAATTCATCAAAAGAGTATATTTTAACCATATTGTCCACCTCGTATTGCATCAAATTCAGTCTCCAGATACTCCGCATGAACGGTTTGATTTTTCCATAGACGATAATACTCACCTTTTTGAGTTAATAATTCCTCATGAGACCCTTTTTCTAGGATATTTCCTTTTCCCATTACAAAAATTCTATTGGCATGTTGAATGGTACTAAGTCGATGTGCAATCATGATAACCGTTATGCCTTTGGATCCTAAGTCTTTTAACATATCTGTAATATGCTTTTCTGTTGTTGAATCTAAGTTACTGGTTGCTTCGTCTAAAATAATAATATCTGGTTTTTTTAACAGTGCCCTTGCAATAGCTAATCTCTGTCTTTGACCGCCAGATAGATTTGAAGCATTTTCCTCTAAATGAGTTTCATAGCGTAAAGGTAAATCACAAATAAATTCATGCGCACATGCACTCTTACAAGCTTGAATAATTTCTTCTAACGAAAGCATTTGTTCTAATCCAAATCGTAAATTATCATAAATAGATCCACTAAAGAAGAATGAATCTTGTGATACATAAGCAATACGATCTCTTAGTGCTGTACGATTAACCTCTTTTATATGAAATTCGTCATAATATATGTCACCTTTTTGTGGTTCATAATAATTCATTAATAACTTAGCAATAGTCGTTTTACCTGAACCACTTTCTCCTACAAATGCGACTTGGTGACCTGATTGAATCGAAAAGTTGATATTCTCCAACACGTTTTTACGTGTTCCATATCGGAATGTAACATCTGACCACTCTATCTTCCCAGATAATGCTTTAGGAGAAACTTTACGATATTCTGTTTCATCTTTTTCTCCATCTAAATCTAAAATTTCATTTAATCGTTCGCCAGCAACTAATGCAGATTGCATCGTAGGTTGAATACCGATTAAATTTTCAATTGGATTTAAGAAATATCCTAAAAGTGCATTATATGTAATTAATTCGCCAATTGTCATATTTCCTTTTAGGACTTGTATTGCTCCCACCCAAAGAATAACAGTACCTCCAATAAGTGCTAAAACCATTTTAATAGAACCTTGTAAATTTGATAACATTCCTCTTTTAAATGTATGTTTTAATAAGTTTACAAAGCGATTTTCTGTTTGAAAAAACACTTCTTTTTCCGCATTATAGGACTTTATTGTCGCAATTCCATTTAATGATTCCACTAAATACGATGTTAATTTGGCATTACTTTCCATCTCATTACGATTTATGGTCTGATAGGGCTTATGAAATAAAAAAATAACCCCTATATAAAATGGGATGAGAAGTAATGTAACTACAAATAAAGTAGAGCTTTGCACATATAATAAAATACCACCCAACAAAACCATAACTGTATCAATCATTAATGTAATAGTAATTGTCGATAAAGCTTCACGTATTTTACTTGCATCCATAAAGCGGGAAATAATTTCACCGACTTTTCGGGTTTCAAAAAAATTCATAGGTAAGCCTACAACATGATGATAATATCCAAGCATTAATTGAATATCCATCCGTCTACTTAAATATAGAATGAGGTGCGTCCGAAAATAGGAGAGTAATACTTTAAAAATGTATAAAATAACAATTCCTATAGATACTATATGCAGTGTTTGTAACAATTGTTTCGTCACAATATCATCAATTAAGAACTTAAAATAAAATGCGCCAGCAAAACCAAATATATTAAAAAAAATAGAAGCTACAAATAGTGGAAGTAGCAAGCTCATTTGAGGTCTTAATAGTGAAAAAAATCGAGATAATGTCCCTTGAGATTGCTTCCCTTTTTGGAAATTCTGACGAGGAGCCAGTAGTATCAATATTCCTTGCCAAATCTGACCGAAATCAACCGATGTATATGTAACAAGGCCTTGTGCTGGATCTGCTACATAAATTTTACCGTTCTTTACTTTGTGTATGACTACATAATGAAGTAGTCCACCGTCCATAACGACATGAGCAATAGCTGGCAAAGGTATTTCTGACAATGCATCTATACTCTCTGCTTTTACACCCTTCGTATCAAAATCCAATCTATTAGCAGCTGTTAGTAAACCCTTAATGTTTGTGCCATGTAGGTCCGTTCCAGCAATTTCTCGAATTTTTGATATGGATATTGTAAGGCCGTAGTGGCGTGAGATCATAGCTAAACAAGCTGGACCACAGTCTTTTAAATCATGTTGTTTGATACAATGAAACTTCTTTCGAACCAATATACTACCTTCTCTCTCAGTGATAAAACTGCCAAGTTACAAAACATTTTATTATCAAAGTGGCAGATACGAAATTTGCTATTACTTTTTACGTAGGGTATTTACTGTTTCTACAAATATAGTAGCATCTGCATTCGTAATTTTATTAAATTTCAAAAATTCATCATTGTACTGCATTCGGATTCGAATTCCGAAAATATTCTTTTTTAATGTGAATGAAGAGATCCCTTCATAAAGGAATTCTTCAACTATTTCGTTTTTAAAATTCATAAAAGGTGTTCCGTAAAAAATCATTCTTTGCTCAGTGGCAACTAATATGCCGGGACGAGCACAATTTCGGTTGACATATTGGTCGAATGAACATTGTAATGTACACAATATGTTTTCAGTAGAATCCAATTGTTCCTTTATTTTTCCTAATGACTTTTGCATTCCAAAAACTCCTTACAATTTTATTTTGAGTTAGGATCTATCTCTCTTAGCCATAAATCCTAACTCAAAATAAAAGTATTTACAGTAGTTAGGATATACTATTTATTTACTTAAAAAATTTTCAATATTATCTTTTAAAGCATTTAAGTTTGATTTGATTTCATCTAGCATAATGTCATCCTTTATTATAGAAAACATTTGAAAAGCCTTTGCATAATTCCCCACATTAAAATACAACATGCCTAATAGATAAAAGATATGATACCCATTAGAATTTATTATGGAATAAGGAGATTCGACCTTTCTCATATGTTGGAAACTTTTCTCGGTAAGAAGTGAAATTTGAGATGACTGGTATTCCCAGCTACTGATTAAATTATAGTATAATCCATCAATACAATACGGGAATCCATTAGATAATTCATTAGCAATTCCATGTAGCGCTTCAAAATTATGATTATTATGATAGAGATCTGCTAACATTAAAAGAGATAATAAATAAAAATGATTATTTTTTTGCTCATTTTTACTATTATTTATTCCTTGTACGAGTGTATGAATTACTGCTTCATCAGAATAACCAGCTAATTTTCTTTCTCTGGCTAAGAAATAAAACCATCTGATGTTGTCTGGTTCAATGCGTACCATTTCATTTTCTAAATCTAGATTTCTTTTATATTTGTTTTTTAATTCAATTATTTCTGGCTTATACCCATCATGGTTAAGTACAAAATCAGTAGTAAAATAGATTAAGTCGTCCCCTTTTTTCTGGATATTATAACGTAAATCTTCATGGATCATTCCAAAGTATCTGAGATTATCATTCTTTTTAAAAATCCTTTTATTAAAATCCAACTCTTGGTTATCATGATTTTTAATTTTCGGACAGATAACCATTGGAGATTTAGGAAATTCATAAAATAATTCTAAGAAATCCCTTAAATCCTCTTGGTTGATTTCTAAATCCTCATCCGCATCAATCTGAAATATCCAATCGCCCGTCGAATAATCTATTAACTGATTTCTACATTCCGAAAAATCATCTTTCCACTCTGTGCAATATAATTTTACATCCGGGAATTTTTTTTGTATGATTTCTAGTGTTTTATCAGTAGAACCAGTGTCTAAAACAATAATCTCATCTGCAAAATTTTTAATACTTCTAATACATCTCTCAATACATCTTTCTTCATTTAAAGTCATGATATTCACAGAAACCTTAATTCTTTTAGTGACTAGAAAGCTTTTTAACATTTCTATAAATTGTATATCACTTAAATGATTTATCTCATCAATTGTGCCTGAATGTAATTCAGAAAGTAATTCGTTAACTTCTTCTGAATATTTATGAATGTGGTTTAACAATGCTAATCGTTTCTTAACCTTTTTTAATAAGCTATTATCATCAATATTCATTGTTAATAATTTATTACATGCTATTTCAAAAAAAATTATATTATATCTTAATTCTTTTGAAACATAATTAAAGTTTGTCATATATCATCCCTGCTTTAATGTAATAGCTACAGGGTTAGTTTTGTAAACTAACCCTGTAGCTATTATTTATTAATAAAAGTTATTAACGGCTACCATATGATCCTTTTAAGTAACCACCGCCACTAGAAGTGTATGTGCTACCTTTAATATATGCGTCGCCCATACCGCAACCATAAGGGAAAGATACAAGTCCTCTACCAAAGTCTGCGCCCCATCTTAGATGGTCTCTCCAGCCTCCACCATTAATTTCTTCTAATTCAATTTCTTCTAGATTTTTTAATAAACTATTTTCTTTGTTTAAAGTTTTCATACATAACATCCTCCATTTTTAAAAATCATTATATAAATATATTGTAAGCTTACGATATTTATTGTACAACTATAAGGAAACGTTTTCAATAGTTTTTTTACAAAATATTAATTTTAGATTATATTTGCAGAATAATATATTCAGCACACATTTTCCAAGTTTGCCCATCATTATGATTAATAGTATAGTAAAGTAAATTACATAGTTCCTAACCAGGATTTATAATTTCACAACATGCCAAAGGAGTAGATCATGCAGAAACGTTTACATCATTTTATTTATAACTTAAGATTCCCTTATTTCATCATACTTATGACTATAGCTACATTTGTACTACCATTGTTATCCTTTCTTATACCAATAGAAGACGCGCAACGAAATCCGATTGAGGATACCACTCTTATTCGGCAAGTTATATCTGGTTGTGTCGTAGCCCCGCTAATAGAAACAGCCCTTTATCAAATGTTTTTGTTTTGGATTTTAAAAGATATTCCATTTGTGCGTAAATACGATAATATCCCATCGATTTTTCTTTCAGCCATTATTTTTGGAACTATTCACTCATATGGGCTTTCCTATATAGTTTATAGCGCCCTAATGGGTGTCATTTTAGGATACTCATATTGGATTTATCAAAAAAAGAAAGAAAAAACATCCAAAGCCCCCTCCGCCTATTGGGTTGTTTTTTTAATCCATGCATTACATAATTTATTTACCTTTCTATTAAAAAATTTCTTTTAAACAGATTATGATTTGAACAGCAATCTAAGGAATTTTCAAAGTAAAAATTATAATTCACCTTGAATTAAAAAATTCATAAAAAACGCTATTCTTTCTGTATATTTCTACAAAAAGAATAGCGTTTTTTAATTTAAATTAATATAAAATTATCTTGTCTTGATAATTTTCATTCTAGTTTAAACTTCCTGCAAAAACTTTACAGAATTAAATCCTTGTACAGCAAATTTATGCTTCCTGTTGCTGACTAAAGTCCTGCGTGGACTTTCCCGTATCGTAAATTCTGTAACCCCTTCTCATAATTATTGACTTACTTTTACTATTCCCTTTAGATACCTTTGCATATTTTGATTTACTGCATAGACATAACATCCATTTATTCCTCGTGACAATAATATATAATAAATTTGTTTAATATAGGATGTTCACTCTTCATTATTTAAATCCGTTCCCTTAATCGGAAGGGCGTTTCGATCTTTATACTCTTTTGGATTGACGATGATGTTTGCTTTATTCAGATCATAGTCTCCATTTTCTTCACCTGTGTAATAACAATCAATTTTTGCTCCTAAGATCACTCCAACATAATTTAAATCAGCACCTTAGATGGTATGAATACACCCTATTTCCTCTATACTACTTTTAAAATTAATCCAGTCTTTTACCTTTAAGTTCCATATAAACGTATTACCTTTGACACTCCCACGGCTAAAACCGCAAGTCCTATACCTTACGGTGTAACGGATGGGATTCTTGAATGACTAAGCATTCGCAGTCCATTTCTGTTTTGAACAGCCTTCAAGATGAGGGGCTTTCTCGTTCGGGAAGGGCTGTAATTTAAACCCTCTCCTCGTTAGAGGAATGAAATTTTATTGAACTCCATCTACTTTGCGACTATACAGCCTAGTATAAGTAGTTCAATTCTCTAACATGGATTGTGGAACAACTTTTTTTCCTACTATCTTAAATTCAATTTCTCCATCATCCCCATATATTAGTTCTATAATTGGAATAGTTACCATTACTTTTTCTTTCTTTTTTCTTACTGCTTCTAAGTCAATTATTTTCATCATACAATCCCCTTTATTTCTTATAAACAAGGAGAAAGCACTCATTTGAGTGCTCTCTCCTTGTTTATAAGTGGACCTTGTAGGACTCGAACCTACGACCGAACGGTTATGAGCCGTTTGCTCTAACCAGCTGAGCTAAAGGTCCAAAGCATACATCTTACTCATATATTGTATTTATATATAAAATTTTACCACATGAATTATCAATTTACTTTACTTTCTATTTAATATGCACATTTGCATCATATTAACAGTGTTTATCCTCCTCATTCTATACACTTTCTAAGTAGTAGTATCTTTAACGAAATTTTTTAACAATAAAACATAACTTTACGATTAAAATTTAATGTCTATATACCTTTCATTTTACTAAATATAAAGAAGTTACTGTAATTACAGTAACTTCTTTATATAATTAATGACTTATTCTCACTATTTCTTTTAAGTATCTCTGCATATTTTGATTTACTGCATAGACATAACATCCATTTATCCCGCGAGATAATAGCACGTAATAAATACGTTTAATATAGGATGTTAACTCCTCATTATTTATATCTGTTCCCTTAATTGGAAGACCATTTCGATCTTTATATTCTTTTGGATTCACCACAATCTTAGCTTTATTTAAATCATAGTCTCCATTTTCTTCACCTGCGTAATCACAATCAATTTCAGCTCCTAAAATCACACCAACATAATTTAAATCCGCACCTTGTGTAGTATGTATACATCCTATTTCCTCTATACTATTCTCAAAGTTAATCCAACCTTTTACCTTTGAGTTCCATTTGAATGTCTCACCTGTAACAGGATCTTTTATATCATAGTGATTTTTATCCTTTTGTGTAATCCATTCCCAAGAATAACCTGCGACTACGCGACATAATTCATGTTTTTCATTTAACATTTTCATAGATTCATTCAATTCTGTAATAGAGTCCATTACCTTAAAGTCATAGCCCTGCAATAACCCTTCTTCATACACTCCAACATTATTTGCTATTTGTAAATATTTACGAAGCCATGCTAGATATTGATCTCCAGATTTTAAACGGAATTGTTTATGTAAGGGATGCCTCTTATAATTCGCTGTCAACCGTTGGAATGCATCTGTATCTATATCTGCTGGTCGAATCGTTTGGTATGGATCATAAACTATTGTTAAATGATATGCAAATGTTTCTATTAATTCCAACTCGTTTGTATAACCATCATCAGTAACTAAATGTTTTAAATCACGTGCTTGTTTACCAAAATATTGTTTCAGACGATGAGCTTCATCTACAAAAACATATTTATATTTAGATCCTCTATTTTTTGCTTTCTTAATAAATAATGAAGGTGAAAGTACTGTAATACCTTGTAAACCTAGTTTTTTCATTAAACTCTTATATAAATTTAAAGAATGATTTTGTGGGACAATAAGTGCAATGTCTTCATGAGACAGCCCCTCACGTGCTTTACCAGTTTTATCGTCATAAGCAAGCGCATATAAGATATTTGTTAATACAATTGTTTTACCGGTACCCGGGTCCCCTGTAATCAAATTTCGACTATTTGATGTAGTAAGCATTATATTAAAAATGTCTTTGCAAACCTCAATTTGATTTGCCGATAACTCTTTAAATGGTGAATATTTATAAATAAATTTATTATGTATCTCACCTAAATTCTCACTAGCTATACCTTCTTTCATTAACTGAGCCCAAATTTCTCCAAACATATTTTCAACATTTTCAATTCCATTATAGGAATGAATTTTTTGTCCTCTGACTTTATTCAGTAAGTTAAATTTTTCATCCGCTAATAAATATTCAATTAATAATGTTTCAATATGTTTAATTGAGCTTTCATTAAATAAATCACTCTTTATCACAATAACTTCCTTGAATGTTTTATCTTCATCATTTAAATGTGCAATGAAACGGCCATAAATATCTGTGGACTTACCTACATATAAATTCTTTTTATCTCGTTGAATATAAACTACTGGTATTCCATCTATTTTAGGGTCTCTAATACAACCTTGCTCAAACTCTTTTCGCTTCTTTTTAATTATGTAAAATGAAGATAATTTTGCTGCAAATGATAGCATTTGAATAACTCCCGACTTTTTAATTTTAAGAATATTTGAGGATGTGTGGATTGCATACTTTTAGAATACAATCCATACATCCAAATCATGATCTCAACCATCTGCTTTCCCATAACCATTTCAAAAAACTGTAAAACGATTATCGCTTTACAGTTCGTTATATTTTTTATTACTTCCAAATGCTTTTTCTACAGGATATTTCTCTGCATTCTTTTCCAACTTAGCATGTACTACTTCTTCTAGATCGATATCTAATTTATCACTTAGCATAAGTAAATAGATCATTACATCGGCCATTTCTTCTTTTATTTCCTGCATTTTCGTCTCTGTTGCTTCTTCACTAGACTTCCATTGAAAAGTCTCAAGCAACTCTGATGCTTCTAAATTTAAGGAAATTGCTAGATCCTTCGCATTATGAAACTGCCCCCAATTTCTCTCATCTCGAAACTTTATTACTGCATTTTGCAAATCTTCCATAACTATTAATCTCCTCTCAATTACTTACTATCTCTTTAAAACAAAATTCATTACATCTAGAATTCCATCTAATTAACCTTAATCCAAATATAATCATCTTCATATTTAACATTTAATTTTAATCGAATTCCCTTCATATAATCCTCTAATTGTCTTGTAAAATCCTCATCATTGGATTGATCATATTTATCTATGTCTAGATATAACTTGAATATATTCCCTTTCGTTAAATCAAACTCCCATTTCAAAAAATTAAGTAGCATATTTTCCTTACTCATGTAGTGATTCGCTTCCATATAATCTAGTAATTCATATAGATTATAGTATACCAAGTTATTTGGTTTAAGCTCTTCACATTTTGGACAATATTCTCTATATCTATCTTGTAATTGCATAATCATTTCTGTCCCACATTGATTACAGTTATACATGTACCATTCCCCTTTACTGAATAACCCAATTCATCTCTCTTATGTTCTTCCTGTCCTTGAAGTTAAAAATTATACTATTTTACTTTAAAAATATTCCTCTTATGCCACTTAAAGTATAATTTATTCTCCGGTTGAATTCCTATCTTAGCTTTTGGTATTAATCCAAATTTCATATAATCTGTTTCCAATATTAATGAGGAAATATGCAGTCGTCCCTGTCCATCAAATGTGATAAACCCTTTATCATAAAGAGCATCATGATTACAGCACAGTAGTACACCGTTATACGGATCTAAGCGTTCCATACTTGTACTATCTTTCCATGGCTTAGAATGACTTGCTCTTAACAATTCTGGTAAATTTATTCCGCATAATGCACATTTTCCATTCCAAATCTCCATTAATTCTTCTCTGAATTTTTGCTGTCCAATTCGGATTTTCGCTTTTACTTCGGATTCCGTCTCAGCTATAACCGGAATTAATGTGTTGTTTTCTGTCCTTCTTACCGGATCAACTGCTAACTCTAATTGCTCATCATTTATTTTATAAATGTTTGAATCACCAATTAGTTCCATTAATTTAAGGGCTAATTCTTCATTACATGGATATAAATAACCTTGGTTTCCATTTGCATCTGATTGAAAAGGTGAATATTTAATTGGCAACAGGTGCGATATCTCTTCAAATTTCTCACGTATATTAATTGGTTTTTCTAACTCATGATATTTTAAAGATACCAAATAGCCTTCATCATTCCATTGATCATGGCTTTTCATAATCGATGGTTTATTCGATTCCTTACAATCTTCTTCAGCGATACTAACTGCTACAATATTCCCTTTTACATAATGAAAGATTCGATCCCCCTCTTTTACATCCATCATTCTTTTCCATGAATGTGGTACATTACCGCCTCTATCCTTTTTAGGTGACCAAATAATTTCTAATCCTTTTTCCTCTTGATATGTATGCCCCTGCATAACAATAAAATGATTCATATACTCTCTCCTAAAGCGTTAACTCATTACGCTATTTTCTATTTAATATAATACTAAAAAACTCTCCTATGATTAGCAAATTGTCTGTTTCATTTTCAATACCAAACAACCTTTTCTACAGAAAAATTCTGCAATTCCTTTTACTCAACAATTGAGAAATCCAACTTTATATCCATTTATAAAAACAAAAGAGTTGACCCAAAAGGTCAACTCTTCTATTTTAAATTTTTTATTTCTCTTCTTCTTCTTTTTTTGCAATTTCCCGTTCATTTTTAGCGATTAAATCATGAAAATGCTCTTCTTTGTTTTCTTCAATATAATTCATAAGGTCTTTAAGTTCCATTTATATCGCCTCCTGTATTTATTATATCAATAATATAATAAAATGTCAGGACAATATCTATTAATCATTTTATAAAATTTATAAGATATATTCACTAAAAAACAAGAGCTGATTTCTCGATAAATTGATTATTTCGAGATTCATCAACAATAATTTCTTTTACTCGTTTTGATTCTTTAAAAGCAAAAACTTCTGGTTCCTTCCCGGTATTATCATATAAAGTATAGCAATCTATTAAATCTTTAATGTTAGAAAAAGTAGTCGCTACTTTCATATGACTTTCTTCAATTATATTTTGGGGTACCAATCTTCCTGTTACTTTAAAACGCAAATTGGATCGCTCTAAAGCAACCTTTATTGGGACATCTACAATAATTGCTTTAATGCTAAAACCTGCTAGTCTTAATTGTTGAATTAACTTTTTGTATTTTACTTCATTTTTCATTGTACCATCATACATAAAATTTATTTTTCTTTTCATACAGATTTTTAAAAGTTTCATGGTAATATCACTACTTTCATCATGAACTAAAAAAGCTGCTTGTTTCATTAATTCACTATTCCCAGATTCTATTAACTCTTGATATTCTGGTATTTTTTCTTTGATCTTATCAGGATCTATCCAAACCATATTTTGTTTCTGATGTTTATATCCCTTACTTACTAACTCTCCAATTGAGCTTTTTCCAGCAGCAGAACCACCACCAAGTAATATAGCTTCAGGTTCTTGCTCTTGCTGCGGCTGATCATTTAGAAATAATTTAATGATTTCATTATGTAAAAGCTTACGTTCTATTGTATACTCCCCATTAATTACGTACTTTTCTCTAGTTGGTTTCAATTTTAATTCTCCTCTTCTATAGATGCATTATTGAGTCCCTTTAAAAATTTGAGACCTTCCCCTTTAACTGCAATTATTACTTCGGTATTTTTAAATCTCTATATGAGATTTAACTTACTATAATTTCATATAACTCTTTTTGTTAGATGCTATAGGTTTCAATTCATCACTATATATCCCTTCTAAACAATCATATTTCTCTTTAACTTAAAAACTACTTTATACATCCACTTAAACAAACAAAAAAGGGCTCCTTTAAGTCGATTAATCGTGCATAGCAAATAGGCTATATACACTAATCGGCTCAAAGAAGCCCTTTCAAAATTGAAACAAGAAAAAACTTGCTTCTACAACTCAACCACATCACATAAGATATGGGAATAAACGGAATCAAATAAACTAACAATATAATTATATATTACATAATACAAGTATAATTCTCAAGGATATTTCATTAAAATATTCCTACAGTGCTTCTACGGTAGGAATATCAGCAGGTGCCCACTTTAAATGCTTTAAATCTTTAATACTCATCCATTTTAGCTCTGCATGCTCGAGAGCTTTAGGCTTACCTGCCAAAATTCTAGCTTTATATGTAGTAAGATGAACAACAATAGTTTCATACTCGTACTCGACTTCCTCTACCTTCTCATCTACAACAATTGTACATCCAAGCTCTTCTTTAATTTCACGAATTAATGCAGCTGGTGGCTCTTCTCCCTTGTTTATCTTACCACCTGGAAATTCCCAATAATTTGGTAACGTCATTGTAGGAGAACGTAATGCACATAAGACTTCATTATTTTCATTAACAATTACCGCACCAACCACTGATATTTTTCTCTTCATACTTACTCACTTCCTTATACAGTTTAATTAATACTTACTATCTTATATTAATTCATATTTTAACACCAAGTTTTCCTTTTAGATGATGATTAAACTTTCATTTGCTAACGAATGAGTCAAAATAAAGCATCTAAAATCTCTAATATACTAAAATTTTTCAAGTAAGCAAGAAAAAATGAAAATAAAAAATGGAAAATTTGTTAACGACAATGATATGCTTACATGTGTATATTTGTTACATAAATACATTAATTTTATTAAATGAGAGGTGATGAATTACATCTCGATATTAAATCATTACATTATTATAATTTATAAGCAAAATCTAGTATCTTAGATAAGGAGGTTCTTAAATGAACTGGAGAAAAATTTTTGGTTATCGCTCTAAAACCGCATGGAAAATGTTTATTGCTTCCATTGTTTATATCTTTATTTTATTTTTAATACTTCAAGCAATTATTCCAAATTCTATTCGCCCTGCCCTTGTTAATATTGGTTTTTTGGGATTTTCGTTAAGCTTACTTGCTTTAATTATTGGATTAATCAAACCACAATTTGTGTTACCCAAAATACAAATTAAAACCAAAAAGAAAGTAGTATATTCATATTTATATCTAGCACTAGCTTTCTTTTTAATGGGTATTGTATTTATTGATGGAAAATCAACTTCCAATCAAACTGTACAAAAGGCAGACACCAAAGTTGCCACTTCACAAGATACTAAAAAAGATACAGCAGACACAAAGAGTAAGGAAGAAGCTGACCGTAAAGCTCAAGAAGAGACTCAGCGTAAAGCTCAGGAAGAAGCTAACCGTAAAGCTCAAGAAGAAGCTGACCATAAAGCTCAGGAAGAAGCTAACCGTAAAGCTCAGGAAGAAGCTAACCGTAAAGCTCAGGAAGAAGCTAACCGTAAAGCTCAAGAAGAAGCTAACCGTAAAACTCAAGAAGAGACTCAACGTAAAGCTCAGGAAGAAGCTAACCGTAAAGCTCAAGAAGAAGCTAATCGTAAGGCCCAGGAAGAAGCTTCACAAAAGAGTAATGCTGTCGTTTCCTCATCTAGTGGTAATCATAACGGTTCTAATCAGAAACCTTTCCAAAATGATCCTAGTGATGACAAAGAATCCAATACCACTTGTAAAGGACAAATTAAAGGAAATGCCAATTCGAAAAAATACCATGTTCCTGGTGGACAATATTATGATTCTACAAAAGACAATATTGTTTGGTTCTGTTCAGAAACTGATGCTCAAGCAGCTGGTTATGTGAGATCTAAAAAATAAAATCAATTACATTAGAAAGGGAAACACTCTAAAAGCGTTTCCTTTTCTAATGTCAAAATATTATTATGTTATTATTCATTTAGTAATAGCAAATAATAATCTACACCCTATTAAGAGATTAAATATAAGCTGCTTTACAAGCTTGTTGGACAGCTTGTACTTCAGATGAATTTTTACCATATAAGTTTGTTGCTACACGAATACAACCCTCCTTTAATTCTTTAAAGTCAGAAATCATATTTAACTCATCTATATTTACATAATACAAGATATCAAACATCTTATCTTCTTCCAAGATTTCTTTTCTTTTAACTCTAACATTTCAAATTCCCCTTTATTATTTATTTCTTTTTTCCTATTATTGCTATACATAATTACTTAGGTATGGTTCCCTTTTCGCCTGTTAAAAAAATATATTTTGATCAAATCTTCAAATCAAAAAAGATTATTTTTACAGAAATTACAATAATACATACTACTTGAATCTCAATAAATATAAATTAATAGAATATTCCGTCTTATATTGATAAATGCTATTAAATAGATTTTGATAGAGGAAATTTCTGATATGATACTAATTGCTGCATAATATCTTTGGAGAGGATGAAATTGAACAATGAATGTTCATATACAGGGGAACGAGCAAATAACTCATTTATTAAATGAATGGTATCAAGAAATTAGAGCTAGGCATGTAGACGCCGCTCAATTACTTAAACAGGAAATCGAAAACAAAATCCATAACATAGAGGAAAATCAAACGATATTATTATACTTCTCACTACTAGATTTTAGACATCAATATTTAATTGATAGTTTAAGTATTTCTAAAGATAGCTTTAAACAAAGTGATGCTTATAAAACTCCTACAGACGATTTCCTTTCATACTATTATCACTTCTTTAAAGCCATTCATTCCAATGTTACTGGCAATCATAGCCTTGCAAAAATACATTACGATAAAGCTGAATACCTATTAGAAACAATTCCTGATGAGATTGAACATGCTGAATTCCATTATGAGTTGGCCATTTTCTATTGTCATACACATAAATCGATTTTATGTATTAATCATGTAATGAAGGCGAAAGATATATTTTCAAAACATCCTGGGTATGAATTGAAAGTTGCCTTCTGTAATAACCTATATGGATTAGCATGTACTCATTTAAAGGAGTGGGAATTAGCTGAGGAACACTTTATCTCGGCTATGGATACATTCCAAAAAGAAAATTTAGAATACAATATTTTGATTGTTCGTCACAATCTAGGATTTATGTATGCTACACAGAATTTATCCGAGGTAGCATTACGTTATTTATCTGAAGTTAATCAGAAGCTACCTAGCGATTATAAAGCTGTTTTTATTGAAGCTAGGGAACATTATAAATTAGGAGAACATCAAATTGCTCAAGAATTAATAAAAAGAGGCCTACAGCTTTCTACTCAATTGGGAATTGAAGGCTATATACATCACTTTAAGATTTTAGAAAAAATGAATCTAAATAGTTGTGCTACTGATATAGAAAAAACTGTTTTAGAAGGAATTTCTTATTTTGAACGCGAAGAACTATATGAGTATATAAATGAATATACTGAAAAGTTAGCAACCCAATTTTACAAAGAAAATAATCATAAAAAAGCCAGCTATTACTATTATGAAGCTAGTAAAGCCAGTGAAAAAAACTTTAAAAAAGGAGCATTAAAATGAAAAAATTAGCGGTTAGCTTACTGGGTATCTTAATTGTTGTAACAGTAACTTTTGGATCAAATTCTTCAACAGGCTCTCAAAGTACTATAAATGTTATTAAATATTCACATGGACATACTGGATGATGAAAGGAAGGATTATACCTTCCTTTTTCTTATATTTTAGAATTCAATACGTATCCCCCTCCTACATTTATTTATATAAATTTAAGAAATAAATAATTCAAAAGGTAAAATAAAAATACTACAATTAAAAACTTCCATTTGTTTCTTTTCGTTGGTTTTCCAGCATGTTGTATATAAAAAAATAAGGCAATACCTGCCATAGCAATTAAAAACATTTGATAGTAATCAATCATCTGTAATACCCCCTCCATACAAAAAATAAGAAGTCTCTTTTTAAGAGACTTCTTATTTTTAATACAAACCACATACATAGGCTAAACATACACAATAAAGTCAGGATGATGTACTTTATTGCCTTTTTATCATAACATATAATTTATCATTTTTGTTTAATAATTCCATATAATAAAACTTTATCAACCTTAAAATGTTTTATAATAAACGCTGTAGAAATAAATCCGAATATCGGTTCAAACATTGATTAACTCCTTCTGAACTCATATGTGTAGCTGTATTTGCATAAAACTGATTAAATAATCAAGTAACAGAATCGCTTGCTCCTTCTCGACGATTCCAGATACATAAGACCGTCAAATCTCTTGCACTATACTAACTTTTACATTTTACCAAACCTATCTCTTATTCAAGTTGTTGAAGATGGGTATCGCTGTAGTTCTTTAGTGAACAAATGAAACCCATTCTGAATTGATGGATTTATACAAAACGCCATCCTTTCTGTATATTTCTACAAAAAGAATAGCGTTTTTTGTTTTATGGATACACTTTTTTAACTTAATAGCGACGTGCTATAATCCCCAACCATTTCTGTAAAAGATTAATATCCCCAAATGTCTACTTCAGCTACTGAAGCAAATCCATTCTGTCCATTCGTTACTTCTATTTTTACATACTTTGCAGTAACTGGGTTAAATGTTGCCGTTTTCTTATCACTATTATTTCCCCATGTTCCTGATGATGCTTTTTCATATTTAATACCATCTACACTTGTATAAATACTGTACCCTAAAATGCGGCCGTTCTCTGATCCATCTTGTCTTGGAAGATAATCCACTTTTGAAATTGTTTGATTTTTGTCAAGTTCCAATGTCAAATTGTATGGATATTGATTTGGTGTCCAACTGCTATGCCAAAATGTATCTGTTTTTCCATCAATTGCTTTACTAGCTGAACCACTTGCTTCCTCACTATTTGCACTTGCTTTCATTGTATTTTTAGGCAATACGTATGGTTTAACAGATGGAGAATCAGTTAGAATATCTACTTCAGCTGCTGAAGCAAATCCATTCTGTCCATTTGTTATTTCCACTTTTACATATTTTGCAGTAACTGGATCAAATGTTGCATTTTTCTTATTACTATTATTTTCCCACGTTCCTGATGATATTTTGTCATACTTAACACCATCTACACTCGTATAAATATTGTAAGTTAAAATACGGCCATTTTCTGACCCATCCTGCCTTGGAAGATATGCCAATTGTGAAATGGTACGTGTATCGCCAAGTTCTAGTGTTAAATTGTATGGATATTGATTTGGTGTCCAACTACTATGCCAAAATGTATCTGTTTTTCCATCTATCGCCTTACTAGCTGAACCCGTTGATTCCTCACTATTTGCACTTGCCTTCATTATTTTTTTAGATAATACAGCAAGTGGTTTAACAGGTTTAGCATCCGTTGCTTCCCATATAGGTGCAATTAATGTCGGGTTATTTAAAGCTTCTACTTTTTGTCTCGTTTCTTGAGTTGCCTTCAATCCCCACTGATCAAAAAACGGTAGTACATTTTGTTTTGCTATTTTCGATGTATTGTAAATAAAAGCTTGTATTTTATCTTCGTCTGTTTTTGGAAGTTGATCCTCTGGTATCTCACGATATAATTTGTGAAGATTTGGATAAAACTCATCCCCATATGCCAAATGAAGCTGCCAAAGCATAACAAGTTTTACAAACAGGTCATCAATATTTTTATATTCTTTATTCGTTTGTTTTAAATAAGCAAAAGCCCTATTATAATCTCCCTCTGTATCTAAACGTGTTGGTTTATCTGGATATATTTTCTTGAATGCAGCTAAAGAATATAAATTAACAGTTACTTCACCCATACCTCTTAAATCATTCCACGTCCATGGATATTGTTGTCTTGCATGTCCCGCTTCATGCATTTGTCCCCATCCAAACTCATTTACATTTAAAGTACTTTTGATTGCTTCACCAGCAGTTGTAAAGACGGCGCCATCCCAACTTGCATACATGCCCCAGCTTTGTGCATTAGGGTTTTCTACAAAGGTCCAAATACGACGAGTTGACCGATGTAAAGGATTAGGTTCTGTTTCAGATAGCCCTGATATCTTGTCTTGCGCTCGAATCATTTCATCATATTTATTTAATAGTGGTACAGGATCTTGATTTACAATATATTTATTAGCACTATCACGAGTTACAGTTAGTACTGCTCGTTCTGATTTCAATTGTACTGCATGTGCATCTGGATATTTGTTCATCATGGCAACCCAGTCTTCTTTCGTGTGTTTCCCTAATTCAAAGAAAGGAATAGGACTTCCGCCTTGCGTTACCTGCACCTTAACTGTTCCTGTACTTTGAAAATTATCTAACCCTAATACACCGCCGTTTGGTGAAGAAATAGTATTAGAGCCGGGAGAAAGGTCAATTTCTTTTCCCCATTCTTTATCATATTGATGTGTCCCAATAATGGCTCTAATCTTTTGCGTTCCTGATACTGTAATAGTAACCTGTTCATTAGGTTTCACATAAATGCCTGTTGGCATATAATTTTTTTGCTCACCTCTTTTTTCTCTTTTTGCTTCATCCGAAAAACTGCCTGTACCTGGAAGATCAAACTCTCTTTGTTCAAGTTGAGTTGCAGTTTGTGCAGTTTCAGCATGTACAGCTAAATTATTTGTCATGATAGGTGCAAATAAAGTAGTTGCTAAAATAGCGGATGTCGCAAACACCTTTATAGTTTTTTGTAATCTACCACTCTTTCTTTTGTTCATATAAATCAGTCCTTTCGTTCAATTTCATTATTACTTACATACGAAATATCAGTTTTCTCACTAATTTCAAAAGTGGATTTATTAAATGTACACGTATTTTAAACAATGCTGATTATATTTTTGGATGAGTATAATAACACTTCAAATTCTTTTCCTAATTAATCTAGAGATACATTTCCTTCATTGATTTTTTAAATCACTCCTCTAAATAAGAATTTAAGATAAATGTCCTGTATCAAAGGTCCTTTCCTAATTTTGGTATTACGAATTAAGTATAATTCGAAAATAAAATTATACAATTGAGAAAAATATTAATATTAAAAATTTACATACGCGTAAAGTTTTTAACATTTACTGAAAAATAATGTGTTATATGAGGATTAATTTAATATATTTGGTGTTAAAAAATATTTTTAATAGAGGATTGTTCATTTCCATTCAGAAAAACTCCACCTTGGTGTTTTCAAATTATGAAGTCCCCACTTTCTAGTCTTTCTACATAAGATATAAAGTTCATTTACAATCTGATTCATGATTTTTTTAAATTACCCTTCCCTTCTGTTAAGAAGACTTCAAAACTTGAATAGATTACCTTATATCGCTACTTTGTGTATGCAAAATTACATACCAATTCCCATTGAAAATAGTTCTCATTGTAACTATAATGGTTTCAGGGATTGGAATTTTCACTTTCGTTTCAAATCTCACAATATATTAAAGGAGGAAATACTATTATGAAAAAATTGATTTTAGCAGGGGCACTAGGAATTGCAGTATTTTCAGGTATGAACTTACCAGGGGCTGAGGCATCAAAAGCGAGTGCAGCTACTACGAATTTAGAAATTCAAGAAGTCACAAAATACTACTCTATGAGTTCCTATGAAGTGTCTCAAAAAGAATCATTTAATCTTAAAAAAGGGGACGAACTTACAGTCTTTGTACAAAATTCAGGGTTCCCAATTTCTTATACGGTCTTTGATGCGGATAATCAAGTAATTGGCACATTCAATGCTAATTCCCCATATGGTCGCGTATTTAAAGCGCAAAAAGACGGTAATATTTCTGTACAATTTCAAGCAGGTGTAAATTCTACGTACATGAAGAAGATGAATTTTACAGCTAAATTTGCTGTTTCTAAACTTAACCAATAATAAAAAATGTAACGATCCTCTTTACAAACAAATTAAAAAGGTATATCCCTTCAATGGGATATACCTTTAGTTTTAGTGAATTTTATATTGACCAGATAACTGCTCTTGCGCCATACGAACTAAACGTTTTGTAATTTCTCCACCTACTGAACCATTTGCTCGTGCAGTTGAATCCGGCCCAAGTGTAACACCAAACTCCTGAGCAATTTCATATTTCATTTGTTCAATTGCACTTGCTGCAGCTGCTATTAAGATTTCGTTTGAATTATTATTTTCGCGAATTTGCATTTTTTAAACACCTCCGTTGAATTTGGTAATATCATGCTCTATTTCCAACAAAATATGCAAAAAAATTATTCGTTTAGCTATTTTACATATATACCTAAGCTTTCATCCCTTATGTGGGAATAAATAAAGGTATAGGTCATACCCTATACCTTTACCTTCTTCTATCCTACTTACTTTTAAATTCCCCTATTAACCCCTGTAACTCTTGCGAGAGCCAATTTAAAGAATTTGCTAACTCTGCAATATCTTGTACATATAGTTCTTGCTCTTTCATACTTGTCCCCACATTACTACTGCTATTCACATTTGTATTTGCAATGTGTGATAATTCATTTATAAACTGAACAATAGTTTGATTATTTTTTAGAATGTCACTTGAATGATTCGAAGTCGCTTTAATTTGATTTGTAACAGATTGTGCAGATTCTGAAATCTTTTCAAAGAATGCACCACTACTTTGAACAAGTGTTATTCCTAATTCTACTTCCTTTGAACTTTTCTGTATGGATCTTACAGCTCTCTCTGCTTCAGCCTGGGTTTCACCAATTAATTTAGCTATATCCCTTGCAGATGCCTCGGTTCTTTCCGCTAATATACGTACCTCGTCCGCAACACCTGAAAATTCTTCCCCCATCTCTCCAGCACATGAGGATTCAGTAGAAGCATTTAAAGCTAATGAATTTGTTTGATTAGAAATGGTTGTAATTACAGTAAGAATTTCATGAATTTCCTTAGATCGTGCTTCGAATGCATAAATACTAGAAGGTACATCCTGAACTGTATCTTGGATTCTTTTCATTTGATTCACAATTTGCTTAATCAAATCTTTTCCCTCTACAGAATGCTGTTCCATGTCTTCCAAAGCATTGCCAACTTGTTTTGCAGCTCCTTTAATTTCTTTCATCTTACTTTCCATTTCTTGAATAATCTCTAAACATTTTTGCACTACATATTCATGAGAATGTGCTCCTAAATTTAATCCTGTAATAGCACTTGCAATTTCTTTAAAGGCTATGCTATTCTCTTTTGTACTTACCGACAATTCCTGTGAAGATGTCAAAACCTGTTCAGCAGTCTGCCTTACTTTATCTATAATCCTATTAAACTTTTGAATAGTGTTATTAAAATAGATATTAGTTATCCCTATATCATCAGATCTTTCATTCAATTTAATACTTAAATCCCCTTCACCAACTTTACGTAACCCTTCTTGTAGATCCTTTAAAGGCGATAGAGAGTTTCGTGAGATAAATATTTGAATTGTAATTGCGATTGTTAATGAAATTATAATAAATAGTAAACCTTGTATCGTAAATTGTTTCTTTGTAAGAGGAATAATAGAAGCATCCAAATCCGCTGCAACAATTGCAATTATATTTTTATTTTCATCTGTAACTGGCTCTAAAATTGTTACCCAGAACCCTAATTCATCTTCATACACTTCTGTCATTTGTGCCTGTTTTGTTTGTATTACTTTATCATATGTTTTCATCCAATAAGTAGGCTGCTCATAGTATTCACCTGATTTTACAGAAACAGTATTTGCTAATTCTGTATCCAGAGCTACTATTTGTAATTCAGCTTTTTCACTTAGCTTGGCTCCTGTAACATATGTTTGTCCAACACTTTTCATATCTTTTATAGATTTATCTAATTGCTCCGTCAATTTTTCTTTCTTCACTCTTTGAGCTGTGGGGTCTTTTGCTACATCTCTTACTATTTCTAGATCTAATTGATTTAATACCGCATCACCTGTTTCAAAAGACTGCCTCTCAAATATAGACATCATACTATTTTGAAACATATTAAAACTTAACGCTCCCATACTTCCAACAAGGGTCAGAATTACTAATACCGTTAGTAATACATTTTTTTGAAGCAACGATAGCTTATGCCAATATTTTTTCATTGATTTCACCTTTCTTATTTTCAACAATACAAAAACAAAGTAGTAACATATTAAGAGGTTCTCTTTCTGTTATTAATTTAAACTTTAAAATAGCATACTAATCGTTCAACCAAACGTTCCATTTTTTTTCATTTACAATTGCATCTTTTATATATCCAGCTGCTCCTGGAAATCTATTAAAAAGAAGACGCAATACTTCTACCACTTCATCTTTTCTATTTGTACTGATTTCTTCTAAATCGATGATATAAAAGGATTTGCCTATAATAATTGCTATAATGTTTAGTGGACTCCTAAGACTATTTAAAATTCCATATTTATCTCCTAAAGATTTTCAAATTAGATTTGTTGCAGTACCTTCAGCCAGGATTTTTTATACTATCGTTAGTTTTAAATAAAGACGAGAATTTTTAAGAGCCTTATCTTTATTTATCTTTATCTTGCTCAAAAATAAAATCTGAAAGTTTAATTCAATCTCCTATTTTATAACTTTTTTCCTTATTTTTCTATAACATTATAATATTTACCTGTACAATCTAAACTTAGACTCTTTTGGCCTTTACTCTTCAATTGTCTTAAATTCATATGAGGTAGCGCAGAAAGTAAATTTTTAATAAAAAACTTTTGTATTAAAAAATACAAAAATACATACTCCTCCAAAACTATATGCACTTAAATATTCATATAGTAAAATAAACAGTACAAGCGCGTCCTATACAGCATATTTCCTTAACGGGCTTGATATTATATTCATCATACAATTGGTGTGACCTTAATATCTCACTTAGCTCTTTAATATTTTAATATTAACAATATAGTGTTAATATATCCCTACTTTATCGCTACACCTACATATAAGCCAAGAATTCAATTACAGAACGGTTTTCATCAATAGTAGACAAAAACATGTCAAACAAAAAGAGACCCAATTATTTATTACTTTTCGTATTAAAAGATTATAGGAGAAATATATATGCTCAAAAAAATAAATAGATTTATGTTTGCTTTGCCTACCATTTCTTTTGTTTTTCTTATTTTATCGTTTTCCGATAGAAGACTCCTTCCTCAAAAATGTGAAGGTGTGAAACACCAATTTTAGGTGGGAGATGAATGTCGGTTGGCATAAGCCAACATATTTGCTATCATTTACTTGTACAGATTGCTCTTCGAAAACTGAAGATATGAGGTTGGTTGCAGAAAAACGTTGCAACCGTAAAATCTTCAACGTTCTATCTCCCCACGCTTCTCAAAATTGCGAAAACCAAGCTAAAGTAGGTAGTGTGGTGAGTCAGCGTACAAGATACTTATGTTCTCACCGTAGGGACTGCGGGTAGAGCCTGCTAAGATAACTGATGGATACATCGGTGTTCGCAGGAATCTCCCACTTCAAACAGTCCGTTAGGACGTTAAGTGGTGAGTAGTTCAATAGGATCATTTTTATTTGTAATACCATTAGATCTATTCTTACCTGAAATACAAAAAAACCCAATAACAGAAGCACCTCTTATTCTTCAAGTTTTATTAGGGGTATTAGCGGCACCAATATATGAAACAGTAGTTTTTCAAGTATTTTTATTTTGGCTATTAAGTTGGATTCCTTACATTAAAAATCGCGATTACCTTATCATTTTAATAGCTTCAATTATATTTGGATTAAATCATCAATATGGAATCACTTATATAGTTGGTACAACGATAATTGGTCTTTTATATGACTATGCTTATTGGGTATATAAAAAAAAGAATGAAAAATATCAGGTTACCATGTCTGCTTTTGGGGTTGTTTTTTTGATTCACTTATTACATAATTCTATTGCTTTTATAGCATCCAATTTATAAATGTTTTAAGGGTAATTTAGATTAATCAATTATGTTTGTACTTGTTAAAGGTAAGAGATACGAAATAAGAATTAAAAAGAGGCTAATTCACTAATACTTCTAAATAATCTTGTTTCAGTTTGTTTATTTGAAAAATAAAAAGACAGGGCCCTGTCGGGTAGACAGGATTTTCAAAGCGCAGCTAAGCCACCTGAGTCTATATTTGTATGGACTCAGGTGGCTTAGTTTCTCTTGAAATCTTTGATGATTATAAAATTTTAAATATTTGTGGACTTAAGATAGATGAAGAAGTCTTTTTTATGTGCATTATCCTAGAATTTTTACTTTCGCGATTTCACGACATACTATCCTTCATTTTTCTAACATCACATTCTCTTTTTCCAATCGTTTAGTCTTAGTATCTAAACCATTAAGTTCCATTCTACCTAAATATAACCCTTTTGTTTTCCCGTATTCTTCTAGTTCTTTAATACCTAAAGTTTTGAATCATTTCATTTAATGTCTTACAATTGGATAATAAATGTCTATTTTTTTCTTAACAGTTTTACATCTTCTTTTAAGTATAAACCCACTCCTTTTCCTTTCATTTTTTATAGCAAGTCATTCTAATTTACCCCATAGAAAAATCCCCTCCATAATAAATAGGTTAATGTGTTTTCTTTTTCCTATCTACTATGAGGGGAGAATAGCATACTAAAGATAGCTTCTTTTTTGTAAAAGAACTAAGATTCCAGTGTCGTAATTAATTGCTGACGTTCTTTATCTCTAAAAATTTTAATTTCATGTTTAAATTCATAATTTCCTTCTTCAAATCTAACCCATTCCTTACTTGTCCAATATACAACATCTACATTTGCATCTAAAATTACAGAACATATGTCTACTAATTCTTCTTCGTAAAATGGTGCTTCTTTTGCTAGTTCAAAAGCTATTACTTTTGGATCCTTACTTTTAATTTGAAGTTCCCTTGAAGTTTGCCCTAAATACTGCCATGGAGAATATAGGGATTGCACATGAACATATCGAGTTTCTTTAAACTGTGATGGAGAATGTATTGTAGCAGCAAATGTAGGTTTACTCACTCCTATTGTTGTGCTTAAAGCAATAGCACCAATAATAAGTTTTTTAATCATTTTTTTCAGCCCCTTTAATTATTTTGGATATGCTTCATTTTTATACTACGTTCATGTTTGTGTAAATGAAGATGATTTGACATGATTCATCATTTTTTTCAAAAACTGAATATTAATTAATTATTATAAATTTACCCAAAACAAAAAAGTTTCCATAAGGAAACTTTTTTGTTTTGGGTATACATTATATGTATAAAAATTAGTTTTGAAAATATTTACTTATTTGTTGATAAAATTGTATATGGATATTTTCCCTACTATTTATCTACACATCTCATGCAAAGCCTCACTACAACATAAACAAATTCATCTTATGAACGCGTTTCTTCTTATGAAATTAAGTGATTGTTTCAATAGCTGGTTTGGGAATCATAGATTTACTTTCTTTCTCAGCCCTATTATTCTGTTCTTTTACCTAAAATTCCAATATCCCCATTACTTCTTTTGTAAATAGTTTAAAATCAGTTAAATGTTTTTCAATAATTTGACGAACAATATCTAAATTCACACTTTGATAATCATGAACAGCAATATTACGAAATCCAACCATCGCCTTTAACTTATTTGCTAGATCAGCGCTAAGTAATCCTGCTGTAACCAATAAATCAAAGGCCTCTCGACTAGATTGGGGTAGTCCTAATTTTTTCCCCGCAACAATATGCATTGCTAAATCAATACTCGCTTCACAAGCTCTTTGTATATTCAATATTATTGAATCTTGTTTTGTAAAGTCCTCTAAATTTTCAGGATCATTTCCATACACATCTTGGATTCTTTTTATACAACGCTCTATTGTAGAAATTTTATTTAAAATAACCTCATTCTTCATATATAGAACCTCTTTTCTTTATATCATCAAATACTACCTGTCGTTCTTCATTCAATTTTGAATACATTTTTAAGGTTTTCATTTCAAAAATAACCTTACGTTTTTCATCCGAACAAAATATTGTCTTTCCTGTATGTATAATCTGAGCTTGAAAAACTGTAGAAGCTTCGGATAAATCAACTAAATCAACATCTCTCTGAACAATGTTAGCTAACTCCTGTGCTAATAAAAAACGTTCATAGTTCCCTAATGTTGTGTCACTTACATAAGCTATATCAATATCACTATCTTCTCGTTCTCTGTTCTCAGCCGTTGATCCAAACACAATTATCCAATAGGGATTCACCGTCTCTTGTAATTTTTCTATAATAGCTGTTATCATGCTTTGAAAAATCATTTAATTAATCCCCCTTATTGTACTTGAATTTTATTATATCATAACCAATCATAAATCCTTTAAACGACTATAAATACGTAAACAAAATTAAGCTTTTTTAGTACTTAACTCCTCACAAAATCAGAAGCTTATTTCTGACCTAAAATTATTATAGTTCAGGGGTAGATATATTGTGGCTTTGGATCATAAATAATTGTTAATAATCCAACGCTTGTCTGTTAAATGCCTTTTATATTTTCTTCGTGCAAAAGTAAAAGACTGACAATAACTGTCAGCCTCTTACTTTAACAACTCTAAAGAACTTTAGCCTATTTCACAATATACATTCTAATAGTTTGAGGATATATTGCTCTAACAAAGCATTATATATTAATCCACCTTTAATTTTTCTTTTACCTTTGTAGGGAGTTCGTCTTTTTTAACTTCTTCCCAAGATTTCACACCTTTTTTCTCAGAGTAATATATACGTAAAAACGCTTCTTTACGAAGGTTTTTTAACGCTGTAAACTCCATTTCTTTCTCTTTACCATCCTTATCAAATCCAGGTAATTTATATTCGTAAGTCGTATCCCCATTTACATTTTTCTCTTTTAATTTTTCACCATCCTTGGTAATTTGCACATAATATGTATCTGTACCAAGACGATTTAAATTACACCCGGATAACAACACAGTAAACATCACAAAAACGCTACACATAAGCACTATTCGTTTCATATTATTCACCTCATATCTTTTCTCACAAAAATTATATCCTAATCTATTGGCTGCCAAAATTCATTTCCATTACGCTAACATTACGTTTTTGTAAGGTATTAAAAACAGCTTAAAATAAAAAGGATATAAATTCATATTTCTATTGAATTCATATCCTTTGTTCTTATTGAGTAAACTATTTTGCCCCATGCTTAATAGGAGGTATTTCTATTATTCTGGGAAAATAAAGCTAGAGTCCTCTTCACTATTAGCGGTATCTTCTTTCGGGAATGTAATAGTAGATCCTTCATTTCCCTTATTTCCTTTATTTATTTCTTGTTCCTCAGGAAATACAATGGAAGAATCATTACCTAAGTTTGGTGAAAAACCAAGTTTAGATAAAATAGCTTTTAAGTCAGGTAAAACACCAATTTTATCAGAAGTTGGATCATTGGATTTCGTTCCGGTGCTAGAATCACTTAAAATAGCCCTAAGCTGTCTTGGTGTATATACTCTCCCCTGATTATTTTTTGCAATTCCTTGAATTGATGCTGCAGCACCAGCAATAATAGGTGATGCGCTAGAGGTTCCAGCAAAACTAGATGTATATAGATTTGTTATAAATTCACTTGGTTTAGCATCTGTAGTATCTACTGCATTCCCCCATCCATACACATCCACTCTACTACCATAATTAGAGAAATATGAACGCTTATGAGGAACCCTTGCAGAAGCTGCCCCAACCATAATTGCCCCTGAATCTTTAAAATCAGGACTATTACGATTTAAAACTTGTTTACCATTACGGTCTCTAAATTGATCCAAGTCATTTCCGCCGTTTGCACCTGCTTCAATAATAATAATTCCCTTATTTGTTCCCATACGAATTGCATCAAATATGTCTGGTTTTACTTCCACAGGAAAATAGTTCTTATCTCCATATCCATCGTAAGTTGCTTGTGCCTCTAGTAAAAGAATATCTCCAGCTTGCATATTGTTAACCGCACTTAAAATAGCATCAGCTGTATTATAATTTCCGTTATCCCTAATCTGGGATACAACCTTTACCTTAGCTTTCGGTGCGATTCCAATTCCACCTATGTTATTATCCTCTGCCGAAACAATTCCTAAGACTGAGGTACCATGATCATGGTGCTCGCTTTTATTCTGTCCAGATATTAATTCAATCTTTTGATTCACTAAATCCTCATGATTAAATAACCACCCATACTCCATATCTACGAAAGTAGTGCCTTTTCCATCTCCACCTTTTATGCTCCAGGCATAAGGTGCATTAATTCCTAATGGTGCTGGTTCAAGGTAACCTTGTCTTGTAAGTCTAGGCTCATCATATGGATTAACAGATAAATTTGGCAAACGCTCTGCTGGTGGCGCCTCTTCTTCCTGTAAATACGCCGTTTCAACAAGAGATGATTTTTCAATTTTTGTAAGTAATGCTTGTACATCAATATCATCTTGAGTTTCTACAATATAATAGTTTAACAAATTAGAAGAAATTTGATCGGAATCTTTTATTTCTTTACCAAGATTTTTAATTTCTTTAGGATTTAAAGAATTAAAAAGTCGATTTATAGTTACATTTGGATATTCAGCTAAAATTCCAATTAATTCAGGATCTTGTTTTTCTTCTTTAATGAATTTTTCTATTCCATCCTGATATGGTAAATTCGCTTCATTTTTAAATTTCAAAATTAATTGTTTAGTAACTTGCTTATGTACAGTAGAATTCAATTGCTTATTTGAATAATTGTAAGTAGCTGCATAAGCAACTTCTGATTTTTCATTTGGGAGTAGTCCGCCCACCCCATTAAATGCTGTTAATGCAATTGAAGAAACTATAATTCCCTTAAAAATTTTCAAAACGCACACCTCTTTTTATTTATATATATTTATAAAAAAATGTATATTACCTAATTTCTTTTTATACAAACGTTTTATATGTAGGACTATATTTTCAACTCCATTCATTCTTTAATATTTGTTTATACATCATTAATACAACCAATTCATACCAACAACTTTATTAATTCAGTCGCATTACTGTAACTAGTATAGTTACACCTTATGGAATAGTCAACCTTAAATGCAATTTTGCATGTAAAATCATACATACTTCTACCAACTGACTCCCAATTATTTCAAGAGAAATTGAACTTCTATCATTTTGAGTAATTGCATATATATAACATAAAACATATAAGGGGGGTTAAAACGTGGTAATCTCAAGACAAGATTCCTGGACTGATGATAACGATTTACTTCTCGCATCAACAGTACTTCAGAATATTCGTAACGGTGGAACACAGTTAGCTGCATTCAAAGAAGTAGCAAAACTACTAGCTAGAACACCTGCAGCTTGTGGATTTCGTTGGAATTCATATGTGAGAAAACAATACCAAGAAGAAATACAACAAGCAAAACAAGACCGAAAAATGGGAAACAACATTCCCTTCTCCCCATCACAAATAGAAAAAAACTCTTTGTCTATTACATTAGATGATATTATTCTCTTTCTACAAACTTATAAAGATGTGAATGAATTGACAAAGTTACAAAATCAAATTGAAGATTTAGAAACAGAGAATCAATCTCTTCTACAACGTATAACTATGTATGAAGAAGAGTATCGTATGTTACTGAACCATATCGATAAGACAAGAAATTTAATTGCAGTGGATTAAACAGCATAACTATAATGACTTTTCGGTAGGATCTTCACCTGCCAAAACCGCCATAAATAAAGAAAATTCAGACTCTTATTAGTAATAATAAGTAAAATACACATACATAATGTATGTGTATTTTTAATTTGAATATTATTAAAAGAAATATTTAGTCTATGTTACATCTTTTCTAATATTTCTTGTCTTTCACACCATTTCGTTAACTTTTCTAACGCCTTTTTAGATAAACGTTTTGTTTTATAATTACAAAATCTAGATAATGTCGATGGAGAAATACTCATTTCATCTGCTATTTCACGAATGCTTACCTTTTTTTCATTGTGTACTTTCAGTATTTGGTCACGGATCTTTTTCTCTATTTGTTCGACTGATTCTACATTCTTCTTTATTTCTTTAACAACTGTTACTTCGGGTAACTGCTCTTGTGGTTCCTCTATACTCTTCTTTCCTATTACCCTATCCATTGACTGTAGCATTTCTTCAGGTGGTAAAATCGTTATTCCTAAGTTAGTGTAATAATTTTTAAACCAATTACGTTTCCCAATTTGTTGTTCATCCAGTGGATCACTATACTCCCAATGAGAGATTACTTTTTCATTTTCTAAATCCATTAGAACATTTTCTAACTGTTCTCTAATACGATTCGGCTTCCAATCTTTTGGGATATCCATTACTGCTAGTAGTCCTTTGTCTCCACCTATAGAATATGGCTTTTTCAATGATGAATACATTTGTCTAATTCTCCATTGCCATGTTAAGTATCGAATTAATCTTTTATGATATTTGTGTCTATAACTATTGTATTCAAGTGCTTTTTTAGACAATAGGGCTGTTGTATTATTTGATCCATACAAATAATTAGTTAAAAAGCTACCCGGCTTAATACGACAAGATTCAATGCCCATGTATTCATTAGTAACACTATGTCTCCATAAAACAACTGAATCTAATACAAATAATCTTTTGATAACTTCACGCTTTAATTCTAAACGTTCCCCATCATCATCACGGTCATTTAATACAACGACTTCATTATCATCATTTAAATAGATAAAAATACTTGCTAAAGCTGCAATTCTCTTTGCTATCTTAATTTTATCTTCCGCTCTATAGTATTCTTTATTTTTAACAACTGTTTTTGGAATGTTACACATTTCTAAAACTTGTTCATAAGAAAAGTCGATAAAATCATCTGGAGATTTTGCTTCATTGATCCACTGTATTGTGATTGCATCTAAGCAATCTGCCGTTAAATCATCCATATTACTCATTACGTCATCTACAAGGGTATTCCATCGAGCTGCTTCTTCTATATTGGTAAGTCTTAAGTCTTCATCTTTATGTGAAGAAAGTTGAGCTACACCATTAGAAGACCTCGTTTCAATGGGATATTGTAGAACCTTACTTATTTCATCTTCTTCAAATTGATTCTTTGCAATCCCATCTCTTAATTTATAATAAACAGCAGAGTTATTTACCTCGTAATAATCCTCGTGATTCACTATATTTGGCTTATCTATATTTTGATCATTTTCCAATATCAAGGAATTAGAATGTACTACATCTTGAAATTCTTTTTCTATAAATAATTCAATTTCTTTATATATTTCTTCTTTATAAGAATCAATTTTCGCATATATTTGTACTAATGTAATTCCGGACTCTTGCTTTTTCTCTAACCAAGATACTAATGCAGTAAATGATGGAGAAGCATGGGTTGATGTGAGCACCTTATTATTATTGTTTTCAACATCTTTAAAGTATGCATTCCACTTATTCCATACTAGCTCGTTAGTTTTATAAATTGGCTCAGAGATTAACAATGCATCTCGAAACATTTGTAATAAGTTATCCACTTTCTTTTCCTCCCTAAACCATGGATCACAATAAAATAATTCTCAGGATAAAAATCTTAACTACTATTATATTTAATTTATTGTAACAGATATTTACAAATTTTTGTTTCTTTCTTTCCCTATTCTTCTTTTCTTGCATTTTTTTTGCTCTTTACTTTCCTTAACTCCTCAACTTGCAACAGTTGCTCTTTCTCTTACCTATTTCTACTTACATTCCCTTTGCGCTTTGTTTGCCTTATATTTCTCAACTTGCAACAGGTTGTTCTTCCTCTTACCTATTTCCCCTTACTTACACTCCTTTTGCGCTTTGTTTGCCTTAACTCTTTAACTTGCAACAGTTTGCCCTTTCTCCTACCTATTTCTTTCAACTTGCACACTTTTTGCGCTTTGCTTTCCTTAACTCTTTAACTTGCAACATATTGCTCCTTCTCTTCCTTATTTCTACCTACTTGCATTTCTTTTGCGCTTTGCTTTCCTTAACTCTTTAACTTGCAACATATTGCTCCTTCTCTTCCTTATTTCTACCTACTTGCATTTCTTTTGCGCTTTGCTTTCCTTAACTCCTTAACTTGCAGCACAGTTGCCCTGCTTTTCCCTATTTCTTCTTCCTTCTCTTCTTTTTCGCTTTGTTTGC
>NZ_JBQAEF010000026.1:0-41558 GCF_051915185.1 Bacillus cereus group sp. MYBKT14-1 | reverse complement strand
ACGAAACGGATTAAGGCAAAATTAAAAATGAGTCCGGTACAATACCGAACTCATTTTTATCAAGCTGCCTAATGAAATAACCGTGTCTAACTTTTAGGGGTCACTTCATTATAGGGTACTCTTTTATGAATCAGTACACCATTTATATATTGTTGATGTTTGTGAGTCATGAACAATTAAATGGTTTAACAAGTAAGGATTCAAGATAATGTATGTAAGATGAGTATAAGTTGTTACAAAGAAATAATTAGTCAGCAAAAGCAAAATGATTAGCTCTTAATGGAAAATGAAATGTATTATTAGAAACTCATGATATAAACAACTAGGTTGTGAAGATTAAAGTTTTTCAAAAAACTTCATTTGGTATTACTCTAGAATGGAATTATTGAACTTATAAATTAATATGCCTTTTCGTTTATTGACAAAATAAACACGTTGATAGGAGTAATAACGTATTCCTTTAAAAATACGCTTTTTCATTAGGGAATTAATCTAAGCACTAGATAAATAGATGCGTATACTTATATTATGTGAGTTGTGAATGTAATTAAACTGAATTTTTATAGTTTAATTATTAGTAACTATTTTTATTCTAAGAAAAATGGATATTTAAAAATATTCAACACCATTACAATTGAGTGTTTCTTAGTATAAGAATATTCTCTCAAAATTATTAAATAAGGAGGAAATAAATGAAACATAATGATTGTTTTGATCATAATAACTGCAATCCGATTGTTTTTTCAGCAGATTGTTGTAAAAATCCACAGTCAGTTCCTATAACTAGGGAACAATTAAGTCAATTAATTACTTTACTAAACTCATTAGTATCAGCTATTTCAGCATTTTTTGCAAATCCAAGTGATGCAAACAGATTAGCGTTACTCAATTTATTTAATCAATTTTTAATTTTCTTAAATTCCTTACTACCTTCCCCAGAAGTTAATTTTTTGAAACAATTAACTCAAAGTATTATAGTTTTATTACAATCTCCAGCACCTAATTTAGGACAATTGTCAACATTATTGCAACAATTTTATAGCGCCCTTGCACAATTCTTCTTCGCTTTAGATCTTATCCCTGTATCCTGCGACTCAAATGTCGATCCTGCAACTTTACAAGTTCTTTTTAATTTATTAATTCAATTAATCAATGCTACTCCAGGGGCAACAGGTCCAACAGGAGCAACAGGTCCAACAGGCCCAACGGGAGCGACAGGTCCAACAGGAGCAACAGGAACGGGAGCAACAGGTCCAACAGGAGCAACAGGTCCAACAGGCCCAACAGGTCCAACAGGTCCAACAGGTCCAACAGGTCCAACAGGTCCAACAGGTCCAACAGGTCTAACAGGTCTAACAGGTCCAACAGGTCCAACAGGTCCAACAGGCCCAACAGGAGCAACAGGTCCAACAGGTCCAACAGGAGCAACAGGTCCAACAGGTCCGACAGGTCTAACAGGTCCAACAGGCCTAACAGGAGCAACGGGAGCTGGAGCAGTTATTCCGTTTGCATCAGGTGGGCCAGTAGCGTTAGCAACTGTTTTAGGTGGATTAGCAAATACAGGAGCACTTCTTGGATTTGGAAGTTCATTCTTCCCTGTAATTGTCCCACCTGGTGGCCCGATTACTATAGGCCCTGTACCTCCAGTATTTGATTTCGCATTTGTAGCTCCTCGCGCAGGTACAATTACTTCGTTAGCAGGATTCTTTAGTGTAACTGTAGCAGTTGCTTTATCGATAGGAAGCATACAAATTCAAATGCAGTTGTACAGCGCACCAGCAGCAAGTAATACTTTTACTCCAGTAGGTACACCGTTACTATTAACACCAGCATTTAGTGGTCTTATTGCTATCGGTAATACCTCAAGTGGTATTAGCGCACAAGCAATTGCGGTCGCTCCACAAGATAAGATATTACTTGTTGTTTCATCGACTACACCAGGTTTTGATATAGCTACTGCTATTACAGGCTTCGCAAGTGCAGGTATAACATTTGTATAATCACTTGTAAGTTTTGTAGTTGAAAATTTTGATATAAGAAAAGAGATTGTCAAAAAAGTATCCTCAGATTAACTTTTGAAGACAGTCTCTTTTCTTTAATTGTTTTTATACTTTATGTCTGGTGAAAATGATTAAATATACTATGAAAATGTAGTGTAATTGTGTTAAGTTAAATGATCACTGCTAGTAAATTACACATATAAAGGCATATATATATAATATTTTAAATTTTAGTCTTACATATGTAAGGATTGAGAAGTGGGAGGGTTATATAATGAAGTATATGAGTATCAAAGAATTAAATGATGATTACATTTATACTATCCTTGCAATGAAACCAGGTAAGTTTTATAGAAAACGTAAATCAGGTATCATCAACTTTGCTACAGCGCTTGGCATGATTTAAAAAGTGATGGAATTTTAGGAGTACTGTTCGGGGCACTATTTAGGGCACTTAATCAGGTGCCTTTTTACATTGGAATCGGCGGTACGATATTTCTACAGTTAATTGTTCTTTGAAAAAAGAATACTGTGGGGATAGCGTAGCTCCTTTATCAAAACGTTACTTGGTCGGAATGGACGGAGAAAAAAGGAAGAAAAAGACGAAAAGCTTAATTGATTTTATATATAAAGCCACGGTGCATAAGTGTCGTGGCTGGATATCATGAAACTGTCCGGGTGCCAACGGGAAAAAGTGTTGGCTTTTCATATAAATCTCATAATTGAGAATTGGTTTAAATAACCAGTGCACCAACAGCAAAATGTGATTCATATATTTGCGCACATTTTGCTCACATTTTGTTCACGTACTATATAAAAAAGTATGAAAATCTATAAAAACAATTATTTCAATAGAATTTATTCTGGATATTAAAAAGTGCCAAAACCCTTGTTTTATAAGGGTTTTGGCACTTTTGTGTTTTTGTATTTTATCAAATAAACAATTCTAAAATTGTTCATTCTTCTCCCAAGATTCAACGATATAATGTGCAATCGTCGGATTGAAGCCTTTACCAACTAAAAACATAATTGCAGCAACTTCTGTTAATGCGTGTTCGTGTGATGTATGTTTTGCTTCATTTAAACCGTAATCTACCCATGGTTTTACGAAATCTAGTACAGGTTTCTTGAAAGGTAAAAATTGTGTACCGACAACTTGTTGAATTTGTTGTTGTGTTGGTTCAGTAATTGGTCCAGGTGGTAAGATTTGTGGTTGTGTAATGTCTAGTGTTGGTCCGGGCGGTAAAATTTGTGGCTGAGTTGGATCTATTGTTGGTGGTTTAGGTGGTGAGACACGTGCGTCGTAGTTTGGTTGATACATTTGTTGTTGATATTGCGGTTGTTGTGGTTGAGTTGTGTATGGGTTTTGTGGTGCTGCATATGGATTTTGTTGATATTGTTGTTCTTGGTTTTGTGGTGCTACATATGGATTTTGTGGATATTGTTGTTCTTGGTTTTGTGGTATTACATATGGATTTTGAGGATATCGCTGTTCTTGATTTTGTGGTGCTGCATATGGATTTTGAGGATATTCATAATTTGGACGTGTGTCATATGGATTTTGTTGAAATTCAGTTTCTTGGTTTTGCGTTGTTGCATATGGGTTTTCGTCATATTGTGGTTCTTGCTGTTGTAACTCTTGTTCTTCGTATTGTTCTGTGTATCTCTGTTCTTGTTGTTGAGGATACAATGGTTGCCTTGGATAAGGCGGTTGATTATTATAGAACATGTTTATTCCTCCTTCATGATGATGCCTACCACCTAGTGTATGGGCGGACAAGAAAATATGTGATGAAAAAATGCGGGCGTGTTACAATAAGTAACTGGGTGAAGATAAAATGACAAAACAAGAAAAAATTCAAAAAACAATTACTTTTGTAAAACATATTTTAGAAAAAGATGCGAGTGGGCATGATTGGTATCATATTGAACGTGTACATAAAATGGCGATTTCTTTATCTGAGCAAGAAGGTGGAAATCGTTTTATAATTGAAATGGCAGCATTACTTCACGATGTGGCAGATGAAAAGCTAAATGAAAGTGAAGAAGCAGGAATGAAAAAAGTTTCTGATTGGTTAGAAGAGCTACGTGTTGAAGAAGAGGAAAGTAAACATATTCTTCATATCATCGCCAATATGTCTTATAAAGGTGGCCATGGCGGCACATTAGAGTCACTTGAAGGGAAAATTGTTCAAGATGCGGATCGTTTAGATGCTCTTGGTGCAATAGGAATTGCTCGTACATTTGCATATGGCGGGGCGAAAGGGAGATTAATGTATGACCCAACTATTCCGCCGCGTGAAGAAATGACGAAAGAAGAGTATAGAAAAAATAATGATCCATCTTTAAATCATTTTTATGAAAAACTTTTGAAATTAAAAGATTTAATGAATACGAATGCAGCAAAACAAGAGGCTGAAATTCGTCATCGTTATATGGAACAGTTTATTGAACAATTTATGAAAGAGTGGAATGCACAAATATGAAAATGTTAACTGTGGAGAACTTATCAAAATCATATGGAGAAAAGCCGTTATTTGATGGATTATCATGTAGTATTACAGAAGGACAACGTGTCGGAATTATTGGTGTAAACGGAACTGGTAAATCGACATTCTTAAAAATTATTGCGGGATTAGAAACTCCTGATACAGGTGATATGACGCATTCACGTGGGTATACAATTAGTTATTTATCACAGCAACCAGAGTTTGATGAAAAACTGACAGTATTAGAGCAAGTGTTCCATGGCGATACACCTTTAATTCGTCTTCTTCGTGATTATGAAAAAGCACTATTAAATATTGAAAAAGATCCAAGTAATGAAAAAGTACAGGAACAATTATTTGCAGTGCAGCAACGTATGGATGCAATGAGTGCATGGGAAGCAAATGCAAATGCGAAATCTCTTTTAACGAAATTAGGAATTACGGACTTCACTGCAATTGTTGGGAATTTATCTGGTGGACAGAAAAAACGTATCGCAATGGCACAATGTTTTATTGAAACACCGGATTTATTAATTTTAGACGAGCCTACGAACCATCTTGACCACGAGACAGTTGAATGGTTAGAAGAATATTTAGCGAGATATACAGGTTCGGTATTACTTGTAACCCATGATCGTTATTTCTTAGATCGTGTGACGAATCGTATTTTTGAATTAGATAATGGTAAACTATATAGCTACGAAGGAAACTATAGTACATTTTTAGAAGCGAAAGCACTTCGTGAAGAGCAAGAATTGGCACAAGAATCGAAACGCCAAAATTTATATCGTCGTGAACTTGCTTGGATTCGTCGTGGTGCAAAAGCCCGTTCTACGAAACAAAAGGCGCGTATTCAGCGTTTTGATGAGCTAAAGGCACAAGAAGGACCAGCTGCAAAACAGTCAGTTGATATTGCACTAAGCGGAAGTCGTCTAGGAAAGAAAGTACTTGAGTTAAAAGATGTAACGAAAAAATTTGGCGATAAGACGGTATTACATAATTTTAATCATATTGTGAAACCGGGTGATCGTATCGGAATTATTGGGGCGAATGGAAGCGGGAAATCTTCCCTATTAAATATGCTTGCAGGTAAGTTATCTCCTGATAGTGGTGAAGTGGAAGTAGGACAAACTGTAAAAGTTGCTTATTATACGCAAGAAAATGAAGAGATGAATTTAAATCAGCGTATGATTGAATACATTAAAGAGATTGCAGAAGTTATTCATACGACAGATGGAAAAGTAATTGGTGCATCTCAAATGTTAGAACGTTTCTTATTCCCGACGCATTCACATGGTACACCACTTGGTAAACTATCTGGTGGTGAAAGAAGACGTTTATATTTATTACGTATTTTAATGGGAGAACCAAACGTACTTTTACTTGATGAACCTACGAACGATCTAGATACACAAACATTAACAGTACTAGAAGATTATTTAGAAGATTTCCCAGGTGTCGTTTTAACTGTATCGCATGACCGTTACTTCTTAGATAAAGTAGTAGATGAACTGTTCATCTTTACTGGCGGAGGCGAAGTGCGTGAGTTTCTAGGTAGTTATACAGATTATTTAGAAATGGAAAAAACGAGAGAACTTATGGAGAAAGCGGAAGTTCAAAAAGAGAAAAAAGTTGTAGAAGAAGCGCCAAAACAACAACGTAAACGTAAACTTTCATACAATGAACAGCGTGAATGGGAAACGATTGAAGATACAATTGCCGAACTTGAAGAGAAAATTGAGTCAATTGGAGAAGAACTTGCGAAAGTTGGATCTGACTTCACAAAGGCACAAGAATTATCTGAAGCACAGCAGAAAACAGAAGAAGAGCTAGAAAAAAAGATGGAAAGATGGAGTGAACTATCAGACATCGTTGAAGGATTAAAATAAAAACAAGCTGCATATATTGAAAAGTAAAGAGAAAAACTTTACACTATTGGTAGAACTTATTTTAGGAGGGAAAAAATGAGAACATCTAATCCAATGTTGAAAAAAGAGGCATTCCGTAAAGAGGGAGCAAGTGCTTCTGCGATGACGATTGGCGGAACAGTAGGCAAAACGTTCATTATGCTTATCTTGCTACTTGCAACGTCTGTCTATTCATACATACAGATGATGCAGGGGACGATGAAGATGCCAGTATTAATTGGTGCTTTAATCGTTGCGGCAATCATCGCATTTGCGTCTATGTTCTTCCCGCGTATTTCACCTTTTGGTGCACCAATCTATGCGGCGGTAGAAGGGGTTGTGTTAGGAAGTATTTCAGCAGTTTATACAATGAAATTTGGCGATTCTATCGTTTTAAATGCTGTATTACTAACAATCTCAATTCTATTTGCAATGTTAGTGTTATATGCAACACGTGTAGTAAAAGTAACGGATAAATTCCGTACAGGCGTTATGGCAGCAACACTTGGAATTATGGTTATGTATTTAGTCGTATTCCTACTAAATATGTTTGGTGTAACTGTTCCATACATTCACCAAGGTGGTACAATCGGTATTATTATTAGTGCAGTTGTTATTGTAGTTGCTGCATTAAACTTATTACTAGATTTCGATTTAATCGAAAATGGTGTACGTAGTCAAGCTCCGAAATATATGGAGTGGTATACTGCGATGGGACTAATGCTTACATTAGTATGGTTATACTTAGAAATTCTTCGTTTCGTTTCTTACTTTACGAAAAATGACTAATAAAAAAATCCTGCATGAAAAATGCAGGATTTTTTTATTTTCAAAGATATATTGAATGTATGGTATAATATGGATGATAGCAACTTGAAGTGAAGGAGATGGAATATGATGAAAGAGAAGAAGGGGATTATGAAAAAACTATTTTCTAAAAGTTTTTTCATAGAACTAGATGAAGCTTTAACGTATCCATCATCAAAAGTTATTACTTCAGCGATTGAAGGATATGCAGCTGAATGCAATGAAAGACTAAAATTTGAGAGTAAAGTTAAACCGATTACTTTCTACTTAGAAAATGCAATGTACCGTGCTGAAATAAAGATGGCTCGCGGAGGATATTACATATCTTGTACTGAAGTGTAATAAATTTTGAAACCATACATGTTTGAACTATGTATGGTTTCTTTTTTTGTTTTGTAAGGTCTAAAATAATACTTTTTACTTACGGATATATCATTTTGTGCTTTTTACCATTCAAACATTTCTCCTTACAATGAAGAAAAACATGTGAGGTGGTATAACTTATGATGAATCGAGTTGTATTAATCGGTAGATTGACAAAGGAGCCAGAATTATACTACACAAAACAAGGCGTCGCTTATGCACGAATATGTGTTGCGGTGAATAGAGGATTTCGAAATAGTTTAGGTGAACAACAAGTCGATTTTATTAATTGTGTCGTTTGGCGCAAATCGGCTGAGAATGTAACTGAATATTGTAAAAAGGGATCACTCGTTGGGATTACAGGGCGTATTCAGACTAGTAATTACGATGATGAACAAGGCAAGAGAATATATAGAACTGAAGTTGTGATTGAGAGTATTACCTTTTTGGAGAGAAGGCGGGAGGGGGCATTGTAATAAAAGGTGATTTTAAGTAATAGCTTCGGAAAAAATTGTGGAAAGTATTTTAATAAACTTAATGGATAAAAAATAAAAATCATCGGAAACGAAAGCTTTTAAAATCCCGTTCCTAATTTAAAATATAAAAAGAATGAAATAGTATGGTAGCGGGAAGAAAGTAGTAAAATTAAGCATCCGAGTAGGAGTATAGAGTGATAACATGTTACAATACAGCTAAGAACATGCAATAAAGGAGAGTTTTTTACGTGAAGATTAAAGCAATTGAACCGACGCCAAGTCCAAATACAATGAAAGTTATTTTGAATGAAGTATTACCATCAGGAGCACGTAATAATTATACAAATGAAAATAAAGAACAAGCACCAATGCAAGTGCAAGAAATTTTGAAAATTGAAGGCATTAAAGGTGTGTATCATGTAGCCGACTTTTTAGCAGTGGAGCGAAATGCGAAGTATGACTGGAAAGTTTTATTACAACAAGTTCGTGCTGTTTTCGGCGAAGAAGTATTGGAAGAAAGTGAAGAACAACAACTTGCTCATTTTGGAGAAGTGAAAGTGTTTGTTCAAATGTTCTTTACAATTCCAATGCAAGTAAAGTTAACAGATGGAACGACGGAAGAACGTGTTGGTTTACCAGATCGTTTTAAAGAATCAATTATGAAAGTGCAAATGTCTGCACCAAACGTTGTAAAAGAGCGTAAATGGGTAGAACAAAGTACACGTTACGGTAATTTTGAAGAAATTGGGAAAGAAGTAGTGGAAGAGATTGTTGCTGCTTATTCAGAAGAACGTGTAAATGAAACGGTTAAAGAATTATTAAATCAAGCAGGTGCTGTTGAAGTAACGATTCAAAAGCGTGAGCCATATAAAGTAACAGAAGAGATGATGAAAGATTCTGACTGGAAAAACCGTTTTGCAGCATTAGAACAAATGGATCCTACTGAAGAAGATATTCCAGTGTTGAAGATGGCGTTAGATGATGAAAAAGTTTCAATACGCCGCTTAGCAACAGCGTATTTAGGTATGGTAAAAGGTGATGAAGTATTACCGTTATTATATAAAGCGTTGTTAGATCGCTCTGTAAGTGTTCGCCGTACTGCAGGAGATTGTTTATCAGATGTAGGTGATCCGGCAGCGATGTTCGTTATGATTAAATCTCTGAAAGATCCAAGTAAATTAGTACGCTGGCGTGCAGCGATGTTCTTATTTGAACTTGGAGATGAAAGTGCGATTCCAGCATTAAAAGCAGCGCAAGATGATCCAGAGTTTGAAGTAGCGATGCAAGCACGTCTAGCATTAGAGCGTATTGAAGGCGGAGAAGAAGCAAAAGGTTCTGTATGGAAACAAATGACGGAGTCACGTAAAGGGGAATAATGCATGATTGTTTTCTATGATAGTTGGTGTCCGATGTGTACGGCCGTTGCAGAACGTACGAAAAAATTAGATAAAAAGGGTAAGATGAAATTTGTTTCATTTCGAAATGAAGATGTAGTTGAGAAGTATGAGCTTTCTCAAGAACTACAAAGTAAGATGGAACAAAGACTGTATATTTTAAAAAATAATAAGTGGTATGACGGTATTCAGAGCATAGATGTATTAGCAAAGGCCGTTCCATCTTATTGGTTTGCAGTTCCTTTTATAAAGCTATCTATCGTACTTGGTTTTGGAAATAAAGTATACGATTATATCGCTAATAATAGAAAACTTGTTCCAGTGGGACATTGCCGCGGTGGGGTTTGTGAAATCCCTACAAAAAAATGAAATCATCGTTATCTTTCTTTTGCACCTATTAATAGAGCGTGATATGATGAATTTGGAATGAAAGTTGAAGGAGAGATTACAAGATGTCAAATGCTTATGAAGAATACATGCGCCAAATGGTAATCCCAATGCGCCAAGAGTTAGTGCGTTCTGGGTTTGAAGAGTTAACTACAGAAGAAGCTGTAACAGAATTTATGGAAAATACATCAGGTACAACTTTAGTAGTTGTAAACTCTGTTTGTGGTTGTGCAGCTGGTTTAGCACGTCCATCAGCAGGGCAAGCGGTTGTTCGTGCTGAAAAACAACCTGATCATCTTGTAACTGTATTCGCAGGTCAAGATAAAGATGCTACTGCAAAAATGCGTGAATACTTCGGAGAAATTCCTCCATCTTCACCATCTATGGCATTATTAAAAGGAAAAGAAGTTGTTCACTTCATTCACCGTCATGAAATTGAAGGTGCAACTATGGACGAAATTATTACGAACTTAGAACAAGCTTTCGAAAAGAATTGCTAAAGAAGGGGGAGAGTAAATCTCCCTCTTTTCTTTATATAGAGGTGAAACAATGATCGTAACAACAGCAGGAAGAACGAACAAAGAAATGACAGATTATGCAAACGAGGTAGCAGCAGAATTAAATGCTTCTTTCGTTAAACGTAATGACATACCGGTACATAAGCTACATGAGCAGTATGAACAAGATGTGCTTGTCGTAGGGAAGAACCGATTAGCTATTTATCCAAAAGGTACGGAAGAATCGTTTTTCTTTCATCCGAACTCAGCGATGTTTCGTGTGAAAAGGTTAATGCGTGGAGAACACGATCCGTTTGTACAAGCTGCTAAATTAGAGAGCGGAATGACAGTGTTAGATTGTACGCTCGGGATGGCATCAGATAGTATTGTAGCTAGTTATGTTGTTGGGGAAAGCGGAAAAGTAACAGGACTTGAAGGCAATGAGTATATGGCTTATATTATGGAAAATGGTTTGAAAACATGGTCTTCATCTGTTTCTGAAATTGATGAAGCAATGCAAAGAATCCAAGTAAAGCAAACGGAGCATTTTTCATTTTTAGCGCAATGTGAAGACAATAGTTACGATGTCGTTTACCTTGATCCGATGTTTGAAGAAACTGTCATAGAATCCGATGGAATTAAAGGATTAAAACACTTCGCTTTGTATCATGATATTACTGACGAAACAATTGCGGAGGCAAAACGAGTGGCGAGAAAACGTGTCGTTTTAAAAGATCATTTTCGTAGTTCTAGATTTGAAAAACACAATTTTTATGTATACAAAAGAAAAAGTGCTAAGTTTCACTTTGGTGTAATTGACCCTTGCTAATTGTTTGAAAAGATGTATAATAAGCAATAATTAATTAAATATACTGTCTGTGATGAAGAGAGTAGTCTTTTTTAGAAGGAAAGCGAGCTAGGGATGGTGTGAGCCTAGTACGGAAGAAAAAGATGAAGCGCACTTCGGAGATGCTTCTTGAACGAATAGTAGAGAAAGCCGAGGCCCCCTGTCCTCGTTATAAACGGGAAAGTGGTTCGTAAAGAACAACAAGGGTGGTACCACGGGTTAAAACTCGTCTCTTTTTTAGAGACGAGTTTTTTGTGTTTTAAAAAATAAGGAGGTTGTATCATGGATTATAAAATGCAGTTTGCGGAAAGTTTATCTAATATTTTCACGAATGAATTAACGCAAAAACAAATTTTAGATTTAATTGAAACACCGAAACAAGATGAATTTGGAGATGCAGCGTTCCCATGCTTTTCATTAGCGAAGCAATATAAAAAAGCACCAGCTCTTATCGCAAAGGAAGTTGCTGAGAAATTCAATGATCCGTTTTTTACGAAAGTAGAAGCCGTTGGTCCTTATGTAAATGTATTTTTCAATCGTGAAACTGTAAGTGATGCAGTATTAAAAACAGTTTTAGCGGAGAAAGAAGAGTTCGGTCAAAACCACTTTGGCTGTGAAAAAACAGTAGTAATTGATTATTCCTCTCCTAATATCGCGAAATCTTTTTCGATGGGGCATTTACGTTCTACAATGATAGGAAATTCGCTGAAACATATCGCTGAAAAATGTGGCTATGAAGTTGTAGGGATTAATTATATAGGAGATTGGGGAACACAGTTTGGAAAGTTAATTACGGCTTATAAAAAATGGGGAAATGAAGCAGTTGTTAAAGAAGATCCAATACGTGAGCTATTTAAGTTATATGTCCAATTCCATGAAGAGGTAAAAGACGACGAAGAACTAGAAGAAGAAGGACGTGCTTGGTTTAAGGAACTAGAAGAAGGTGATGAAGAAGCGGTAGAACTTTGGAATTGGTTCCGTCATGAGTCCCTTAAAGAATTTTCTCGCATTTATGAACTTCTCGGCGTAGAATTTACTAATTTTCAGGGAGAAGCATTTTATAATAATTTAATGGAAGATTTTATTGGGATTTTAGAAGAACATGAGTTGCTTGAAGAATCAGAAGGTGCATTAGTCGTTAATTTAGAAGAAGAAGGAATGCCGCCTTGCTTAATTAGAAAATCAGATGGTGCGACGATTTATGCAACGCGTGACTTAACGGCAGCTTTATATCGTCAAAACACTTATGGGTTTGATAAAGCGCTATATGTTGTTGGTCCAGAACAAAGCTTACATTTCAATCAATTTTTCACCGTATTAAAAAAACTTGGCTATACTTGGGTTGATGGTATGGAACACGTACCGTTTGGCTTCATTTTAAAAGATGGTAAGAAAATGTCGACACGTAAAGGAAGAGTTATTTTACTTGAAGAAGTACTGGAAGAAGCAATCGAACTTGCAAAACAAAATATTGAAGAGAAAAATCCAAACTTAAAACAGAAAGAAGAAGTAGCAAAGCAAGTCGGTGTTGGTGCAGTCATCTTCCACGATTTAAAAAATGAGCGTATGCACAATATTGAATTCTCATTAGAAAACATGCTGAAATTTGAAGGAGAAACAGGCCCGTACGTACAGTACACACATGCACGTGCTTGTTCTATTTTAAGAAAAGAAAGTGTAGAATTTGAAACATGTACATTTGCTTTAAAAGACGATCATAGCTGGAGTGTCGTAAAATTACTAAATAAATTCCCGCAAATAATTGGAGCAGCTTTCAATAAAAATGAGCCATCGATTATTTCGAAATATATATTAGATGTAGCACAATCATTCAATAAATATTACGGTAATGTTCGTATATTAGAAGAGAGCAAAGAAAAAGACAGCAGACTCGCATTGGTTTATGCTGTGACGGTTGTATTAAAAGAAGGATTACGTTTACTTGGGGTGGAGGCACCTGAGGAGATGTAACATAGTAGTAAACTGACAAACTGGGTCTAGTATAAACCTGGTTTGTTTTTTTATTGGATATATATTTTTTTTGCAAAATCAATTAAAATCTTTTTAGAGAGGGTGATTCATATTGATTCGAACTTTTATTTTACAAATTCCTTGTCATAGAAGATTAGATAGGAGTTTTTTTAAACTACAAAAGTACATACCTTTATGTGCACGTTGTACAGGCATGCTTATTGGTATTTTAATGTTTCCAATTTATTTTTATATGACACCTTCATTTCTTTTGGCAATCATACTATCATTTTTCGCTCAAATTCCGTTACTTATCGATGGGTTCACCCAAAAGTGGAAATGGAGAAATAGCTCAAATTTGCTAAGAATAACTACTGGTGTATTAAGCGGTAATGGTATGGGATTATTCATTTCCTCTAGTGTTATATGGATATTATCTTAAGATATATAGTAATGGAGGTATTTACATAGATGTTCTGGATTTACTTAATTCTAATTTTTATTTCAGGCGGAAGTGGAATTGGTTTTATGACTCAAAATAACTATACAGAAGCAATAATAGCTTTTGTTATTTGTATACTATTGTTTGGGCTACTGTATTATTATCTTAAAAGAAACAAAAGAAAGAGAAAAGCAGATTGTGACGATTTAGACTGTACGGATTGTTTTGATTGTGATTGTACTTGTTAAATTTTTCTTCCAAATAAAAAGCTAGTGTATTATTAAAAATACACTAGCTTTTTTGCTTTGAAATTTTAAGAAAAGTGTAGGAATACGGCTATTATATAGAGAACTTTAGTTTTGTATATAAAAGGAGGCGTTAGAGGTTGGAAACATACGATTGGAACAGTAAACTAGCGTATTTAAAAAATACGAGAGATTTATATTACAATAGCGATTATGTAAGTTTTCTAGTGAATTCAGTTTGGAAGATTTCTGAGCCAGTCCATGTTGTTGATTATGGTTGTGGATATGGTTATTTAGGCTTATTATTAATGCCTTTACTTCCAGAAGGATCAAAGTATACAGGTATTGATAGTGGAGAAGCATTATTAGCTGAAGCCAGAGAGTTGTTTCGTTTACTTCCGTATGATTCAGAATTTCTTGAAGGAGATGCTACAGAAATTGAACTGAACGATAAATACGATATAGCAATCTGTCATGCTTTCTTATTACATATGACTACTCCAGAAACAATGCTACAAAAAATGATACATTCAGTTAAAAAGGGTGGAAAAATAATCTGTTTTGAACCACATTGGATTTCTAATATGGCTTCTTATTTACTAGATGGGGAGAAACAATCGGAATTTATTCAGCTAGGTGTTTTGCAGAAATTATTTGAAAGTGATACGCAAAGAAATGGTAAAGATGGCAATATAGGCATGAAAATACCGATATATTTAAGTGAATTAGGTGTGAAAAATATTGAATGTAGAGTAAGCGATAAAGTGAACTTTTTAGATTCAAATATGCATCACAATGATAAAAACGATTTGTATCAATCATTAAAAGAAGAGGGGATTGCAGGTGATCCGGGTGATAAGCAACAATTTGTAGAACGTTTAATAGCCAGAGGATTAACATATGATAATGCGCTAGCTCAATATGAAGCTGAACTACGATTTTTCAAGGCATTTCATCTTCATTCTTCTTTAGTATATGCTCCGAATATGAAAATTACATTTGGTGAAATAGAATGTTGAAAGATAGTGATTTATTAAGGATTGCTACCTTCAATATATGGAACCATAATAGTTTTTGGTTGGAGAGATTAGAAGCTATTTGTGAGGAAATTTGAATTATTTCTCCACATATTCTTGCTCTACAGGAGGTTAGAAGTTGTGTTAATTTGAATTCAAAGAAAAAAGTTGCACAGTATATAGCGGGTCAAATAGAGTATCCGTTTTGTATATTTAAGGAGTACCCTGATTTAATGAATGAGAAAAATGTCATTTTTTGTTGGTAAGTCGATATTCACCGTATAATCGCCGATATAATTTCATGTACTGTTTTTAACTAACAAAAGATAGGATACACATGTTACGTTATTCTATATAATCAAACAAAATACAAAGAAAGACAATCATTTTTACTATATTTTGTTATAAATTTGAATAATATTAATTAATACCATCCATTATAAGAGATTTTAGTTGAATACATACTATATGGTGTGTAAAATCTAAGCAAGTAGCAGTATAAATATAAATTCGAGGTGAATGCATGCTAGATTTTAAGCAGTTAGAAACTTGTTTAAAAGACAAGAGATTTGTAGATGGATTACAGGAAATAAATAATGAAATTGCATATATAAAAGAAACGAATACTTTATCCTATGTGAAGAATTGGCTTGCCAATATTCCTTCGCATAAGGAGTTCGATATATTAATTCGTCTTACTGATGAAGGGCTTATGCACCAATACAGTTCATTCCTCATTCGTTACGCTTATAAAAAATTCCCAAATATGAGAACGCTCTCTTTATATTGTGATGAGTTAATTGATGAGCGGAAAATTCTTGAAGCAGAGCAGCTGTTAAAAGAAACTTTAGAAGAGAGTAATAAAGAAGAAATAGATGCAGATTTTTTAGCGAAAACATATTTTACGTTAGTACGATGTCTTTTAGAAATGAAACGAAACGAAGAAGCGTTAATGTATATGCAAAAAGCAGAGGAGTACAGTGCACGCGCAGTGTTTGATAAATGGGGCTACGTTTATATGCATACAGGTGAATGGGAGAAAGCGGAAGAACAATTTATTGCTGGCATGCAGCATGAAGATTGTGAAGAGTTATCTACCTATTTATTATCACAATTGTATGCGAATAAAGGAGAACAAAAACGCGCGATACAGTTAATCGATGATGCAATTGTAAAATTCCCACAAGTACCATATTTTCATTTTGAGAAGATAAAGTATTTATTAGATTTAGAGCGATATGAAGAGATGTTAGCGGTAATAGATAACATAAATACTCAGCTGCCGTATCATGCCTATAATACTTACTTTGTACATTTACGTGCAGAAGCACTGTACAAAATGAATAAATTTGCAGATTTACAAAAACTATTAAAAGAAGAAAAGAGTTTAAAAGAATCTTTATATCATAATTTAGAAAAAAATCCGGATGGAAAAAAGGTTCACTTGCCGATAGTTCCTATTGTACAAAAGGATAATTATTGTGTTCCGACAAGTTTAGAGATGATGTTGCGTATATGGGGAGAGAAACGTACACAAGATGAAATAGCAGAGTTTATTTTTGATATGACAGGTTCGAAGTTTTCAGATACTGTTTCTTATTTAGAAGAATTAGGTTATGAATATCGTTATTTTAAAGGGAATGAAGAGAATTATAAGAGACTGATTGACGAAGGAATTCCTGTTTTATTAAGTATAGATATTGAGCATGCTTCACACGTACAAGTTCTATCTGGATATGATGATACATTGCAAGCTTTCTATGTTCAAGATCCAAACTTTATAGAACCAGTTCTTGTGGAATATAGTAAATTACAAGAAAAATATCGTTATACAGGCTGTTTAGCAATCACGTTTGTTCCGAAAGAAAAGAAGGAGCAACTAGCGTTTCTAAGTGAGGAAGAAAATCGTTACTTTAAATCTATTTTTTCTCTTACGGATCATTTAGATGAACATGACAAAGAGGGGATTAGTAACTTAGTACAATTTTTAAAAGAAACGAGTGATAATCCAAATACGTGGTTATATACGATAAAGCACTTAGATGTTGAAGTAGATAAAGAATTTATTTTATATTGTATCGATAAGTTAATGGAAAAGTTTCCGAACTCGGACTTTGTTAAATTGCATGGTGCACAGTGTTTTATTCGTCTTCAAGAAGTAGAGAAAGCGGAGCAAATGCTGACAAGCGTTGAGAAGAAAAATAATCGTGCTTTATATCATTTAATAAATGGAAGATATGCTTTTGAGCAGGAAAGTTATATAGAAGCGATTTCAAGCTTTCGTTCATCGTTACAATTAGACGCAGATCAGCCTATTGCTTGGAGTTTTCTCGCTTTATCCTATATGTATATTGATCAGTCTGAAAAAGCATTGCAATACTCTCAAGTTGCGTTAGAGCGTAGTCCTGAAAGGTTCACTTTAACAAATCACGGTTTAATATTAATAGATTTAGAAAGATATGAAGAAGCATATGAAATCTTTAATGACTTGTTAAAAGAGTATAAATATGAAGCGCATGTATGGTATGAACGAGCGAGATGTGCACATCAACTAGGGAAATTATATTTAGCAATAAAAGGGCTTAAAGTAGCGATTCGTTTGGATAGTAATGCACCTTACATTTATACGAAACTTTCGGAAATATACGAATCTGATTTGAAGGATGAGGAAAGTGCGAAAGAAATTTTATTAAACGGTATTGAGAATTGTGATGATAAAGCACCTCTTTACGTAAAATTAGGTGATTATCATTTTCAAAATGATAGCTTGGAAGAAGCAGAAGTATTGTATAAGCGTGCTTTAGAAGAAAATGATGAGGATGTTTATTCTCACTTCGGACTTACACAAGTTTATATGGCAAGAGAACAATATAAGGAAGCAAAAGAATATATACTTGGTCTTGAGAAGCAAATTGAAAAGAGCCAAGATTTCCTCATGAATGCAGGAATGGTTTTATGGGATGCTGAAATTGAACTTGGTGGAAATGAAGAAGGGTTTAAAGTAGCACTATCTAAGTTAGAAAATGGTATAAAGAAAAGTGATTATAATGTAGCAAGTGCGTTAGATGAATATGTGAATCGAATTAAAGGAACGGAATTTGTACAACGAGGTATAGCATTTTTAAGAACGTTACACAAAGAAAGAAATGAAGTAAGTGAGTACGGTTGTTATGCAGGTATTTTATATGAATCTATTGGACAGTACGGCCAAGCGATGAAAAGATATAATAAGGCGATAGAACAAATGGAAACGGCATTACCGTATTACCGAATTGGTGAAACACTTAGGGCATTAGGGCAATTGACGGAAGCAAAACAAGCGTATGAAACATGTTTAGAGCTTGATGGGAATTTCGTAGGTGTACATTTACAGCTTGCGGAAATATACGAAAAAGAAGAAAACCGTTCTAAAGAACAAAGTCATATGGTTCAGGCGATGAAAGAAGAGCCGTTGCATATTAATATGGAATATTTAGCACAGCTTTCAGTAGATATGAATCTTCAGGAAGAATTGCTGACTGAACTAGAACAATTAGTGGACGAAGTACCTGAAATATGGCGTTTAGATGCGATTGCATATGTGTACGGAGCGATGAATGAAATAGATAAAGAACAAGCACAGGTTGAATACGCACTACAATTAGATGGTGAGCATATAGAAGTTCTATATCATTATGCAAAAGTATTAGTGAAAAAAAGAAATGTAAAAGCAATTGAAGTTGCAATGAAAGTAATACAAAAAGATTTTGATAATGAACGTATATTTGATGTTTATGTAAAAGCAGTAGAGCAACATAAAAAATTGTCTAACATACGAGATTTTCTTCATACGTTAAAGGTGAAAAAAGCAGAAAGGAGTACAGTATTCATGTATGCTGCAGCTGCAGTTACGGAAATATGGATTGAACGCCAGCTGCATGAACAGCCAAAACGATCTATCATTACGAGAGCTTTTTATCGTATGAAAAATCGTGCGAAAGAAATTTCAATGGTTACTATGATAATTGATTTATATGAAATCTCTTTAAAGTTAAATCCGAAAAATAGTATGGCAGCACAGCGATTTGCGCTATTTTATGAGAATGTAGAGATGAATAAAGAAGCAATAGAGATTCTGCACACGTCACTAGAAAATAAATGGGATTATGACGTAGCGAAGCAACTTGTAAATCTTTTCGTTGAGTGCGAGGAAGAAGATATGTTAAGAGATGCTTTGGAATTAACGAAACAAATGGTTCGAGAACTACCAGATGATTATGATACTCTTCTTCTGCAAGCACAAGTATTCTTTAAAGCAGGGGAAGAAAGAAAAGCAGAAAAGATTATCTTACAATTAACAGAGCAAACACCGTTTGTAAGTAGAGCATTTCTTGCTTTAGGAGAAATATATCAAAGTCAAGAAAGGTTTGAAGAGGCAATTCATGTATTAGAAAATGCTTCTATACATCATCCAAATGAAACAGCAATTCTTCTTTCTTTAGCATCTTCATATCATGGTGCCGGCCAAACGATAAAGGCAGAAAAAATAACAAATGAAGTATTAATAATTGACGCGAGTGATTTGTTAGCAAGATATGATCGAGCTTGTTATTTAGCACAGTTAAATAGAAATGAAGAGGCGAAGGAAGAGCTTGAATTTGTCCTTCGTGAGGATGAATCGGGATTCTTTGCTGAACTTATTGAGGATGATGAAAATTTAGCAGCATTGCGAGAGTTTGAAAAGTAATTGTATAAGAATAGGGGAAAAAGATAAGGATATATTTTGAATTAGTTGACAATTAGTTGCTAAATGGCATAAAATAACTTTTAACAAAGTATACAAATCTGAAGACGAGAAAGAGTAAAATAGTGAGCTGTTCTCCAGAGAGCCGGTATATTGCTGAAAGCCGGTGTGCAGACGTTATTTGAAAATCATCTCCGAGGAGCCGAGGCTGAAAGTAAGTAAGCCCGGACGGATGTCTACCGTTACAAAGAACACGTATGATAGTACGTTGCTAAGTGCTATTAGTGAAAAAGCTAATAGAATTAGGGTGGTATCGCGGGTAAACCCGTCCCTACTTTATAGGGACGGGTTTTTTGTGTGCTTTAAAATATTCAAAGGAGTGATTGTATATGGAAAAAGTAGATGTAAAAGAATCAGCTGTAGGAAGAGAAATGCGAATTCGCAAACAGTGGAACGAACAAAATATTTTCGAACAATCAATTCAGAATCGAGAAGGCGCACAGTCTTTCGTATTTTATGAAGGACCACCAACGGCGAACGGACTACCGCATGTAGGTCATGCACTTGGACGAACAATTAAAGACTTAGTAGCAAGATATAAAACGATGGCTGGTTATAAAGTGTTAAGAAAAGCAGGATGGGATACACATGGTTTACCTGTAGAATTAGGCGTTGAGAAGCAACTTGGTATTTCTGGTAAACATGAGATCGAAGAATATGGCATTGAACCATTTATTCAAAAGTGTAAAGAGAGTGTTTTCACATATGAGAAGCAGTGGCGCGAATTCACTGAAAGTATTGGTTATTGGGTAGATATGGATGATCCGTATGTAACTTTAAAGAATCCATATATCGAAAGTGTATGGCATATTTTGGGGACAATCCATGAAAAAGGATTGTTATATAAAGGACATAGAGTTTCACCATACTGCCCAAGCTGCCAAACCTCATTGAGCTCACATGAGGTTGCACAAGGGTATAAAACAGTAAAAGATTTAAGTGCAACTGTGAAGTTTAAAGTGAAAGATAGTGAAAATGAGTATTTCTTAGGTTGGACAACGACACCTTGGACACTTCCAGCAAACGTTGCGCTTGCTGTCCATCCAAATATGGAATACGTTAAAGCAAAACAAGAAAGTCATGTATACATTGTTGCAAAAGAACGTGTACAAGAAGTATTAAAAGAGAATTATGAAGTATTATCTGTTCATAAAGGCGAAGAATTATTAAACACATCTTATACAGCACCATTTCCGATGAAAGAAGTTACAAATGGTTACCGCGTTATTGCAGCAGATTTTGTAACGGGAGATAGTGGTACAGGACTTGTTCATATTGCTCCAGCATATGGAGAGGACGATTATAGAGTTGTTCAAAGTGAAGGATTGTCATTCTTGCACGTTGTAGATGAAAAAGGTGAGTATACAGAGGCAGTACCATTTTTGAAAGGGAAATTTGTAAAAGATTGTGACGTGGATATCGTTCGTTATTTAGCGAAGGAAGGTTTACTGTATCATAAAGAAAAATATGAACATAGCTATCCGCATTGCTGGCGTTGTGATTCACCACTACTTTATTATGCAGGAGAAAGTTGGTTAATCCGAACAACTGCAATTAAAGATACATTTTTACAAAATAATGATTCTGTTACTTGGTATCCGGATCATATGAAACATGGACGTTTTGGTAAGTTTTTAGAAAATATGGTAGATTGGAATATTAGCCGAAATAGATATTGGGGAACGCCATTGAATGTATGGGAATGTGAAAGTTGTGATCATCAGTTCGCACCGAAAAGCATTGCCGAATTAAGAAAGAATAGTACGAAAGAAACACCAGAAGATTTGGAATTGCATAAGCCTTATGTAGATGAAGTGCAAGTCTGCTGCGGGAAATGCGGAGGCACAATGAATCGTACACCAGAAGTGATTGATGTTTGGTTTGATAGTGGTTCTATGCCATTTGCACAATATCATTACCCATTTGAAAATAAAGAGTTATTTGAAGAGCAGTTTCCAGCGGATGTTATTGCAGAAGGAATTGATCAAACACGCGGCTGGTTTTATAGTTTATTAGCAGTATCAGCACTATATACAGGAAAAGTACCGTATAAACGAGTGTTATCACTAGGGCATGTTTTAGATGAAGAAGGGCAGAAAATGTCTAAAAGCAAAGGAAATGCACTAGATCCAGTTGATTTAGTAGATAAATTTGGTGCAGATGCGCTAAGATGGGCTTTACTTGTTGATAGTGCCCCGTGGAATGCGAAGCGTTTTTCTGAAAGAACAGTACTGGAAGCGAAATCTAAATTTGTAGATACATTAGTCAATGTGTATAGCTTCTACGTTTTATATGCAAATTTAGATGAGTATAATCCGAAAGAAACGTATGATGTAAAGCTTACGAAATTAGACGAATGGGTATTATCAAGATTGCATAGTACAACGAAAAAAGTGAGAACTGCACTTGATGATTATCAATTTACGAATGCAGCTCGTGAAATTGCAGCACTTGTAGATGAAGTGAGTAACTGGTATGTAAGACGCTCACGTAATCGTTTCTGGGAATCTGGTATGAACGCTGAGAAAGCAGCTGCGTATGAGACACTTCATGAAGTGCTTGTAACAATTAGTAAATTAATTGCACCATTTACACCGTTTGTCGCGGAAGACATTCATCTAAATTTAGAAGGAAGCAGCGTTCATTTAGCCGATTATCCAGTTGTAAATGAATCACTACTTCAACCGAAATTAGAAGCGGAAATGGATGCTGTTTTACAAGTTGTTGAACTTGGAAGAAGTAACCGTAATCAGCATTCTTTAAAAGTAAAACAGCCGCTAGCAGAACTTGTATTACTTGAACATAACGAGAATGATATGGATTGGGAATCTTATCGTGATATCGTTATGGATGAGTTAAATGTAAAAGCATTCCATGTTGAACTCGATGAAACAAAATACACATCATATCAATTGAAGCTTAATTTTAAAACAGCGGGGCCAAAATTCGGTAAAAATGTGAATGCAGTGAATGGTTGGCTAAAACAATTATCACAAGAAGAAGTACAAAACTTTGTATCAACAGGAAGAGCAGTTTACGAAGCAACACCAGGAGAAGAAGTAGTTGTAACTGCTGAAGATGTGTTAGTTGAGAAAGTTGCAAAATCAGGATTCTCTAATACGACTAACGGACAATATACAGTTATGTTAGATACGAATGTAACGGAAGAATTGTTACAAGAAGGAGTAGCGCGTGAATTCATTCGTGCGGTTCAAGAATATCGTAAACAGTTGAATTTACCAGTTAATTTACGAGTCAATATTATTCTTGATACAGAAGAAGAACTACAGCGAACGTTAACGAACCATAAAGATTTATTGGAAGAAAACTTACTCGTTAAACAATTTACATTTGGTCACTTAATGAACGAAGACGATGAACTTTCTTTAGGTGAAACAAAACTTAGAATTAAATTAAGTGCAGCTAATTAAAGAAAAAAGGAAGTTGGAATGATTCCAGCTTCCTTTTTGTATGATTAGAATTTATTTGACTATACATTCGATAGGACCACTAGCAATTGTCTTTTTTCATAGCGTGCCGAACACAATACTGTAGAAATATATTTCTACAGTATTGTGTTCAATTTATACATAAATATTGAGAAAATTTCACTTACCCTAAATGGAAAGGTAATAGAAGTGCTCATAGAGAATTACTCGTAGATTCAATTTTTATCCATCCGTTTTGCGGGGAATGATTGCCTAGTGGTAATGGGATAAGGTTGAGCTACTTTATTAGGGGGAGTGGTTCTATGTTTAATAAAAAAATGGTGGCAATGGCAATGACTGTGCCGTTAGTAATGGGGACAATTTCTACGGTTTCGGCATTGGAAAAACAACAGCAAGTAAAGTTAGAAGCTTATTCGCCACAGAAAAAAGCAACTGAATATTTAAAAGAAAATGCTGCGCAGTATGGATTGAAAACAGACCTTTCAGACTTGCAATATATTTCTACAACAGAAACGTCAGTAGCTTCATATGTTAGGTTCCAACAAGTTGTTAATGGTGCACCTGTATTTTCAAAACAAATAACAGTTACGCTTAACGGAGAGGGAAAGGGAGTACTCGCTGTTTCTGATTATCAGCCTGTTACAGGTGTGAAGGAAGTAACGACAAAAATTAGTGAAAAAGATGCAATACAAAAATCAATGGCGTATGTTGGAGAAGCAAGTGAGCAAAATTTATGGGCTCCTACAGATAAAGAGTTCGGATATATTGTTGAAGAAGGAATTGCTCGTCCAGTATATAAAGTTGTAGTCCATTCTAATAATCCATTTGGTGCATGGGAAACATTTATTGATGCAGAAAATGGAAAGTTAATTAAAAAGGTTGATATAAACCGAAAAGCTGAAGGGACAGGAAAAGTATTTTTACCTAACCCTGTCGTATCAAGCGGGAGTTTAGTGGGATTAAAAGATAATAATGATGCAGATTCTACAGCGCTAACGAACCAATTAAAAACTGTTACTTTAAAAGGTTTAGATGGGACAGGTTTTTTAATTGGAGAGTATGTAACGATTTCTTCAAAAGCGAGAACAAAATCTACAAACTTACAATTCAACTATACACGTGCAAATGATAGCTTTGAAGATGTAATGTCATATTATCATATTGATACATTGCAACGTTATATTCAAAGTCTAGGGTTTAAAAATATTAATAATCGTTCGATTAAAGTGAATGTGAATGGAACAACAGCTGATAACTCATTCTATTCACCGACAACGAAAGCTTTAACATTTGGTACTGGCGGTGTTGATGATGCAGAAGATGCTGGAATTATCGCACATGAATACGGACATTCGATCCAAGATAACCAAGTTCCTGGCTTTGGTAGTTCAACAGAAGGCGGAGCGATGGGAGAAGGATTTGGTGACTTCTTAGGTGCTACGTATGAAGATGCTGTATCGACAACAGGATACGGAAAAGCATGTGTTGGAGAGTGGGATGCGGCAGCTTACTCTAGTTCAGATCCAACGTGCTTACGCCGATTAGATACGAATAAAGTGTATCCGAAAGATATAAAAAATCAAGTACATGCTGACGGTGAAATTTGGTCACAAGGACAATATGAGATGGCACAAGCTTTTGGCCGTGATGTAGCAACGAAAATTATTTTACAATCGCACTGGTCATTAACACCAAACTCTAAATTCAGTGATGGAGCAAAAGCGATTAAACAAGCGGATGCTCTTTTATATGGCGGACAACATGCTGCGGAAATTGATCGTATTTGGGCAGCTAGAGGAATTAGTACGAATTAATATAAAAAGTCGTGGCATTTTATAAGCCACGACTTTTTAATTTGCTTACGAACTGGTGCTAGTAAATAAAACTATATCAATGATAGTGTGAATATATCCGTGTTCCATTTACTTTTTAGCTTCTTTAAAAACAAAATGCTCTTTAAATTTTCTAGACTCCACTTTTTGCCCATTTCGCATCGATCGGAATGGGTGTTCTTGCCATGTAATCATTACATCAACTTCATCTGCTTTTGTAGCAACAGGTAAATTAGCCTGTTCAAATCCAGTTTTTCCACTTGCCAAACGACTTTCCTTTAGGGAGAAGAGTTCATATTTCGTTTTTGTTTTTGGCTCGTTGCGGAATACTTCGACGTTTACATTATATACTTCACTATTCCCGACATTCTTTACTGAAAAATGATATGTTTGAAATTCATTTTTTTTAGCTTGAAGCATATTGTTGTTTGTTTTTTTCGGCTTATCAATATTCACTTGCCATTGATCAGAGTTTTGAGAGATTGGTAAAGATTTTGGTGAATAGGCATACGTTTCGTTTACTACAATTAAGCAAAACAAAAGGAGAAAGAAACTAATTGCTTTTTGCATATACACACCTCGCTTTAAAATTTTTATTAATATGCGTAAATGAATTAGTTTTTATGTAAAAATTGGAAAATATTAAAGGTGTAATTTAGGATTTAATACATAAGAATATGTATTACAAAATTAACTTTTCACACTTTAGAAGAAGTTAGGAGTTATAAAACCAGAATGTTTCAAAAAAAGCTTGCGTTTTATAAGGTGAGGAGTTAGAATACTCTGTAAATATAAAAAGTGATGATCAGGAAAAGTACATGGTGCAAAGGTCTACAGAGAGCAGCCGGTTGCTGGGAAGGTTGCGATACCGCATGATGGAAAGACACCTGTGAGTGTTGCTTTGAACGTGATTATTAGTAAAAGCAAACGGTACCTACCGTTATCAGGGCTAAGATGGTCAATATGACAATTTGGGTGGTACCGCGGAAAAAATCCGTCCCTATTTATAGGGGCGGATTTTTGTATTCTTTGAAAGGGGGTGAGTGACCGTGGATGATGACGATGACAACAATAACGTAAATAAATATAAAATTACTGGAGGGAAAAATAATGGATTCAATAATGAAGCGTTCACTCACAAAAGAATGTACAAAGAAAAGCGGAAAGGTTGTATTACTTCAAGGATGGGTAAAAAAGATTCGACATCTTGGAAATGTTAGTTTTTTATTATTACGGGACAGAACAGGAGTAATTCAATGTGTATTAGAAAATGAATTGGCCGGATATAAAGTTGATGTAGAAAGTGTCGTCCATGTAATCGGTGAAACAGTCGAGACGTCGAAAACAGAATTGGGTGTTGAAGTACTTGCTCATGAAGTGAAAGTAATAAACGGTGCAGAGCCACTTCCATTTGAAATAAATAAAAAGAAGTTACAAGTTGGCTTAGATCAACTACTTAATGAGCGAGTAATATCATTAAGGCATGAGCGAACCGCAGCGATTTTTAAAGTGAAATCTACACTCGTTCAGAGCTTTAGTGAATTTCTTATAGAGAACGATTTCACACGGATCTTTACGCCGAAAATTGTTTCGCAAGGGGCAGAAGGAGGAGCAAATGTTTTTAAGCTTCCATACTTCCAAAAAGAAGCTTATTTAGCACAATCACCACAGTTTTATAAGCAAATGATGGTGGCAGGTGGGTTAGAACGAGTTTTTGAAATTGCACCTGTATATAGAGCGGAACATCATAATTCTTCCCGTCATTTGAATGAATATATATCGTTAGACGTAGAACTTGGTTTTATTCATGATTTTTATGAAGTGATGCAACTAGAAACGGATGTTTTACGATATATGTTTCAACAAGTAGCGAAAAAATGTGAAATAGAACTACAACTATTACAAATAGAAGTACCTGTTATTACTGAAATACCTAAAATTACATTGTTAGAAGCACAAGAAATTTTGAAAAGTAAGTATCGTAAAGAATCTCCTGTAGGGGATTTAGATACAGAAGGTGAAAAGTTACTAGGGAAATATGTAAAGGAAACATATAATAGTGAATTTGTTTTCATTACACATTATCCGAAAGAAGCGAGACCGATGTATACGATGCAAAATAAAGAGAATCCAGCTATTACTGATTCATTCGACTTATTATATAAAGGGCTAGAAATAACGTCAGGGGCACAGCGAATTCATAATTATGAATTATTACTCGCTTCGTTTAAAGAAAAAGGATTACATCCAGAGAAATTTCAATCTTATTTAAATACATTCCGATATGGTTGTCCACCACATGGAGGTTTCGGAATTGGGTTAGAAAGGATTGTATATAAACTATTAGAATTAACAAATGTACGAGAGGCTAGTGCTTTTCCGAGAGATTGTACTCGTCTTATACCGTAAAAAGAATCTTCGCGATTATCGCGAAGATTCTTTTTTTATAGTTCGTTTGAAAAGGTGAAAATATAGACTCTTTCTTTTTATAATAAGCTTAGTAAAAGTCAGTTGAAATATGAACCATTTCGACAAAAAAATAATATACCCCTTGACAGTTACAAATATAACCGATATACTTCATATTAATTTCAAAAGAAAATATATTCTAAATATTACAATGTGTTGAATAGGAGTAGTAAGGTCATGTATTTGTACAGAGAGCTATGGGTTGGTGTGACATAGTCAAATGACATCCTGAACTCGCCTAGGAGCAGTAAGGTGGAACGGAATTACATTCTTAGTAAATCTTAACGGTTAACCTTCGATATTAGGTTTGTAATCAAACGATTACTACTAAGGTGGATTCATAATGGAATCAATAAGGGTGGTACCGCGTTAAGTAAATGGCTTAGCGTCTCTTTATATAGAGATGCTAGGCCATTTTTTTATTATATGGAAGAAGAAATGGAGGGTTTATTTGAATAGGTTTATAAAATTTATTTATTTATATAAAAAGATTTAATTAGGAGGAAAATGAGATGAAACAGACGGAGCAATGGACTTCGAAATTAGGTTTTATAATGGCGGCAGCCGGATCAGCAATTGGACTTGGTGCGATATGGAAGTTCCCTTATATCGCTGGGAAGAGTGGGGGAGGAGCGTTCTTTTTAATATTTATATTATTTACTGTTTTAATTGGACTACCGCTACTTATAGCTGAATTTATGATTGGACGCAGTACGCAGAAACAAGCAGTTGGAGCATTTAAAAGCATCGCACCAAATACAGGATGGCATTGGATTGGACGCCTTGGTGTTGGAACGTGTTTTATACTACTTTCATTTTATAGTGTTGTAGGTGGATGGGTATTAATTTATTTATTCAGAGGAATAACTGGACAACTGATTACGCCAGGACAAAATTACGGCACATTATTTACTGAAACAATTGGGAATCCTGCTTGGGCTATTATGGGACATTTCGCTTTTATGTTCATTACGATATGGGTTGTATCAAAGGGTGTACAAAACGGAATTGAAAAAGCAAGTAAATATATGTTGCCAGCATTGTTCGTTTTATTTGTCGCTCTTATTATTCGTTCGTTAACACTTGATGATGCAATGAAAGGTGTGAAGTTTTTCTTACAACCAGATTTCTCAAAGATTACTTCGGAAAGTATTTTGTTCGCAATGGGGCAATCATTCTTTGCAATTAGTATCGGGATTTCAATTATGGTTACGTATAGTTCCTATTTAAATAAAAAAGAAAGTTTACCAAAATCAGCAATAACAATTGTTGGATTAAATTTATTTGTTTCATTATTTGCAGGTCTTGCTATTTTTCCAGCCGTATTTTCATTAGGAATGGAGCCGACAGAAGGACCTGGATTACTATTTATCGTATTACCATCTGTATTTAGTCAAATCCCATTCGGTGGATTTTTCTTAACAGTATTTCTTGCACTATTTACATTTGCGACATTAACATCAGCATTTTCTCTACTAGAAACTGTTGTTTCAGCATTAGCAAATGGTGAACAAGAAAAGAGAACGAAATTATCATGGCTGATCGGTTTCGGCATTTTCTTAGTAGGTATACCATCAGCGTTATCATTTGGAGTATGGAGTGATATTACGATTTTCGGAAAGAATATTTTTGATGCAGTAGACTTCTTATCTAGTAATATATTAATGCCACTTGGAGCACTATTTATTAGTATTTTCGTTTCATTCAAAATGGAGAAGAAGCTACTAGAAGCAGAGTTTTTTGTAGGTGGAAATTATGGAAAGAAAGTATTTACTTGTTGGGCATTTTTACTTCGATTTGTAGCACCACTTGCAATAATTATCGTCTTCTTAAATGTAATAGGGATTATTTAACAATAAATGTTATAATATTCAGTAAAAAGAAGATGGTGATGTTTATGGCGAATTTGATAGAAACAGGAGAGTATATGAATGTTAGAGGGAAAAAGCTATACGTTGAAACACATGGAAATCCTAAAAATAAGCCAGTCTTATACTTGCATGGTGGTCCAGGAGAGAGTTGTTATGATTTTTCATTTCACCAAGCGGAACGTTTAAAAGATTCTTTATATGTAATTATGATAGATCAAAGAGGTGTTTGTCGCTCAGAAGAAATTACTGAAGACGAAGCTTTTGGATTAAATGATTTGATTGAAGACTGTGAGGAATTAAAAAAAGTATTACAAATTGAGAAGTGGTCTATAATTGGACACTCTTTCGGTGGATATGTAGCATTGCTTTATGCGTCGATATATCCAAGTTCAATAGAGAAAATAATATTTGAAGGACCAACTTTTAATTTTGCATTAACAAGTAGGGCTTTGTTGCAAAAGACAGGGCATTTATTAAAAAAGTATGGAAAAGAAGAAGTAGCAGAAGAGTCTCTTGCTTATTCATCTAGCGATGCTAGTTCAGAAGAGTTGTTAGAAGCTTATATAAGATTAAGCGCTGAATTAGAAGAAAAAAGAATGGAGGTTTACAATAATAAGGAAGATAGGACAGATGAGAGTTTATACAGTGATGAAGAGTGGGAAATATTTTTAAATCGCTCCAAAATTCACTTTGATAGATTAAAATTAGAGGGAGCATGTCATACATCATTATTATCAAAAATAAAAGATGTACAAAATCTAATGTTATTAATAGTAGGAAAACATGATGTAGTAACGTGTGAAGAACAAATTAAAACATTTAATAAAGATGCCCGAAACGGCAAGTATATCGTATTTGAAGAGAGCGGTCATTCACCTCATTATGAGGAAGCAGATAGATTTGCAGAAACAGTCATACATTTTTTGAAATGAAGAAAAGGGTGCTTCTATAAATGAGAGGCACCCTTTCTAAATTTCTGGATATGTGATTGTGATGCTAGGCCACTTACTTTGCCAATTCTTTTTTATAACTCTGTTTTTGTACATATGTAATCGTTCTTTCGATTTAAGAAAATGAGCTGTTGGTTTCACTTGTAAGGAAAGGACATCTTCAATACCACATGGGGCTGTTAAGATAACGTTGTTTAGTTCATCAAGTGTAACTCCTAAAGCCGTTGCTGTTTCAGGGAATTTAGATATAGCATTAACAGAAGAAGAATATGGTGGCATATTATTCACTACATGCATACGAGCTTGATTTTTTACAGACCAAGGGATAGTAGCATCAATATTCATTAATTTCGTTTCTAATGATTGTTCGTATATCTCATCTTGATGTAGACTATCATAATAAATCACATCAACATCAGGCATAGCCGTTTTAGCTTCATAGTCATGTAAAGTATCCCAAATTTTAGAACGAACAAATCCGGCACAAATCCACCAATCAGGTAGCTCTAGTGATTTTGCCATTTGTAATACATTCATCATCCATTCGTCGTTTTCTATTAAGCGAATTATATCTTTCTCTGTTTTGATCTTCATTGATAAATTCACCTTTCTAGTAAATTAATGCATCAGTTCAATAATCCATAAAATCCAGTAAGCACCTGGTACAAATAGCAGTTGTGCTAATAATGTGCCGAGAAGTCTAGAAATCATTAGCCAACCATACATTTTACTCATAGATTCAGCACCGCTTTCTGATTGTAGAGCACGTTCTGTTAAAAGAGCAATGCGTGGATCGAGTAATACAGTTAATAAAATAGTGGCGAAACCATTTACAAGGCCAGAAGCTGTACTTGCATTTGTTGCATAATCTGGATTTAAAAAAGAAGCGTAAAGGGCTGAAAGTACCCCTGCTGTATAAATAGCAGTAGCAAACATGTTAATAAGCATAATACGCTTTGGAATACCACCGATACGCAGTCTATGAATCATTTCTAACTTTGGAAAACGGACATATTTTTTTGTGTACTTTAATTTTTGAATGTTATTCGTTTTCATCATTCGAATGAAAGAACCGTCTGTTTCAAAGTTTTGAATGACATATCCAAATAATTTTGTCAAAGTTGGATAAAGAATGATCGCGATTAATGTACCGATAGAAGCCGATAATAGTACGAGTCGTATAATATGCTCTAAATTAATAGAAGAATCTAGTTTTGCTTCATCGACAATACCACCGATTAAAAAGGCTTGTAGTAAGTTTGATGTTCTTGAAATAAGTAACACCATTCCTACAACAGACAAGGCAACCGCAATCTTCTTTAAACGTACTCCAGCTAATCGAATACTATAAGAGCTTGTTTCAACTGCGTGGATCACAATTGTGAAAGCCATTATAAAAATTAACGTAATTGACATTTGTTTCACCAGTTTCTATTAAAATAATTGTAACTTTTTTACTTTATCATATCTATCGTATTTTGTAACTGAAAGTATGTGACATATGGAAATTGATTTTTCGAAAAAATAGATAATGATAGTATAATAGGGAGAAGTGAAAGAGATGTTAGCAGTTATTTATACAGCAAATTAAGTGGAGGAATGAAACATGTATAAAACATTTCTATTTGATTTAGATGGAACTTTAACGGATCCGAAAGAAGGAATTGTAAATTCGGTTTTGTATGCGTTAAAAAAAGTAGGAATTGAAGAAGTACATATAAGTGAGTTAGATTCATTTATAGGTCCTCCTATTCAGCAATCATTCGTAGAGAGATATAATATGAGTGAAGGAGAGGTTGAACGTGCAGTTTTTTACTTCCGTGAGTATTTAAAGCAGCGTGGATTGTTTGAAAATAATGTATACGAGGGGATTCTGAAGCTCTTGCAACAATTAAAAAGTTCAGGGAATCGCATATTTGTAGCAACTTCAAAGCCCACTGTATTTGCGAAACAAGTTATAGAGCATTTTCAATTAACGAATTATTTCGAAGACATCATTGGAAGTAATTTAGATGGTACGAGAATAAAAAAAGAAGAAATAATTGCTCATATTTTACAAAAAAATGAAGAACTAAATAAAGAAGAAATGATAATGATTGGTGATAGAAAGCACGATATAATAGGTGCAAATCAGAATGGAATTGCTTCAATTGGTGTTTTATATGGCTATGGCTGTGAAAAAGAACTGACTGAAGTTAGTGCGACCTACATAGTGAAAGATGTTGAAGAACTGTATCATTTTTGTGTAGAGAAAAATTTAATACAGCAGTAAATATAGATTCTAGCAATCCCTTTATAACGTATGACGATGAATTCGTTTCTGTTTAAAGGGATTTTTCATATGTAATCGAATAATTATAATTAGACATTTTTAGCATAAAAATTTGTATGAATAAGAGGAGGGATGTCAGAATTAAAAGGTTAGTAGAAATTTATCAATAAAATTTAGAATATTCTGTTTAATGGAGGGGTAAAATTGGAGTTAGTTATTATATTATTAGCACTAAGTTTACTTATGTTCGTAGCATACAGAGGTTTTTCTGTTATTTTATTCGCGCCGATATTTGCATTATTTGCAGTATTTTTGACAGAACCTAGTTATGTATTACCTTTCTTTTCTAATATCTTTATGGAGAAAATGGTTGGATTTATAAAATTATATTTTCCTGTGTTTTTATTAGGAGCAATATTTGGAAAAGTAGTGGAAATGTCAGGAATTGCAGATTCTATCGCAAAAACAATTATTGAGTTAGTTGGTGAAAAACGTACTATATTAGCGATTGTATTAATGGGGGCTATTTTAACGTATAGTGGTGTTAGTGTGTATGTAGTAGTGTTTGCTGTTTATCCGTTCGCAGCTAAGTTGTTTCGACAAGCTAATATTCCAAAGCGTTTAATCCCTGGAACGATTGTTCTTGGAGCAGTAACGTTTACAATGGATGCGTTACCTGGATCACCACAAATTCAAAATGTAATACCTACAACATTTTTTAAAACGGATATTTATGCTGCACCGATACTTGGGATTGCAGGAGCAATTTTTGTTCTTACAGTAGGTTTACTATATTTAGAGAGTAGACGTAAGAAGGCAAAAGCGGCAGGTGAAGGATACTTTGGTTTTAATGATGGAAATACTGAAATGGCAGCATCTTTGCAAGTAGAACAAAAAAATATGCCATTAATTAATAACATTGAAATCACAAGAGCACAACAATTTATTGCATTTATACCACTTATTTTAGTAGGGGTAATGAATAAAGTGTTTACTATTATGATACCGAAGTGGTATCCAAGCGGTTTTGATTTTTCTGCAATTGGTATGAAAGCATTTGGAAAAGTAGAATTAAGTGCAGTAGTAGGAATTTGGTCTGTAGAATTGGCACTTATTATAGGGATCTTAACAACGTTATTATTATATTGGAAGCGAGTAGTAACAGGTTTCCAAGCTGGATTGAATACAAGTATTGGTGGAGCGCTACTTGCAACGATGAATACAGGAGCTGAGTTTGGATTCGGTGGTGTCATTGCAGCACTTCCAGGTTTCGCAATTATGAGAGATGGCATCTCTGCTACTTTCACAAATCCGTTAGTGAATGGTGCAGTAACGACGAATATTTTAGCTGGAATTACAGGCTCGGCATCAGGAGGAATGGGAATAGTATTAAGTGCAATGGGAGATAAATTTATTGCAGCGGCCAATCAATTTGATATTCCATTAGAAGTTATGCACCGTATCGTATCAATGGCATCAGGAGGAATGGATACACTACCACATAACGGGGCTATTATTACTATTCTTACAGTAACAGGATTAACACATAAACAGTCATATAAAGATATATTTGCTATTACAATTTTGAAAACGGTTGCTGTATTTTTAGTTATCGCATTCTATACTTTAACAGGACTCTATTAAAAAATTTGAATCGTAAAGATTCATCAAATCGATAATTTATGTTATAAAATATTAATTAGGATAAGAAGGGGTGGGGGACTTGCAAGAGGTTTCTGAGTTTCGTATGCCAAATTCGGTATTATATGGAAGGAATTCGCTTGAAAAACTGGGAGAACAATCAAAAAAGTTAGGGAAAAGAGCTTTTATAGTTACTGATACAATTATGGAGAAATTAGGATATGTTGAAAAGTGTATGCAACAACTAAATAAGAAAGGTATTACTGTTAGTACATATAATAAAGTGGATGCTGAGCCTACAAATATACACGTATTAGAAGCGTTATCTCTTTGTAAAGAGGAAAAGTGCGATTTTATTATCGGTATTGGTGGTGGAAGTTGTATTGATGCTGCGAAAGCGGTAGCGGTTTTATATACAAATGGTGGAGAAGTTGAGGATTATGTCCAAAAGGATATTAAAATAGAAAACAATCCACTACCACTTATTGCAATTCCAACAACTTCTGGTACTGGATCGGAAGTTACAAGTGTAGCAGTAATTACGAATAAAAAAACAGATGTAAAAATGATGATGAAGCATCCTAGTTTTATACCGAAAGTAGCAATTATAGATCCAGTTTTGACAAGTTCGTTACCCCCACAAATTACGGCAGCAACAGGAATAGATGCGTTATGTCATGCGATTGAAGCTTATATTTCTAAATTTTCACAACCACTTACAGATGTACTTGCTCTTTCAGCTATTGAAAGTATTATGAAATATTTACGTATAGCATATGAAGATGGACGTAATATGGAGGCAAGAGAAGCGATGATGATTGCTTCTTTACAAGCTGGAATTGCATTTTCTAATGCATCAGTTACATTAGTTCATGGAATGTCAAGGCCAGTGGGAGCATTATTTCATGTACCGCATGGAATATCAAATGCCATACTATTACCTACAGTGTTAGAGTTTACAAAAACAAGCGCAGTGAAAAGGTTAGCAAAAATTGGACACAACTTAAATAAGGATTTGTATTCGAATTCTGATGAGGAAGTAGCAGACTATACGCTTGGGGAAATAAAAAAGCTTTGCTATGATCTTCGTATTCCAAATTTAAAAGAATACGGAATCGATGAAATTGAATTTGAAAATGCTATCTCTAAAATGGCATCAGATGCAATTGAAAGTGGTAGCCCAGCTAATAACCCACGTGTTCCATCATATGATGAAATCAAAGAGTTGTATCGAGAGTGTTTTAATTATAAGTATAAAGAATTTATAAAAACATCAGAGTGTTAATTTCAGAATATTCTATTAAAATTTCCTTGGAAATGAAAGTAGAATTATTCTTTATTATTCCGTTAAAACAAGACTTTATATTCCAAACTTAAAGTCTTGTTTTATTATGTATAATATACACAATAAAACGTTGTTATTAGTTTTATAAAAATAGTTTAGGTAGGTGTTTATATGAAAACGATAGGTCTTATAGGTGGTATGAGTTGGGAATCAACTTCTGAATATTATCGAATTATTAATGAAGAAATAAAAGAGAGATTAGGAGGGCTGCATTCAGCAAAATGTTTGATTAATAGTGTGGACTTTGAAGAGATTGAAAGATTCCAGTCTAGAGGAGATTGGAATGGAGCAGGTGAAGTTTTAGCGAATGCGGCATATTCATTACAAAAGGGAGGAGCAGACTTTATAATCATTTGTACAAATACAATGCATAAGGTAGTTGAAAAAATAAAGGAGAAAATTGATATTCCAGTCTTACATATTGCTGATGCAACTGCAAAAGAAATTAAAAGAAAAGACATTCAAAAGGTTGGTCTGCTTGGAACTAAATATACAATGGAGCAAGATTTCTATAAGTCACGTATTGAAGAGCATGATATAAAAGTAATAGTACCATCAGGAAGAAATAGAGAAAAAGTAAACGAAGTAATATATACAGAATTATGTTTAGGAAAAATAGTAGTTCAATCTAGAGAGTATTATAAAAGGGTTATAGAAGAATTAGTACAAGAAGGAGCACAAGGAATTATATTAGGTTGTACGGAAATAGGTTTATTAATAAAGCAAGAAAACGTATCTGTCCCGATATTTGATACAGCTCATATACATGCAATTGAAGCGGTCAAGGTAGCTCTAGATAGAGCATAATTATATTATGTAAACTCTATTCGTATATCTGGAAAACATTCAGAAAATATTTTATAATGTAAGTGGTTACATTTGAGGGGGAATGCGTATGTTTTCAGTTCAACCAATCGCATTTGTACATAATGAAAGAAAGGAAATAAAAGATGATGAGTGGGGAGAAGTAAGATCCCGTATAACTTTAACTGAAATGTATGCAGAAAAAAGTATACAAGGGATTGAAGATTTTTCTCATATTGAAGTTGTTTTTTATTTTCATAAAGTAACTGACGAGCAAATTCAGTATTTTGCTAGACATCCTAGAAATAATAAGGATTATCCTGAAGTAGGTATTTTTGCACAGCGCGGGAAAAATCGTCCGAATCGCATAGGTGTAACAATTGTAAAGGTGATCAAAAGAGAAGGTAAATCAATTATTGTTGAGGGATTAGATGCTATTGATGGCACTCCTATATTGGGTATAAAACCAATAATGAAAGAGTTTATGCCGACAGAAGAAATACACCAGCCTAAATGGGCAACGGATATAATGAGACAGTATTGGAAGGGGAATGGAGTAAAATGAGAATATATGAGGCAACAATTGCAGATTTAGATGGACTGGCATCAGTTTTTAATAACTATCGCATGTTTTATAGACAAGATTCTGATTTAGAAGGTGCAAAAGTATTTTTACGAAATCGAATTGAGAAAAAAGAGTCCGTTATTTTCGTAGCAGTTGAAGATGGCGAATATATTGGGTTCACACAACTATATCCATCATTTTCTTCCATTTCAATGAAAGAATTATGGATTTTAAATGATTTATTTGTACAAGCGGCGAAGCGTGGAGCCGGAACAGGTAAAAAATTATTAGAAGCTGCTAAAGAATACGCATTAGAGAATGGAGCAAAAGGTGTAAAATTGCAAACAGAGATTGATAATTTATCAGCACAACGATTATACGCTGAAAATGGCTATTTGAGAGATAATCGTTATTTCCATTACGAATTAACGTTTTAAAAAATTAAGTTGAAAGAGGCATTTTCAAGAAAAAGAATTTCTTTGTAATGAGAAATTCTTTTTTATTTTTGCCTAAATTAAAAAACATGACAAAAATAAAACGATATTTATTTATTGTTAAACAATAAATGTTGTGATAAAATTATGTTGCCATTAAATAAGTGAGGTATTGTAAATGAATCTTAAACGAAGTTCAACAATGTTCTTAAAAGTAATTATTTTTCTTGCTGGAATTTCAGTGCTTGCTTTATGCATATTTTTAGTGCCGGAAATGGCGGATTTCACAGCGAATTTGTATCCTAACATTGCTCCGATAAAATATCTTGTTTTCATTGTAATGTATGGAGCAGCTGTGCCTTTTTACGTTGCTCTTTATCAGGCTTTCAATCTTTTACAGTACATTGATGAGAACACAGCGTTCTCGGAATTATCAGTAAAGGCGTTAAAGAATATAAAGCGCTGTGCAATTACAATCAGTGGTTTGTATGTATTAAGTTTGCCACTTTTTTATTTTATAGCGAAAAAAATGGACCCTCCTATTGGGTTAGTGGGACTCATTATCGTTTTTGCTTCGCTCGTTATCTCCGTTTTTGCTGCTATCCTCCAACGACTTCTACAAGAGGCAATTCACATAAAATCAGAAAATGATTTGACGGTTTGAGGTGGCGGATATGACAATCATTATTAATATTGACGTCATGTTAGCAAAACGAAAAATGAGTGTAACGGAGCTTTCAGAGAAGGTTGGAATTACGATGGCGAATCTTTCTATTTTGAAAAATGCGAAAGCAAAAGCGGTTCGTTTTTCAACATTAGAAGCGATATGTAAAGCTTTGGAGTGTCAGCCAGGGGATATTTTGGAGTATAAAAACGATGAGAATACTCAATAAAAACAGATAACAAATGTAAATAATAGAAGTCAATAAAGAAGGGATAGCCACTAAGCTATTCCTTCTTTACGTTAATTGCTGTTACTAATAAAAAATATAATTTGAATTGCAATGTTTGCGTATCAAAAGGGAACTTGCTACCTTTTGAGGTGATCCGTTTTGTGGAATACAATTATTTGCCAAAAGGCTATTTTAACTATGTTTTAAATTATTTCGGGTGAATCAAAATTTTCATTTGTATTATAGTTGATTTAAAACCCAGTTTGTTGCATCTTCAAAGTTATCTGCAATGTAGTTTGGTTCAATATGTGCCCATTTGTCTCGGTACGTATGCAAAGCATCATACCCAGCGCCTGTTCGGACTAGAATCGTAGTCGCATTTACTTTTGCTCCTGCAACAATATCAGTCCAACGATCACCAACTACAGCACATTGTGTTAAATTAAGTCCATGTTTTTTTGCTGCTTTAAGCAGCATGCCTGTACTTGGTTTACGGCATTCACAACCATCACCGTGTTTATGAGGACATACATAAATATCATCAAAACCGAAGCCTTCTAATTCTTGTACAAAATCGGCTACAGTTGCTATTCCATCTGCGATACCGGGTTGATTTGTGAAAGAGAAAATTTTTATATTTTTAGCTTTTAGTTTTTGCAAGGATGTTTTTGTGAATGGAAATAATGTAAAAGATCCTGGATAATGTATTGTAGTGTCACCACCAATTGTACCGTCACGATCAATGAAAATTGCTTTAATGTTTGTCATAGTTATAGTCCCTTCACTTTATAAAGTAGTTTAAAAATATTTTACAAATCGGTAGCCATTTACTTCATAACCTAATTTTTTATAAAAAGGATGAGCTTCTACTCTTTTTGTTCCACTAACTAGCCATGTGCCAATGCAATTATGTTTCTTTGCTAATTGCTCGGCATAATCCATCAAAACTTGTCCAATGCCTTTCCGTCGTATGTTAGAATCAACGCTAATAATTGAAATCTCTCCATAACGTGTTACATCTTCTAAATTTTCACGTATACGAAATCCAAGTAATCCAAATATAGCTTCTTCTTCCTCGTAAACATATAAAAAATCAAACGGACTCATTTGTACGAATTGTAGGCGGTTGTTCATATCTTCATAGGAAATAGAGGAACCTTTTAATTCTTTCGTTAAAGAACAAAGTGCGTCTATATCATCTATCGTTGCTTCACGAATTTGAAAAGACATATTATCAACTCCAATAAAATGTAATCAAACATTTAATATTCTGTTAAAAAATGTTTTTTCCTGCTATGAAAATAAATATTTTATAATGATATATAGATAGTTATATGTTATTCTTTTCCTTGATTGTATTGGAAATGGAAAGAAGGGGAATGCATGTTAAAAGTAAATATCCGCTCAGCTGGATATGAAATAGGCGAAAAAACAATTCATGATATAGTTTTTTCTATCGAAAAAGGTGAACTAGTTGCTCTTATTGGAGCAAATGGTGCTGGGAAAAGTACGACGATTAAAACGATACTCGGATTACTTGTAAATATGGACGGTGAAATATCATTCGGTGAAAAGAAAAATCCGTATGCATACGTACCAGAACATCCAACATACTATGATTACTTGACGCTCTGGGAACATATTGAATTATTAATGGCAGCTCGTGGAAGTGAAATGGGAAGTTGGGAAGAACGAGCGGAACAATTATTACATACTTTTCGAATGAATAAGCATAAACATGAGTATTTATCAAAGTTTTCAAAAGGCATGAAACAAAAATCTATGCTAATATTGGCGTTTTTAACTGAGCCAGATTTTTATATCATTGACGAACCTTTTATCGGTTTAGATCCAGTAGCTACGAAAGAGTTTTTAAATTATTTATATAAAGAAAAAGAGCGCGGGGCAGGAATTTTACTTTGTACGCACGTATTAGATACTGCTGAAAAAATTTGTGAAAGATTTTTACTCATTTCACAAGGTACATTAGTCGCAGATGGACATTTAGAATCTATTCAAATATTAGCGGAAATGCCGGGTAGTTCATTATTAGACTGCTTTGATGTAATTGTAAGGCGTGAACAACATGATTAAACAACAATTTTATAAGAGATTACGCCATGAACTTGAGCGGAAATGGAAGTCTATACGTTCGGTAACAGATTGGACAGTCGCATTATATATTATTATTCCAGCACTTATATTTATGGGAATCTATTATCGATCGCTATGGATAAATGAATTATCAACGGAAGAGACGATTTATTTCGGATTAGGATTACTCGCATTTTATCTAGTAACATATCCAAGAGGAGTTCGTTCATTTTTTGAGCAAGCGGATAGTTTATTTTTAATTTCGTATGCAACACATATGCGAAAATTAGTCCAGTATGGCATGATGTACACATTTGTTCGAATAGGGATAACGAATATAATAGTAGTCGTTATTATGTTACCAGTGTTGATGAAAAGTATCGAAGTAACAGAGATACAAGTCCTATTATTTTGGGTATTCTTTACTATATTTCGATTTATGTTGTCGTTGTTAACGAGATTTGTTCATGTACATGTGGGGAAACGATGGGTTTTATGGATTGTAAAAAATGTAGTATTTTCTATGAGCGTGTCCTTTTTTGGAATTAGTTTATTTTTTATTTATAAAAATCCGTTGTATTCAATTCTATTTATCGGTCTAGTAATTTTCTTAAGTAGTGTATTAGTAAAAGAGAAAATAAATTATAAAAAGTTCTTTTTTAAGGAAATCGAGAAAGAAAAGGAGGAAAGCATGCGCTGGACGAGCGGAATTATGCAAGTTGGTGGTCATGCGGCTAAACCGAGTAGTTCGAATAAAAAACCGTGGATGTTTCCGCGCTCTAAAAGACTTTTAGGGAAAAAAGCTGATTCTCGTATTGTCGAATCTTTTTTGAAAGAATTTTTCCGTACAAGTACTGCACGAATATTTTATATTCAAATTGTATGTATCAGTACTGCAAGTATAATTATGACTCCAAGGTGGATTGCAGCTATTGTTCTCGTATTTGCTGTAGTTGCAATTTCTCGCTATGCACGTGATTATTGGAATGAATTTACGAATAAGATGTTTCTTCGTTTATATTGTGATGAAGGGAAATTACTATTGTTAAGATGGAAGGCAGATCGTTATTTACTACTACCAGCAATACTTTTATATGGAATAGTTATACTTTCACAGTTTTATTTATTGCCAGCTGTGGTAGGCAGCGTTGTTTTTATTTTATTAATTGTATGGATTGTATTTGTACCATTAAAAAAGAGCCATTGTGGTCATCTCCCTGTCAAGTAGACAGTAATAAAAAGAGTATTATGCCACGGCCTTTTCCCGATATTCTATCGGGGAAAGGCCGTGAAGTTTTTCTTGGAACCTTTCTGT
>NZ_JBQAEF010000025.1:0-48413 GCF_051915185.1 Bacillus cereus group sp. MYBKT14-1 | reverse complement strand
GGCAGAGAGGTCACACCCGTTCCCATACCGAACACGGAAGTTAAGCTCTCTAGCGCCGATGGTAGTTGGGACCTTGTCCCTGTGAGAGTAGGACGTCGCCAAGCAACTAAAAACACAAGTCATTTGACTTGTGTTTTTTTGTATTGTTAAAAAGAATGGGAAAGAAGTAATGGAAATACAAACACGTTGCCCAAGAGTTAATCATATTATATAAAAGATGGGTGTATATTTTTCTGTAAATTGTTAAGGATTAGAAGTATAAAATAGGTTCACTTAAATAGGGAGGGAAGATTATGAAATTACAAAGTGAAGTTTGTATTGTTTGTGAGACAAAAAGAAAAGAAGGTATATATGTTTATAATAATTTAATATGCCATGAATGTGAAAAGGATATGGTGAATACAGAGACAGATGATCCGAAATATATATATTATTTAAAGCAGCTTCGAAAATTAGAAGTATCATATTTTTAAATAGGCATATGCCTATTATTTTTTTTGTTCTGTATAATAGATAGAGAATGAATAATAAGGAAGAGATGTAGATGAATCAAAATCGTATGCCTTTATATGAGGCGTTAATAGAGTTTAAAGAAAGAGGGCCGTTATCCTTTCATGTTCCTGGTCATAAGAATGGTTTAAACTTCCCTCAGGAGGCAATAAGAGAGTTTAAAGGTATTCTATCTATTGATGTAACTGAATTAGCAGGACTAGATGATTTGCATAGTCCGTTTGAATGTATAGATGAGGCACAACAATTATTGGCTGAAGTTTATAATACAAAGAGAAGTTATTTTTTAATTAATGGTTCAACAGTCGGGAACTTAGCAATGATTTTGTCTTGTTGCGGGGAACATGATATTGTTCTTGTACAAAGAAATTGTCATAAATCAATTATTAATGGTTTAAAACTTGCGGGAGCAAATCCCATTTTTTTAGATCCATGGATTGATGAAGCTTATAACGTACCAGTGGGAGTTCGTAATGAAATTATTAAGAACGCAATTGGAAAGTATCCAAATGCGAAAGCACTTATTTTAACGCATCCTAATTATTATGGTATGGGGATGGATCTAGAGGCAAGCATCGCTTTTGCACATGCACATAAAATCCCTGTTTTGGTAGATGAGGCACATGGGGCACATCTATGTTTGGGAGAACCATTTCCGAAGTCAGCATTAACATATGGTGCAGATATTGTAGTTCATTCTGCACATAAAACATTACCCGCAATGACAATGGGTTCCTATTTACATATAAATAGTCATTTAGTAGACGAAGATAAGGTTACTACTTATTTAAGTATGCTACAATCTAGTAGTCCATCGTATCCAATTATGGCTTCCTTGGATATAGCACGCTTTACAATGGCGCGTATAAAAGAAGAAGGTCACAGTGAAATTGTTGAGTTTTTACGAAGATTTAAGGAACAATTACGTTCTATTCCCCAAATCACCATTTTAGAATATCCGTTGCAAGATGAGTTAAAGGTCACCGTACAAACTCGTTGTCAGTTATCAGGGTACGAATTACAGTCTGTATTTGAAAAGTTCGGTATATATACAGAGATGGCTGATCCGTACAATGTCCTATTTATTTTACCCTTACAAGTAAATGAGGGATATATGAAGGTTATAGAGATGATCCGAGTAGCATTGCAACATTATGAGGTGAAAGACAACAGGGAATCTATTCGTTATACTTATAATGGTGAATTCTCTCTTTTACCGTATACGTATAAACAACTAGACGGATATGAAACAAAGATAGTATCTATAGAAGAGGCTGTTGGAATGATAGCGGCGGAAATGGTGATTCCGTATCCACCTGGAATTCCATTAATTATGTATGGAGAGAGAATTACTTCAGAGCATAAAGAGCAAATTATGTATTTAGAAAGAGCAGGAGCTCGTTTTCAAGGTAATACGAAATATATGAAAGTGTATGATATAGAAAGTAGGTTTTAGGATGAAGGGATTATTTGTAACAATTGAGGGCCCAGAAGGTTCAGGTAAAACAACGTTAATTAAAAGCTTATTGCCATATTTTGAACAAAAAGCACAGAAGGTAATGGCGACAAGGGAACCAGGCGGTATTGCAATTTCTGAGGATATTAGGACGATTTTACATAAACAAGAATATACGATGATGGAAGCACGTACAGAAGCGCTTCTTTATGCTGCTGCGCGCAGACAACATTTAGTAGAAAAAGTTATGCCAGCACTTAATGAGAACTACCTCGTGTTATGTGATCGTTTTATAGATAGCTCTTTAGCATACCAAGGCTATGCAAGAGGATTGGGTATGGATAAGGTATTTGAAATAAATCGTTTCGCAACAGAGGACTGTATGCCTAGTTTAACAATTTATCTAGACATTGAGCCTGAGGTTGGTTTGGCTCGGATTGAAAAAGATGCAGGACGTGAAGTAAATCGACTAGATATGGAAGATATCTCTTTCCATAAACGTGTGCGCGAAGGGTATTTACAAGTTGTAGAACGTTTCTCGGATCGTATTGTATTGGTAAATGCTGATCAACCGATGGAAAAACTTATAGAAGAAGTTGTTCAGATTATAGAAGATAAATTGTTATAATAGAAGGAAAGAATGAAATAAGTGAGGTATGCATTATGACGAAGACGTGGGAGCAGCTTTCTGCTATACAACCCATCGGTGTAAAAATGTTGATGAATAGCATTGCAAAAGAGCGTATATCCCACGCTTACTTGTTAGAGGGAGGGAAAGGGACAGGAAAGTTTGCGACAGCAATTCAAATGGCAAAGAGTTTCCTCTGTTCTGAGCGGAATGGAGTAGAGCCCTGCCATGTATGTACAAACTGTAAGCGAATTGATTCAGGTAACCACCCTAACTTACATATTGTAAAACCAGACGGATTATCTATTAAGAAGCAGCAAATTCATGATTTACAAGAAGAGTTTTCCAAAACAGGATTAGAGGCAAATAAAAAAATATATATTATTGAGCACGCAGATCGTATGACAGCAAATGCGGCAAATACACTTTTGAAATTTTTAGAAGAACCAAGTAGTGATACAACTGCTATTTTACTTACTGAACAAAGTCATCAAATTTTAAATACGATTTTATCTCGCTGCCAAGTTGTTACGTTTAGACCGTTACCTACGGAATCTTTAATTAGAAGATTACAGGATGAAGGGATTACAGCATCTTTATCGACACTTGCTGCTCAACTTACAAATAGTTTTGATGAAGCTTTAGCTTTATGTAGTGATGAATGGTTTGCACAAGCACGAGCTTTAGTGATAAAATTATGTGAAGCGCTCGAAAAAGATAAAACCTCTATTTTTTTTGTACAAGAAAAATGGGGAAAACACTTTGGAGAGAAAGAACAATTACAGCAAGGTTTAGATATGTTACTCCTTATTTATAAGGATTTATTATATGTTCAACTTGGAGAAGAAGATCGTCTTGTTTTTCATGAGCAGAAAGAGATGTTTGAATCGTTTTCCTATGCTCAGAAGCGCATTGTATCAGCTCTCTTTAATATATTAGAGGCAAAAAATAGAATCAACGCTAATGTAAATGCGCAGCTTGTGTTCGAACAGTTAGTGTTGCGGTTGCAGGAGGGATGACCGTTTTGTATGATGTAGTAGGTGTTCGCTTTAAGAAGGCCGGAAAGGTATATTACTTTGATCCAAACCAGTTCGATATCTCTGAAAATGAGTTTGTCATTGTAGAAACGGTAAGAGGTATTGAATACGGAAAAGTAGTTATTACCAAAAAACAAGTTGATGAAAACGATGTTGTATTACCGCTAAAAAAGGTTATTCGTATTGCAAATGAAAATGATCGTACCATTGTTGAAGAGAACAAACATGCTGCCAAAGAAGCATATCAAGTCTGTCAACAAAAGGTAGTAGAGCATAATCTTGATATGAAACTTGTAGATGTAGAGTATACATTCGATCGTAATAAGATTATTTTCTATTTTACTGCGGATGGTCGGATCGATTTCCGCGAACTAGTGAAGGACTTAGCCGCAATTTTTAGAACAAGAATTGAACTAAGACAAATTGGTGTTCGTGATGAAGCGAAGATGCTAGGTGGTATTGGTCCATGTGGTCGTATGCTTTGTTGTTCTACTTTTTTAGGGGATTTTGAACCTGTATCCATTAAAATGGCAAAGGATCAAAATTTATCATTAAATCCTGCAAAAATCTCTGGTTTATGTGGTCGCTTAATGTGTTGCTTAAAATATGAGAATGATGAATATGAGGCAGCAAAGGAACAACTTCCTGATTTAGATCAACGTATACAAACCCCGCATGGTACTGGCCGTGTTATCGGATTAAATATTTTAGAAAGATTAATTCAAGTGGAACTAGTAGACAAGGAACGGATAGTAGAATATACGTTAGATGAGTTAGTGAATAAAGGGGTCGTTTCGAGTCAAACCACAGATTAATGAGGTGGGTGCTTGTGGAGAAAAAAGATATTTTTGAATCGGTTTCTAGTATGGAAGAGCAAATTGGACATTTATATAAACAGTTGGGAGAGTTAAAACAGCATCTTGCAGAGTTGTTGGAAGAAAACCAGCATATAAAAATGGAAAATAACAATTTGCGACACCGTTTTGAAGAAGTGCAGAATAAAGAAAAACAAAAAACTCAAAAACGTAAAGAAGTGAAGCCGAAAACAGATATTGGTGAAGGCTATGACAATTTAGCGAGACTATATCAAGAAGGTTTTCATATTTGCAATCTACATTATGGAAGTGTACGTAAAGAGGGAGATTGTTTGTTCTGTCTTTCATTCTTAAATAAAAAGTGAAATTACCTTTCCAATTATAATTGGAAAGGTAATTTTTTATACATGAAATAGGGTAGGTTAAGGGTAAGAAAAGGAGCAGTATATGAATTTATATGAAGATGAACGTTTAGATTACTTATTAGCACAAGACATGAAGATTATACAAAGCCCATCAGTATTTAATTTTTCTTTAGATGCCGTTTTACTCGCAGATTTTGCATGGGTACCAATTCAAAAGGGGAATTTACTTGATTTGTGTACAGGTAACGCGGTTGTTCCCCTTCTATTAAGTACAAGAACAAAAGGAAATATTACTGGTGTGGAAATTCAAGAACGCTTATATGATATGGGAGTAAGAAGTGTTCAATACAATGGGTTGGAAGAAAGAATTCACCTCATACATGGAGATTTGAAAGATATGCCAGAGAAACTTGGACGTCATCAATATGATGTTGTTACATGTAATCCACCATATTTTCAAACACCTCAAACTTCAGAGAAAAATATGAATGAACATTTAGCGATAGCTCGTCATGAAATTATGTGTACATTAGAAGATGTTGTATCTGCAAGTAGTCAGTTAGTAAAACAAGGTGGGAAAGTAGCGTTTGTACATCGTCCAGGGCGATTACTAGACATTGTCACATTAATGCGTAAATATAAAATTGAACCAAAGCGTGTGCAATTTGTTTATCCTAAGGTTGGAAAAGAAGCAAATACATTGTTAATTGAAGGAATTAAGGATGGAAATGCAGATTTGAAAATTTTACCGCCTCTCGTTGTATATGAGAACAATAACGAATATACAAAGGAGCTACGTTCAATTTTATATGGAGAAGAATAAGCACTTTTTTTATGTGGTAGAGTGCTCTGATGGAAGTTATTATGCTGGATATACAAACCATATAGAAAAGAGAATTCAGACTCATAATAGCGGCAAAGGGGCTAAGTATACACGCGTCAGGCTTCCTGTCGTTTTAAAATATGTAGAGACCCACGATGATAAGCGTACAGCTATGCAAGCGGAGTATTACTTTAAGCAATTAACGAGAAAACAAAAAGAGGCATATATGCAAAAAGGAGAACGCTATGTGGCAACAAAAAAGCTTTCAACAAAATGAAAAAGGAGTTTTATATTTAGTACCAACTCCTATTGGAAATCTAGAAGATATGACATTTCGTGCAATCCGAATTTTAAAAGAAGTTGATTTAATTGCTGCTGAAGATACGAGACAAACGAAAAAACTTTGTAATTATTTTGAAATTGAAACACCTGTCACGAGTTATCATGAGCACAATAAAGAAGTAAGTGGGAAGAAACTATTAGAGAAATTAGAGGATGGAAAGAATGTAGCACTTGTTAGTGACGCTGGTATGCCGTGTATTTCTGATCCAGGTTACGATATTGTCGTTGAGGCAGTAGCTGAGCAATATCATGTAATTCCGCTTCCTGGAGCAAATGCAGCCCTTACAGCATTAATTGCATCCGGTCTTGAAACAAAGCAGTTTTATTTCTATGGTTTCTTGCAGAGAAACAAAAAGGAACGGAAGATGGAGTTAGAAAAGCTTCGTTATGTACAAACTACAATGATGTTTTATGAAGCACCTCATCGTTTAGATGATACTTTAATTTCGATGCAGGAAGTGTTGGGAAATAGAGAGATTGTATTATGTCGAGAGTTAACGAAAAAATTTGAGGAATTTATTCGAGGAACAATCGAAGAAGCAATTGAGTGGACGAAGCAAAATGAAGTACGTGGTGAGTTTTGTATTTTAGTAGCTGGTTCAACAGAAGAACCTGCTCCAGAAGAACAATGGTGGGAATCTCTTTCGGTATATGATCATATTGAATATTATATAAATGAAAAAAGTATGAATTCAAAAGAAGCGATTAAAACAGTCGCTAAAGATCGAGATTTGTCGAAAAGAGATGTATATCAAATCTATCATGTCGATAAAAAATAAGCTTCTCATAATTGAGAAGCTTATTTTGCTGTTTCGATATAATCTTGAAGTTCGTTTAAGATTTGCTCAGCGCCTTCTTTGCTTAAGATGATTTTACCTTCAGCTAAAGAAAGGTTACCGTCAGATACTTCACCAGTTACTTGGCAAGTCATGTTTGGTTTATATTTCTTTAAGATGATTTTTTCGTCATCAACATAGATTTCAAGAGCGTCCTTTTCTGCAATACCTAAAGTACGGCGTAATTCGATTGGAATTACTACACGACCTAATTCATCAACTTTACGAACAATACCAGTAGATTTCATAATTTTTTTCCTCCTAAATAAATAGTTTATAAGTTTCGAGTCTATTTTTAGATTCGTCATTTTTCGACAAAATACCCTATGGACATATGATACCAATCATTTACATTTCCGTCAATTCTTAAATTCTATATTTTTTAAAAAGATTTATAGATTTCTTATTTCTTATATATAATAGATTGAGAGGAAATTCCACAATTATTTACATTATTTTCTGAAAAAATAATAAATTAAAAGTGGATATTGTATATTTTTTTGAAATATGAGCAATAGATGATAAAGATATTGAGCATTAAGACCTAAATTGAAAATTAGGTTGGCGTAAAGAAGATAAGTTAGATTTGGGCTGCTCGTAAAAGCCCAATTAACGTAGGCTAATAATTAGTGGGGAGGAACAAAAACCCTACTGATTAAAGTTTCACTTTATATATGAGTTTTTGATATACTGTTTATAAATACATATGAGGTTATTCGGGAGGTCCAAAACAATGACAGAGGAAAATAAGTCCTTTTATATTACTACCCCAATTTATTATCCAAGTGGAAAATTACACATTGGACATGCTTATACGACAGTAGCAGGAGATGCGATGGCACGATATAAGCGTATGCAAGGTTATAATGTGCATTATTTAACAGGAACTGATGAACATGGACAGAAGATCCAAAAGAAAGCAGAAGAGTTAAATATTACGCCACAGGCATATGTTGATAACATTGTTGCAGGAATTAAAGAGCTTTGGGAGAAGATGGATATTTCTTATGATGATTTTATTCGTACAACTGAAGATCGTCATAAAGATGTTGTCGAAAAAATCTTTAAACAATTAGTAGATCAAGGTGACATTTATCTTGATGAATATGAAGGTTGGTATTCTGTACAAGATGAGACGTTCTATACAGAGCATCAATTAGTAGATCCAATTATGGAAGGCGACAAAGTAGTTGGAGGAAAAAGCCCAGATAGTGGTCATGATGTAGAACTTGTTCGTGAAGAATCTTATTTCTTTAGAATGGGTAAATATGTCGACAGACTATTAAAGTTCTATGAAGATAATCCACATTTCATTCAGCCGGAGTCTCGTAAAAATGAAATGATTAATAATTTTATTAAACCGGGATTAGAAGATTTAGCAGTTTCTCGTACTTCATTTGACTGGGGAGTTCGTGTTCCTGGTAACCCAAAACACGTTATTTACGTATGGGTTGACGCATTATCTAACTATATTACGGCGTTAGGTTATGGAACAGCAAATGAAGAGAAATATAAAAAATTCTGGCCTGCAGATGTGCATTTAGTTGGGAAAGAAATTGTTCGTTTCCATACAATTTATTGGCCGATAATTTTAATGGCATTAGATTTACCTCTTCCGAAGAAAGTCTTTGCTCATGGCTGGATTTTAATGAAGGATGGAAAGATGAGTAAGTCAAAAGGAAACGTAGTAGATCCAGTTACATTAATCGATCGTTACGGATTAGATGCATTACGTTATTACCTACTTCGTGAAGTTCCATTTGGATCTGATGGCGTATTTACACCAGAAGGATTTGTGGAGCGTATTAATTTCGACTTAGCAAATGACTTAGGTAATTTATTAAATCGTACAGTAGCTATGATTGATAAGTACTTTAACGGAGAAATCCCTGCATTTAAAGCAAATGTGACGGAATTTGATGAAACGTTAGTAGCGTTTGCACAAGATACTTTGAAAAAAGTAGAAGAAGCAATGGAGAATATGGAGTTCTCTGTAGCGTTAGGATCTATTTGGCAACTAGTTAGTCGTACGAATAAATATATTGATGAAACACAACCATGGGTATTAGCAAAAGATGAGAATGATCGTGAAAAGTTAGCCTCTGTAATGGCTCATTTAGCAGAAGTACTTCGTCAAACAGGTATTATGCTTATGCCATTCTTAACAGTAGCACCAAGCAAGATGTTTGCTCAGCTTGGCCTTACTGATGAAGCTCATAAATCTTGGGAAAGTCTATCTACAATTGGCTGCATTCCAGCTGGAACAAAAGTAGAAAAAGGAAACCCAATTTTCCCTCGTTTAGAAATGGAAGTGGAAGTAGAGTACATTAAAGAACAAATGAAAAGCTCTGCTCCTAAAGTAGAAGAGAAAAAAGAAGAAGAACCGAAGGCAGAAGAAATTACAATTGATGATTTCTTTAAAGTAGAATTACGCGTAGCTGAAGTACTATCTGCTGAACCTGTGAAAAAAGCAGACAAGCTGTTAAAAATTCAACTAGACTTAGGTACAGAAAAGCGTCAAGTTGTTTCTGGAATTGCAAAATTCTATTCGCCGGAAGACTTAAAAGGTAAAAAGGTTATTTGTGTAACAAACTTAAAACCTGTAAAATTACGCGGTGAATTATCGCAAGGTATGATTTTAGCGGGTGAAGAGAATGGCGTATTGTCATTAGCATCAATTGACCAAAATCTACCAAATGGTACAAAAATCAAGTAATTAAGACAAGAAAAGAGATGTTTCACGTGTAACATGTGTGAAGCGTCTTTTTTCTTTTTACACTCTCTATTTTTGCATTAAGATTGTAGTATTGTTATCGTTAAGTTATTAAAGAACTTATTTTTGTAGAATAAACTTGATTTCAATATAAAAGGAGTTATGTATTATGTTGTTTGATACACATTCACATTTGAATGCAGAGCAATTCGAAGGAGATTTGCAAGAGGTTATTGCCCGAATGAAAGAAGCGGGAGTTACTTATACAGTTGTTGTTGGTTTTGATGAAGTAACGATAAAAAAGGCGATGGAATTAGCTGAAGCCTATGATTTTATTTACGCTGCGGTTGGGTGGCACCCAGTTGATGCAATCGACATGACAGAAGAACATTTAGCTTGGTTAGAAGAACTTGCTTCTCATCCTAAAGTCGTTGCACTTGGAGAAATGGGCTTAGATTATCACTGGGATAAGTCTCCAAAAGAAATACAGAAAGAAGTATTCCGTAAACAAATTGCATTAGCGAAAAAAGTAAAATTGCCGATTATTATACATAACCGCGATGCAACTCAAGATATTGTTGATATTCTAGAAGAAGAGAATGCAGCTGAAGTAGGAGGCATTATGCATTGCTTTAGCGGCAGTGTAGAGGTAGCAGAGCGATGTGTTGATATGAACTTTTTAATTTCGTTAGGTGGACCAGTTACATTTAAAAACGCTAAGAAGCCGAAAGAGATTGCTACGGAGATTCCATTAGAGAAATTGTTAATAGAGACGGATTGTCCGTATTTAACACCGCATCCATTTCGAGGGAAACGAAATGAACCGAGTTATGTAAAACTCGTAGCAGAAGAAATTGCGAATTTAAAAGGGATTTCTTATGAGGAAGTAGCAGAAATGACAACTAAAAATGCAAAAGTTTTATTTGGTGTTGAATAAAAAAGAATGGGGAAACCTGTTCTTTTTTATTTTGAGAAAAACTAGTAGAAGTGATGAAGAAAATAAATGTGAATGATGAAGTGTTACAATAAGGACAGAGAACAAAGATTTTTCTATTCTATTTTTTAAAATATAAGAATGGGGAAAATAATAATGGAAAAGTCGTCATTTTTTTGTTTTACTAAGTAGAGACGAAATGAGTGTGGAGGCAAGCATGAAAATAAAAGAGATTATCGTTGTAGAAGGTAAAGATGATACAGTTGCGATTAAGCGTGCTGTTGATGCGGATACAATTGAAACGAACGGTTCAGCAATCGGTGATCATGTTATTGAGCAAGTTAAATTAGCGCAGCAAAAAAGGGGCGTTATTATTTTCACAGATCCGGATTATCCTGGAGAGCGTATTCGAAAAATTATTTCTGACAAGGTTCCTGGCTGTAAGCATGCCTTTTTACCGAAGGAAGAAGCGCTTGCTAAAAGGAAAAAGGGTGTTGGGATCGAACACGCTTCTAATGAGTCGATTCGCCGCGCTCTAGAGAATATACATGAAGAAATGGAAGCTTACACAAGTGAAATTAGTTGGAGTGATTTAGTCGATGCAGGCTTAGTGGGCGGAGAAATGGCAAAGAGCCGCAGAGAAAGAATGGGTAAGCTATTAAAGATTGGCTATACAAATGCAAAACAGTTACATAAACGATTACAGATGTTTCAAGTTTCAAAGGAATCATTTGCAGAAGCTTATAAGCAAGTAATACAGGAGGAAAAAAAATGAAGGATATCGCAACGCCAAATCGTACAAAAGACATTGTTGAAAAGTATGGATTTTCATTCAAAAAAAGTTTAGGACAAAACTTTTTAATTGATACAAATGTATTAAATCGTATTGTCGATCATGCAGAAATTGGTTCAGAAAGTGGTGCAATTGAAATTGGACCAGGTATTGGTGCATTAACAGAGCAATTAGCAAAGCGTGCTAAAAAAGTAGTGGCTTTTGAAATTGATCAAAGACTATTACCAATTTTAGATGAGACGTTAGCGCCATATGGTAACGTTACAGTTATTAATAAAGACGTACTAAAAGCAGATGTACATGAAGTATTTAATGAGCAATTTGAAGAAGGGCAAGATGTAATGGTAGTAGCTAACTTACCATACTATATTACAACGCCAATTTTATTTAAATTGCTTGAAGAAAAGTTACCAGTTCGTGGATTTGTTGTTATGATGCAAAAAGAAGTTGGAGATCGTTTAGCTGCTAAACCTGGAACGAAAGAGTATGGTTCTTTATCGATTGCTATTCAGTATTATACAGAAGTTGAAACAGTTATGACTGTACCGCGTACAGTGTTTGTACCACAGCCAAATGTTGATTCTGCAATTATTCGCCTTCTAAAGCGTCCGAAACCGGTTGTAGAGGTGACAGATGAAACATTCTTCTTTGAAGTAGTACGAGCAAGTTTCGCACAGCGCCGTAAAACTTTGATGAATAATTTATCAAATAATTTAAATGGTTTCCCGAAAGATAAGGAATTATTGGATCGAATTTTAACAGAAGTAGGAATTGATCCAAAGCGAAGAGGCGAAACGCTATCTATTGAAGAGTTTGCAACATTAAGTAATGCATTAGTTCTTCATAAATTATCATAAGAATATGAAAGGGACAGTTCAAGTTGAACTGTCCCTTTTGTCACCTTTCTCTCTTTAAATTCATACTTTAAAAACAGGTAAGATGGCCTAATGAGTTTGGAGGTAGGAGAATGGTTTTACATGTTGGAGAATTAGTGGAACGATATTCTCATAAGAGGGATATTCTTTTTCGTATTATAGAAATAAAAGGCGAGATAGCTATATTGTTTGGAGAGGAAATTAGATTGGTGGCGGATGCGCCACTTGAAGATTTAATTAGTATAGATCAAAGAGAACATAAAAAAAGGGTGAAGCGTGAGAAAGAAACAATGGAGCGCACGTATCGTTTGTTTCAACAAGATTATGTACTGATGAAACAAAGGCATGAACATACTTCAACTGGTGGATACACAAGTGAGGTGAATTATTTTCAAATGCCGGGACGTGTATTGCATATAGATGGAGACCCTTTATATTTGCGCAAGTGCTTAGATTTATATAATAAAATTGGCGTTCCTGTTCAAGGTATTCATTGTAAAGAAACGGAGATGCATGAAAAAGTAGTAGACTTAATAGATCACTTTCGCCCAGACATTCTCGTTATTACAGGGCATGATGCATATACAAAATCAAAAGGAGTGAAGGGAGATTTAGCGGCATATAGGCATTCAAGACATTTTGTACAGGCTGTTCGTGAAGTGCGAAAAAAATATCCATCATTGGATCAACTTGTTATTTTTGCTGGGGCATGTCAATCACATTTTGAGGCACTAATTCGTGCAGGGGCCAATTTCGCTAGTTCACCATCTAGAATTAATATTCATGCACTAGATCCTGTATATGTAGTTGGTAAAATTAGTTTTACTTCATTTATGGAGAGAGTCAATGTATGGGATGTCGTACGTAATACAATTACTGGTGAAAAGGGACTAGGTGGAATTGAAACGAGAGGGATTTTACGAACGGGATTACCTTTTCAACATTACGAAGAGTAAGCAGGATACATATGTATCTTGCTTTTTTGTATGGAAGGATTTAAATGAATTTGGATAAAAAGAGGTAAGAACGTGCAGACTACGTAATGATACTTTTACAATATAGTATTTCTTCTATCTATTCAAACGCAGGATGATATTAGCTGTGAATCGCGGTTAATAATTAGGATAGATATATCGTGCTTTAAGTGTTCAATCTAAATTACAGCGAGGTGTAGCGAAGTATATGTCAAAACGTTTAGATGAAATTAAAAGCGAATTAGATCACCATCTTGGACAGCGACTTATGTTAAAAGCAAATAGTGGAAGAAGAAAAACTGTGGAGCAATCAGGTGTACTAGCAGAAACATACCGTTCCGTTTTTGTTGTACAATTAGATCAACAAGAAGATGCGTTGCAACGTGTATCTTATAGTTATGCAGATGTTTTAACAGAGACAGTAGAGTTAACATTTTATGGAGACCCTCATAATGAGGTCATTTTATAATCCGTATATCATTACATATATTCCCATAAATGAAAAGCTATATTATTTTGCATACTAACTATACCGTAGCAAAATAAGGAGGGACTCTGCATTGAGTAGACGAAGAGGTGTCATGTCAAACCAATTTAAAGAAGAGCTAGCAAAAGAGCTTGGCTTTTATGATGTTGTTCAGAAAGAAGGATGGGGCGGAATTCGTGCGAAAGATGCTGGTAACATGGTGAAACGTGCTATAGAAATTGCAGAACAGCAATTAATGAAACGAAACCAGTAGTTGTAAGATACTTTCTATGCTACGGTAGCCGAGGAGACATTCCTCGGCTTTTTGTACTCTAAAAGGTGCCATCATTTTACATAAGTAGTTTCATTCTGAATGCTTTTCGTTATAATTAGGGAAGTGTCATCGTCTTACTATAAATTTATGGTAAAATAAACGATAAAAGATTGAGTACATAGAGTGGGTGAATAGATTGAAGCTACTAGTGAAAGCACCAGCAAAGATTAATCTGTCGTTAGATGTACTGGGAAAAAGACAAGACGGATATCATGAAGTGAAAATGATTATGACAACCATTGATTTAGCAGATCGTCTAGAACTAACGGAATTAGCAGAAGACCGTATTGAAATTTTATCCCATAATCGGTATGTCCCAGACGACCAACGAAATTTAGCTTATCAGGCAGCGAAATTATTAAAAGAGAAGTTTAATGTAAAAAAAGGTGTATCTATTACTATTGAAAAAACGATTCCAGTAGCAGCTGGATTAGCAGGTGGAAGTAGTGATGCAGCAGCCACATTACGTGGTCTTAATAAATTATGGAATTTAGGGCTTACAATTGATGAGTTAGCAGAGCTTGGCGCAGAAATTGGATCAGATGTATCGTTCTGTGTATACGGAGGCACAGCAATTGCCACTGGAAGAGGAGAGAAAATTGAGCATATAAAGACTCCGCCTTCTTGTTGGGTTATTTTAGCGAAACCACATATAGGTGTATCTACTGCTGATGTGTATGGAAATTTAAAGTTAAATCGAGTTACACATCCGAATGTAGATAAAATGGTTGATGTCATAAATTCTGGTGATTATAAAGGAATTTGTGATACTGTTGGTAACGTTTTAGAAGATGTAACATTTGGAATGCATCCTGAAGTTGCCCGTATTAAATCACAGATGAAGCGATTTGGAGCGGATGCTGTATTAATGAGTGGAAGTGGTCCAACTGTATTTGGACTTGTACACCATGATTCACGAATGCATCGCATTTATAACGGATTAAAAGGATTTTGTGAACAAGTCTATGCGGTACGTTTATTAGGAGAGCGAGAAACGCTTGAATAAAGACGTATAATACGTTATGATTTGTTTAGAATATTCGTGATTTGAGGTGAGAGTATGAAAATTAGAAGAAGTACAAGATTAGTCGATATGACTTATTACTTGCTACAAAACCCTCGTCAGCTAGTATCTCTCACTTTTTTTGCTGAAAGGTATCAATCGGCTAAGTCTTCCATTAGTGAAGATTTAGTTATTATTAAGCAAACGTTTGAACAACAAGGGGTCGGCACATTGCAAACGATACCAGGAGCAGCAGGAGGAGTGAAATATATACCGTATATAAGTGAAGAAGAGGCAGATCTAATTATTGATGAGCTTTGTGGCTTATTTGAAAACCCAGATCGTATTTTGCCTGGCGGTTACTTATACATGACAGATTTATTGAGTAATCCTCGCCATATTAATGGCGCAGGTCGTTTGTTTGCTTCTGTTTTTGCTAGGCAACCAATTGATGCAGTTATGACGGTGGCAACGAAGGGGATTCCACTTGCTTATGCAGTGGCAAATTACTTAGATGTACCAGTTGTAATTGCAAGGAAAGATAATAAGGTAACAGAAGGTCCGACTGTTAGTATTAACTATGTGTCGGGTTCTTCTAAACGAATTCAAACAATGACGTTAGCAAAACGCAGTCTTCCAGAAGGGTCGAATGTTTTAATTATTGATGACTTCATGAAAGCTGGCGGAACAATTCAAGGTATGATGAGTATGTTAGAAGAGTTCAAGGCTAATGTTGTTGGTATTGGTGTATTAGTAGAATCCACAGATATTGAAGAACGACTAATTAATAATTTTGTATCATTAATTCGTCTATCGGAAGTTGATGTGAAAGAAAAAACGATTCAAGTGGAAAAAGGGAATTATTCTCTTGCGCCATTTGATGAAGGGCTTGTAGAGGCGGAATAAAAGATAGAGCAGATAGCTCTATCTTTTTTTATTTTATTTATAGATTATAAAATAGATGGACAAACTGCCTTTCGTACACTATTTTTAAAGAGTAAAATAAATAATAAAAGGGTGAAAAGTATGAAAGTTGTTCAAACAAGCAAGGCACCACAAGCAATTGGACCTTATTCACAGGGGATTATTGTAAATAACATGCTCTATAGCTCAGGACAAATTCCATTGACGGCAAATGGGGAGCTTGTAACAGGAGATGTAACAGTACAAACAGAACAAGTATTTCAAAATTTACAAGCGGTATTAGAGGAAGCAGGTGCTTCATTTGATACAGTCGTAAAAACAACAGTATTTTTAAAGGACATGGATGATTTTAATGCTGTGAATGAAGTGTATAGCTCTTATTTCTCTACTCATAAACCAGCTCGATCTTGTGTGCAAGTAGCAAAATTACCGAAAGATGTTTCCGTTGAAATTGAAGTAATCGCCCTAGTTAAGTAACCTTTTGTAAGCGATAACCTCCACTAATCTCTATATTCAACTACTTTAAAAATTTTTATCTTAAAAATTTTTAAAAAATTAAAGGGAAAATAGAAAATTTGTGGAATTTATACAAATATATCGCTTATTTAGAAAAGGGTGGTGAACACAAGATGGAAGTGACTGACGTAAGATTACGCCGCGTAAACACAGAAGGCCGCATGAGAGCAATTGCCTCTATTACTCTAGACCATGAATTTGTTGTTCATGATATTCGTGTAATTGATGGTAATAATGGATTATTTGTAGCAATGCCAAGTAAACGTACTCCAGATGGAGAGTTCCGTGACATTGCACATCCAATTAATTCTGGTACACGCTCTAAAATTCAAGATGCGGTTTTAACAGAGTATCATCGTTTAGGCGAGTTAGAAGAGGTTGAGTTTGAAGAAGCGGGTGCTTCGTAAAATTCGAATGAAAAGGGCTTTTGACAAAAAGCCTTATAATTTTGTAGCAAACTCCTGTAAGCATTTACAGGGGTTTGTTTTTTTTGCTTTATATTTGGAAACTGCATAATTTATTAACATAAAAAGAAGAAACTACTAATTTTTTCAAAATCATTTTAAATAGTATAGCTTATTTCTTAAAAAAGATACTAAAGAGTAAAACATCTTATAAGAATTATGGTAAAATTTAATAGTTAAAATGTGTTTCTTGAAATATATGATGATTTAGGATAATATCTTTAATGGATAAATAGGTTGCGATGGAGGGTCTATATGTCAAACAGATTTGCAGTGATTCTAGCTGCAGGTAAAGGCACACGTATGAAGTCTAAGCTATACAAAGTGCTGCATCCTGTATGTGGAAAACCTATGGTACAACACGTAGTCGATCAAGTATCTCAATTAGGATTGCAGAAACTTGTAACGGTTGTTGGACATGGTGCTGAAATGGTACAAGAACAGCTAGGGAACGTAAGTGAATTTGCATTACAAGCAGAACAACTTGGTACAGCACATGCTGTAGATCAAGCTGCAAGTGTACTTGCAAATGAAGAAGGAACAACTTTAGTTATTTGTGGTGATACGCCTCTAATAACTGCTGAAACAATGGAAGCATTACTTCAGCAACATAAAGAAGCAGGAGCAATGGCGACGGTGCTAACAGCATACATAGAAGAGCCTGCTGGATATGGCCGTATTGTTCGTAATGAGAATGGTCATGTTGAAAAGATTGTTGAGCATAAAGATGCAAATGAGAAAGAATTAGCTATTAAAGAAATCAATACAGGTACGTATTGTTTTGATAATAAGGCTTTATTTGCTTCACTTTCTAAAGTTTCAAATGATAACGTGCAAGGTGAATATTACCTTCCAGATGTTATTGAGATTTTAAAAAATGAAGGTCATATCGTATCAGCTTATCAAACAGAGCAGTTCGACGAAACGTTAGGTGTTAACGACAGAGTCGCTCTATCGCAAGCGGAAATTATTATGAAAAACCGTATCAACCGAAAGAACATGGTAAACGGTGTTACAATTATTGATCCAAGTAACACTTATATTTCTGCTGATGCAGTTATCGGTAGTGATACAGTTCTTCATCCAGGAACAATTATTGAGGGGAACACTGTAATTGGCTCTGATTGTGAAATTGGACCGCATACAGTAATTCGCGATAGTGAAATTGGAGATCGTACGACAATTCGACAATCTACTGTACATGATAGTAAGCTTGGTACAGAAGTATCGGTTGGTCCATTTGCACATATTCGCCCAGATTCAGTTATTGGAGACGAAGTACGCGTTGGAAACTTCGTGGAAATCAAAAAAACTGTCTTTGGTAATAGAAGTAAAGCTTCACACTTGAGTTATATCGGGGATGCACAAGTTGGAGAAGACGTGAATCTTGGTTGTGGTTCAATTACGGTGAACTATGACGGTAAGAATAAATTCAAAACTGTGATTGGTAATGGGGTATTTATTGGATGTAATTCAAACCTTGTTGCTCCAGTAACAGTTGAAGATGGTGCTTATGTGGCAGCAGGCTCTACAATTACAGAGAATGTTCCATCAAAAGCATTATCGGTAGCACGTGCACGTCAAGTTAACAAAGAAGACTATGTTGATCAATTGCTGAATAAGAAAAAATCATAATGTGGAGGGTTAATCTAGATGTCGACTCAATATCTAAATTCTAATTTGAAAGTATTCTCTTTAAACTCTAATAAGGAACTTGCTGAGCAGATTGCAAAGCATATTGGAGTAGGGCTAGGAAAATGTTCTGTTGATCGTTTTAGTGATGGAGAAGTTCAAATTAACATTGAAGAAAGTATCCGTGGTTGCGATGTATTCATTATTCAATCTACAAGCTTCCCAGTAAACGAACATATCATGGAATTACTTATTATGATTGATGCATTAAAACGTGCATCTGCGAAAACAATTAATATTGTTATTCCTTACTATGGTTATGCGCGTCAAGACCGTAAAGCGCGTTCTCGTGAACCAATTACATCGAAACTTGTAGCAAACTTGCTTGAAACAGCAGGTGCAACTCGTGTAATCACTCTAGATTTACATGCTCCACAAATTCAAGGATTCTTTGATATCCCAATCGACCACTTAATGGGTGTACCGATTCTTTCAGATTACTTTGAAACAAAAGGTCTTAAAGATATCGTAATCGTGTCTCCTGACCATGGTGGTGTAACTCGTGCAAGAAAAATGGCAGATCGTCTAAAAGCGCCAATCGCTATTATTGATAAGCGTCGTCCTCGCCCGAACGTATCAGAGGTAATGAACATTATCGGTAATATTGAAGGTAAAACAGCGATTTTAATTGATGACATCATTGATACAGCTGGTACAATTACATTAGCAGCAAACGCTCTTGTTGAGAACGGTGCTTCTGAAGTATATGCTTGCTGTACACACCCAGTATTATCTGGTCCAGCAATTGAGCGTATTCAAAATTCAAATATTAAAGAGTTAGTTGTAACGAACTCTATCGTATTACCAGAAGAGAAGAAAATCGACAAAGTACATGAACTTTCAGTTGCTCCATTAATCGGAGAAGCAATCATTCGTGTATACGAAGAAGAATCTGTGAGTGTATTATTCAATTAATTGGATAGAATGAGACGTAACCAAAATTGGTTACGTCTTTTCGTATCGAAAAAAGAAAGTAGTGGTACAAGAATGAAATTGATAGTAGGACTTGGGAACCCAGGTAGAGAATATGAATTAACAAGGCATAATATTGGATTTATGGCCATTGATGAACTTGCGAAGCGTTGGAACATTTCTTTGAATGAACAAAAATTTAAAGGTGTATTTGGTGCAGGGTTTGTTAATGGAGAAAAGGTAATCTTATTAAAGCCGCTAACATACATGAACTTATCTGGGGAAAGTATTCGTCCACTCATGGATTATTATAAAATTGATGTTGAGGACTTCGTTGTTATGTACGACGATTTGGACATTCCTGTAGGTAAATTGCGTCTTCGCATGAAAGGTAGTGCTGGTGGACATAATGGTGTAAAGTCAACGATTTCGCACCTAGGAACACAAGAATTTCAACGTATCCGTATGGGAATCGATCGCCCGAAAAATGGAATGAAGGTAGTCGATTATGTATTAGGACGCTTTACATCTGAAGAGATTCCGGATGTTAACCATTCTATTGAAAAAGCAGCGGATGCATGTGAAGAGTGGCTAAATAAGCCTTTTCTCCAAATCATGAATACTTTCAATAGTTAAAAATGAGATTGGGAATATTTCTCTTTTGTTTTACCCATACTAGTAGTAATTGAATTTTTAGGAGGCTAGTATGGAAGGGTATTATTATTGCAGACACTGCGGAGGTAATGTAGGCTCCATTAACGCAGAAAAAGTATATAGCGACGTTTTATTTCAACTAACAGAGCAAGAAGTAGTAGAAATGATTCATTTTCATGAGAATGGAAATATATATATAAAAACGATTTGTGAATCGTGTCAAGAAACGCTCGCATCTTATCCTGAGTATTATGAGTATGAAAAATTTCTGCAATAAAATGTTGTCGCTTTGGCATGTCCAAAGCATTTTTCTGTTTTCCTTTTCCAAAATATTTGCATAAAATAGAATGACTTGCTCTTTATGTTGAGAGGAGTTTTAAAAATGATAGGTTTATTAGAGCAATTTTATAAAAATGAAGAGATACAATCGGTTATTAATGGATTAGAAGATGGGTTAAAAGAACAACTTATATCAGGGATGGCAACGTCTTCTCGTTCGTTATTAATGGCGGCTTTATATAAAAAAACAAAAAAATCACAATTAATCGTGACACATAACTTATACCAAGCACAAAAAGTACATGAAGATTTAGTGGCGTTACTTGGTGAAAAAGATGTGTGGCTATATCCAGTGAATGAACTGATAGCATCGGAAATTGGGGTTGCAAGTCCAGAATTGAAGGCGCAACGTATAGAAGTGTTAAATCGCTTGGCTGCGGGAGAGAATGGAATCATTGTAGCGCCAGTGGCAGGATTGCGTAGATTTTTACCAATAAAAGAATTGTGGAAGCAAAAGCAAGTTGAAATCAATCTAGGGCAAGAGATTGATTTAGATGCGCTCTTGCATACTTTACATCATATTGGCTATGAACGTAAGTCGATGGTAGAAGCTCCAGGGGAGTTCAGTTTGCGTGGGGGAATATTAGATATTTATCCTTTAACTGAAGAACTACCATTTCGTATTGAATTCTTTGATACAGAAGTCGATTCTATTCGATTATTTGATGTGGATGAACAGCGTTCTCAAGGTAAAAAAGAAAGCGTTAGGTTTGGTCCGGCAACAGAGTTTTTATTTTCACAGGAAGAATTAAAATCAGGAATTCAGCATCTTGAAGAAGGTTTAACTAAGACGATGCAAAAACTTTCTGATGATAAACTAAAGACTACAGTGCTTGAGACGGTAAGTCATGAAATTGAGATGTTGAAAAACGGGCAAAGTATAGAACAGATTTTTAAATACTTATCTATTTTCTATAAAGAACCTGCTAGTCTGATAGATTATTTACCAGAAGACGGTGTTGTAATTTTAGACGAGATTTCGCGTATTCAAGAAACAGCATCGCATCTTGAAACAGAAGAGGCGGAATGGTATATATCACTTCTTGGTGAAGGAACAATTATTCAAGATTTATCTTTCTCTCACCCATTCGAGGGGTTTCTTCATCATAAAAAAAGAAGTTTTGTATATTTAACGTTATTCTTGCGTCATATCGCACACACACATCCGCAAAATATTGTTAATGTAACATGTAAAACAATGCAAGATTTCCATGGACAGATGAATTTGTTAAAAACAGAAATTGATAGATGGAATGAAGGACATTTTACGACTGTTGTACTTGGAACAGATGATGAACGTGTGAAAAAATTACAACATATTTTAAGTGATTATGATATTGAGGCAGATATTGTAGAAGGTACAGATATCTTATTGCCTGGAAGGTTACAAATTGCTGTAGGTGATTTACATGCAGGATTTGAAATGCCGATGCAAAAGCTTGTTGTCATTACTGAAAAGGAGCTTTTTCATAAGAAAGTTAAAAAATCACAACGTAAACAAAAGTTATCGAATGCTGAACGTATTAAAAGTTATTCGGAATTAAAAGTTGGAGATTATGTAGTTCACGTAAATCATGGTATAGGTAAATTTTTAGGTATTGAGACATTAGAGATTAATGGTGTTCACAAAGATTATTTAAATATTAAATATCAAGGTAATGATAAGCTATACGTTCCAATTGAACAAATTGATCAAGTCCAAAAATATGTAGGATCTGAAGGTAAGGATCCGAAAGTTTATAAATTAGGCGGTAATGATTGGAAAAAGGTTAAAACGAAAGTTGAAAAATCTGTACAAGACATTGCGGATGACCTAATTAAACTATATGCTGAGCGCGAAGCTTCAAAAGGCTATGCATATACGCCAGATACGGCAGAACAACAAGAGTTCGAATCCTCTTTCCCGTATCAAGAGACAGAGGATCAGTTACGTTCTATTGACGAGATTAAAAAAGATATGGAACGCGGACGCCCGATGGATAGGCTCCTTTGTGGTGACGTAGGGTATGGAAAGACTGAAGTGGCTATTCGTGCGGCATTTAAAGCAATTATGGATGAAAAACAAGTTGCAATTTTAGTACCGACAACGATTCTTGCGCAGCAACACTATGAAACAATTCGAGAGCGTTTTCAAGATTATCCGATCAATATAGGCTTATTAAGTAGATTCCGTACGAGAAAACAACAAAATGAAACAATTAAGGGCTTAAAGGATGGAACAGTAGATATCGTAATCGGAACACATCGTATTTTATCTAAAGATGTTACGTATAAAGATTTAGGGCTTCTTATTATTGATGAAGAACAAAGATTTGGTGTAACACATAAAGAAAAAATTAAACAATTGAAGGCAAATGTTGATGTATTAACATTAACGGCAACTCCGATTCCGCGGACGCTTCATATGTCTATGCTTGGTGTGCGCGACTTATCTGTTATTGAGACACCACCAGAAAATCGTTTCCCAGTCCAAACTTATGTAGTCGAGTATAATCCAGCGTTAATGCGAGAGGCAATAGAGCGAGAGCTTGCAAGAGGTGGTCAAGTTTACTTCCTATATAACCGTGTAGAGGATATTGAAAGAAAAGCAGATGAAATTTCGATGTTAGTTCCAGATGCCCGCGTAACGTACGCACATGGGAAAATGAACGAAAGCGAATTAGAGTCTGTTATGCTATCATTTTTAGAAGGACAGCATGATGTTCTTGTAAGTACAACAATTATTGAGACGGGTGTAGATATTCCGAATGTAAATACGTTAATTGTATTTGATGCAGATCGTATGGGATTATCACAGTTGTATCAGCTTCGTGGGCGTGTTGGACGTTCTAATCGTGTTGCGTATGCATACTTTGCATATAAACGTGACAAAGTGCTGTCAGAGGTTGCAGAGAAGCGTCTACAAGCAATTAAAGAGTTCACGGAACTTGGATCTGGTTTCAAAATTGCGATGAGAGATTTATCTATTCGTGGAGCAGGTAATTTGTTAGGGGCAGAACAGCATGGATTTATTGATTCTGTCGGATTTGATCTATATTCGCAAATGTTAAAAGATGCAATTGAACAGCGTAGAGGAACAGATGGGGCTGAAAATATAGTTAATGTTGAAATTGACTTAGAGGTAGATGCATACTTACCAGATGCTTATATTTCAGATAGTAAGCAAAAAATTATGATGTATAAACAATTTAGAGGTGTTTCTGCAATTGAGGATATTGAAGAATTGCAGGAAGAAATGATCGATAGATTTGGCGATTATCCACAAGAAGTTGGTTATTTATTACAAATTGCAAATATTAAAGTGTTGGCAATGAAAGAACAAATTGAATTAATTAAGCAGAATAAATTTGAAGTAACATTCCTATTTTCTGAACAAGCAAGTCAAAATATTGATGGTGGAAAATTATTCATGCTCGGAAATAGTTTTGGACGTATGATCGGTTTAGGAATGGAAGGATCACAATTGAAAATTGTTATGAAAACAAATGGCTTAGAGACATCGAAGTGGTTAACAATTGCTGAAAATTTATTAAAAGGCTTACCAGATGTAAAAAAAGAAGTAATAAATGCCTAAAATAAGATAAAAAAATACAATTCGACGTGCATAGAAGAACTAATGTGTAAAATACTATGTCTAACAGTTGGTGATTTTTACATGAACAGGTAAATTCACCACTTTGATCATCAGTAGAAAGTGAGGCAGCATTAGAATGAAAGCAACTGGAATCGTACGTCGAATTGATGATTTAGGCAGGGTAGTAATCCCGAAGGAAATTCGTAGAACTTTACGTATTCGAGAAGGAGACCCACTAGAAATATTTGTTGATCGCGATGGAGAGGTAATTTTAAAGAAGTATTCTCCAATTAGTGAGCTAGGTGATTTTGCGAAAGAATATGCTGATGCTTTATATGACAGCTTAGGACATAATGTGCTTGTGTGTGATCGAGATTCTATCATCGCAGTATCAGGCGTATCGAAAAAAGAATACTTAAATAAAAGTGTTGGCGATCTAATTGAAAAAACGATGGAAGAACGAAAGTCTGTTATTATGACGGATGAAAGTGATATTTCCATTATTGATGGTGTAACAGAAAAGGTTCATTCTTATACAGTTGGACCGATTGTTGCAAACGGGGATCCGATTGGAGCCGTCATTATTTTTTCAAAAGAAGCCATTATAAGCGAGATCGAGCATAAAGCGGTTAATACTGCTGCCAGTTTCTTAGCGAAACAAATGGAACAGTAAGGGTATATTGATTTTAGAAGTAGCAATCTTTCCTAATTATGATCTTTCTTTTTGAGAAATCAATTATTTGGAGATATATGTATATTGAATGAAGGTAGCACTTTGCTACCTTTTTTCGTTGAATATTTTTAACATTTAGGAACTCATTATTACCCGTGTTGGTAAGGGAGTTTGTTTTTTTCTTTATGATATAATACGAGAGGTGAGAATAGAAAAAGGAGTTTTCTTGTATGGAAGCGAAGAAGTATCAAGCCTTTTGGCGTGGGGCTATTATATTAACGATTGCAAGTTTCGTTACAAAAGTATTAAGCGCTTTTTACCGTATTCCATATCAAAATATAGCGGGGGATATTGGGTTTTATATTTACCAACAAATTTACCCGTTTTATGGATTTTGTTTAATTTTAGCTACTTATGGATTTCCTGTTATCATTTCGAAAATGGTTGCAGAACGACTAGAGCGGGGAAAACAAAAAGAAGCAGAAGAAATTATTTGTGTATCTTTTTGGTTCTTATTAGGAATTGGTTTTATAGGCTTCTTTACATTGTTTTTTGGGGCCGAAACAATTGCGGTAGCTATGGGCGATATACACTTAGATAAGTTACTACGTGTTATTTCATTTTCATTCTTATTGATGCCATTTTTGTCTGTAGCAAGAGGGTATTTTCAAGGATTTAATAATATGATGCCAACGGCTGTTTCGCAAGTAATAGAACAAACAATTCGAGTTTCTATTATTGTATTTTTATCACTATTCCTAATTGCTCACGGATTTGATTTATATACAGTTGGTGCAGGGGCTATGTTAGGCTCAATTGCGGGTGGACTTATTGGGATTATTGTACTTATATTGTATATGCGTCAAGATTTTCGTTCTATATTCTTCAAAAGTGCAGCGAGAATTAAGGGTAAAAGGAAGATAGTTAAAATCCTTTTTTGGCAGGGGTTAGCGATTTGTGTTAGTAATTTAGTGCTTATTTTTATACAGATGGCTGATTCAGTGTCCTTTTACAGCTTACTTATTGGTGCGGGAGAACAGGCTGAAAATGCAAAGGTATTAAAGGGTGTTTATGATAGAAGTATTCCGCTAATGCAATTAGGTACTGTTGTGACGACTTCTTTCTCGTTGTCACTTATTCCGATTATTACAGCGGCGAAGGAAAGAGGAGATCTTTCCTTTATTCAAGAAAAGGTAAAGTTAGCAATGAAAATAACATTTGTTATTGGACTTGCAGCAGCTATTGGACTAACTTGTATTATTCAACCTACCAATATTATGTTGTTTGAAAACAGTGATGGATCAGATGTTTTATCTATTTTATCGTTATCTATTTTATTTAGTTCATTGTCAATTACGACAGCTTCTATTTTACAAGGATTAGGGCAAACGTTTAAGCCAGCGTTATTTGTTGTATTTGGAGGTTGCTTAAAGTTAGGGTTAAATTATATATTCATGCCTTATTTTGGTGTGAAAGGTGCAGCTTTTGCGACTTTATGTGCGTTAATTATAATCTCTGGATTAAATAGTTTGTTGCTTACGAGAGCTGTATCAGGGTCACTTATCAATAAGCGAAATATGTTAGGGATAGTAATTAGTGGTATCTGTATGGGGTTTGTATTAATGATGTTCACACGTGTGTTACAGATGTCTGGATTAGTAATTAATACGGAACATAGAGGAAGCGCGACGCTTGAAGCGTTGTTAGGTGTAGCCATCGGCGGATTGACATATATGTTTTTTATTTTGAAATTACGTGTATTTACAAAAAAAGAATTAGGAACCGTTATGAAACAAGAGAAAAAAGAAGGTTCATTGAAGAAGAGTGGATAGAGGTGACTGGTTGTGAGTGGAATCATTACTATTTTAGGTTTAGGAGCTGGTGAATTAGATCAGCTAACGATGGGTGTATATCGAAAAATAAAAGAAGCAGACCATCTGTTTGTTAGAACGAAGGAACATCCAGTTATAGAAGAATTGGAGAAAGAAGGCGTACAATATACGTCTTTTGATGCTGTATATGAAGCGCATGATACGTTTGAAATTGTATATGAAACAATTGCGAATAAATTGCTAGAACAAGCTGAAGGTACAGAAATTATCTATGCTGTTCCCGGGCATCCACTTGTAGCAGAAAGAACAGTTCAGCTGCTGTTAGAAAAAGGAGAAGTTTCAAATGTTGAAGTGCGAATTGAGGGTGGACAAAGTTTCCTTGATCCTATGTTTGCAAGTCTAAAGATTGATCCGATTGAAGGATTCCAATTACTTGATGCTACATCATTTGAAAGAGGGCAATTAGAACTGCGTCAACATTTAATCTTTTGCCAAGTATATGATGCATTCGTTGCATCTGATGTGAAATTAACATTAATGGAGATGTTACCAGATGATTATGAAGTGTATATCGTAACAGCTGCAGGAACTTCATTTGAACAAGTAAAGAAGGTACCGTTGTACATGTTAGATCATGAAACGGAATTGAATAATTTAACGAGTGTGTACGTGCCGCCAGTTCAGGAGCGTGCGTCCTTGTATCAACAGTTTGATGTTCTTAGAGAAATTATTGCGGAACTTCGTGGTCCAAATGGTTGTCCGTGGGATAAAAAGCAAACACATCAATCATTAAAGAAATATTTAATTGAGGAAGCTTATGAAGTGTTGGAAGCAATCGATGAAGAGGATGATGATCACTTAGTAGAAGAATTAGGTGATATATTATTACAAGTTATGCTTCATGCTCAAATCGGAGAAGATGAAGGTTGGTTCTCTATAGATGATATCATTCGAACTCTATCTGAGAAAATGGTTCGTCGCCATCCGCATGTGTTTGGAAATACGGATGTAAACAGCGCTGATGAAGTGATTGCAAATTGGGAAGAAATTAAAAAACAAGAAAAAGGATTCGTGAAAGAATCTGTTTTAAATGGCGTTCCAAAAAGTTTGCCACAGTTACTACGCGCCTATGAAATTCAGAAGAAAGCTGGTAAGGTTGGATTTGATTGGGTTGATGTGCAACCGATGATAGAGAAAGCTTTGGAAGAATGGCAAGAGTTCCAACAAGAGGTTACAAATATGGATGAGGAAAAGATGCTGGGTGAGTTTGGTGATTTACTATTTGCATTTGTTAATATAGCTCGTCATTACAAAATAGATCCAGAAGAGGCGTTACGTTCAACTAATGAGAAATTTACTGGTCGTTTTTTATACATGGAGGCAAAAGTAGCTGAAATGAATAAAGAGATGAAAGATTTATCATTAGAACAGTTAGATGTTTTATGGGAAGAAGCGAAACAAACAGAGCGTTAATAGGGGGATTTGATATGCGTCTAGATAAGTTTTTAAAAGTATCACGTTTAATTAAAAGAAGAACATTAGCGAAAGAAGTAGCTGATCAAGGAAGAATATCTATTAATGGTCAAGTGGCAAAAGCGAGTTCTGATGTGAAAGTAGCTGATGAATTAACAATTCGTTTTGGTCAAAAAATAGTGACTGTGAAAATAAATGAATTAAAAGAAACAACTAAAAAAGAAGATGCAGCAAATATGTATAGCTTAGTTCGTGAAGAAAAAGTAAAAGCGGAAGAAGGCTTGTTCTAAAATCATGTATCCCCTCATACATTACTATTAGCTAGTAAAAACCTATGGGGGGATTTACGTGAATAATGGTTACTCACCTACGTCTTCTAATCAACAAAATGTTTCTGTAGAGCATGACATTATTATGCGTGGCAGGCGTATAATTGATATTACCGGTGTGAAGCAGGTAGAGAGTTTTGATAGCGAAGAGTTTTTACTAGAGACCGTAATGGGTTTTTTAACGATTCGTGGTCAAAATTTACAAATGAAAAATTTAGATGTGGAAAAAGGTATTGTGTCGATTAAAGGGAAAGTTAATGAGATGCTGTATATTGATGAAAATCAAGGGGAAAAAACTAAAGGTTTCTTTAGTAAGTTGTTTAAATGAGCTTAACAATTCAGTTGTATACAATGCTTTCAATGATTGGAATGGGTGCTTGGATTGGAGCGTCTTTAGATACATATCAACGTTTTTTAAAGCGCCAAGAACGTAAACGTTGGCTTGTATTTATACATGATATATTATTTTGGATTGTCCAAGCATTATTCGTCTTTTATGTATTGCTTCTCGTAAATGAAGCTGAGCTACGTATATATGTGTTTTTGGCATTATTATGTGGTTTTGCGGCATATCAAAGCTTATTGAAGGCACTATACATGAAGCTGTTAAATTTTCTCATCTATATTTTTATGCAAACAACATATTTTTTTGTTCGAATTATACAGCTACTCATGATAAAACCTGTTATTATTATAGCGCAGCTATTTATTGCATTTATATTATTCTTATTTCGTATACTGCTTTCAATTGGACATGTGTTATGGAAAATGGTGATTTGGATATTACTTTTCATATGGAAAGTTTTTTTCTGGCCTGTTCGATTTATTGCTTCGCTCATATGGAAACTTCTCCCTAATCGTGTTAAACTTTTTATAGTGAAACATATAGGGTTCCTGCAATATATAGCAAAATTGAAGGGACATATCTTCCAACTATGGGAGCATATAAAAAAGAAGTTAGGGGGACCTCGGAAATGAGGGAACTGAGACAAAGAACAATCGAAAAACAGAGTCCAAATCCTGTTAAAGAGCATATAATACAAACGGATGAGAACAGGAAGCGACTTTATCGCCGTTTAGCGGTTTTTCTTGTCTTTACTTTTACAATTATTGCGAGTATTAGTGTAACGTTTTATCAACAAAACAGTTCCATTAAAGCAAAAGAAGCAAAAGTTAAGGACATGAAAAAAGAACTGGATTCATTAACGAATAAAGAAAAAAGTCTAAAAGACGAAGTTCAAAAGTTAAATGATGAAGAGTACGTATTAAAGATTGCTAGAAGGGATTATTTCTTCTCTGGTAAAGGGGAGATAATTTTTCCTGTTTCTAAGTAGAGTATGTCTTATTGACACTATATTTTAGGATTATATATAATAAAGTAAAATTTGACTTTTTAACCACTAAGGAGGAGCATTTTTTTTATGTCAATCGAGGTAGGCAGCAAGTTACAGGGTAAAGTAACAGGTATTACAAATTTTGGGGCTTTTGTGGAGCTGCCAGAGGGCTTAACGGGTCTTGTTCATATTAGTGAAGTTGCTGATAACTATGTAAAAGATATTAACGATCACTTAAAAGTGGGCGACCAAGTAGAAGTAAAAGTTATTAATGTTGAAAAAGATGGAAAGATTGGTTTATCTATCAAAAAAGCGAAAGAACGTGAAAAAACAGAAGGAGATCGTCCACGTGGTGAATACCAACGCGGTGGTGATCAACAACGTTCTGGACGTCCACAACGTAATAATCGCTCTTTCAACAGAGATAATCGCGGTGGCGGTAACGACCGAGCTCCGAAAGAAACATTTGAGCAAAAGATGGCACGCTTCTTAAAAGATAGCGAAGATCGTTTAACTTCTTTAAAGCGTAACACAGAGTCTAAACGTGGTGGCCGTGGCGCGCGTCGCGGATAATAAGGACGTTTAGTTTTTAACATATAGAGAGGTACCCAGAGTAATGTCTCAGGGTGCTTTTTTATATGTAAAAAATATTTTCAAAAAAGTTTTTGAGATGTGTTGACTTTAATTAGTATCTGATGTAAGATACTAATTGTCCGTTAAATAAGACGACATGGCGGTGTAGCTCAGCTGGCTAGAGCGTACGGTTCATACCCGTGAGGTCGGGGGTTCGATCCCCTCCGCCGCTATATTTAATTTAACGGCCCGTTGGTCAAGTGGTTAAGACACCGCCCTTTCACGGCGGTAACACGGGTTCGAATCCCGTACGGGTCATCTAAAAAGATCATGCAAATTTGCATGATCTTTTTTTGTTAAATAAATTAAGATATACAACACTTCTACAAAATCACCCTATATTTTCTGAATGTTTAATTAAAATATCGAAAATAACTTACATACCCTGTATATCTGTAGAGTTATTTCGAATAAAAAGTCGAACGATTATAAAAGTGAAAACTGTTGTTTTGACAAAAAAACCAACAATCATCTTTTATAATGACAGTAATTAAACTATGCAGGTGGTGTTAAAAATATGCCTAAAGCAGGAAGGAATACTATGAATACAAGTGCATTGGCAATGAATGAGAGTCAGCTTGATGGAATAAAGTGGACGAGTAAGTTGCGAATGAAATTTGAGCAAGTTTTCTTTAGATGGGGATTTATTATTGTTGTTATTGGTTTTCTTTTGGGACGAGCATATATATTAACAAATATTTTACCGTTTGCACTGCCATTTTTTGCTGCTGTTTATGTTATGAAGCGGGATAAGATGCCGCTAGCATTTTTAGCTCTAATGGGAGGAGCTCTTTCAGTATCGATAGATAATTTGTTTTTTACCTTTGCATCTATCTTTACCTTCTTCATTTATAATATCTTCTTTAGTCGATTTACACGTAAAACTGTTGGACTTGTTCCATTTCAAGTATTTATCTCCGCATTAACCGCACACTTAGTTGTTGTATATTTTGCGCAACAAACTGTCACCATGTACGATTTACTCGTTAGTACCATTGAGGCTGGGCTTAGTTTTGTATTAACTATGATATTTTTACAAAGTGTCCCACTTTTAGTGGAAAGGAAAGGAAAACAACAGGCATTAGAGACGGAAGAAATTGTTTGTTTGATTATATTACTAGCATCTGTTTTAACGGGTACAACAGATTGGTTTGTATATGATGCTTCTATTCAACATATTTTTACAAGGTATTTAGTGCTAGTATTTGCATTTATTGCGGGTGCTGCCACAGGGTCTACAGTGGGGGTTGTAACAGGACTAATATTAAGTTTAGCAAATGTGTCTAGCTTGTCTCAGCTTAGCCTTCTTGCTTTTTCTGGATTGCTTGGTGGATTGTTAAAAGAAGGAAAGCGTTTAGGTGTTAGTTTAGGTTTATTAATTGGGACAAGCTTAATTACATTATATGTAGACAAACAGACAAATATTGTAACAACTTTAATTGAGTCAGGTGTAGCGATTGTTATCTTCTTATTAACACCGAAGCTTGTTTTGGATCGTATTGCTAAATTTATGCCAGGTACACAAGAGCATTCGCAAGATCAACAACAATATTTAAGAAGGATGCGTGATGTTACAGCAAATAAAATCAACCAATTTGCAAATGTATTTGCTGCTTTATCTAATAGCTTTTCTGTATATGGGTATGTAGAGGAAGAAGATAAAGAGACAGAAGCAGATTTGTTTTTGAGTACAATTACTGCGAAAACATGTCAAACATGCTTTAAAAAGGATCAATGCTGGGTAGTGAATTTTGATAAAACGTACGATTATATGAAACAAATAATGAATGAAACGGAAGAAGGAACCCTGCAACATAATCGTAAATTAGTTCGTGAGTGGGACAAGCATTGTGTGAGAGGGAAAAAAGTGACGGATTTAGTAGCCGGTGAATTAGATCACTTCTATGAGGGACAAAAATTACGAAAACAAATGAAGGAAAATCGTAGAATAGTAGCGGAGCAACTATTAGGTGTATCAAAGGTTATGGAGGATTTTGCTAAGGAGATACAACGAGAGCGTGAAAATCATCAAGTGCAGGAAGAACAGATTATGCAAGCGTTCCGAGATTTTGGTGTCGAAGTAGAGCATGTTGATATTTATTGTTTAGATAGAGGAAGTATTGATATTGAAATGTTAATTCCAGTTGCATCTAATGAACATGGTGAGTGTGAAAAGTTAGTTGCACCGATGCTTTCAGATATCCTTAAAGAAAATATTGTCGTTAAACATGAAGAAAAGTCTTCTTATCCAAATGGCCATAGTTTAATATCATTTGGTTCGGCGAAGACGTATTCTCTTGATACAGGATTGGCTACAGCTGCAAAAGGCGGTGGATTTGTTTCGGGTGACTCTTATGCGATGATGGATTTAAGTGTTGGTAAATATGCACTTGCGATTAGTGATGGTATGGGTAATGGGCAAAGAGCTCATATGGAAAGTAAGGAAACGGTGAAATTATTACAAAAAATACTCCAATCAGGCATTGATGAAGAAATAGCAATTAAGTCTATCAATTCAATTCTTTCTTTGAGAACGACAGAAGAAATGTTTACGACATTAGATTTAGCTATGGTAGATTTGCGGGATGCGAGTGCAAGGTTTTTAAAGATTGGATCGACGCCGAGTTTTGTTAAACGCGCAAATAATATTTTGAAAATTGAAGCAAGTAATTTGCCGATGGGAATCATCGAAGATGTTGAAGTTGATGTGGTGGGTGAACAATTAAAAACGGGCGATATTCTTATTATGATGAGCGATGGGATTTTTGAAGGAGCACAGCATGTGGAGAATCATGAATTGTGGATGAAACGAAAAATTAAAGAATTGCAAACCGAAGACCCGCAAGAAATTGCTGATATCATTATGGAAGAAGTGATTCGCTCTTGTGATGGTTATATAAATGATGATATGACTATTGTAGTGGCAAAAGTGAAGAAAAATATGCCGAAGTGGGCTACGATTCCGATTGTAGGAATGCAGGCGCAGTAAAATATAAGTGGAATGTTTATCTATAATTTGATTTTAAAAACCTAGGTGAATACCTAGGTTTTTTTGTGGGAAAAGGTAATGTTATTAATTTTGTGAATATACACGGAGGATGTAAGATAAAAATGTAATTTTTGTATATCTTTTTTTTGCACAATGTTTGTAAAAGTTGTACCATTGTAGACAAGGTGACTAAGGTTGCTGTTCTTGTTTAATGAAAGGTGATTGCGAAGTTGAAAGATACATTTGTTGAAAAAGTAGATGACTTTGTAAAGCAGCATGATGTATTAAAGAATGATTCAACAATTGTTGTGGGAGTTTCTGGTGGTCCTGACTCGTTAGCGCTTTTATATTATTTATTAGAAAAAAGAGCGGAAAAACAGTTGGCAATTGTAGTTGCTCATGTGGATCATATGTTTAGAGGTGATGAATCTTATGAGGATTTACAGTTTGTGCAGGGCCTTTGTGAAGAACTGGGAATTATTTGTGAAACGATAAGGATTAATGTATCACAATATCAACAGCAATACGGAATGAATGCACAGGTTGCTGCGAGAGAATGCAGATATGCATTTTTGGAAAGAATAATGAAGAAATATGATGCGAGATATGTTGCTCTTGGACATCATGGAGATGATCAAGTCGAGACAATTTTAATGCGTCTTGTAAGAGGGAGTACTCCGAAAGGATATGCAGGAATTGCAGTGAAGCGTCCTTTTCATAATGGATATTTAATTAGGCCGTTACTTGGCGTAACGAAGGAAGAAATTGTTGATTACTGTAATAAGCTAAATTTAATGCCACGTATAGATCCGAGTAATAAAAAGGAAGTATATACAAGGAATCGATTACGTAAATATGTCCTTCCTCATTTGAAAGAAGAAAATCCACAAATGCATGAGAAATTCCAAAAATTTAGCGTGCAGATGCAAGAGGATGAGGCTTATTTGCAGGAATTAGCTTTTGAGAAAATGAATAAAGTAATTACAAAAAAAAGTGATAAACAAATTAGCTTATCAATTCCTGCCTTTGAATCCATGTCTATGCCTTTACAAAGAAGAGGGATTCAACTAATATTAAACTATCTTTATGAATATAAGATTCCATCTTCTCTTTCTTCTATACATATTGACAAGTTGATTGAGTTTTTTAAGCGGACACAACCTTCAGGTTCACTTGATTTTCCGGGTGATTTGAAAATTGTTCGTTCATACGAGGAGTGTAGCTTTAGATTTAAACAAGAAATTGTCTCTCCTTTTTCACAAGATTTATTAGTACCCGGGACCATTACGCTATTGAACGGGGATGAATTTGTAACAGAGGTGAGCGAAGATATACCAAGTAACATGAATGAAACAGTATTTGTTGCTAAGTATAATGATATATCATATCCACTTCGTATTCGTTCTAGAGAAAATGGAGATCGCATGTCAATACAAGGTATGAATGGCACGAAAAAGATAAAAGCTATTTTTATCGAAGCGAAAGTACCGAAAGAAAAAAGAGAAGAATGGCCGGTCGTTTGTGATGCAAGTGGGACTATTATTTGGGTACCCTTGTTGAAACGATCTGCATTTGCAATTTCGAAAGAGATGGCAAAGAAGGATAAATATATGATTATTCACTACAAAAGCAAGGAGTCTTCCGGGAGGATAATGAAATGATGAATCAAGATATCGAAAAAGTATTAATTTCTGAAGAGCAAATACAAGAAAAGGTGCGCGAACTAGGTGCAATTATTGCAGAGGATTATAAAAACACAGTACCTCTTGCAATTGGTGTATTAAAAGGCGCAATGCCATTCATGGCAGATTTATTAAAGAGAACAGATACATATCTTGAAATGGATTTTATGGCTGTATCTAGTTACGGTCACTCTACAGTTTCAACAGGCGAAGTGAAAATTTTAAAAGATCTTGATACTTCTGTAGAAGGTCGCGATATTTTAATCGTCGAAGATATTATTGATAGTGGTCTTACACTAAGCTACTTAGTAGACTTATTCAAATATCGTAAAGCGAAGTCTGTAAAAATTGTTACATTATTAGATAAGCCAACAGGCCGTAAGGTTGATCTGAAAGCGGATTATGTTGGATTTACTGTTCCACATGAATTTGTAGTAGGATATGGATTAGATTATAAAGAGCAATACCGTAATCTTCCTTATGTAGGCGTATTAAAACCAAGCGTTTACTCAAATTAATTAAATATAGGCTTCACAATTGTATAGGAAAGTTTTTCTATGTTACGATTTACTATAGTGTTTATGCCGTGAGAGGAGGTTAGGAATGAATCGTATCTTCCGTAATACCATCTTTTATTTACTGATATTCTTAGTAGTAATTGGAATCGTGAGCTATTTTAATGGTTCGACACAAAAAACGACATCAGTTAGCTACGACAAATTCATTACTAAACTAGAAAGCGGTGAAGTGCGTAATGTGCAACTTCAACCGAAAAATGGTGTATTTGAGGTAAAAGGACAATTTAATAACTCTAGCCAAGGAGAACAATTTGTTACTTATGCACCAAATACTGAGGAATTACAAAAGAAAATTAATGATAAAGCGAAAGGTGCCGAAGTTAAGTATCAACCAGCAGAAGAAACAAGTGCTTGGGTAACATTCTTTACTTCAATCATTCCATTTGTCATCATCTTCATTTTATTCTTCTTCTTATTAAACCAAGCTCAAGGCGGCGGTAGCCGTGTTATGAACTTCGGGAAAAGTAAGGCGAAGTTATATAATGATGAAAAGAAAAAAGTTCGTTTCAGAGATGTTGCTGGTGCGGATGAAGAGAAACAAGAACTTGTTGAGGTAGTTGAATTCTTGAAAGACCCTCGTAAGTTCTCTGAAGTTGGTGCTCGTATTCCAAAGGGTGTCCTATTAGTTGGACCTCCAGGTACAGGTAAAACTTTATTAGCACGTGCTGTTGCAGGTGAGGCTGGCGTTCCATTCTTCTCTATCAGTGGTTCTGACTTCGTAGAGATGTTTGTCGGTGTCGGTGCATCACGTGTACGTGATTTATTTGAAAATGCAAAGAAAAATGCTCCTTGTATCATTTTCATTGATGAAATTGATGCAGTAGGTCGTCAACGTGGCGCAGGTCTTGGTGGTGGTCATGATGAGCGTGAGCAAACATTGAACCAATTACTTGTTGAAATGGATGGATTCGGTGCAAACGAAGGTATTATTATCGTTGCTGCGACAAACCGTCCAGACATTCTTGACCCAGCGTTATTACGTCCAGGTCGTTTTGACCGTCAAATTACAGTAGATCGTCCAGATGTAAATGGCCGTGAAGCTGTACTGAAAGTACATGCGCGTAATAAACCACTTGATGAGCATATTAATTTAAGAGCAATTGCGACTCGTACACCAGGATTCTCTGGTGCGGATCTTGAAAACTTATTAAACGAAGCTGCTTTAGTAGCTGCACGTCAAGATAAGAAGAAAATTGATATGAGTGATATCGATGAAGCGACGGATCGTGTTATTGCAGGTCCAGCTAAGAAAAGTCGTGTTATCTCTGAAAAAGAACGTAATATCGTTGCTTTCCATGAAGCAGGTCATACTGTAATTGGTGTTGTTCTCGATGAAGCAGATGTCGTTCATAAAGTAACAATTGTCCCTCGTGGTCAGGCTGGTGGATATGCGGTAATGCTTCCGAAAGAAGATCGTTACTTCATGACGAAACCAGAGTTACTTGATAAAATCACTGGTTTACTTGGTGGCCGAGTAGCTGAGGAGATTGTATTTGGTGAAGTGAGTACAGGTGCTCATAATGACTTCCAACGTGCGACTGGTATTGCAAGACGTATGGTTACGGAATTTGGTATGAGTGACAAACTTGGACCGATGCAATTTGGTAGCTCGCAAGGTGGTCAAGTGTTCTTAGGAAGAGACTTCCACTCAGAACAAAACTATAGTGATGCGATTGCACATGAAATCGATATGGAAATGCAATCAATTATGAAAGAATGTTATGCTCGTGCAAAACAAATTCTTACTGAAAACCGTGATAAACTAGATATTATCGCACAAACGTTACTTGAAGTAGAAACGTTAGATGCAGAGCAAATCAATCATTTATGTGATTACGGCAGATTGCCAGAACGTCCAACATCTTCAGATGATGTGAAAGTAAACATCAACATGAAGAAAGACGATGAAGATAAAGAAGATAAGTAAGAAGTGAAGGAGTGACTATCGTCACTCCTTTTTTGTTTGTTAAAATCTTTGTTAATTACTATTGAGAACTTAGTGGATAAAGTAATTTAAGTAAAACTAGTATTAAAAATTGAAATAGAGAGCAATCTTTTTGTAAAATGATGAGGATAGGAAAGCTGATTATATAAGTATGTGTGATATGATGTTTTTATAAGTTTTATACATACTGCACAAATATAGATTAAATAAGATAAGTGGTGAGAATATGATTTTTGTATTGGATGTAGGGAACACAAATGCTGTACTAGGTGTGTTTGAAGAGGGGGAACTTCGTCAGCATTGGCGCATGGAAACAGATCGTCATAAGACAGAAGATGAATATGGAATGCTTGTAAAGCAATTGCTTGAGCATGAGGGTCTTTCGTTTGAAGATGTGAAAGGTATTATTGTGTCTTCAGTCGTACCACCAATTATGTTTGCTTTAGAGCGCATGTGTGAAAAATATTTTAAAATTAAACCGCTTGTAGTAGGGCCTGGGATAAAAACAGGACTAAATATTAAATATGAAAATCCGCGTGAAGTAGGCGCAGACCGAATTGTAAATGCAGTAGCAGGAATCCACTTATATGGAAGTCCGCTCATTATTGTTGATTTTGGTACGGCTACTACATATTGTTATATTAACGAAGAAAAACATTATATGGGTGGAGTTATTACGCCAGGAATTATGATTTCAGCAGAGGCTTTATATAGCAGAGCAGCAAAACTTCCTCGTATCGAAATTACAAAACCAAGCAGTGTTGTTGGGAAAAATACAGTAAGTGCGATGCAATCTGGTATTCTTTATGGTTATGTTGGACAAGTGGAAGGTATTGTTAAGCGTATGAAAGAAGAAGCTAGACAAGAACCTAAAGTTATTGCAACAGGTGGATTGGCAAAATTAATTTCCGAAGAATCGAATGTAATTGATATTGTAGATCCGTTTTTAACGTTAAAAGGTTTGTATATGTTATATGAACGTAATGCAAATTTACAGCATGAGAAAGGTGAATAAATACGTATGAAAGATTATTTAGTAAAAGCGTTAGCATTTGATGGAGAAGTGCGTGCGTATAGTGTGCGTACAACAAATACAGTAAGTGAGGCGCAAAGACGTCATGATACATGGAGAACAGCTTCAGCAGCACTAGGGCGTTCTTTGACTGCGGGTACAATGATGGGCGCAATGTTAAAGGGCGAGCAAAAGTTAACGATTAAGGTAGAAGGTAACGGTCCAATTGGCCCTATCTTAGTAGATGCTCATGCAAATGGAGATGTACGTGGTTATGTAACGAATCCGCATGTTGATTTTGAAGGAACAGAACAAGGGAAGTTACGTGTATATCAAGCGGTAGGTACAGAGGGGTTTGTAACTGTAATTAAAGATATTGGAATGCGTGAGCCGTTTATTGGTCAATCTCCAATCGTTTCAGGAGAATTAGGAGAAGACTTTACGTATTATTTTGCAGTTTCTGAACAAACGCCTTCTTCTGTAGGTGTTGGTGTTCTTGTAAATGGAGATGATAGCATATTAGCGGCAGGTGGATTCATCCTTCAAATTATGCCGGGTGCGCAAGATGAAACGATTTCATTTATTGAAGACCGTTTACAAAAGATTCCACCTGTATCAACGTTGATTGAACAAGGTCTTTCTCCGGAAGAGCTACTATATGCAGTTCTTGGAGAAGATAAAGTAAAAGTATTAGAAACAATGGATGTTCAATTTAATTGCACATGCTCACGCGAGCGTATTGAGAGTGTATTAATTAGTTTAGGTAAAACAGAGTTAGAGCAAGTTCGTGAAGAAGAGGAAGAGACAGAAGTTCACTGTCATTTCTGTAATGAACGATACAAGTTCTCTAAAGAAGATATTACAAATTTAATCGAGAATTTGTAATAAGGGAATTAAGAGGAGCAATCCTCCAAATGAATTGACAAACAGGGAATTTTCTGACAAAATCTAAATATAGATAAAACCAATAAAAATACTCGGTGTTAGGAGTGACAGGAATGCGAGTGGCACAATCAGTTTCAGAATTAATCGGGAAAACGCCGATCGTTAAGTTGAACCGCATCGTAGAATCAGACAGCGCAGATATATACTTGAAATTAGAATTTATGAATCCGGGGAGTAGTGTTAAAGATCGTATCGCATTAGCTATGATTGAAGATGCTGAAAAAAAGGGATTATTAAAAGAGGGCGATACAATCATTGAGCCGACAAGTGGTAACACAGGAATTGGTTTAGCGATGGTAGCGGCTGCTAAAGGATATAATGCAATCTTAGTAATGCCAGAAACAATGAGTATTGAGCGTCGTAATTTATTACGTGCTTACGGTGCGGAATTAGTATTGACTCCAGGGCCTGAAGGAATGGGTGGAGCAATTCGTAAAGCGACTGAATTAGCAAAAGAACATGGCTACTTTATACCACAACAGTTCAAAAACCGATCGAATCCAGAAATTCACCGTTTAACAACAGGTCCAGAAATTATTGAACAAATGGGCGACCAATTAGATGCGTTTATTGCAGGTATTGGTACAGGTGGAACGATTACTGGTGCTGGTGAAGTACTGAAGGAAGCGTATAAAGATATTAAAATTTATGCAGTAGAACCTGCAGATTCACCAGTATTATCTGGTGGGAAGCCAGGTCCACATAAAATCCAAGGAATTGGGGCGGGATTTGTTCCGGAGACGTTGGATGTAGAAGTATATGATGAAATTATTCAAGTGAAAACAGAGCAAGCATTTGAATATGCGAGAAGAGTGGCTAAAGAGGAAGGTATTTTAGTTGGTATCTCTTCAGGCGCAGTTATTTATGCAGCAACAGAGGTTGCGAAAAAGTTAGGTAAAGGGAAAAAGGTACTTGTTATTATCCCGAGTAACGGTGAACGTTATTTAAGTACACCACTTTATCAATTTGAATCCTAATTAAACGCGATTGAAAAAGCATCCTTGAAAAAGGGTGCTTTTTCTTTTGGGATTGGAAATAGGAAAAGAGTGAATGACTAGAAAACTTCATGTAAAATAAGAGGTAGTATAATTAAATTATTTTCACTAGCCTTCGAGTATAATCAATCTCTATATAAATAACTTATGTAGTTTGAGCTGGTTTATCTAAGAGGGTGGGATAAAAGAAGACGGGGTGTTGATATGCAACGAAGAAAATCTTTAGCGCTTTCTATTCCATATCAGTTAGATTTCTTTAAGCAATATAAATTTCTTTCTCAGGGTAAATCGCAACATATTTTGTTAGAAAGCGGCCGTGGCGGTCGTTATAACATTGTAGGGCTGAACCCAGTAGCGGTAATTCGAGGGAAGGATGAAACGTTACATATAAGTGAAAGTGGTAAGGAAACAATAAAACGAGGGAATCCGTTAGATTTAATGCAAGAATATATGGAACAATGGAAGACGGACTATAACCCAGAGTATCCGCCTTTTCAAGGTGGTGCAATTGGCTATTTCAGTTATGACTGTATCCGTTATATTGAAAAGCTACCTTCTCTTGCGGAAGATGATATTAATATACCTGACATCTTCTTTTTGTTATTTGATGACGTATTTGTCTATGATCAAAAAGAACAAGTGTTATGGGTTATTACGCATTATGTAGATAAATATGAAGAGGCGAAAGAACGGCTAAATGAGTGGAAGAGTCTTTGGATGACAGAAGCGCCTGAAGTGACCGTGCCCTTTGAAAGTCCTGAAAAGAAAAGTGAAGCAGTTGCTTTTACTGAAGCTGGCTTTATGAAGGCAGTTGAATGTATTCAAGAATATATTGGAGCGGGTGATGTGTTCCAAGTAAACTTGTCGACGAGACAAGAAAGAACGTTACAGACACACCCACTAGAAATTTATACAAGTCTTCGTGAAATTAATCCATCTCCATATATGGGTTACCTGGAGCTTGGGGATTTTCAAATCGTTAGTGGATCGCCAGAGTTGTTAATTAAGAAACAAGGAACTGAAGTAAGTACAAGACCGATTGCTGGAACGAGATCTAGAGGCGCGGATGAGCAAGAGGATGAAGAATTAGCAAGAGAATTAATTGAGAACGAAAAAGAAAGAGCAGAGCATGTAATGCTTGTGGATTTAGAAAGAAATGATTTAGGACGTGTTTGTAAATATGGCACTGTAGAAGTAGATGAATTTATGGTAATTGAGAAATACTCACATGTTATGCATATTGTTTCTAATGTGCGTGGTGAGGTGGAAGAAGATAAAGATGCTTTTGATTTAGTGAAGGCTGTATTCCCTGGGGGAACAATTACTGGTGCCCCAAAAATACGTACGATGGAAATTATTGAGGAATTAGAACCTGTTCGAAGAGGGATTTATACAGGGTCAATCGGTTGGATTGGTTATTCTGGAGATACAGAATTGAATATTGTAATTAGAACACTTCTTGCTAAAGATGGAAAAGCTCATGTACAAGCAGGGGCGGGAATTGTAATTGATTCAAATCCGGAAAATGAATATAAAGAGTCGTTAAAAAAGGCGATTGCTTTATGGCGTGCAAAAGAACGTAGTGAAGAAACGGTTAGGTGAGAGAAATGATATTAATGATTGATAATTATGATTCTTTTACATTTAATTTAGTGCAGTTTCTTGGAGAACTTGGACAAGAGCTCGTTGTTAAACGTAACGATGAAGTGACCATTTCAGATATTGAGAATATGAAACCAGATTTTCTAATGATTTCTCCAGGTCCGTGCAGTCCTAATGAAGCTGGGATTAGTATGGAAGTTATTAAATACTTTGCTGGAAAGATTCCGATTTTTGGTGTTTGTCTAGGGCATCAATCCATTGCACAAGTGTTTGGTGGAGAGGTTGTCCGTGCAGAGCGATTAATGCATGGAAAAACGTCGCTTATGCATCATGATGGAAAGACGATTTTTTCGGATATTCCTAATCCGTTTACTGCGACGCGCTATCATTCCCTTATTGTTAAGAAAGAGACGTTACCCGATTGCTTAGAGGTAACATCTTGGACAGAGGAAGGGGAAATTATGGCACTTCGTCATAAGACATTGCCGATAGAGGGTGTGCAATTCCATCCAGAATCTATTATGACTTCTCATGGGAAAGAGCTGTTGCAGAATTTCATTCGTAAATACAGTCCAAGTGCGACATTATGTTAATTTACGTAAATGGTCAGTATGTAGAAGCAAGTGAAGCGAGAATTTCTCCTTATGATCATGGTTATTTATATGGTCTTGGAGTTTTTGAAACGTTTCGTATTTATAATGGTCATCCTTTCTTATTGGATGATCATTATAACCGTTTAATAGAGGCGCTGGATACATTGCAAATTAAATGGACAATGACAAAAAATGATGTGATGCTTATTTTGAAAGATTTACTCGCTAAGAATGAATTGAAGCATGCATATGTACGTTTTAATGTATCGGCGGGTATAGATGAAATAGGATTACAAACGGAAATGTATGAAGAGCCTTCTGTTATTGTTTTTATAAAACCTTTAACAGCTCCAGGGGATGTAGTGGAAAAAGAAGGTGTTATTCTAAAACAAGTGCGAAATACACCGGAAGGGACATTTCGCCTGAAGTCTCATCACTATTTAAATAATATTTTAGGGAAGCGTGAAATTGGAAATGTTGTGAGTAAGGAAGGTATTTTCCTCACTGAAGCAGGTTATGTTGCAGAGGGCATTGTTTCGAATCTATTTTTTGTGAAAGGTGATGTTTTATATACACCTTCGTTAGAGACAGGGATTTTAAATGGTATCACTCGTGCGTTTATTATAAAGAGTGCTGAAGAATTAAATATAGAAGTAAAGGAAGGTTTCTTTACAAAAGATGAGCTACTTTCAGCGGATGAAGTCTTCGTAACAAACTCCATTCAAGAAATTGTTCCGCTTTATCGTATAGAAGCGCAGGATTTCCCGGGTAAAGTAGGAGTGGTTACAAAAAGTTTAATGTACCTTTATGGAATGCAAAGAGAGAAATTATGGAGCAGAAATGAACTACGAAGAGGAGATGTGTAGTTTGAAGTGGGATTATGATTTGCGCTGCGGCGAATATACATTGAATTTAAATGAAAAAACATTAATTATGGGGATTTTAAATGTAACACCAGATTCGTTTTCTGATGGTGGGAGTTACAACGAGGTAGATGCTGCGGTACGTCACGCAAAAGAAATGCAAGGTCAAGGTGCTCATATTATTGATATTGGTGGCGAATCTACTCGCCCAGGTTTTGCTAAAGTATCAGTAGAAGAAGAAATAAAGCGAGTTGTCCCGATGATTCAAGCAGTTTCAAAAGAAGTAAAATTGCCTATATCTATCGATACATATAAAGCTGAAGTTGCAAAGCAAGCAATTGAGGCTGGTGCTCATATTATTAATGATATTTGGGGAGCGAAGGCGGAGCCAAAAATTGCTGAAGTCGCAGCTCATTATGATGTACCCATCATTTTAATGCATAACCGCGATAATATGAATTATCGTAATTTAATGGCGGATATGATTGCTGATTTGTATGACAGTATTAAAATTGCTAAAAATGCTGGTGTGCCAGATGAGAATATTATTTTAGATCCAGGTATCGGTTTTGCTAAAACACCTGAGCAGAACTTAGAGGCGATGCGTAATTTAGAACAGTTAAATGTGCTAGGTTATCCAGTTCTCTTAGGTACTTCGAGAAAGTCCTTTATTGGGCACGTATTAGATTTGCCAGTGGAGGAACGCCTTGAGGGAACAGGAGCTACCGTTTGTCTTGGTATTGAAAAGGGCTGTGAGTTTGTTCGTGTCCATGATGTGAAAGAAATGGCGCGTATGGCTAAAATGATGGATGCGATGATTGGTAAGGGGGTAAGGTAATTGGATAAAATTTATATCCATGATATGGAGTTTTATGGTTATCATGGTGTGTTCCCAGAGGAGAATAAATTAGGTCAGAGATTTAAAGTTGACTTAACGGTGGAGTTGGATTTAAAGCGTGCAGGGGAAAGTGATGACTTAGAGCATTCGGTCAATTATGGAGAGCTTTTCGAATTATGTAGAAAAGTTGTTGAGGATAGAAAGTATAAGCTTGTGGAGAGTATCGCTGAAAATATTGCTGCAGATATATTAAAACAATATGAAAGTATTTCACGCTGTACAATTAAGGTAATTAAGCCGGATCCACCGATACCGGGTCATTATCGTGCTGTAGCAGTAGAAATTACGAGAGAACGTCCATGAACAATATAGCTTACATTGCATTAGGGTCAAATATTGGAGAGCGTTATACGTATCTAACTGAAGCGATTCAGTTTTTAAATAAAAATCCTTATATTCAGGTTGATGATATTTCATCTGTATATGAAACTGAGCCAGTTGGCTATACTGACCAAAGTTGCTTTTTAAATTTAGTTATAAAAATTTCTACCAATTTATCACCACAAGAGTTATTGAAAGTAACACAAAAAGTAGAAAATGACCTAGGAAGAAAAAGGGAAATTAGGTGGGGGCCGAGGACTATCGACCTTGACATTTTACTTTATAATCAAGAGAATATTGAAGCAGAGAATCTTATTGTTCCGCATCCGCGGATGTTTGAAAGAGCTTTTGTTATCGTTCCGTTGTTAGAGATTAATCAAGACATAAAACAAAACATTTCACGTTCACAAGTAGAAGAAATGAAAAGGCGAGAGGGAGTAACGGTATGGAAGCAGAAAAATGGGGAAGACGCATTCGTGCTTTTCGAAAGCTAAAAGGCTATACACAAGAAGGTTTTGCTAAAGAACTAGGGGTATCTGTATCTGTTTTAGGTGAGGTTGAGAGAGGGAATAGATCGCCTTCTCAAGATTTTGTAGTAGAAGTTGCTAAGGCATTAAATGTTTCGATAGAGGAATTAATGCCAAAGTGATTGTACAGGAAGGAGTAGGTTGATTGTTAAAGATTGCAAATATCGAGATGAAAAATCCGGTTGTACTAGCACCGATGGCGGGAGTGTGTAACTCTGCATTCCGTTTAACAGTAAAAGAATTTGGTGCCGGCTTAGTTTGTGCTGAAATGGTAAGTGATAAGGCAATATTACTTAATAATAAAAGAACATTAGATATGTTATATATCGACGAGAGAGAAAAGCCATTAAGTTTACAAATTTTTGGTGGAGAGAAAGAAACTCTTGTAGATGCTGCGAAATATGTAGATAAATATACGACAGCAGACATAATTGATATTAATATGGGTTGTCCAGTGCCGAAAATCGTTAAATGTGATGCGGGGGCAAGGTGGCTTTTAGATCCGAATAAAATATATGAAATGGTAGCAGCGGTTGTAGATGCTGTAGAAAAGCCGGTTACAGTTAAAATGCGTATCGGTTGGGATGAAGAACATATTTTCGCAATAGAAAATGCTAGGGCTGTTGAGCGTGCTGGTGGCCAAGCTGTGGCGGTTCACGGACGTACACGAGTGCAAATGTATGAAGGAAAAGCGGATTGGGATATTATTAAACAAGTAAAACAATCTGTAAATATCCCGGTTATCGGAAATGGTGATGTCGCAACGCCGCAAGATGCAAAGCGTATGCTTGATGAAATTGGTGTAGATGGTGTTATGATTGGTCGTGCGGCTCTTGGAGATCCGTGGATGATTTATCGTACGGTAAAGTATTTGGAGACAGGTGAATTAATGCCGGAACCAACAGTGCGCGAGAAAATTGATGTATGTATGTTACATCTAGATCGTCTTATTGACTTAAAGAACGAAAGTGTCGCTGTAAGAGAGATGAGAAAACATGCAGCTTGGTATTTAAAAGGTGTTCGTGGTAATGCGAGTGTACGTAATGGTATTAATGCTTGTAACACACGGGAAGACCTTGCGAATGTGTTAGGTACATTTGTAGAAGAAGTGGAAGCGAAACAACAAACAATTTACGTTGGTTAATAATAGACATAGGAGATTGACATTCTTCTATACACTTCCTATAATTACGTGAAAGAAAGAAGAGCTGCCAGTTAGTTGCTGGCAGTTTTTCTAGTTGAGTAGAAAATGCTATACTGTATATATTGTAAAATTAAATAGAGCTGGAGTGATATCAATATCATGGATAACATGAACCACGAAGAATTAAACGACCAATTGATTGTTCGTCGTGAAAAGCTACATAATTTACGTGAACAAGGAATTGACCCGTTCGGTAAAAGATTTGAACGCACAAATTCAACAACTGATTTAGTGAGTCTATATGGAGAGTTCTCTAAGGAAGAATTAGAGGAGAAGGAAATCGCTGTTTCTATCGCTGGTCGTATTATGACAAAACGCGGAAAAGGGAAAGCTGGATTTGCACACGTTCAAGATTTACATGGACAAGTTCAAATTTATGTTCGTAAAGATGCTGTTGGAGATGACGAGTATGAATTATTTAAAACAGCAGATTTAGGTGATTTAGTAGGTATTGAAGGTAAAGTGTTCAAAACAAACGTTGGAGAACTTTCAGTAAAAGCAACAGGCTTTACGCTATTAACGAAATCTCTTCGTCCATTACCAGATAAATACCATGGATTAAAAGATGTTGAACAACGCTACCGTCAACGTTACTTAGACTTAATTACAAGTATGGAAAGTCGTGAAACGTTCGTTACTCGTAGTAAAATCATTCGTGAGATGAGAAGATACCTAGATGACAACGGTTATCTTGAAGTGGAAACACCTATGATGCATGCAATTGCAGGTGGAGCTTCTGCGCGTCCTTTCACTACACATCATAATGCGTTAGATATGGAATTATATATGCGTATCGCAATTGAGCTACATTTAAAGCGTCTTATTGTGGGTGGTTTGGAAAAAGTATATGAGATTGGCCGTGTATTCCGTAATGAGGGTGTATCAACTCGTCATAACCCTGAGTTTACGATGATTGAATTATATGAAGCATACGCTGATTATAAAGATATTATGAAGTTAACAGAAGATATGGTTGCTCATATCGCGAAAAAAGTACTGGGTACAACAACAATCCAGTATGGTGATTATGAAATTAATCTAGAACCAGAATGGACACGTCTTCATATGGTAGATGCGATTAAGCAATACTCTGGAGCTGATTTCTGGAATCCGATGAGTGTAGAAGAAGCACGTGAGCTTGCAAAAGAATATAATGTAGAAATTAAAGATACAATGGAAGTTGGTCATATTATAAATGAATTCTTCGAACAAAAAGTAGAAGATAAATTAATCCAACCAACATTTATTTACGGTCATCCGGTAGAAATCTCGCCGCTTGCGAAAAAGAATGATGAAGATCCAAGATTTACAGATCGTTTCGAATTATTTATCGTTGCGCGTGAACATGCAAATGCATTCACTGAGTTAAATGATCCAATCGATCAAAAAGAACGTTTTGAAGCGCAATTAAAAGAGCGCGAACAAGGTAATGATGAAGCTCATATGATGGATGACGATTATATTGAAGCTCTTGAGTACGGTATGCCTCCTACGGGTGGATTAGGAATCGGTATTGATCGTCTAGTTATGTTATTAACAAATGCACCATCTATTCGTGATGTATTATTATTCCCTGCTATGCGCCATAAACAAGACTAAGCTTTGGAGATTTCTCCAAAGCTTTTTTTATTTGAGCATGAGTTGCGTGGGTATAGTAAGTTTTGATAGTGCGAGAAATTATATTTATATAGAAGAAATGTGCTGTTTTTATACTTTTTTACTAAGTTAAAAATTTTATTAGAAAAACTATTGCATTTTAATAATCAAACTGGTATATTTATATTCGTTGCCACGAAAGGTAACAAACAAAACAAACGAAAAACAACTTATTGAAAAAAAGTTGTTGACGAAAATATAACGAAATGTTATATTGATAAAGTCGCTTCCGAGTGACGAAGTAGTTCTTTGAAAACTGAACGAAACAAACAACGTGAAACGTCAATTTTTATTTTAGATGCTAGACAAACTAACTTTATTGGAGAGTTTGATCCTGGCTCAGGATGAAC
>NZ_JBQAEF010000024.1:0-54508 GCF_051915185.1 Bacillus cereus group sp. MYBKT14-1 | reverse complement strand
TTTTCACTTGTGGAAAGTCTCTTTTAATAAGTCGAGAACTTGCACTTTTATAAGCATTGATGAATTTTGTCATTTCTGTATTAGGGTGTGCCTTGAACAAAATATGAACATAGTCTACATCATGATTCCATTCAACTAATGTGATGTTATAGTTTTCGGATAGTCGAACAAACATATCTTTTGCATAGTCTGACATATCATCATCAAACACATTTCTTCTGTATTTCACGACCAACACAAGGTGATAATACAACAAGAATACTGAATGATTATTACTATCTAATTTCATTTATATACCAGCCTTTATAATTGATAATACTGATTATATCAGAGGCAAAATAAAACGGAAAACCTTTTGGCTACCAAACCGAAATTCATCTCCCACCTACCGTTGGGCTACGCCCTTCACACGCTTGAGGAAGGCGAATTCTTTCGGGAAATTCGTTAAAAAGATCCCTTAAACGATATTTAAGGTTTGTTATGGAACTTTGTTTTTGATAATGAGTTTTGGAACTGGTTTTTGACTGCATTTCTTTCAGTTTTATTAGAACTAAATAGAGTCCCCTAAACGGTCAATTATGGAACTTTGATTTATAGAAGTTGACTGAAATATGAAACCTCATTTTGGCTCTTTTTAATCACTACAATAACCCTAAAATAATTTCTTTATTGATTCGTTCAAATATGTGTGTTGCTTTTTCATATTCTTTTTCTTCAAGATACATAACAAAATTTTTCATTAAACTAAGCATTTCCTCTTCGTATGGCTTACGTTTCATATATTTAAGTTCTACAGAACCTAAAAGTTTCTTTTCTTGTATATCTTGTATCACTTGCATAATTGTTTTGTTTTCAGCTGGAGATAATAATAATTCATGTACTTTCCATAAAACATTATGAAATTCTTTTACATTGCCGCTCTCTAAAGCCGTTGGTAGATTTATCAGACATTGTTTTAAATTAGCTATGTCAAAGCTTGTATCATTTTTAATTACTTTTTCAATTGATAGTTTAAAAAACAATAAACGAATTTCCAAAAACTCAATAATGTTCTCGAATGAAGATTTTGTTTTTGCTACAGTTATTCCACAATGACTTTGATGATTTAAAAAACCTTCTGATGTTAAACGAGAAAGGGCATTGCGAATTGGCGTCCTACTCATACATAACTCTTTTTCTAATCTAGATTCTGTTAAGCGCATCCCTTCTTCATATGTGCCATCTATAATTTTACTTTTAATTTTCATATACGCTATTTGTTCTCGTGTTTTTTTCATATGTCTTTCCTTTCTTTTACTGACAATCTATCTTGTTGCACAAAAAAATACATAATGTATACAATAATTTAGTTTATCATATAATATATCTATTTATAAACAGATTAACTATAAAGCGGGTATAATTTATTTTGCTAGTTTTTAAACCATAATATTTTTTTATATACTGGCACAAATATGATAAAATTCTAGTGCAAATTGTATACAATTTTAATATAATATTTTGTATCAAAAGGTTTTACCTATCATTTTAGTCTATATATTTTGAAGAAGGATATAGACTGTAAGTAACGCGGGTACTGTAAAAACAAATACCCTTTTGTATACAACTGCAAATATACATCAGGAGGTGAAAATACATCTGATTTTAAAATAGTAATCCTCATTTTACTTTTTTCGTGACTATCATACTAAAAAGGATGGAAATCATATAATGATGAAAATAAAACAACCAAAGCCTAAAGGAGTATGGAAAAAAAGAATGTTTATATCTCTACTTATTGTTTTCGGATTAATTGTTGCAGGAGTTAGTTATTGGAACCTTTCTCCTACCCCAAAAGCATTTCTTATAAAAAAAGCGTTTGAAGGTGGAATGTTTGTTGAATCTGATAATTATAAAAATTCCTTCAAAGAAACAAATATATTTAAAGATATCAATTATAAATCTAAATTTCCCGATGGTACATTAGACATTGTTTATCCGAAAAATCATACTGAAGATTCACCTGTTATTTTTTGGGTACATGGAGGTGGATTTGTAGGTGGAGATAAATCTGACATCACTGGTTATGCAGTAGAATTAGCCGCTCGTGGTTACACAGTAATAAATATAAATTATGCTCTTGCACCTAAAAGGCAATACCCTACACCAGTCATCCAACTTGGTGAAGCCTACGAATATATAAAGGAAAACGCAAAGAAGTATAAATTAAAATTAGATCATGTTTATTTTGCAGGAGATTCGGCCGGAGCACAAATATCCGGACAATTTGTTAATATCCAAACATCTCCCGATTATTCAAAATTAAGTAGAATTTCCTCTCTGGTTGATCCTTCAACAATTAAAGGAGTGTTGTTATTTTGCGGTCCATATAATATGCCAGCATTAGCTAAAATGGAAACAACTAAAGAAATTCAAGATTTTATGCGTACTACTGGTTGGGCTTACTTTGGGGAGAAGGATTTTGAAACGTTACCTGAAATAGAAATTGCTTCTATCTTGAAACACGTTACAAAAGATTATCCGCCAACATTTATTACAGATGGAAATACTGCATCATTCGAAGACCAAGGCAAAGCATTAGCAGGTGCGTTAGAAAGCAAAGGAGTATATGTAAATAAACTCTTTTTTGATAAAAATATTTCTGGTGAGTTAGCGCATGAGTTTCAATTCAAAATGAACACCCCAGCAGGCCAAGAAGTTTTCAACAAAGCACTTGAGTTTTTAAATACAACCAAATAATATGTCTTACACTGGTTTTACTGTCATTTGGTTACCGATTATTAAAGTGAATATGTTCATATTTAATGTTGATATGTAATTATCCGTTGAATGTTTTTTACACTATTAAACAAAGGCCGATTCCCTTAGCTTACAGGAAATCGGCCTTTTCTATGTGAAAAATTACTTAGTGTACGAAATTCGCGTTTTGTTGGTTCTATCCCATCTCTGTCAAGCTAAGATTTTGAAGTACCCCCAAAATGAAAATTTTCTTTCTCTACAGTTAGCCACTTTGAGAAGTCAGCTCTTCTTTCTTTTGGGGGTAATTACTTTTCTTAATTTGATGGCCATGAAAGATCACAAAATAACAGTGTTTTGAATGTATACTTTTTTCGATGTTTATTCGAAATACGAAGAAATGTTATAAACACAGTGATTGACATAAATCCAAAGTAGACTTTTGGGTAAAAGTTTACTTTGGGATTTCGAATCATTTATAGCTAATTTTGTAATAAATTTATCAATATAGATATACACTTCATTTAAAAAACTTTGCAACAGAACTGGATAGACAATTAGTCATTAAAAACACAAAAATCTATTATTAGGAAATGTTGCTGCGGGCCAGAATAGCCCCCCATCACTAGGCCAATATAAAAAAACCGAAGCCATGGCTCAGACTTCGGTTTTTCAGCTATACTTAACAAACCTTTTTATCTCTTAACAAAACTTTGCAACAGAACACTATATTTCCTATTAATATAGTCAACCCAATCGAGCAAGCCTAAATAATTTTTTGAAGTATGCATACTTAGTTTCTAATTAGATTAATATAAAGGGAATAGAAACGTTATAATATTTTTCAGTTTGGAAGAGCGTAGAATTTCACTTTAAATGTACCGTTAGAAGTATATCCGCTAGGAGGACCAGAGATATACAAATTTTTTCTATCATCTCCTGAAAGGATCGTTAGAACAGAACCATCTCTAACATTTGACCAAATTCTAGAGTCTGCACCTGATTTATCTCTTGAAATGTTAAATGACAAAGAGGTAGCACCTGTTCCTTCTAAAACAACTCGTACTTTGGTACCTGCCGCGAGATGTTCAAGTGAAAAATTATTACTTGATCTACTGGTTTGACCAGGCTGTGCCTTATAGAGTGACTCCACTTCTCTTGTTAAAGTCCCTGTTACATTAGACAATTGGAATGTTTGATTATTACCACCATGGAAATTATATACTGTAACATTTGTTCCATTTGCAGTACCATAACCACTTACATCTAACACTTTGTTTTGATCCTTCTTATTCCTTACATAATAATATCCATTTCCTGCTTCTGTTGGTATCCAATATTGCTCTTCCTTATTTTGATTAGATGTAGCAACTACATTATTAGAACCATTAAGATCATTCCAAGCTAATACTAAATTTTGATTTGCTATATTTTTAAGTTGGTATGCTGATTTACTTGAATCATATACTAGCTTCCATTTTTGATTATTAGCGTTGCCATTTTGCCACAACAGAACATTTCCATCTGCTTGATTTAAGTCAACGACACTACTATTATTTAAAGTAGAAACTATTTGATACGTACCACCATCTTCCAGTTCCGGTGCATAAGGGTCAAAGTTAATGGGGGGCTTTGCGTTAGCAAGGGCTTTTTCAAATCTTCCATCTTTGATCTCAAGTGTTGCATCTCCAAAGTTCGTAGTCATTAGTTTTTCACGAATATTTGGGCTTGGATAGCCATTCCAACCAACCATTGGTAGTTGGAGCCACTGGTGATAATAGTTTTCTGGCGGCTCGTCATTGCTATTAGCCAGGCGAAAAGCATGTGTCAAGCCGCCGTCCTTATGGTATACAATTTTCGGGTGGTTTCCATCGAATCTAACGTTTGAGCGAGGATTAGTGTACCAATTACCATGTGCTGAATAAGTTACATATTGAACCTGACTATCTTTAACCCAAACTATTGTGTGTTCCCAGTCATGTCGATGTCCAAGCGCAACAGGGCCCGAAGTTTGTTGATCTTTCTCAAAGTAACTCGCATACATAATGGCAGTCCAACCATTATTTGATTTGGCCCGAGAATAAGTGTTTGAATTTTCCAGTCGGTTAACATCTCTACAGACACTTTCCGGGGAACCGCCCAAACTTAGACCAGGGTTAGTCGTACCATCTGGAGAAATTGCTGCAGTCGCATAACACCCATCTGTGTCGTAGTCATACACAGGAGCATAATCTAACTCTATCTTTGAAGCATTTTGTGGAAGTGCCTTGATTACATCCGCATATGCTTTTGAGGCAGAAAGAAAACTTTTATCAAATTGTCCACCTAAGTTGAATGTAAATGTACTCAATACTATTAACGCGGTCATTACTATTTTTGATATTAATTTCATGTTCCCCCTCCTAGTTATATAAATAAAATCATTACTAAAAACAATTTTTAAGAGTAGCGTAGATTATAATTTCCAGCTTTGATACTCCTTTCAATACATAAATATAGTATTTTGGAGAATATAGCCCTTAACATACATCGTAAAGGTCAACCTGTGTCTAAACGTAAAAATCCTACAAATGAAAAAACGAGCTGAATTCCCATAAATATTTCAAAGTATCTAGTCGATATGGATATGGCGGTTCATTTCTAAAATTATTTTCATATGTCAATAATAGAAATATACTTTTTTATTATGGTTACTTTTCAACTAGTACAATATCATCAAGATTGACATCAAAGCTGAACGCAGCAAGATGATAAATGTAGAATTCACTTGAATTAATAGAATTTGGAGTAGTAAATTCGACCGATTTTTGCTCATACTGTGAGGAGTTGAATCCCAAACTAGCTGTGCCTCTTCCATTAACATCTACTGATACCCATACTTCTGAACTAGGAGTATTTACTTTTCCAGATGCGGACAATATGTAGGTAGTATTAGGTTTCAAAGTTATGGATCCAAACAATGCTGAACCGGATGATGCGTTTACATGAAGCCCTTTAGAATTATTTACTCCTGCATTCTCTTCAATATTGTATTTTATATTACCAAATGGTTTAAGAGGTTCTAAACTTGAATTGTGATCAAAGTCCATATTTAAAACATAAGATTTCTCATTTGCCTTTAACTGTACATTATCAAACTTAGCCCTTCCATTTGCTGTGGAAGCAAGTTTAACAGCAAAGTTTGACACATCCTCACCTGTTTTAAACTTCATCTCATAATGTTCCGGCTTAAATCCTGTATACTGCTTCTTTGTTAATGGAACTATTTCTTGAGTGGCATTCAGATTACCGACTGTTACTTCTGCTGGAGAACCTATACTTCACGCTATATCAAATGATAATGTATATTCTGTATTCGGTTTTACAGTAACAAGCTGATAGGCTGTGTCTGTATGCATTAATTTCAGATAATGATTGCCTGGTTCAGAATTTCCAATATTCTCGGTAGAAGAATTAGGATTAGATAAAATCCAGTTATTTAGCCCATCCTCAAAACCTCCATTCCTAATTTGTTCATTTGCAGATGGACTATCTGCTGATACAATACCTGAAAAACCTATACTGGTACTTAATACAATTGCTGTAGAAAATACTCCTATACCGATTTTTTTAAACAATTTCTTCATCTCCTTTGGTCAGGTTAAATTCTATTTTTTCATACTTTCTATATATATTTGGATAAACCTGCCAAAGAACAACTTTATTAATAAATGGTTTATAGGTTATTTTCAATTGAAAGTTCTTCAATATATACAAGGACACCTTGCTCAAATTGAACGGGTAAAGAAAGCATATCAAGAGGGTATAGTGAACTATTAACTAACTGAAGCGTCAGTTCCACATGCTCGTTTATTAAGGTTATTCGTATCAATTTGACTAAACATTATTTCAAAGCTACATGAATAAAACACACGGCAAGCTTATGGATTAATAATTAACTCACGGCCAATTTATGCTTCCAATTCCGTTAAATAATTAGATAAACACCTACAAAAATAAGTATTTTCTGGCCAACTTATGCTTCCAATTGTGGAAAGTTTATGGGTAAAGTGACATAATTGTACCCAGACATGAAAATGGATAATTCACGAATACCTTTATTACTAAAATAAATATAAATTTGAATTGAATTTTAACTTCGTATTCAATTAGGTTTGCTGAAATGCAAAAAAGAGAGCGAAGCTCTCTTTTTTTTATTGTACTAGCAGAATCATTAGTTTCACACGCTGTCATCCCCATTATTAAAGTGCTACATGTTAAAGTTGCTAATAATTTCTTGTTCAAAATTCATTTCTTCCAAATATACAAATGTAATATTGATTATAACAAATTAAGTTCCCTGTTTTGCTATTTTAAAAAGGTTCCCACTTTGGTGTCTTAGTTTAAAGAAATACCCATTTTCTTGTCTTGATATGTAGACAAGAAAATGGGTACTAAATGAACTGTATCCGTTAATAGTTAAGCATTTTACACTATAAAATAAGTTCCTACATTCATGTCTTTTTACATTGTACAAGAACATGAACCTCCTAAACTTTTATTTTTGAAATTTGATGGAAACAAAAATCCAAACTAAAATTCTATAGATGTATAAAACTAAATACATCTAACCTTGTGTGAACGTATATATTTATATAATACGATATTGTTATTTATAAAGAAAAAACATCCTAAGATGCTGTTCTACTCTGTAACAATTTTAAATACATAGTACATAAAAAATAGAAAAGATAGAGATACTAGTCTGCCAGCAATCGATTCTCTTATAAATCTCATAAGTATGACTTTGGCAAGTAATGCTAAGAATAACGGTATAAATAGCATCATAGCAAGTTTGGTTGCTATGTCATTAATTGTTGGTTTAGAAAGATCAAGCATCCTATATTAACTAAAAACCTATTTTTAGTGTAGCTACTACAGTTCTTATAGTATTGCAGCTAATGTAGCATCTGCAATGTGATAATAGAAACGCTCTAATAATTAAAGAAATCAAGTATACGGTTGTTTATATATTGGGGGTTCTCCATAGACATCAAATGGCCTACACCCCTCACCAATTCTACAGTTAGATTGGGAGATGAATTTTCAGCATATTTGAAAGCTTCTAGTGGGTTATACATTACTTCATCCTCTCCTAACATTAATAGCATAGGCGTTTTAATTTCGGATAACTCTTGATTTGCAAAAATATATGGGAATCCCTGTTCTATTGGAGCTTCATTTTCCACTGAATTATTCCACTTCATTCCTGCTATTAATTGTTCTTGAATAAAAGGATGAATAGTGTATCGATTATCAAAAATCCAATCTAAAAATTCTACTACACCTTCCCTACTATTCACCATTCCTGAAGCATAGGAAAAAACAATGGATGAAAAGGAATATAAGTTGCTGCAGGACTCATTATTACAGCTTTATTTACCTTCTCTGGAAAAAATGTCAAGAAGTTAACAGTATGCAAAGCACCATATGACAACCCTACAATGTTTGTGTTATTAATTTCTAATGTATGTAGTACTTCTTTTAACCATAGTGCGTAACTTAAGCGATCTGTAAAGCCTTTTTGGGGAACACTTTTATTTTTATCGCCTAAAATGTCAATACATATTATTCTATAATGGTTACTCCAGTGTAAAATATTTGGATACCACATTGTCGAACTCATTTTCGCTCCATGGAGTAATACGAGAGGTTGTGCTAATTTATTACCACTTTCAATAATATGAGTTTTTCCATGAGATGTTTCTACAAAATAAGACGAAAAACTAGTTGGCCATAATTTTAGACTTTTCTCATAAGAATGTAGATAATTAGTTTTTTGATATTTTAGTTCTAAAATCTTCATTTTTGTTTCCTCCACATAGCTCAATCTCATAGTTCATTTTTAAAATCAAAGTAGTTTTACTTTAATTAATACCCATTTTAAATTTAAAGGTTTCAATTTCATCGACCGCCTTATTATATCCTCCAGCATTTTTTAAAGATTTTCCGATTCTTTGACTGTTTTTTCTATAAATATTATTTGATAGCATATTCATTACTGTATTCCGTAATATTTCTGGAGTAAGCAAATTAAGATTCAACTGAACTCCGGCTCCTAATTCTTCTATTCTTTGAGCAACTATAGGCTGATCTCCCATAACTGGAATAACTAGCATAGGAACACCAAAATATAAGCTTTCACTGGAACTATTCATTCCTCCATGCGTAATAAATAAATCAGTATGTTGTAGAATATCTAATTGAGGAACGTAATTATATAGCTTAAAATTAGAAGGAATATTATCTAATTGACTAATATCATTTTGTTCCCCTACAGCTAATATGACAGTAACCTGGCTATCCCGAAATGCTTCAAAACATGTGTGATAAAAGTCTGGTTGCTGGTTAAATACTGTTCCCATAGAAATAAAAATTAACTTTTTTCCCTTTTCCTGTTCTAAGGAAACAGAATTTACATCCTTACGTTGTTCAATAGAAGTCCCGATAAATATATAAGAATTATTAAATTCCTCTACATTTGGTTGATACAATTTTGATGTATATACAATAGTAATATCTCCTGGGCATGTCATCACATTTTGTTTTTCATTAAGCTTAATGCCATAAATATCTTCCCATTTTTTAAAAATACCCATGACTTCCTGATATAAAGGAGATTTTTTATTTTCTTCTCCATGATTTTTCATAAGAGTAGAAGCTATCTTTTTAGTAATGACAAATGTTGTACATGAAGAAATTTTAGGTAATTGTAATATGTCTGCTATGATCCAGCCAACAGCAAAATTATTATCATATATAACATAATCGTATTCTTCTTCTTTTACTTCTTCTAAAATTACCTCTATTATTTTATCCATGGATTTTACCATGTGTAATAATAGTTCTTGAGAATCCATTTGCCTACTCATTCTTTTTACCATGTCTATTTGTAATATGAAATTTTCATATGGTCGAAATAATGCTCCTGTATTCTCTATTTTACTTCTATACTTTTCTACGCAATAGTAAATAACTTCCTCGCCTCTTTTTATTAGTTCTTCGACAAGTGCAATTGTCGGATTAATATGTCCTTCTCCTGGAAAATTAAACATTAGAACTTTTGCCATATTATTGTTCCTCCCCCAAGGTTTAAATAACTATTCTATTATTACTAATATCAATCACGTACTGATATTTGAAGTAAAGGTAAAGATTTTCTCCTTTCATTTTAATGAAATCACTTGTGCTATTAAATGGAAAAAACAATTAAGAAACAAAGTAGATATAAAAAATCACATAATTCCCTCTCTCTATTTCTCTCATGTATAATAAAAAATAACTAAGAGTAGAAAGGGCTGAATTATGCGCAGATATCAATATTTTTAATCTACCCATCACCAATATAATGGAGGTAAAAGTATTGATTACAGAATTATACACACAAAGATTACATTTAAGAAAAACAGAAGAATCCGATTCATTAAGCTTATTTAAAATATGGTCTGATCCAGATGTTACGAAATTCATGAATATTATTAATTTCACTACTGAGGATCAAGCAAAAGACATGATTAAATTTCTAAACGATCTGGCTCAAAGTAATAAGGCACTCCGATTTACTATTATCGAAGCAAAATCTAATCAAATCATTGGTTCATGTGGTTATAATTTCTTAGATTTCGAAAACTCTAAAACTGAGATTGGTTATGATATTTCAAAAGCATTTTGGGGCAAAGGATATGCACCTGAAGCAATCTCCGCTTTATTAGACAATGCATTTACTAATTTAAAGCTAAACCGTATTGAAGCAAAAGTTGAACCTGAAAATCTAAATTCCATAAGTGTTTTAAAAAAATTAAAATTTACATTAGAAGGAACGCTAAGAAAAAGTGAAAAATCAAATGGAAAATTCATCGATTTAAGTATCTATTCGAAATTAATAACTGATTAATTTCTGTCTCTCCCCTATACTTCAGTGAAGTATAGACTCTTTTTATTCCTTAAGAAAATTCAAATTGTAAGTCAATAGAAAATTGATTTCGTTTCTAGTTACTAACCTACAACTCAAAACCGTCTATAAAGGTACACCTTTATAGACACACAAAATACTTCCCACGTCTTCGAACACATAATAATAAAAACCCATTACTCTCATGTACACATACTGAGATTAATGGGTTTTATCAGTTTAACATTTGTATGTTTTGTAAAACTCATTTCCACTTTAATTTTTAAACATGCTCGGAAATTTGCACCTTCTGGGATAATTAAAAAATTATTAACTGTATCTTCATATATATTAGTAGAGATTTTGAATTAAAGGTTACATATGGTAAAATAATAATCAAATTACATATAAAGGGAGATTGATATTATTGCCGATTTCAGAAAAAATAGTCATTTCCAAAACCGCGAGGGACTTATTTGTAAACCGAAATAATAGGGCATTATTAATTTACAGTCAGCACCCAAAAGAAAAATTCCCAATCTTATATAAATTGGCAAAAATCCATTTAAATAGTAATGCTAGAGAAATTGATAAGGTATTTGAAACCCTTCAGCGGAAAGAAATATTATTATTAAATGAAATGCTAGGTAATGTTATTAACATATGTAGGAACGAGTGGATTGGCGACGTTGATCCATATGCAATTATTGAAAATGAAAAAGAAAGAAAAACTTGCTCACTATGTAAACAAAAAAATAATAAATTAGTTTTTCATATAAAAAATAAATTTAATGGAAGAAGAATAAATGTTGGTAGTTCATGTATTAATGACTTTTCTTCTTTAGAATATCCTTCGGGGGTATCTAAGAAAGAAGTAATGAGAAGTGCAAATCAAAAATATAAATTGCAGAATTTAATTTTCATGTTCCCTGGTATTGAAGGCATTGTTAACAATTGGGAAAAAGAATTAGAAATGTATGAGATACTCATCCCTCACAAAATAGAACAGGAATACTTGGAAACAGGAAAAAAATTAAAGAATTCATATGATAATTATATTAACGGGAAAGTTAATATAATAGATGCTGGAACAATAAAAAAATATTTAAATGACAGAAAAGAATTTTTGGCTAAAATGAGTAAATACGAAGAACTCAATAAAAATCAGGATTTTATTGTAACAAGGAAAATGGCAAATTGGTTACAGCGCAGGCATGATTTTAAAACAATTGAGATATTAAAAATTAAAGGATATATAACAAAAGAAAGTGCATATAAGGTTTTGGAACCCAATTTTATAGAGTCGTTAATACCAAAATTTAATCGACATTTTCAAAAAAATAATATACAAATCGTAAGTTATAATAAAGAGTATTCTTATTTTAAAATAAAACCTTTTTATAACCTTAATTTTCATTTAAAAATAAGCTGTTATAAATTAATAAGGACTTTTAGTTCATTAATATTCGATAATAAACCAAACATAGCTCCTAGTTTAAAAAATATCTTTCAAACTGCAGAATTATTTTCTGAGGTAGAACAAGAAATTGTGATTAATGAGCTGAATAGAATTAAATCCAATATAACTATGAAGTTACTTCATTTTGGGTATGATTACGACCATTTTGAGTATAATGAATTAGACTTATTCGATAAGAGAATTAATAAATTTATTGTAGTAAAAATGAATAAGTTCCTTGAAGAATTTAAGGGTGTCGCTTTTGGTCTGATGAACCCTGAGGAAATTGAAAAATATGTAGATTACGAGTTATGTGCTAATTCAAAAGCATATACTCATGAAGAATTGTGGGCAATTCGTGATAGAAGAGATGATACAACCGAAGAAAACTAGAGAAAAGCAAGATATGTAGAATTCCCATATAAAAAATAACCATTTTTTACCTTTACCCTTAATTAAGGTACAGAAACGAATTTAAAAATAAGAAATCCATATGGGAAAGTATTCAATCGAAAGTCGTAAGAACTATTTTCTACGACTTTTTATGCAATATTGCATAAAAAGATACCTGTTACTTTTGCTATAATTTCAAGAGTAAACTGTTGCATCCAACATTTTATAATCTTCTATATTCATTAATATAGAAACCCTAATCACAGGAAAAAGGGAAGGATATTGGTGGTTCTTCTCTTTTTCTTTATTTTTTAACTGTTGAATCATATATTCTATATTTTAATTAGCAAACGAGAAATAAACATTCCATTATTATTTCTGCTATATTTAAAGGGCTCTTTTCTAATACAATAAGAAAAGCAAAAAGAACTTGTAGAAATCACTACAAGTTCTTTTTGCTTTAAAGCGAATACACGGGACACATAAATTATCTCATTATTCATAACGGGGAAACCATATTGATTACGGCTTGATTCCATTATATAACAAATATTAACATCCAGAGTTTTAATGTTTGAAAATTATGTGAATTAATATATAAAGGTCCACCCTTCCTCTAAAAATCCCATTTGTTGATTTTATATAAACCGTTTTAAATCAACATTGATATCATAATAAATTAGTAAAGATGTATACATAGGTAAATAGAGAAGAATTGTGCATTCTTACAGAATAACATGTAATCAAATTTAAGATTAATTAGCTATAAGAAAATGAATTTCATATTATAACTAACTATAATTCTTGAATATATGTAAATGAGGTTTTCTTATCTTTTTTATTTATGTGATGAAGAAATTAGGGATAGAAAAATTAAACAAACATTTGTTAAAATATTTTAGCTATGAAACAATGTTTGAGATATGGATGAGTTATAGGGTTAATGGTCCGCTTTGTTAAATTATGATTTTACTATATAAATTTTATATAACAAATACGATAAAGTACCTACTTACATAGGTACTTTATCGTATTTGTTTAATAGATGCTTTGGGTGAATTTGTTTACTTAAGTTTATAGGCATGTATGGTTACCCATGTTAAGAAACTTTGCAACAGAACCGATAAATGTCAATTCACAATTTCAAAGTGTACATTCCCAAAATTCCCACCTGGTAATGAATATTTAAAATGACCATCAGATGGAACAGCCATCAACCAATATTTTTCTGCACTGTTACGGCTAACATAAGACGTACGGTACCATGAATTGGAGGATGTCCACAAAACAATTTGTGCTTGTGTTGCACCAACTGATGCTAGGTTTGGAGTAATCTTAATCCGTTTACCCGTAGCATTTTTTAAAAATACATCATAGACAATTCCATAGTTTCCTAATAACTTTGAGTTTCCAATTACATTTGTACCTGTTTCGAATTCACCTGGATTGGCTGTGTATGCTGAAAGGTGAAAATTTGATACTGTCTTAGCATCTACAGTCAGCGTACGAGTATCAGAATTAAAGAACCCAGATGTCATGTCATTTTTTGTAGATGTTGCTTTTGGTAGTTTAAATAGCTCGTTTAAATTATATTTATTATCGGATACAAAGAAATTCCTTGCACTTAGCCCTCCTGATTGAGGGATAAATTTTACTTTTCCATTTACTATATATTGTGTTGGTGTAGCGATTGAAAGGATTACAACGGTTCCATTGGCAGGAATAGAAATTGTTTGATCATTGCTACTGTTCCCAAAATCGCGAAGTAAAGAAGATGCTGTATCTACTGTATATTTACCTGCTAAGATTGCTTTGTTTTGGACTCTCACATTTGCTGTGTAATTATTATTATTTTTAATCGCTATCCCAACTCGTAAAGAAGCTCCAGTATAGTTGTGATGATAGAATTCAGAAACATAAGATGTGTTGTTTTGTAATGGTTGGTCTACTGTATATTTACCATACGGAGCTGTACTTACCATGTTCCCTTCAATGGATTCTGGATTATTTGAATAAATATATTTGCTTCCGCCTGATGTCATATTCACTAAATATGAAGCGTCAGCTGGTGTTGTAAAACCAATGAAACATATAACACTGAGTAAACCGACAAGCATTTGTTTTAATCTCATATTCTTTCATCCTCTCAATATTTCTTACCCTCTTTGAAAGCGCTATCGAATTAATGATATAAAAAAATTACAAAATTTTCTATATTAGTAGTGTTTTTTCAATACGAATCAGAAAATTCAATTTTATAAATTTGAATTCTAAATATAAATATCAGTACTTTCGCTTTGATACAAAGGTTGGTTGGAATGAAGCACTTTAACGTACAATTTTCTTTTTGTGATATGGTAACCCCATTGTTATTAAGCTAACAAAGACGGTTTACCCCAAAACGAAATTTTGTGTTAATTTGTGAAAGAAAAGCTCATTTTTTCGTTTTGGGGTATTTTCTCTCTAAACTTGATGGCCAGATTAGAACCACATGCCTTCAAGTTTAGGTTTTTAATTAGCTCTATAACGAAAGTTTTATACATCGTTGACTACTGATAATGAAGAATATGTAAGTTGAAAGGTAACAAAATAAATGAACACAATGAAGGAAAAAGGAAGATAAACTAATAACCTCTTGTCCATTATAAAAAAATTTTAATTATTAACTCGCCAATTAATTTAAATGTATCTTTGTTAATCCCAAAACTCACTTGCAATTTACCAACTCTGAATTTTATTTTCATGTGCCCCACTCTCCTTTTTGATTTGACAAATCATTTTAGTTAATCGGACACGTAAATATAATTCTTAAGCTGTTAGAGTGTTTTTTATGTAAAAGTAGCGATTGTCAATAACGGTGTTTTGAATGTATACTTTTTCGGTTATTTGTTCGAAATACGAAGAAATGGTATAAACACAGTGATTTTAATAAAATGAAAGTAAAAAAGAGCCCGCTGGAGTTCAGGCCCTTTCAGAAGTGATGATGTTTTCTCTGCTTCGGAAAGTGAGAAAATACCAAAATATAATACATCCAAATTTAGAGAATTTCAATATTTAAATTGAGGTTGAAAACTTAAATTTTTAAAAAATAAATTTTATAATCCAAAAATGCGGATTTTCATAAAAAGATTAAATTTTCAGATAAATAGTTTACATTTTCTCACATTTCATAATATAATTAAGTCGGTAATTATACCAAATATTAGTAGAGGGGGGGGTTTATAATGGCGATTAAAATTAGCGTAAAGAAACTAGATAAGCAACCAGAAGTAACTCCATCTTGTGCACCTGTAGGCATGTGTGGTTAATTATTAATCAACTACAGCGGACAGTTATAAATTATGACTGTCCGTTGTTTTATCTAAGGAGGAAAATATGAGCCAAACAGTATATCATGATGAAATAACATCTCAATATAAACCAAGATTAAGACATTGTACTTTTGTTGAAAGAAATAATTCAGATTCACTTTTGATGATTGTAGGAACTGAATACTACGAATTAGGTCAAGAAATTGGTGACAGACAAAAATTTTATGAGATAAAAAGATATTTCGATGGTAGGCATACTATAAGTGAGATAAGTAACATCACTGATGTTCCAGAAGAAGATATTACAAGTATCGTTAGTACGTTTGTTGAAAATGATTTAATGAGGAAAGAAGAAAAAGTTGATTTTATTTCAGCACAAAAGTTTATAGATCAAATTAAAGAAAGTAGTCAAATGTGGAAAAAGCAAATTGGCTATCATCAACTATTCTCAAGAATGTATTATAAAGATGTTCCTAAAGAGGTTTTTGTAGGCTATATTCTTGAAAATTATCATTATGTTAAATCTGCATCTAAACATATTTCAACTGCTATTAACCATTGTAACGATCCAAAATACTTAGATATACTAAATGAATATTTTGTAGAAGAATATGATCATACGAAGTTAATTTTACAAGCATTAGAAAACCTAGGCTTTAGTAAAGAGGAAGTAGAAAATTCTCACCCAATTATTGGAACAATGTCATTAATAAATATGATGTCTGATATTGCTAGACAAGATACATTAGCATATTTAACTTGTACTTCCTTATTCGAAGCAAGAAAAGAAGAATACGAAAGTTCCAAGGCATCTCTAGAGAAAATTTGTGAGAATTATGGATATACTTTTGAAGATATAGACCCTTTCATTGAACACCTACGTGGTGATGTTGAAGCTGATCATAACAGCTTATTGGAAGAAGCTCTTGAACCACATGAACTTATTCCTGCGAATAGAGCGCACTTTATTGTCAACTGCATGCATGACCTAAAACACTCGTATGACCAATACCATGATCAAATAATTCAATACTATTCTGATCCTCAAAACTATATACCTAGATTAAAGGTAGATTATTTTTCTTTATAATCCTTTTGCTCCCCATGAAATAAATATAATATTGGGGAGCTTTAAAATTTGTAAAGGGGAAATACTTAGTGTTTTATAAAAAAAATATACTTAATAGCCAAATATGGAAATCAAAGGAATTTAATATTTTATGGTTATCACAATCTTTAAATGTTTTAGGAAATAGAATATTTTTATTAGGATTACCTTTGTTTGTATTTGAAATTACTGGTTCAGGTGCACAAATGTCTTTCACATTTGCTATCAGTATGCTACCTCATTTGATATTTGGAATAATAGGAGGAGGTTTAGCAGATTTTTGGGATAGAAAAAAATGCTTAATTGTAGGAAATTTTTTAGCGGCTATCCCTTTAATAACTATATTTATCTTGCATAATAGACAAGCATTAGAAATATGGCATATATATATATTAGTTTTTGTGCTTTCTTGTATTGAGGGAGTAAATTTATCTATATTTGAAGCATCAATTCCTTCAATTGTAAAAAAGGAGTTATTAATAGATGCTAATTCTTTAGTAGAAGTAACAAATTCGATTTTAACTATATTGGGACCAGCATTTGCAGGGATTTTAATAGCATATTTTTCTGCTTCATCTACTATTTTATTCACTGCTTTTTCATGTTTAGCAGCAGGTATTATAGCCTTATTTATAAAAATTTCAAAAGAGTATATCGAAAAAGATAATAATAAAATCAAGAATGCTATTAATAATTTTATGGAAGGAATTTTATTTATCCCTAAACATCCCGAGTTAAGATGGGGCATAATACTAAGTACGAGCACTAATATAACTATGGGAGCCTATACAGTATTACTAATTTTTTTTATGACTAATAATTTAAAAATTGAGGCAAACTTAATAGGAATAGTTTTTTCACTTTCTAGTATTGCCACTCTCCTTTCATCTGTTTACCTTGCTTCTATATTCAGTAAGTTTAAAAAAGGTTCTGTCATGGTAATAAGTCTAGGCATGATGGGTATCGGAATAATAGGATTAGGTTTATCAATAAACATTTATACGCTAATACTAGCTCAATTTATTTATATGGGATGTATGTCTCTTTATACCATTAATTGGAGATCGTTAAGGCAAATTATTACACCCAATAATATGATGGGAAGAGTCTCTGGAGTATGTAGAGGAATTGCATATTTAGGCTCAAGTTTAGGGGGCTTCCTAAGTGGAGTATTACTGACAAAATATAACCCATCAGTAATTTTTATTATTCAAGGATTACTTATTATAATATTTGCAATCTTCGCGTATCGGAGTCCTTTGTATAGAAGTACAGAGGTTCTGAAAGAAACAAATATCAGTTCATAATACTCCACTTAGGGATTATTTTAAAAAATTCAGGGAATGCCCTTTTTGGGCATTTTTTGCTTTCTTATAAACAATCCATGCTGCTGCCAAATCTTGAAATGGCATGCCTACTGCATGGTATATTGTATAATTATATTTTTCTATGGGATGTTTGAGAGGCTTTTTTAAGATAAAACCTAATTCTGCATCTATACAATTAGGATTAATCCCTAAGCTACCTATAACCCCAACGGATAATGCTAATTTTTTGCTATCACATACGAAAAATGATTTTTTAATAACCTCTGCAGACACTTCCACTTTCCCCTTTTCATCACTTCCCAGTGTTGTAATATGAGCTCCATGTTGCAAAAGTTCTGGTTGTATAAACGGCTTTGTTGACCAAGTAGCAGTTATTATTATCTCTGCTTTATGTAAAGCTTCATCTACACTTTTAGCAATTACTATAGGTATATTAAGATCATTGAAAATACCAACAAATCTTTCGGATTTTTCAATATCTAAATCGTATACAGTAACGTTACTAATCTTTCTAAACTTAAGTAATGATTTTAATTGGACCTCTCCTTGTATACCTGCTCCTATAATAGTAACTTTACTATAATCAGGGTTAGCAACAATATGAGTGCCTAAGGCACCTGATATTCCTGTTCTAATAGCAGTTATATAAGTAGAATCCATTATCGCTAAAATATCACCTGTATTTATATCATTTAATTGAATAACTCCTTTTATTGAAGGTGAATGGTTAGGGTTCTTAGCATGAATTTTTATTGTATATGCAGGAATACCATCCAAAATTCCTGGGAATAAAACTACAACACTATTCATTTCACTATTTAAAGTTGATTGGTATTTTTCAATTGAATTATTTGTGGAATTTTGAATTAAATTAGCTAAAAATCCTTTTTTTATGTAGTAAAGTAATTCCTTTTCATCCATCATTTCTTCTACTTCAGTTTTTGATAAAATTAGAGTTGATTTCATTATAGTTACCGCCTTTATGAATATGAATTAGTAGTTAACTTACATTGAGAACACTTGCCATACAATAACAAATCATGTTGTTCCACTGAAACACCACTTATACTAGAAGCAACTCTCTCCAGATAACTTAAAGAAGGATAGTAGAAATCAATAATTTTATCACATTCAGTACATATTACATGATAATGATTATCAAGATTAATATCATACCTAAAACCAATTTTACTAATTAATTTATGACTTAATAAAAGACTTAAGTTTGAATACACAGCAGATACACTAAATGATGGTATTTCATCCTTCAGGTTATTTAAGATTTCTTCGGGTGTCGGATGATCTAATTTTTTAATTGCTTCATAGATTTTAATTCTTTGAAGAGTTACTGTAAGACCACTTAACTTAAATCGCTCTTTCACATCCATTTTATCCCCTCTTTTAAATAATTTAGTCTAAATCCAAATTTTTTTTACAATTATCTATATTGAAAATACCATAAAATGCAAATTGCAACAATGTTATTTGTGAATTATTAATTTTCTGATTTATTTCAAAAGATAAAGTTTATTAAGGTAACAAATGTAAAGAGGATACCAAACGTGGCGAATATTTATGGATATATACGAGTAAGTACAAAAGATCAAAATGAACAACGTCAATTACATAAGATGATGGAACGTGGGGGGGAGGCTCGGCGCATTTTTGTCGATAAAGCAAGTGGACGACATTTTGATAGTCCTCAATATCAATTATTACGAAAAATATTGAGTACAGGTGATATTGTTTACATAGATGCTTTAGATCGTATGGGCCGCAATTATGATGAGGTAATTTCAGAATGGAAGTACATAACAAGAGAATTACAAGCTGATATTGTTGTTTTAGAAAATGAAACACTGTTTGATAGTCGAAAGTTTCGTGAGATGCGGGATATGGGCCGTTTAATGGAAGACCAATTTTTATCTTTGCTTTCCTATGTTGCGGATCAAGAGCGTAAAAAAATTCGCCAGCGACAAGCGGAGGGGATTGCTGTAGCCAAATCTCAAGGAAAACACTTAGGACGTCCTCGGGTAAACCTTTCGACGCTAAGCAAACAACAAATATATATAATAGAAGAAACTTATTCAAAATGGAAGAGTGGAGAAGTAACAGCTGTTATGTTTATGGAAATGTTAGAGCTACGGAAAAACACGTTTTATAAAATAATGAAGGAATATGAAGAAGCAAAGTAGCATCTCTGCTATAAGAAATGCTACTTTACCACTAGTTGCAAGAACGCTGGTACTACCTCATACCTATCACCCCATATAGAATGAATTTGATTCTTATAGCTTCTTTATAAGGTTCTGTTGCAAAAACTTAAAAACTTTTACAAATAATCTCTAAACCCTGGACTATTTCTCTATAAAAGTGTGTAATCGGTATGGAAAAACAAAATTTATTCAAGTGAAAGCATTATCAAAATCTTTATAAATGACTCTTTATAACACCGGCCATAAAGTTTAAGATAATATTCGCTGCAACATGTGGTGTATAATTTTGTTGATGATCATACCAAGGGCTTACTTCATTAATATCTATTCCAACCACTTTAGACTTTAATGCAATTTCATAAATACTATCAATTACCTCAAATGGATATAATCCATTTGGATTAGGAACACTACATCCAGATATAAAAGCTTGATCCATAGAATCGACATCTACAGATAAATATACCCCCTCTGTAGATTTTGTCACATGATTTATAGCTTCTTCTATAACCTTTTCTCTTCCCATTCTTCTCAAATCATATAACGTCCAAATTTTAGCTCCTCTACTTTCTAATTCTTCCATATAATAATTAGAATAAATAGGCGCTCCAATCCCTATAATTGCGACATTATTATAATCAATTTTATCTTGCAAAGTTTTTAACCAATGACCTGAGTGCTCTTTACCTTTTAACGGATCTCTAAAATCAAAATGTGTATCGAAAATAATAACACCAAATGAATCATTACCTAATCTATTATACATCCCTCTAATAATTGGGTCAGCAATTGAGTGGTCACCCCCTAAGAAAATTGGAATATGCCCCTGTTCAATATTGGATACAGCTTCTTCCATGTTTTTATAAGATTGCTGCAAATCATGTACAATATCTACGGATCCTAGATTATAAAAAACGCTTTTATCTAGAGAGACTCGTTTATCAGCACAATAAAGACTATAGCTGTTTAAAACATCTAAAATGCTTTGTGGACCAAATCTAGTACCTGGACGATGACTAACTGCATAGTCAAATGGGAAGCTTAGGAATGAGAATTTTGTCATTTCATTATTTTTTGATAGATTGTCAAGTGACTCCCAATTATCTGCTATCCATTTCACAGAAGAATCGTTAACTACTTTTAGTTTATGAATATCCATAATACCACTTCTCCCTTAAAAAATTCGATTTCTATCTTCTATTCAAAAGTAATACATCGGCTTGTTTTGCAGCATTTTTAGCATATTGTAAGGCCATTTCTGGAGTCTTTGCTTCTGTAACTAACCTAGCAACAAAATCTCCATTAGAAAGTGGTGGATAATTAACCTTATCACCAATTTTCGCCATAACCTTTAAATCGGAGACCCCTGGCAATTTTTTTAGTGATTCTAAATTCGAAATCCCTCCAAACTCTCCAGTTTCTGGTATACTTATGCCGAAAATAGCTGCTCCTTTATTTGAATTAACTTTCCAGGTCAATGAATTACCCAAGGCAGTTTCTACTACCATTTCACATGGATTAGAATCAAGGGCTAACTGAATCATATGACTTCCTGCCATATCTCCCATTAGTCTTGGATTTATTTCTATAATCTTCACTTGTCCATTTTGAATGCGACACTCTGTATGGATTACCCCACAATCTATATTTAACATCTTAAGTGCCAATGCCACCTCCTTGTACAACAAGTTCGTATAAGCATTGTTTACAGGAAAATAGGCTCCTGCTTCTACAAAATACCCTCTCTCAGTCCCCATTAATGCTTTACCAGTTACACCAATAAGTTGAATACTTTCTCCTTTAAATTGAATGGTTTCCACGCTAAATTCATCACCATCAATATACCCTTCTAATAGTACTCCGCTTGCTAATGATTGTCCTGATGTATTAAGCCCCCAGCTTTCAGCTATTTTCATGTATTCTTTCAATTCATCTTCAGAATTAATCTTTACTACATTCCAACTATCATTTGCATCTTGTGGTTTGGCGATAAATGGGTATCCATTTATTCTTGCAAAATTAACAGCTTCTTCAATTGAATATGCCAATTGAAATGGAGGATTCAGATATGGACAATGCTTTTTAATATTAAGTCTCATTTTATATTTATTACGAACATCCTTTGCTGCTTGATAAGAAATACTAGGTAAACCTAAATCTTCAGCTACAAAAGAGGCTTGTGGCACATAATAATCGTGCGTAGTAGTTACACCATTTATTGTATATGTATTATTTAATTTACGAACTGCTTTTAATAGGTGATCTAGGTTATTTGTATCACACTCTAAATAATTAACATCATTCGGCAAAGTGGTATTATACTTTTTTATATCCTTACAAACTACAGTAATTCGGTATCCTCTTTCAATAGCATAGTCTATTGCTTTCTCTCCTGCCCCGCTCATACTAACCTCAATAAACACAATATGCTTATTCACGAAAATCCTCCTTATTTAATAACAACAAATAGATTGCCATTTCTCTAATTACAAATATACTACCTATTGTAATTTCATTTACATTAGGTAGTATATTTTATATTTTAGTTGCTCAATACTTTATCTGGATTTTCTCTTCTATATAATCCTTTTAACACTACTTCATCTGGTGTATTATTTTCCTCCCAACTATTGTAGTCTTCCATTTTCCGATCAAATCCTTTTAGATTAGTCTCATCCCATACTCTTTCTCGAACTGCACAGTATCCTTCTTGCTCTTCAGCTCTTACATGAGTTGCAAATTTTGAATTCCAAATTTCTTTTAAATTATTTATTCGAATATGTCCTAAAAATCTGCCTAAGCCATTACAGTCATACACTTCTCCATAAAGATTTACAAACATCCCAACATTAACTTGACGACATTTGTAACCTCCTGCCATTGGCAAAGAAGGATTATAAGTAATTCCAAATTCTTTTTCATCAATTTCTTTTAAACGATTAATAAAGCTATTCGCTCGTTCTTTTTCAAATAGTTTTGATTTTTTATCTGCAATTCCTTCTGGAATTAATGTAGTAATATAGTTATGAACATTATTTCGACGACACCATCTAAAAATTCTTTCAATATCTTCAAAGTCCTCATTCCTAGGTGTGACAACTAAATCAATTGCTAACCTTGTTGGAATTGATTTGGTGAAACCTTTCACAACTAGTTTTTCAAGAATTTTCTCTAGATACGCACCGTATCCTTTTACCTTAACAATGTCATCGTTAATTTCCTGACTTGTAGAATTGTACTTTAAAAATATAGTTGCCCCTAAATTATATAAACGATCTATTGATTCATCATCTAAATGCCACCCACTTGTAAAAATAACTGGTGTCATTTCATTTTTATGAATAAACTCAATTACTTCCCAAAATCCCTCATCAATCATCGGTTCCCCAGAACCAGGGAATTCTACAGTACGTGCTCCCAATTCTTTTGCTTGTAAAATTAAACTTTTTCTATCTTCCGTAGTTAACGGCTGACGCTCACCTTTATTAAAACGATCGGGAGTACGATCACAATAATAACAATGTAGTTTACATTCACTTGTAAAGTCCATATCCAATAATAACATTCTATTATCCGCTTTAGCTGCCTCTACTTCTTCTTTTGAAAAATCAGTTCCTTTAGCCCACAATACTTCAATTTTTTGCTTTGCTTGTTCTAAATGTTCTTTACTAGTTAAAACCTCAGGTAACATTTAATTTCCTCCTCTTAATATTTAAAATATTGGAAATCCCCTTTTTCTCCCTTATTATACCAAAATACTCCATTTTTCCAATATAATTATTCAACAATTTTAATTATTTTAAATATATTTTCACAAAATATTCATTTTTTAAATTTTACCAAAAAAAAATGAATATTATTGTAAAATATACTTATAGAATATGTATGAAGGAAGGTTGTTTTATTGAATATACCTAAAATACATCCATTAGGAGTTAATATCATTATAGGAACATTGTTTGCTAGGTTAGCAACTACTATGAGTATGCCTTTTTTAGCTATTTTGTTAACAACTCAAAAAGGGATAAGCCCATCGGTTACAGGATTAATTATCGGCATCAGTGCATTAGTAAGCATCTTTACAGGTATTATAGGTGGTAACTTGTCTGATAAATACGGAAGAAAGTCCGTTATGATGGGATCAATTTGCCTTTGGATTCTTGTTTTTTTAGGTTTTTCTATTGCTGATAGTTCAATATCCTTTTTTATACTTAGCGCATTAAATGGCGCTTGTGGTTCTTTTTTTGAGCCTTCTTCACGCGCGCTACTTTCTGAAACAACAGACTCAAAGGATAAACTACTAGTTTTTAATTTAAGATATACAGCCATTAATATAGGAGTTGTTTTAGGTCCGTTATTCGGATTATTATTGGGAAGTTCTCAATCAACTTTCCCATTTATATTTACAGCACTTATATACACTGGTTACATGCTGTCTTTAGTAATAACATTTAAAAAATATCCCTTACCTGCTGTAAAGGATATTTCAAAAAACAATATTACTATGAGGAATTCAATATTAATTCTAAAAAATGATTCCATTTTTTTAATAGCATTAATTGGGTTTATTTTTGGGCTTATGGGATATTCCCAATTTACTTCAACATTCCCTCAGTATTTCTCTCATAGTACTCTTTTTGATAACGGGGTAAAATTATATACGTACATTATTGTGCTAAATGCGCTAACAGTATTATCTTTACAATATACTATAATTAAAATTGGGAAAAAGTATTCCCCTCTTATTTCTATTTTATTCGGAGTAATCTTAATAGGGGTTAGTCTTATCGGAATAGGTTTTTCTAAAAGTATTTTTTTAGTATTTACCTGTATTTTTATATTTACAATTGGTGAAGTTTTAATCTTTTCTATGATTGATATATTTATTGATTTTATTGCCCCAGATCAACTAAAAGGTACGTACTTTGGAGCAATAAGTTTTATGAATCTAGGACAAGTATTAGGTCCTTGGCTAGGTGGAATATTACTTGGATACTTTGGATATGTAAAGGGGAATATAGTTTTTGGAATTCTAGGTCTTATATGTATTTTAGGTTTTCCATTCCTATTAGTTGCTAAAAAGAAATTAGATTCTAAAGAAAATATAAAATACCTAAATAATCGAAAACGCACCTCTTCATAAGGGTGCGTTTTCGATTATTACAAATACAAATTTAATTACGGGGATAACTAACTTGTATAAGCAATTAAAAAGGCATAAAAGGATTTTATATCCTAATCATTATTATACATTGAAATTACCACTAGAAAATAGATAATTTTGAATATTTTGTTAAATTTTTGAGATGTATTACCAACACCAGAATTACTAGCATTATAAAACTTATTATTACCAATATACATACCAACGTGAGTAATACCATAGAAAGACGCATGATATCACTGGTTTTAATGAGTTTAACATTTTGTGTATTTTGTAAAACTCATTTATTAAATAAAAAAATCCCTTCACGATTTGTGAAGGGGTCAGTATACATTGAAAGGGTACTTTCATTTTAATATGTAAAAGAAAAAACTCGTATTGATAAAATTAAACTTTTTGTTTTTGCCGCTTTTAATTCACTATAAAGAAACTATAAGGATTAAATTCATCCTCTATAGAGTTTTTGTGTTCCTCATTAGACATGTATATTTGATAAATCATATTTTTTATGCAATATTGCATAAAAAATACCTGTTACTCCTGCTATAATTTTGAGAGTAAACTGTTGCATCCAACATTTTATAATCTTCTATATTCATTAATATAGAGACCCTAATTGCAGGAAAAAGGAAAGAATATTGGTGGTTCTTTCCTTTTTCCTTATTTTTTTTAACTGTCTAATGATTTATTCTATAGTCTAAAATATTTTTATTAATGAAACCTGTTAAATTACAAAATTTTAGTTAGCAAACGAGAAATAAACACTTCATTATTATTTCTGCTATATTTAAAGGGCTTTTTTCTAATACAATAAGAAAAACCAAAAGAACTTGTAGAAATCACTACAAGTTCTTTTGGTTTTAAAGCGAATACACGGGACACATAAATTATCTCATTATTCATAACGGGGAAACCATATTGATTACGGCTTGATTTCATTATATAACAAAATATTAACATCCAAAGTTTTAATGTTTGAAAATTATGTGAATTTATAATTAAAAATCCACCCTCCCTCTAAAAATTTATTGGTCTGACCCCATTTGGTGAGACAAAGAAAAAACACCTAGACAACATGTTTCCTATAAGCTATAGGTGACATGTTAGCTAATTTCCTCTGAATCCGTTCATTATTATAGTAGTGGATGTATTCATCCACAGTTTGTATTATACTAGCATTATTCGATTGTTTTATATTTTGCGCATAGAATCCTTCGGATTTCAAATGAGAATGAAAGGATTCTATGAGGGCATTATCATGGCAGTTTCCTGTACGAGACATGCTTGTGATAATGCCTTTTTCTTTGGCATATGTTTGAAATTGCTTTGATGTATACACTTTTCCTTGATCCGAATGTAAAATCGTATCAATCACATTTCGCTTTCTTAAGGCCTCTTTTAGAGTATCTAATACAAGAGAAACATCCTGTGTCTCACCTATTTTATAACTTACAATTTCATTGTTAAACCCATCTATAATAGATGAAAAATAAAGAGTCTTATTGCCGAACATCAAATACGTGATATCAGTGAACCATTTTTCATTAGGCTTGGTGGCTTTAAACCTCCGTTGTATTCTATTTTTAGCTACTACTGGTTCATGACCAAGCACAAATATCTTTTTCTTTTTTCTAACCCGAGATAATACGTTGTATTTTCTCATGATACGTAATACTTTTTTATGATTCATTACGATGTTAAATTGAGCACGTAGACAAGCTGTAACCCGACGATATCCATACCGATATTTATGATGTTGACATATTTCTATTACGGTTTTTTCTTCATGATTAGTTACTGTTTTCTCCTGCTTTTTCCAACGATAATAAGTAGCACGTGAAATATTAAATATGGAACACAGTTCTGCAATTGTAAAAATTGATTGCCATTCCTTTATCATTTTCATTATTTCTTCTTTTCCTCCCACCTCCTTAAGATTTCTTGGCACTTTTCCAGCAATATAATCTTTGCCTTTAAATAACGTATTTCTAATTCTTTTTGTTCAAGTTCTGTTAACCTTTTTAAGCCTTTTCCATGTGCAGATTGTCTTCCAATAGACTGTTCAAACCGATAGGTTTCTCCTTCACGATACCATTTCATCCAAGTTTTAATTTGAGCTACATGTTTAATTCCTAAGGCATCCATAATTTCTTTGTTTTTGAATCCTTGGTGTTTCATTTCAACTACTTTCCACTTTATTTCGGCGGGATAATGCGTCTTTTTCCCCATAAGAAAAACACCTCCATTAAAATCATAACTGATACTTACGATTTAGAGAGGTGTTTTTTTTCGTCTCATTACAAGTTCTCTTAAGGTTTTTTTTCATAAGAAGTAATTAACTTTTAAACTCTTTCTAATATTCAAAACCACTATTTGTAATCCAATCCATATTTTATTGATACCAATATAATTACAGGTATGCTACAATCCATTTGAAATATTGCTTTTGGGAATGCAATTGCTATTATAATCGCAATTTATTTTCTACAAACTGATTGGGTGTCAGCCCAAATTGCGGTTCTATTCCGCAATCCTTAACAAATTGTTAAGGACTTTTTTATCATTTTCAGACAGAAGACTCCTTCCTCAAAAATGTGAAGGTGTGAAACACCAATTTTAGGTGGAGATGAACGTCGGTTGGCATATAAAAGAATCCATGATAGTGCTTTTTCTAAATGAATATGTTACTCTTTAACGGCTGGTATTTATCATCGTAAAAAATCCAGTAACTTCATCAAAAAAATGCTCCTAGATTGATCTAGGAGCATTTTTTTGAAACATTATTTTTTATTTGCCTTTGATTCACTTTATTATAGTAACCGTGTTTTACTACTTGCCTAACATCATCTACTTCAAATCCCATTATCTCTGTAATATCTACAACAATTGTATTCTGTAGAACACTGACTACATATCCGGTTAATTCTAAATTAGGATTTTTACGATATAAAAATTGAACATAATCCCCAATTATTACTTCTGTTTTACGCTCCATTTGGTACCCCCTGAATCATCCTTAATTATTCGTTAGGTTTCCCTTTTTTTACTTCTTTATACTGTTTAGCAAGTCTATAAAATGTAGAATATTTAATATCCTATTTCTCCATTGCTTCTACTACATTAATTGTATTGAAAAATTTTAGTTAGCAAATTAGAGATAAATACTTCATTATTATTTCTGCTATATTTAAAAATTTTTACTCTAAATACACTGAGGGGTATCACCAGTATTTTGGAAAATAACCACGCTAAGAGTATGCAAGATATTATACAGTTTTTCTACTAATTCACGAACAAAAGAGGACCCTAAAATCTTGTCAGGATAGTAATGTATAGAAAAATGCATAGACCCATAGCACAAAAAAGGAGGTTCCCTTATGAGAGTAGGGTTCCTCCTTTACTATTGCTACTGATAATAGGACGTTATGTTAACTATACATGTATATAATATTCATCAAGATTAATTGTTACATTCAAAAGAAAACTAAATCACATCTTTAATAGGTTAAACTATTATACAATTGATAATTCTGGTTATTTAACATATTTTAGTAGCGGGTAATCTAGGGCTCTTTTAGCAAATTTGGAAAGTTCGAATCGATGAAAGTTGATCATTAAAATCTAAATGTGTGTGAAGATTAACGACACGTGAATTGTTACCTCTAGTTATCAGTAGAACGACTCTACCTTTAAAGCCTCTGTGCTCATACAAGGCTACTAGAGACCTAGGCGGGCATCTTACAGAAGAAATTTTATCATTCCACACATCTCCAACGTATTCTACATCACTTCCTAGATTTACATTAAATGACGAACCAGTTGCATTTATATGTTCAAAAAATTGAACTGTACCTTGTCTAACATCTATATTTTCATAAGAATCCGGATCGTAATTACTTGAATTATAATTATTTGGGCTATAACTATTTGGATTATAGTTATTTGGACTATAGTTATTTGGATTATAGTTATTTGGATTATAATACATAAGCATCTCTCCAATACTCTTTTTCTAGTCTATATTAATCATCTTAATATTAATTATGGATACAACTTCGCAGTCAGTGACATTATATTTAACTGTAAAGGTTTTAGATAATTGTCCATATAAAATTGGATGAATGCCTTATTAATCCAAAGTATATAAGCCCTAAAGTCGAATTTGATTGATAAATGTTTTAGTTGAAAAACTCATTACTTATTTACATAATTCTCATTTTGATGGTGCTACCCCATCACCATCAAGCTTAAGATCTTGATGGTACCCCCAAACGAAAAATTTACTTATCTGCATCAGCTCAGTTTATACAACTAGCGGTTTATTCTTTGATAGTTGTTGTACTTCTGTTTGAATATAAATAAAATAAGTCCCACTTATCCAAAAACACCCCTAATTTCCATTATGTATAGGAAATTAAGGGCATTTTTCAGTATATAAAACTTCAACATTAATAATAAGTTTTCTTTTAAAGTATAGATGGTTAAACAGATGAAAAACTTCGATTGTTATATTTCCCCTTATTTCTTAAATAAAGGTGCTATTTTATCAATTTGATTTGTCCAAATTCCACCTGTATAATCGTCAGGAAGGCGTTTTATATCTTCAGATGAGTCAAATCCACTTGAAAATCCAAACCCATTTCCTCCTACAACGATAACTCGCGTATCTGCTTTATCCATTCGATTAAGAAAACGATTTGGCCATCCCCAAAGCCAAGGAGCTACTTTGTCTGGTATATGTAACTCTCCATGCTTCAGGCTTGAAGGTATGTAGCCAGTCCACCCTAATACCATATAAGTAATAAGATCTTTTTTCATGGTCGCTTTTGACATTGTTCGTAAACTAGGGATGCGCTCTTTTATCGCAGCAATTGGTTTATCGCCACCATATATAGTTAGTTGATCAAGGCGTTTCGCTGGTAATTTCTTAAGGTGAGCAGCCAATTGGATTCCTTCATTTTTATCATCACTTTTAATATGAATAAGAAAAGAACGATCTGGAAAATGGTTAAGTACTTCTTCAAGTGTTGGCATAAGATTAATCCCTTTACCACGAAACGGGAATGTTTTACCTCCATCAGCTGTATAACCATAACCAATATCAAGTGCTTGTAATTCTTTTGTTGTAAAATCTCTTGTAACGCCTTTACCATTAGTACGGCAATCAAGTGTCCAGTCATGAAAAGTAACAAAATTATTATCTTTAGTTGGTTGAACATCAAACTCTACTAGATCAGCTCCAGCTTGAAATGCCGCTTCCATAGATGGGATTGTATTTTCTAAATAAGAATGTTCAGGTTTATTTATACGTTCTGCTGTACATGTATCGCTCTCAATCTCTTCCATGCTAAATGTTTGCGAAAGTCCTCGGTGAGCAAGAAGAAGAGGAGTTCCATCGTCCCTCTTAGCAAAAAAAGAACTGTTATTTACATAAACAAATACGAATAGGATAAGGATTATCCAAGTCGTTTTACGTTTCAATAACCTTTTTAGTTTGTTCATTGTATGCTCCTCTTAAATTTTGGTTGAAATGCCTTAAACAATTTTCAGCATTTAAATACTGGTAAATATTAAAGCCTATCTTATTTTTTCGCAATGGATATAATTGTTAATTAAAAGCTGGTACTATGATATAAAACGGGAGCAATAGAAATCAATTTAATAACCACTCAACCTTCAATAAGAGTAGTTTTGAAAGATTTCTATGAGAATTTAATATAAATGGGTATTTGTAATATCCTATTATTTAAGATTCAATTTACTATATGTATATAATTATCTGACAGCACCTTAATCACCTTATTGAAGGATTAGAGGCCGTCTAAATAAAACTGGATAATAAATTAACATCATACCTACAAATGAGCAAACCAAATAAAAAATAGCCTCGTATTTTATTACTAGAGAAATATTATTATCAAACTTTTTTTCATCTCTTCTATATAACATTTTGAATAATACTCTATATAATAAATACCCAATAATTGCTCCCAGGGTGTTCATAGATAAATCATCAATATCTGTAATTCTATTATCTAGCAATTGACCTAACTCAATAGCCAATGAAAAACCGAATCCAGCATAGGCAGTACTTTTCATTCTTCTAAACTGCGGCCAAATAGTCGGCAATAAAAAACCTAATGGCATAAACAGTAAAATGTTTAAGACATAAGTAGTCATACCTTCAGAAGCAAATGGAATCAAGTTAATTTGATTTGCACGAATTAATGTTTCGTATCTACCTATGTCCCATATAGTCCCTATCTGCGTCACCTTATACACTAGTGAAAGGTAGAATAGAAAAACATACACCCATAGAAAATGCTGAATAGATATATTTTTTTTCGTTTTAAAATAAAATCCAATTTGAAACATTATACAAAAAATAATAGTAAAAAAATAAGTATATAAATAATTAATCAAAACTCCTGAATGCATTTAAAATCTCCTAACTTTACATTGTAATCTATAACTTTGTCATTTTAGAATATAATTCAAGAACGGGTGGTCATAATCACCCCACCCATATCTTTTACAGGTATTTCACAAAATTCGTTCAATGGTATTTCAACGTCAATTGTTTTGCTTTGAAAAAAGGGATAATATGACATCGTATATTTTCCCCCCTCAATACTTGCTGAAATGCTCTCTTCTTCTTTTAAATAATCCAGGTATTCTTCCAAGGCTAAATTCATTTTTTGCATAATCGTACTGTGAGGCAAACCGGCATAGCGAATATGCCAAGGTTCATATTGAATACCTGTAACATCCGTTTTATCCGAGGGATAGCGTAAGATAAAGCCGTATTTCCAAGCATTTTTTTCTATCCACTTCCCTTCAAGTGCTCGGTCCATTTGCGTTAAGCCTGATCCTATATCAAGTGATAAACCTGAATTATGTTCACTATAACCTGCTGGTAAGGCATAATCAGCCCCCATCTCATGGTAAACTCCACTTTGCTCATCAAAGTCACATTAACCACTATTAATTAACAATTGATTAACGCCTTCCTTTACAACATTATTAATCATCTCTGAAAAATTTTTTACTATTTCTTTTGATAAATAAATATTTGTATTAAGCAACCCGTATCTGTTTATCAATTCATTATGTTTAGATAAGTTTTCGATATCTGATTTCACACTCTCTTGGCGCATAGGATATTTACTGTTAATTAAGAGCAGATTCCCTTGATAGATGTGTTCTTTTACAATCTCTTTCTTTTGAATAATTGAGGTAGTCCCTGTATTATCTATGTTATCTTTGTGATTTTGATCATATTTTTGAACCTCTACTTTATTCTGAAAAAACAATGCTGTATTCATGAAAGCAAAACCTAAGCAAAATAACAATAAAAAACACCACTTCTTCCTTTTCAGCTTCCTCCTTAAGTAAGTAACTTGATGATAATGAAACGCTGATTAAGCGCTGAAGATTTCGGATATGTAACTCTTAACGATTACTTTCTGCAAAGCGATGCTATATGTGGATGCTCTGCTCAATGGTGTGTTGAGGAACATCCAAAACAGCCGATTGCTCATTTGACACAATTCGCTAAAAGGAAAAAATATTTATGTCACTCTTTCTCTAAACATGTGAGCTATTTTAATCACGCATAAATTATCATATCTTTCTTTGACGAAACAAAAAAGCTCGTTCTTATGGTTTAAGTCTACCGCATAAGAACGAGCCATTTTTTAATATTAAATTGTTAATTTCCTAAGAAAAAGTAGAGATGATCTTAAGATTTTCTTAAGAAACAATGATTATTTTCTAAGAATTCCCTTTATCAACCAAGCCTTGGAAGGCTGGAAGCTCTACCGTGAACGTCGTAGAGTTATCATTACTTTCCGCGTAAATTTGTCCGCCATGCTGAACAATGATTTCTTTTGCAATCGCCAATCCAAGTCCCGCGCCGCCCGTATCAGAAGAACGGGCATCATCCAATCTGTAAAACTTTTCAAATATGGTAGCGAGTTTATCTTTCGGGATGTTTCCGACGTTCTCGAAAACGATGGATACCACATCCTCGGAGAGGCCCGCCGTAATGTCAATTACACTGTCGTTCTCGCTGTATGCAGCGGCATTTTTCAAAATATTGTTAAAGACCCTCGCTAGCTTATCAGGGTCACCAAATACGGTCAAATCTTCAGAAGCATGGAGTACCACCTGTTTCCCCTTCGCAGCAAGCTGGGGATAAAATTCATCAGTCATTTGCACCAGCATATAGTATAGGTCTATGTGCTTTTTCGTGAGCGTAATCGTTTGAAGGTTATATCGCGTAATCTCAAAAAACTCGTCGATTAGCTGTTCCAGGCGATACGCTTTGTCTAACGTGATATGCACGTACTTTGCCTTTTGCTCTCTTGGCATGTCTGGTGCCTCGTCAAGCAGGATCAGATAACCGATAACTGATGTAAGGGGTGTTTTAATATCGTGTGCCAAGTACATAACAACTTCATTTTTCCTTTGTTCGGCCACCTTTGCATCATGCTCTCGCTTTTCAAGGGTTCGCTTTAATGTGTTGAGCTTCTGTTCCATGAACTCCATTTCCGCAGAAAGCTCAATTTGTTTATCTTCGTTCTGAATAAGTATATCAATACCGTTATTTATCTCTTCAAAGTATTTTACAAATTTTAAAAGCATAACTCGGCATAGAATCAGAATACTAATGGCAACCGCCACATAAATAAAAATTTCTATATTGTTCCGTATAGTATACTGATATATTATCATTGCGTCCCAACGCTCTAAATGATAACTGTTTTCCAAAAAACGTACGATCCACTCCCCCAGTGTCCCTTGGATAAATAGACGCACAAACAGCACAAATACAACTGCTGCCATGACAATCGTAAGGATATATTGGTAGAGTTTTCGTTTTAATTTTGAATAATCGATTTTTTTATTCTTATTTTTATTTTTCAATTTTATAGCCGATCCCCCATACCGTTTTTATATACTTCGGATTATCAACCGTGTCATTCATCTTTTCTCGCAGATGTCGGATATGCACGGTGATAGTGTTATTGCTCTTGCTGAAATATTCGTCACCCCATATCTCATGAAACAGCTGTTCAGAGCTAACCACATTCCCCTTGTTTTCACAGAGGATACGCAGGATTGAAAACTCGGTGGGAGTGAGAGATAACGGCTTCTCGTTCAGAGAACACTCATGCGTGCTTATATTAATGACAAGACCAGAGTGAACGATAACATTCTCGTTCTGTGCCGTTACTCCATTGTATTTTTTATATCGGCGTAACTGCGCCTTGACTCGCGCAATTAACTCTAGTGGGCGAAAGGGTTTTGTAATATAATCGTCCGCACCAATTGTTAGGCCTGTAATTTTATCTACTTCCGTATCTTTCGCCGTCAACATGATAATTGGATAGGTGTGCTTGTCCCTTATTTTTTGACAGATAGTGAGACCACTTACGTCGGGAAGCATGATATCCAATATTGCAAGGTCAAGCACATTCTTATCTATACATTCCAATGCTTCTTTGGCGGTATAGTATTTGAAAACCGTATAATTCTCGTTTTTCAAATATAGCTCAACCAAATCCGCAATTTCGCGTTCATCTTCCACAATAAGTACTTTATCACTCATGGTTACCAATCCTCCTCTATGGATGTGCTTTTTTTCAATTGGAATCTTTTCTGAATAACGAGCCTATCATACCTATTACACCAAGTAAAGTCATATTGCTGTATATAGACACAGTCGGTTACACAAAATAGATTTTCGGATTTACTCATTTATTAGGATTTAATTTTACGCCAAGAATAAGAGATCCATCAGACTCAAAATTATTTACAATAGATAAAGCAAATGAGTATCCAAAACTAGAAGGAGGTCCCGTCCTATCCATATCAACCTAACAAAACAAGGTCCCTTCCTAAAATGAAGAAATATGCTAATCTTTCTGTAGAATTATAGGAAAGGATGGAGTTTTATTATGGATTTTCCGATTCTTGAAGAACTTCAACTAATTGCTGAAGAATTACAACGACATATGTGTTCCTATGTTCTAGAGCACTTAGCTAAAGAAATGGGATTTGTTCATCGAAAGAGTAAATATCAAGTAAAGGAATTAGTTGCTTTATATGTAAGGCTTAACCTACAGGTTGTAAGTACATCACTCACACAATTATGTAGCTGTCTTGAAGTATCTACAGTTGTTCTTATCAGCCATGAAGGGCTTAACCAACGATTTAATGCTTCCGCAGTACAAGTTTCTTGAACAAGTTCTAGCTAACCTTCTAACTCAAAGAATTCATTCAACACAAGAAATAATTCATCAATATACCACGACCTTTAAGCACATTCGGATTCTAGAGTCTACAACATTTCAGTTTCCAGATAAGTTTTCTTTACATTATCAAGGCGCGGGGGGAAGTATCCATACGGCAGGAGTTAAAATTCAATTAGAGTATGACTTATTGAGTGGGAATTTCCTGCACGTTTATGTAGGAGAAGGAAGAGAAAATGATAAAACCTTTGGTTCAACAAGCCTACAAACCATTCGACCAAAAGACTTGTATATTAGAGATTTAGGCTATTTTGAATTACATGATTTACAGAATATCTGAAAGACACTCGTATACGAGTGTCTTTTCTTTATGCAAAAAAATATTTTCAAACAAAAAACCCTTTATAAAAGAACACAAGTTCGTATATAATAAGAACAAACGTTCTTTTTTATTTAAGGAGGAATAACAGTGTATGACTATTCTATCTTACCGAATAGAATCATCTTATGTGTGGATTTACGAAGCTTTTACGCTTCAGTAAGTTGCATCAAAATGGGGTTAGATCCTATGTATACAAAATTGGCAGTAGTCGGTGATGTAAATAGAAACGGTTCAATTGTTCTAGCTGCCACTTCACCATTAAAAGCATTAGGTGTAAAAAGGATGGCCAGATTATACGAGATTCCTCGCAGAAAAGACATTCTTGTTGTCAATCCAATTATGGGTACTTACATAAATTGCTCCAATTACATAACAAAGCTAGCTTTACAGTACGTTCCTATTGAGGATTTTCACCAATATTCCATCGACGAGTTCTTCATGGATATTACGGATAGTATTCATTTATTTGCTAACGATCCCTATGAATTCGCATTGAAATTTAAAAATGAAATATATGCGAAAACACGGATCGAATGCACAATAGGAATTGGCCCTAACCCTTTAATGAGCAAAGTAGCTTTAGATATTGAAGCAAAGAAGAATCAAAACGGCATCGCTTATTGGAAATATGAAGATGTCCCAACAAAATTATGGAGCATACGACCGCTCAATACATTTTGGGGCATTTCGTACAAAACGGAAGAAAAGTTGAATCGAAAAGGAATACATTCTATAGGAGATTTAGCCAATTACCCTCTTAAATACTTAAAACAGAGCTTCGGTAAGATTGGAGAAGAATTACACTTACATAGCTACGGAATTGACTTTAGTCGCATTTCAGAAAAATATGTTCCTGCCACAACTTCTGTTGGCAAAAGCCAAATACTCATGCGCGATTACACAATAGAGGAATTTCCGATTATTCTACTGGAACATATTGAAGAAGTTTGTTATCGGCTTAGAAGACAAAATAAGCTTGCTCAAACCGTTCATTTTTCAGTCGGTTATAGCAAGACTTATAACGGTGGTATTAGAAAAACACATACTTTAAGTCGTCCAACTAACCTAACAATGGATATTTATAAGATCTGTACATACTTTTTACATCAGCAATATACTGGAGAACCCATTCGCAGCATAAACATATCCTTAACAAACCTCCTTCAAGAAGGAGAAGAACAAATTTCTCTTTTTGATAACATAACGCAGCGGGAACAAGAAGTAAAATTAACAAAAGTAATGGATGAAATACGCACAAAGTTTGGGAAGAACAGTATATTGCGGGGAATTTCCTACACGCATAGCGCCACAGCTAGATACAGAAATACACTAATTGGGGGACACAAATCATGAATAACGCTAATATGCCAAAAGGAAGAAAAATGGTCAAGTGGACTCCGTTCGCTGCATTAACATCTCAATTTGATGGGATACGTGAAATGATTAAGGAACAAAACAAAGTAACCCGTCCGATCTTAACAACTGAGGAAAAAGAACGAATTGAAAACATGCTATTATGTTCCTTAGTATCTGAAGAGGAAATAATGATTACATATTATGAGGATGGTTATTTACTCACTAGTTATATGACCGTTGTTGATATCGATCCTTCAAATAGAGCTGTTATATGTACGGATGCTTTTTATAATAAGATAAAACTACAATTTTCTAATATAATAGATGTAAAATAGAATGAATTAATGTAATCACGTTTGGATTATTAAAAAGGAGTGTAAAAATGCAAGGAAATCAGTTAAGAAAGAACGCCGCAGGAGCAATTATTCATAATAATATTAATAGATATCCCATTCTAAATATACCTATGATTATTAATAAGAAAGATGGGATCATTTATGAGGTGTTAAACGCTGGTTTTCAAGCTAATGATGCAGTAGCAATGATAACAACGGATGGTTTTGCTACAACCAGGGTAAATGCACCGATCGTAACAGCAAAAAACAATGATGGTAGCCTTCAAATATACCGCTTACCGTTAGAACTTGAATATTGGGTGATTTCTTGCATGCTGCTTCAGAAGGAAAAAATCCATTCCCCTGTAAAGTCGCTTTTGGAATTATAGACACAAAATTTTTTGCGGAATTCAAATGAAAAGGTCTGTTTATTCAGCAGACCTCTCATCAATTATAGCTATATACCTTTTTGTTTGTATTCGATGTTATTAACGAAACTTAGGGAAGGTATATACGGTGCCCGTAGAATTGTAATGTCTTGATTTAACAGAGATACATATTGATTAATCAAAGTCATGCATTTGCATGGCTTTTTTGTTATTGATTCTGGTTTTACATTGTAGGCGTACGGAAACGATTCGAGGTATGAGGGGGCCACTATGAAAGAAAACCTAATTGATACAATAAAAACCGTAGAAATTAAATATTTCCACGGTTTTTATTTTTACCTAAGATCCTTTTAATTATTTTACAACAATATAGAACTTACCTGGCATTTCATTTTGTGCATCTTGAAATATTTTTAAAATTAAATCCGCATAAGGTCCTAACATTTTTTGAGTACTCTCGAAAAATTCCCATTCTATTGTTATAGGAAGACCTTTGAACTACCCCCACTTTCACTTCGTTTAGAAGTGAGGGATTCCTAAGTAAAGAGTTCTATCGAACTCTAATTGATTAAGCTAACCCCGCAGTCCTTGCGGTTAGAAGCTTTATCGCTTCATTCTTTAGATTGATACTTGCGTTAATATCCCTATCATGGTGTGTACAACAAGAAGGACAGTCCCATTCACGTAGGTTTAGATTTTTAACGTCTTTATTTTGATATCCACAACAAGAACATAATTGGCTAGAAGCAAATGTTTTCGATACGACAATGACTTGTTTGCCATACCATTTTGCTTTGTATTCCAACATGGATCGAAATTGTGACCAAGATACCTCACTAATTACTTTTGCTAACTTATGATTCTTTAACATATTGGATACTTGCAAATCCTCTATACCGATAACATCGTGGTTTTTGATGATTTCAGTTGAGATTTTGTCTAAGTAATCTTTTCTAGCATTTGATATGTATTCATGAATTCTAGCTACTTTTACTCGTTGTTTATTCCAACGAGAAGATCCTTTCATTCTTCTAGAAAGGACACGCTGTGCTTTCGCCAACTTATCTTCTAATGATTGGAAAAACTTCGGGTTTTCATAGAGTTTTCCATCTGACAAAATAGCGAAATCTTTTAGTCCTACATCTATTCCTATGTAAGAATGTGTTTTCGGAAGTTCTTGTACTTCTGTTTCAACTAATAGTGACACAAAATATCTACCAGAAGGGTTTCGTCTAACTGTAGCATTTACAATACGTCCCGTTATTTCACGACTTTTGGCAAATCGAACAAGACCTAGTTTCGGCAACTTTATTTTGTTCCCTACAACGGCAATGTTTTCGTTTGTTTGTTTTGTGGTATAAGATTGTACGTTGTTCTTCTTAGATTTAAAGCGCGGTGCGCTGTTTTGTTTTTTAAAAAAGCGTGTATAAGCATCCGCAAGGTTGCGAATAGACGACTGAATCGCAATACTATCCACTTCTTTGAGCCAAACAAGCTCTTTCTTCATGGCAGGTAGTTTGGCAGAGCATGTACCAGAGGTCAAGCCTTTTCCTGTCTCTTTGTATGCTTGATCCCATAAGGATAGGAAATGATTGAATACAAAGCGAGAACACCCAATCGTTTTATTGATTAAAATTGCTTGTGCCTGATTTGGATAGATACGAAACTTATAGGCTTTATTCATCATTATTTGATTCACCTCCATTTCGGTATATGACTATTATATACCAAACATACATTCGATAGGTAGTGGAGTAACACTTTCTGTATGTCGAACAATTAAGATGGCTTCCTGCCATCCCTTGTTCGAAGCCAATTCATCTCCCACCTACTCACTGGGCTGTGCCCCTTCACGCTCCTTGAGGAAGGAGTCTTCTTGGCTAAAATGATAAATCCAGTTAAACAGTCCCACAAAGCATCTGCATTTTCCTGAAGCTACCCCTATAGGGGTTCAGCCGAGATACGTGTAAAAATGGGTCGCAGATACAATATTTACCAAACGGTGGTTATTGAGGGCTTTTGTAGCATCACCCGAAGTCACTCTGGCTCCAGCATCGAAATAGGTTAGATTGCTAAAGGTACCTCTATTGTTTCTCGTAGACGAAGCATACACTTCTCAAACATGCCCTTGTTGCCAAAGAAGAAAGTGCGGACACGTAACTACGTTTGTGTGTGCGGCTACGAAGAACACTGGGACATTCACGGTGCCCGCAACATTTTGGTAAAAGAACTGTACGGAAAGATGTGTCATATCCCGGAAGAAACGAAGAGAAAGTATTTGTGGATTGCGTAAGCAAAAAGTAGTAGACGGTGTGGTCCCACCCTTCTGCATGTGCAGAAGTTGCTTAGTCAAATGAAGAAAAGGAGTCCCTGCATAGGTGCAGAGAGGAGATGGAAAATCCGCTTCTCATGGGACCTTGTCTTTGTTGATGCTAAGAAATCCCCACTTCAAGCGGAAGCGAGTAAGTGGGGGAGGTTCATAGTGAATTATTTTTGTACTTAAATTACTTAATCTCTAAAATCATTGCTAGATCGATTGCATAATTCGTGCGAGTTCTTTTTCTAAAGCAGCGGGCTCGTTTGCATAATTGTAAATCCCTAAAAACTTCTCTATAGCCTCTGGATGGGAACTGATTAGCTTGTTGACAGCATCCTGTTGTTCAGATATGCGTTCATTCTTCGAAATTTGGCATCCCATGTGAAACCGAACCATAAACTCATCTTCTATTGCCTTTTGATATTCTTCAGACATTTGATTTGATTGATCGGATTGTCCCTTATATTTTGATAGAATATTGGATAATATACGTGCTCCACATATAGCATCATGGATACCCTGCGCCATGCCAGGATCTTTAAAACAAACTGCATCTCCAACCAACGCCCATCCTTTTCCCATTCCTTTATACCAGTAATTATCATATCCGAGAATGCCTTTGACCGGTTCTACTAGTTCTGCATTTTTCAAGCGCGCCCCAATTGTTGTATTCGGAAAGTTATCTGTAAAGAAATTGCGTAGACAGCTTTCCGGATTTAATTTCAACCGTTCTATCAATTCCTTATTTTCTAATGGGAAAATGCCGACAATTACATATAAATCATCATTCGTCGGAAAGAGAATGGCTGTGTTATCTTTTATCTTGTATATTTCAAATTTAGGGACATTATCGTGGCGAAATCCAGAGAAATACCCGAAATAGATGCCGACTGTTGCCGGAATACTTATTTTGAGTTCACTTTTTACCAGCTTGCGAATAATAGAGGATCGGGCGTCTGCCCCGACTACCAGGCGAGCTAAAAATTCTTGTTTCTCGTTGTCGCCGTCTAAACCTCTCACGCCTATCACTGTTTCGTCATCACGGATGACATCCGTCACACGAAATCCTTCTAAAACAGTTACATTCATTTGGGATTTGGCTTGTTCAAGTAGAATATGATCGAGATAAGTTCTTCTAATACAATAACAACTTTCCTCTCCGTAAACCTCAGGGATGAGACCTTCTATCACGGTATCCTCAAATTGAAATTTAATATCCCGTACCGGCGGTGCTTTTGTTTCCAATAACTTGTCCAGGACACCGGTTTCTCGAAGAAGAGCGACAGTATTATTGAAAAAGGTATGGGTTGATAATGTGTCCCTTGGAAAATTCGCTCGGTCCACTAACAACACATGGAAACCTGCCTTAGCAAGATAAATTGCAAGGGTAGAGCCAGCACATCTTGCACCGGTAATGATGACATCATACGTCCTATTCATCGTATCACTCCATTTTCAAGTATAATTATTAACTTGCTTATCCATTAGTAGAGTTCTAAAGTTAATGCCCCTACGAGTTAAAGTAATGGGGAAAATTGATAAGAATGCACTACATACATAAAGTATGGAAGCTAAAACGAAATAAGTACAGAAAATTCTCACCTGCTATACAATTAAAAAGAATTTGTGGTAAAAATCGGAATGATAATTTAAGTATTAAACAAAGGTCCGTTTACTTGTCTCGTGAAGAGTTAATAGATGTATATTCACAAAAATGGTTGTTAAAACATCGACTCCAAACTCCTTGTATAAAGTTATGGAAATCAAGTCCATTTGCTATGTTAAATGCGCTATAATTTTTGGGTAGTCGTCCTTATCATATGTTGAATGAATTATATCCAAATCGTTTTAAAGAGTGGGAATTAAAAAAAAACGTCTACAGGATTCTGGACAAAAGAGAAGGGACTCCATTTAGCAGATGAGTTCAACATAAGATTCAATGTAGACTATTGATTATGTATCTTGTTTTTTATTAAATATCAAGGTACGTGAAATTTTAAATATCTTTACTAAAAAAGCCCCTTGAAAGGAGCACTTATTTTACAAGATACTTTTCTATTTCTTTTATTAATAGTTCTGCACCTTCTGGGCTTAATGTGATCTTACCATTTGCTAATGCTATGTTACGATTTGACACTTCTCCTGTTAATACACAAACAGCACCAGGCTGATACTTCTGTAAAATGATGTCTTCCCCTTCTACAAAAATCTCTAATGGTGATTTTTCTTTAATCCCAAGCGTATTTCTAAGTTCCTTTGGAATTACTATACGCCCTAATTCATCCACTTTTCTAGTTACTCCGGTTGCTTTCATCCAGCATATTTCCCCATTTCATTATCAATTTGTAACCAAGTTATTCTTTACTATTGTAACAGGCTTTCACCATACATGAGAAACATAATGAATCAAAAACAGAGCATCATTATAAGAAATTCTTTAAACCCTTGCCGAAAGGAAATACAACCTTCTTCCATTTAATGTGCATTCTTTTTTATTAGGCGTACGGCCAACATTTTAAAGAAAACGTACGCAACAAAAGGTACACTTTTAGATATAGTATATTCTATGCAGCTTAAACTACTTCAAAAGGTATCAAAATGTACTTAAGACACACTTCATAAGTACACACACTTTTTGAGATGTGTTTGTTGAATGATTTTATGCTTATTGGATGTCCCTATCAGTTGGATACACCACAGAGAATCCCCTTGTTGTGCTGTTTATTGTTTTTAATATGTAATATGGTACATGAAATTTTACGATTAAGTTGTTCCTTTGTTTTTCTTTTAAAACTCTTATAGCATTCTATATAAATATTATGGTATTATATAGATAGAAAATTTGTTTCCATTGTTTATACTCTATTGTACGTAGCGTGAAGGACAAACCTTACGCCCTGTTAACTCGGGCGAGGTTTGTCCTTTTTTATTTTAAGGAGGAATTTACTATGAAAAAAGTCTATAAAATCGGAGCCGTTATCACAACTTTATGTGTTGCTTGTATTGCGATTTTTACTTTAACTAAGAATGAATCAGTCCAAACAGAAACTATAACACCAGAAAAAACAATTGTATATGCTGCAGACGCAAAAGTATCACCTGAGATTATAAAAGATATTTCAAAAGATGAATTAAAGCAAAAAATACAATCCCATGAAGAATTCATTGCGTATTACTATCAACCAACCTGTCATTATTGTAAAAAGGCTGCGCCAGACATCAATAGTATGTCGAAAAAGCATGATAGAACCATTTATCGTATTGATATCTCTACACCAGAAAATCAAAGTGCCTTTCAAGAGTTCGACATTCCAGGTACTCCAGTTGTTGTAGCTTATAACAGAGGTGAAGAAGTTGAACGTCTAGAAGGAGCCGTTTCAGCTGCTACATATGATGGATTCTTTGCAAGACGTAATTCGAGCGCTAGCTAGTATAGTGCTCGTTTTTCTTTGTAAGAAAGGAGAATTAACATGCAACAAAACGCCCGTATTCATTCTTTAGACATAATAAGAGGTATCGCCATACTATGTATCCTATTTGCGAATCTACCAACTATGACGGGACTAGATCCCTTTAATCAGGCAGGTTACACCGGTACAGATAAAACGATTCGTTTTTTAGTAGATTTGTTTATACAAGCAAAGTTCTACACTATTTTCGCATTCTTATTTGGAGTAGGATTTTATATCTTTATGAAAAATACAGAAGCAAAAGGATATCCTATGTATAAGCTATTTACCCGGAGACTATGTATTTTACTAGTCTTCGGTTTACTCCACTTCACCTTTCTATGGTATGGAGATATTCTACATGCGTATGCTATAGCTGGATTTATTCTATTATTCTTTTATAAGCGATCTACTAAGCTTATTTTTATAACTGGTTGTAGTTTCCTAACGGTTAGTTATGTATTACATATTATTGTATTTTTACGAGCAAGTTCTTCTATTCCTGAAGTACCAAATTACTATCAATATATGTTCACAGGTAACACTACCAATCACACTGTAAATCTATTTATACATTATTCTCATCAAGTAAAAGCACGTCTTTTCTTTCTAATGACTCAGGAATTCCAGCAACTATTAATAGGAATTCCGGAATATATAGGCTTATTTTTAATAGGATTATGGGCTGGTAAGAAAAATATTTTTAAAAGAGTACCGGAATTAATAAAGAAAATTAGATTTTTACAGTGGAGTTCGTTATGTATTTCATGCCTTTTCTCTTATCCTATTATCTACTACTTTATAAAAACAGATGTCTATTACTCTCAGGATGTACAACTATGGATTCTATTTGGAGGGAAAATGCTAGCTATATTCTATATTTGTACTCTACTGAGAGTTTGTGAGAATAAAAAATATATAGAATGCCTGCACCCCTTTATGAACGTTGGCCAGTATGCTTTAACGAATTACATCACTCAAAGCATACTTACGCTTGTCATTCTTTCGTTGTACTTTAAAGATGTCTCACACGTATATTACTGGCAACTATGTATGTTCGGGCTTTTAACTATATTTGTACAAATACTATTCAGCAAAATTTGGAGTAAATATTTCCGTTATGGTCCTATCGAGTGGGTATGGAGAAAAGGAGTTTACAAGGGGTATCGCCAGCATTTCGGAAAAAACCACACTAAGCAAAAAATACAATGAGCTGTCCATATGGACAGCTCATTTACATAATTGGCCTCACCATACCATTTCGGGAAAATTGTACGTTTAGACACAATTTGGATACATTTTAAGCGTTTGTAAAGTGATAATAAAGTTATTTAATTCTGATCTAAAAATATAAGAGCCTGGCTACAAATCATATTGTAGTAAGGCTCTTTAAAGTTGTTTAATTTCTAACCATTTAAATGTGCTTGTAGACAAAAATTAATAATAAAGTTGTTTATATCTTGTTCAACTAAAGCACCCGTTAGTTTAATAAGAAAAAATTATCTATTATTATTAAAGTGGCCCACCTTCAAAACCAATAGGCCATCCATCGTTTTTAAATTTTACTTTATACTGAAACTCAAAGTGACCATCATAAATAAAAGCTAAACTAAACCCAGAAAATATATAATCGTCAAAATTAACCATCTTTCCAAAAAATATTGTGGATAGATAGTAGTTCTTCATTTCTTGATTAGGGAAGAATTTCTGTAAATATTTTAATGCACAGCTTATATGTAGATGGAGTTCATCGAATGTTTTTTCTGCCATTTCGATAATCTCCATATCGGGATTTTCATTATTCCCCTGAATAATAATCTCCACATCTTCCCATTCTCCGATATTAATACTATAAAACCACCGTTTTTGAATGAGATACTTCTCATTTTCGTATACAGGGGGATTAACTAGGTTTAATTTTTTTACCTCATCTTTAGTTAACGGTTTATCAAGAATAAGCTTTTTATGCAAAATTCCTTTGATATTAGAGACAATATATTTAGATTTGTTTAATTCTAAAGAGTCCATTTTCCACCTCATAAATTATAAAATAAAGTAAATTCCCCCTTAAGTATATCATCATCCTTATTCAACTATCCTGCACCGTTAATTCAATAAGAATTAAACAACTTTATTATTTTCAAAGGACTTTATTGTAAATTAAACAACTTTATTATCTCTTAACAGCGTTTCCTGTACGTTATGAGACATCTGTCCAGAAAACCTTATGTTTATGAACAGAGGATAAAACTTAATAATATTAACGTTTTCTAGCTATAATCATGTCCATAAAGTGTGTAAATAAATCAATGTTCAATTAAGCTTAGGCTTTTATCTTTCTGAACATGTAGTTATTTCTAAAAAGGCTGTAACGCTAAGGTTTGGTATCCCTTAGCGTACAATTTTCCCAGAATGATATGGTGACACTTTAGAGCTTACAAATAATATTGAAGCCTCTCCCTCTATTTTTCTCTTGAGAAATAAAATCCCTAATATTCCCAATAAACAAATAAATATTTCTATAATTTCTTTATATTTACATTACTGTAAAAGGTGTTACAGTGTATCTGTACCATATAAAACCATTAAGGGGGAATTTTTTATGTTCAAGAAGTTCGCAATTGGGGCATTGGTAACAGGTATCGCACTAACGGGAGGGATTGGCTCTGCGTCAGCTAGCGTAATGGACACACCAGCACCTGCAAAAGTTGCAACAGCACTTCCATGTCCTGAATACATCGGTAACGGTAAATATGCACGCACTGTCCCGAAATTTGGTAGTAGCTTCGCCGAAAGCTTTACGGAGTATACGTGCCACGGCAAAATTAAATGGTACCTGAAATCTATACAGTCAAATGGGGCAGGCTATTATGAAGGTAGCGTTATAAACTAATAGTTACACAAAAAAGCCTCAGTTATTTGAGGCTTTTTCTTCTGTGTTTTGTGTTTAGGAAAGGAAAGCGCAAACTTGTTGCATTTAATAATGAAATGACCGAGAGTGCTAAAAGAGTTATCGCCACATGACATATGTCAATTTTATTTTTTGCTTAGCGTGGTTTTTTTCCGAAATGCTGGCGGTACCCCTTTTTCTGAACATGTATTCACCTGAAAAATGCTGTAATGATAAGGTTTGGTATCCCTTAGCGTACAATTTTCCCAAAATGATATGGTGACCCCTAATTCTCGTTATTGGAAGTTGATTAAGGAGTTCAGTCCCGAAAATGCAGATTTACAACGCTAAGCTACCCCTATGTTGGAGTTTTACTGTTACCTATTCATAGAAAACACTTACTAAGAACAACACACTATAGCATCATCAAATGCATCTTCTGGAATATATACTTTATTGCCCTCTACTTTATATGGAATGTTATTTCTTTCTAGCCTTTCTGTGTTAACAGTTTCTATAGTGTCGCCCCATTTTACATATTTTCCATTGTATTCTTTTTGACAAGCAGACAATATGAATAAAATAGATAGACAAAAAATCAGTATCAAATTCTTTTTCAAAATCTTTGTCTCCTTTTAATTTCATTTTATCAGAAGGAATACTGTATAACACCATGTATATTCTATACATGTAAAGTTAACATAACGTCTCATTATCGGGATTCAATGTATTTAGAAAACTATTAAAAGTCCCCCAGTTTGTTTAACTGAGGGGCTTTGGTTTTCATATAATTTTCGTTATGAGAAGTTCTATTATATTCTCATTTTCTCAAATACATGAAAGTAGTACTCATATGGGTTTTTATCATTTTGAATTCCTTTTTCAGTATATATCTCGTTCCATAAAGAGAAATCAATTTCTGGGAAGTAACGATCTCCTTCAAATGTAGAATGAATCTTGGTTATATATAGTTTTTGAGTGTAAGGAAGAAATTGTTGATAGATTTCTTCTCCTCCAAGGATAAATACTTCTTCCCCTTCACATTTAGAAAGGGCATCTTCAATCGAATAAGCTATATGACAGCCCTCGGCCTTATAGTTTTTATTTTTTGTTAAGATAATATTTTTACGTCCATCTAAAGGTTTTCCTATCGATTCATAATTTTTTCTTCCTAGAATGATAGAGTGTCCCATAGTAATTCGTCTTAAGTATGCCCAATCATTAGGAAGTCTCCAGGGAATATCGTTATTTTTACCAATTACATTATTTTCTCCTACGGCAACCATTGCAGATATTATCATGTTTTCATCTCCTTCACTTTATTTTATCAAAGAAAAGGGGTTTGTTTTTAATGTATATTCTATTCATGCAAGGTTGACATAACGTCCTATTCTCGGAAGTTACTTTTTCCTTTTACTTTGTAAGTAATCCAATAACAGTTAGAACGATTAAGATAACTGCCCATATAATAAAATGTTTGTTTCTTTTTACAAATTTTATTGTTGTATCAGAGTCATCTGTTTCTTCAAAGCGTTCTATTTTTCTTTTTTGTACAACGAGTGTCCAAAAATACACTGCATTTCCTACTGATAAAATGAAAAAAGCATTTCCTAAATGACCATTTCTAAAATTATCGTATAACGACCAAATGAGTAATAAAACAGTATAGACCATGAACGCATTTTTACTGGCTTTTGCTACAAGATGTTTTTCCATTTCGTCTTGCTTTTGTATCCACATTATTCTTTTGCTCCTTTATTTCAAGATTATTCAAGTGTAAAAATGTCTTCCATTTTTTGATCAAAGTAATGAGCTATTTTCAATGCTAATTCTAAACTTGGATTATAGTGATTGTTTTCAATGGCTACAATCGTTTGTCTTGTAACTTGTAAGTCCTTTGCCATCTGTACTTGTGTAATTTCATGTTGTACCCGTAGTTCCTTAATTTTATTTTTTACAGCCATCATTTCACCTACAATGTAAAGATATCTTTACTAATAGATTATATAAAAACAGTATGAATGTAAAGATATATTTACACCTTATCTTGGAAAATACAAAACCCAAAGCATATTTTAATTACTTTGGGTTAATGAATATTCTATACAGGTTAAGTTAACATAACGTCTCATTATCAGTAGCAAGGAAAAAGACATCCCTCAATTCTCACAAGGCATTCACCTTTTTCTTTTTCTATGAATCTATACATCTTTTTATACATTCCTATTCTGGCGCGTCTTTTGACTTCCCTATAGTTCCCTATAGTTCCCTATGTCTCCCGATTTTTCGCATAAAATCTTGTATGGCTCTTAGCGTGGGGTTTTTCCAAAATGCTGGCCGGACTCCTATATCTTGTACGAATCCCACCAGCATTCTGATCCTATTAAACAATAAATAAAAAAGTGCAAAATCTATCAACAGATTTCGCACCAAAAACAGATAAAAAATACAGTCACTAGAAACATAGGAGAGTGTTTCACCACTTATTATAAACCATATCTTTACATTTTTGTGTTGTAATTTAAAAATATGTAAAGATTCATCATTTTGTTTTTGAATTTTCTTTTTATCTAAGTTATACTAAACTACAAAGAAACAAATCTCCTTTAGGCCGTCAATAATTATGCTAACAACACACACCAAAAAAACCAATTCCCGTGTAATGGAATTGGTTTTTTTGGTGCAATTCAGTCAATACAGCAACTTGAACCCACATTTTCAAATGTAGTCTTATTAATCTTACCATAATTTTAGAATTCATAAACATAAAAAACTAAATCACTAGTAAGATGCGCGAATCCACTACTTTTTCATCAAGAAATTTGGAGTATAACAACAATTAAGTTCATACTAGCATGAACAACAAATGATACTAGTAGCCTATTAGTACGCACATATACTACAGCTAGTATAAAACCAATTAAAAAATATCCAAATACAAATGGAAAATCAAAATGCATAATAGAAAAGAACAATGCGCTTATTAGTATGCTCCAAGTTTGCTTAAACTTGGACATTAAAATGTTTATGGCCGCATAACGAAAAACAAACTCTTCTACTAACGGTGCAAGAAGAACAATTGAAATAAGTGCCACTGGAGATATTGCAGCAGCAGCGACTGTATTAGACGTATTTGCTGATTGCGTAGTTAGCTGAAATACACTTTTATCTAATACACTACCAACCACCTGCGCAAAAAATACGAATATGATCCCAACTAAAATCCATATGAATGATTTTCTTGATAATTTAATCGATAACTTTGGATCTTTTATTAATTCTTTTCTATATATAAGAAAAATGATTATCAGCATAAGTGAAAAACCAATTAGTTCCCAATGCACAAGAAGTTGTTGAATTGCTTGCTGTTGGTTTCCCTGAATATCATACCAACCTGTCTTTGCTAGCAATAGTACACCTATTATCCCTACAAATTGTGTCATAACAAAATAAATCAAAATGACGAAACCCGATTTATATTTAATACCACTACTCATATTCTTAATTCCATCCTCCACTTTCTTTATCTTTTCGATACCACTCATTACAGCAACAATAAGCACAAAATGCTAGATAACTAGCATTTCAGCTACTAATCGCTCCCACATAATTATTCTGCATAGTTTTCTAACAAACTAATTCGTTGTAAAAACTTAACTGCAAAGTACCCTCTAAACTCTTCTAGAAAAACCACTTGCGTGCCACTCTCTGCTGTAAACTGATCTGTCCTACAAGTCCATACTTTTCCGTCATAACGCTTTGACTCTAAGCAAGTGTGCATTACTACCTTGTCGCCTACCTTTAATCCGTCCATCACACCAAATACCGTTTGATATGCTTCTTTATATCTACGTTTTATGAAATCAACTTGCTTCTTTGTTCTAACATTTGTAAAACGTCCCTTCATATAATCCAAGCAAACGTGATCTATATCTTCTGGAGGACCGGTAAAGTAAGTAGAGCATTGCTTACCTCCACTTGTTGTATAAGTCATTTCCACTCCACCACGTTCATCTTTTATCATTTCAAATGTTGGCTTCATGCTTGCACCTCTTTTAATTCCACCTTCAATTTCTCTTGAAACCTCACAAATGTTTCATTTGAAAATCGAACAGCTGCACTTGGATATTTGTACTGAAAAAAACCGTCGTCAAATTGTATCTTTGTTTTGTCGTACCAATATTGAAATGCTACTTCATTTGAGTACTCTTCCAAATCTACCTGTAATTCCTCAATAAGCTTCCATTCTGTCCTTGCATCATCTTCTGTAAAGCGCCCTTCTCTACGATCATATAGCAAATTCTTTTTGATATAAGTAATGGTTCCTTCAATATCAACCACATCTTCTTTTGCAATTTTGCAAAGTATCTGATCCGGTCTTCGGCTAATTAAGTATTCTTCTATACTTTTGTTTCTTCCTAATGAAAACCAATGAGCAAAGTTACCGAAGTCTGTAACAGCTGTAAAAACTCCGGATTGATCGTATAAAAATACCCCCCATCCTTCTCCATCTACTGACGGAACTGTATAACGATATGCTGCTGTTTGTGTCATTCTCATTTCTCCTTTTTGTATGTAAATAAAGACTTTGTACAGTTATTTTGTTCTCCAATTTTTGTAGGATAAAGCTCCTTTATAATAAGTAAAATCTACTCTAGGCAAAAGAATCCCCAGTTCCCTTCCGTCCTGATGAATACCAAACCAAATACCTTCATTTTCCCATGTATCCCGTCCTAATCGGATTTCTTTAAAGCTACTTATATACGGGTACAAAAATCCCTCTAAATAGGATTCATACGTATTTTGAAACATTGGAAAATATACAGATATATCGGACATAGGGTCCTTATATTTTTCTTTATAAAATTCGTAAAACTTCTCTCCCTCTATATCTAAAAAGAATTGAAATTCGATGCTTTCTTTCCCTTCTGGTGGAAATAATACATATATATCTTTAAACACTATCTTCCTCCACCCTCTTTATAAATGATATATATTGATTTAACAATTATAATTCCATAGATATGTATCAAATCTCATGCAACCTTCAAATGCTTTAATCCCATTTCAAGCGCACCAGTTCCACCAAATCCCGAATTAAATAATAGTGGGACATCATACTTCTTTGCGTACTCTTTTGCTACATCAATAGATACATGGCCACATGCACCTTTTTGAATGACAATAACATCACATTTTTTTACAACACTTCGAAAGGTTTTCTTTACGCCTCCGTGATTTTTCCCATCATGGAAAATAACCTGGCAGTCTCTTTTTTTGGCCAACTTCTCTAACGTTCTTCCATTTGATCCACCTAAAACTAGAATTGTACTCATTCCCATTCACTCTCCTTATCTTTCTTCTTTATGTAAGTACTTGGTGATGTTAATAAAACAAGTGTACAAGCTACAATATTCATTAATACGAAACAAATTACTAATAATATAACGAAAATTGGTGACAACAAGATGAGAATAAAGCCACTTACTACCAAGCAGATAAAAATAAAGCCATTGCTCATGTCTTCGTAACCATCTAGTCCTTGTACAATATTCAAACTATGCATCCATACTGTGATACTATCCCAATTTTCTATTAACAGATAGCCACCACCCAACAGAAAAGCCCAGCCAAGCAACGTTCCTAATAATCCAGAATTTCGTCCTATATAATACCCCGAAACAAAATTCGCAGCTGTTCCAATTAACATTCTCATTTGTATTCCTCCATATTCATATCATTTTAGTGTTATATACAAATTTCATTTAACCATGGTTTTATTATATCAGAAAATTATGAATATTCAATAAATAATTTTAGGTACTCTTTATTTTTTTATAAAAGGGTTGTGTTTTTCTCCACAACCCTCACTTTCTTCTTAATCCACAGGTACTTCTTCTTGTCCATGTGGAATTTGTTCAATTGGTGTTACAATTTGAGCATATTTGTTTACCTGCACTTTAAATTGTCGTGGTTCTAAGAAGTTTACCTGTTGAATTAAAACTTCAATATGAAACGTATCTACTTTTTTCCCACGATCAATTTTGGTAATACGCGCATTGTAAAACTTATCTCCATTTAGAAAATACCTTTGAACAGCTTCTGTAGCCAGCATACGCTCATTACTTGTCATCTTCATTGGTTCAATACCAAATCCAGCCTTTGTAAACAAATACGGAACATCATAACTACTATTAGAAATTTTTCGTAGTAAATCCTCTACAGTTTTTGTCTTTGCGATATATTCCTCTTCCTTTGTATCAAATCCCTTTGGCTTATCTCCAAGCATCTCGATTTCATCTTGATTGACTTGCTCTTCCTCTTGTACTTGAGATTTCATCATGTAACGATGAATAGTATTATAAGTAGCAACGCCTACTACCAACACAATAATCCCCAATATAACTAAGTACTTACGAGGCAGATTCGCTAACACATTCATGACTTTCTTCATTTCTTCACATCCCAAATCAGTCTATAACATTACGAATTTGCGTCATATGTTGACCTCTTGCCGTATAGTTTAGACCTGTAATTTGTACACCTTTATTATCACCAATATGAATCATTCTTTGATTCCCCATATAAATTGCAACGTGCCCTGGGTTTTCATAGAAAATAAGATCCCCTGGTTGTGCATGATTGATATCTGGTACTTGTTTACCTTGTCCGACTTGAGCACCTGTCCAATCTCCAAGTTGTACACCTATGCTTGTTCTAAAGACATACTGCGTAAATCCTGAGCAATCTGAAGAGCCACCTGGTGGATTACGGTCTCCTAATACATATCTGACTTTTCCTTGCCCTAGCCATTTTTTCGCTTCTTCCAGTACCTTTTGTCGTTTAGCATTTGTCATGGTAGGAGAACCACCAGATGATAATCCTGGATCATCATTTTTCTTAAAGAACTTCATTGGATCCATCGGTTGATCGTTTATACGAATTTGGAAATCTAAATGGACAGCGTATCCAAGCATGTTCAGAACACCACCAACATAGTTAGAACCACCCATTTCCCCGATAATTTGTCCTTTTGTTACCATAGTTCCTGGAGTAACTGAAATCTTACTCAAGTGTAAATAACGGGATAAAATGCCATTTCCATGGTCAATATAGACACCTAGACCACCGTAGTTTACATATCCTGTTTGAGCTGTAACTATTCCTGCTTCCATCGACCATACAGGGTCTCCCGGTTTTCCAGCGGTCATGGCTCCAATATCTACAGCATTATGCGGTTTGTTATTATGAATTTCATCAAATGTACCTGTAATACGCCCTGATTTCGTTGGCCATTTCCAACCTTTATCAGAAATCCATTCTCCATCTCCATTTGCTACACAACCTAAATCTTTGTAATATTTTAAAACTTTGGAAACATATGTGTAGAGTAAACATCCAGCGCCTTATTACATTCCTGTGATAGGTTTCCAAATGTTCCTCTCCGAACCGGACTTACATCTCTCAATGTATCCGGCTCTCCATCTGT
>NZ_JBQAEF010000023.1:0-58457 GCF_051915185.1 Bacillus cereus group sp. MYBKT14-1 | reverse complement strand
TACAGAAAGGTTCCAAGAAAAACTTCACGGCCTTTCCCCGATAGAATATCGGGAAAAGGCCGTGGCATAATACTCTTTTTATTACTGTCTACTTGACAGGGAGATGACCAAGTCCTCTTTCATTTTTTAAGTGCGACTTTCAACTTGTTGACAAATTTCATCCGTTGTTAAACCGTGAGCTGTAATGACTGATCCTTTAATTGATGTATCTGCAATGCCCATCATATTAGAATCTTGCCCAGTTACAACGCAACAATCACACCCTTGTGCATCCTGTTCTGAGTTAAGTGTAACAACTTCATGACCTTGTTGCTGAAGAGCTTGTTGAACGTCTGTTAATGAGTTTTCAACGCCAATTCTAGCCATAATTCTCACCTCCTACCATCTAATTGCTAGTATGCTCAAGTTCACTGCATTTATGAAAAGATGGTAGGAAGTAAATCTTTGTTTAGTCATTATATACGCCAGTAAGCATTTGACTAACGAATTGATCGTTTAATGTATCTTGGGCAGAAGAAGTATTTGAATGGATGTCGATTGAAGCAATAAAATGATTATGTTCTTGCGTATTTGGTTCTACCTCTACGTAATTATCGAATTTACAAAAACCTTTCGTATCCATTAGATCAAATAATTGCAGCATTTCTACTACCTCTTGTCTCGTTCCTTTAATTTGTACACACACCATATTAATTTCCTCCTTTATTTTGACAAATTGTTTTTTAAAAATAGGATTATGATTACGAAATGAAAAATATGAATGTTATTTTTAGACAGCGCTATTTTTGTTATTTTCCCCCTTTTTCAGCAAAAGTCGTTATATATTCCCGGATTTATAAAATCGGACGTCCGTTTATTGAATACAATAGATTCGTATCAATTGATGAAAATCCTTCTTTTAAACAAATATTTTTTTAGTGGAAATTGGCGAAAAAAATTTTTTGACTTTTTGTAAACGTTAACAATGTTGTTAAATCAGTATAAGTAAAGAAGTACGTATGATTAAAAATTATAAATTTTCTAAAAATTCACTTGATTTATTTAGAAAGGAGAGTAAACTAGGAAACAATAAAAAATTCATAGAACATAGGAGGCGCTTCTAGTGAATGAGCAATGGATTTTCTTAAATGGAGAATTTGTTCCAAAAGATGAGGCAAAAGTTTCAGTATATGATCATGGCTATTTATATGGCGATGGAGTGTTTGAAGGAATTAGAGTTTATAGCGGTAATGTTTTCCGTTTGAGAGAGCATCTTGTCCGGTTGTATGAATCAGCAAAATCAATCCTTTTAGAAATTCCATATTCATTAGATGAAGTAACAAATATTGTTGTTGAGACGATTCGACAAAATAAATTATCTAATGGATACATTCGCCTTGTTGTATCAAGAGGAGCAGGAAATCTTGGATTGGATCCCGATTCATGTAAGAAGCCGAATGTAGTAGTAATTGCAGAACAATTATCTTTATTCCCACAAGAATATTATGAGAAAGGGATTCCAGTTGTAACAGTTGCAACGCGCCGAAATCGTCCCGATGTTTTATCCCCTCAAGTAAAATCTTTAAATTACTTAAACAATATTTTAGTTCGTATTGAAGCGAAATTAGCTGGAGTACAAGAAGCACTTATGTTAAATGATCAAGGATATGTAGCTGAAGGCTCAGGAGATAACGTGTTTATTGTTAAAGGAAATAAATTAATTACACCACCAAGTTCTGCTGGAGCGTTAGAAGGTATTACACGAAACGCCATTTTAGAAATCGGCGAAAAACTTGGATATGACGTAAGAGAAGAGTTATTTACAAGACATGATGTATATGTAGCTGATGAAGTGTTTTTAACAGGAACAGCTGCTGAAGTTATTGCTGTTACGACAGTAGATGGTAGAACGATTGGCTTAGGGCAAACAGGTCCACATACGAACCGTTTATTAGAAGAGTTTCGTAAGTTAGTTGTAGAAGATGGAGAGAAAATTTACGAAGAAAATAAAGTTGGATAACAACTTTTTTAACATAAGAAAGCGTTGATAGGGAGGAGTAGTTGATTGTGAAGCCTCACAGAGAGTCGGTGGTTGCTGAAAACCGATGGTTCACGTCGACGAACATCGCCCTTGAGTGCTAAGCTAAAGCATTTGTCTAGGCTTAGACGGTAGCTCCGTTATTAGCTAGATCCATTTATGGATCACTGAGGCAAGAGTATTCTTGCAAAGAAGGGTGGTACCGCGAAATCTTTCGTCCCTTCAGCACATAGCTGGAGTGTGGACGTAGGATTTTTTTATTGTATAAAAGTTTGAAAAAGGGGGCTTATAAGAACAATGTCTTCAAAAACGGAAGAGAAACTGGCAACTGGTGCACAGCTATTGTTAGAAGCGCTAGAAAAGGAAGGCGTAAAAGTGATTTTCGGTTATCCGGGTGGTGCCGTTTTACCTCTCTATGATGCACTGTATGATTGTGAAATTCCGCATATTTTAACAAGGCATGAGCAAGGGGCAATTCACGCTGCTGAAGGGTATGCCAGAATTACAGGGAACCCAGGGGTTGTAATTGCAACGAGTGGACCAGGTGCTACAAATGTAATTACGGGTCTAGCGGATGCGATGATTGATTCATTGCCACTTGTTGTATTTACAGGCCAAGTAGCAACAACGTTAATTGGGAGCGATGCTTTTCAAGAGGCGGATATTATGGGACTTACGATGCCAGTGACAAAACATAACTATCAAGTGCGAAAGGCCTCAGATTTACCTCGAATTATTAAAGAAGCATTTCATATTGCTAAAACAGGAAGACCAGGACCAGTCGTTATTGACCTTCCGAAAGATATGGTAGTCGAGAAAGGTGAGCGATGTAGCAATGTACAAATGGATTTACCAGGATATAACCCTAATTATGAACCGAATCTACTTCAAATAAACAAATTACTACAAGCAATTGAAACCGCAAAAAAACCGTTAATTTTAGCTGGAGCAGGTATACTGCATGCGAAAGCTTCGAAAGAATTGACAAGTTTTGCCCGTAAATATGAAATCCCTGTTGTGCATACGTTACTTGGACTTGGTGGTTTTCCGCCAGATGATGGGCTATTTCTAGGGATGGGGGGAATGCACGGTTCTTACACAGCCAATATGGCGTTATATGAATGCGACTTACTCATTAATATAGGTGCGAGATTTGACGATCGTCTTACTGGGAATTTAGCTTTTTTTGCTAAAGGGGCGACTGTTGCACATATCGATATTGATCCAGCAGAAATCGGGAAAAATGTGCCAACAGAGATTCCTATTGTTGCAAGTGCTAAGCGGGCGTTAGAAGTATTGCTTCAATCAGAAGGAAAGAAAGAAAATCATCATGAATGGCTCTCTTTATTAAAGAGTAGAAAAGAAAAGTATCCATTCTCTTATAAACGAAATTCTGAAAGTATTAAACCTCAATACGCGATTGATATGCTATATGAAATCACGAAAGGAGAAGCGATTGTAACAACAGACGTTGGGCAACATCAAATGTGGGCAGCACAATACTATCCGTTGAAAAATCCAGATAAATGGGTAACTTCTGGCGGATTAGGAACGATGGGGTTCGGATTTCCAGCAGCAATCGGTGCGCAAATTGCAAAGAGAGATGAACTAGTTATTGCAATTGTTGGTGATGCTGGGTTTCAAATGACTCTGCAAGAATTAAGTGTATTAAAAGAACACGCTTTACCCGTTAAAGTATTTATTTTAAATAATGAAGCTTTAGGAATGGTAAGACAATGGCAAGATGAATTTTACAATCAAAGATATTCACATTCTTTATTGCCATGCCAACCAGATTTCGTCGCTCTTGCGAATGCGTATGGTATAAAAGGTGTTCGTATTGACGATCCACTTCTTGCAAAGAAGCAAATCCAGCATGCGATCGAATTACAAGAGCCAGTCGTAATCGATTGTCGTGTACTTCAATCAGAGAAGGTTATGCCGATGGTTGCACCAGGAAAAGGTGTTCACCAAATGGAGGGAGTGGAAAAAGGGTGAAGAGAATTGTTACAGCGACAGTTCGAAATCAAAGTGGTGTGTTAAACCGAATTACAGGGGTTATGACACGAAGACATTTTAATATTGAAAGTATTTCAGTAGGTCATACAGAATCATCAGATATATCGCGAATGACGATTGTTGTACACGTTGAAAGTGAACAGCAAGTTGAGCAGTTAATTAAACAACTTCATAAGCAAATCGATGTTCTGAAAGTATCAGATATTACAGAAGAAGCAATGATTGCTAGAGAGCTTGCTCTTATTAAAGTAGCAACTTCTGTAGCGAGGGCAGAATTATATAGTTTAATTGAACCATTTCGAGCCGCTGTAATAGATGTTGGGAAGGATTCCATAGTTGTGCAAGTAACAGGTACGCAAGATAAAGTAGAAGCGTTAATTGAATTACTTCGTCCATACGGTTTAAAAGAAATTGCTAGAACAGGTGTAACAGCATTTACACGTAGTATGAAAAAACAAGATAAGCAAGTTATGTTAATTCAATAATCATTTAAATATAGGGGGAAATGAAAATGGCAAAAGTTTATTATGAGAAAGATGTAACAGTAAATGTATTAAAGGAAAAGAAAGTAGCAATCATCGGATATGGCTCGCAAGGTCATGCGCATGCGCAAAATTTACGTGATAACGGATTTGATGTAGTAGTAGGTTTAAGAAAAGGTAAGTCTTGGGATAAAGCGAATGAAGATGGGTTTTCTGTATATACAGTAGCAGAAGCAGCGGAAAAAGCTGATGTAGTAATGATTCTATTACCTGATGAATTACAACCAGAAGTATATGAAGCTGAAATTGCACCAAATTTACAGGCTGGAAACTCTCTCGTGTTCGCACATGGATTTAATGTTCACTTTGATCAAGTAAAACCACCAGCGAATGTAGATGTATTTCTAGTAGCGCCAAAAGGACCGGGGCATCTCGTACGCCGTACGTTCGCCGAGGGAGGGGCTGTTCCTGCATTATTTGCAGTATATCAAGATGCAACAGGAGTTGCGACTGAAAAAGCACTTTCTTATGCTGACGGAATTGGAGCAACGAGAGCTGGTGTATTAGAAACGACGTTTAAAGAAGAAACAGAAACAGATTTATTTGGAGAGCAAGCTGTACTCTGCGGCGGAGTAACTGCACTTGTAAAAGCAGGATTTGAAACGTTAGTTGATGCGGGATACCAGCCTGAACTTGCATATTTTGAATGTTTACATGAACTGAAGCTAATCGTTGACCTTATGTATGAAGGTGGACTTGAAAATATGAGATATTCAGTTTCAGATACAGCGCAGTGGGGAGACTTCGTATCAGGACCACGCGTTGTTACTGAAGATACGAAGAAAGCGATGGGGGCAGTATTAGCAGAAATTCAAGATGGTACATTTGCAAGAGGATGGATTGCAGAACATAAAGCAGGAAGACCAAATTTCCATGCGACAAATGAGAAAGAGAATAAACATGAAATCGAAGTAGTTGGACGTAAATTACGTGAAATGATGCCTTTCGTACAGCCGCGAGTAAAGGTAGGGGTTAAATAATATGAAGCAGGTTTTGTTCATGGATACAACGCTTCGTGATGGCGAACAATCACCAGGAGTAAATTTAAATGAACAAGAGAAATTACAAATTGCTAGGCAATTAGAGAGGCTTGGTATTCATGTAATGGAAGCTGGATTCGCGGCAGCTTCCGAAGGCGACTTCCAATCGGTAAAACGCATCGCGAATACAATTCAAAACGCTACGGTTATGAGTTTAGCTAGAGCGAAAGAAAGTGACATTCGAAGAGCATATGAAGCTGTGAAAGGCGCTGTATCTCCTCGTCTACACGTATTTCTAGCTACGAGTGATATTCATATGAAATATAAACTTTGTATGTCAAAAGAAGATGTGTTAAATAGTATTCATCGCTCGGTTACGCTCGGAAAATCATTATTTCCGACAGTACAATTTTCTGCAGAAGATGCGACAAGAACATCGAGAGCATTTTTAGCTGAAGCAGTAGAAATTGCGATTCGAGCAGGAGCGAATGTAATTAATATTCCGGATACAGTTGGATATACAAATCCGGAGGAGTATTATTCTCTTTTTAAATACTTACAAGAATCCGTTCCATCATATGAAAAAGCGATTTTTTCTTGTCATTGTCACGATGATCTTGGTATGGCAGTAGCAAATTCGTTAGCTGCGGTTGAAGGGGGAGCATTGCAAGTAGAAGGAACGATTAATGGCATTGGAGAAAGAGCAGGGAATGCAGCGTTAGAAGAAGTTGCGGTAGCTCTTCATATTAGAAAAGATTTTTATAAAGCAGAGCCCTCGATGACTTTAAAAGAAATTAAGGCGACGAGTATATTAGTAAGCAGGTTAACGGGTATGGTTGTACCGAAAAATAAAGCAATCGTTGGAGCGAATGCATTTGCTCATGAATCGGGCATCCACCAAGACGGGGTTTTAAAAGAAGTAACAACTTATGAAATTATCGAACCAGCGCTTATAGGAGAATCTCAAAATCTCTTTGTACTTGGGAAACACTCTGGCCGTCATGCGTTTACGGAAAAAATGAAAGAGCTTGGTTATGAATTTACAAATGAAGAGCGAGATGCGGCATTCGAAGCATTTAAAAAATTGGCTGATCGTAAAAAGGAAATTACTGAAGAAGATTTACGCGCACTTATGCTTGGTGAAGCAGCATTTGCAGCTCAGCAATATAACATTACGCAATTACAAGTGCATTTCGTATCAAATAGTACACAATGCGCAACAGTTGTGCTGAAGGATGAGGAAGGAAATGTATATGAAGATGCAGCCACTGGTTCTGGTAGTATTGAAGCGATATACAATGCGATTCAAAGGATTTTAGGATTAGAATGTGAATTGGCAGATTATCGCATACAATCTATTACACAAGGTCAAGATGCACTTGCTCACGTTCATGTTGAATTAAAAGAAGGTAGTCACCAAATAGCAGGTTTCGGAGTTGCGCAAGACGTATTGGAAGCGTCGGCGAGAGCTTATGTCCATGCAGCAGGGAAATTAAAATCTCTTATAGCGCTTGTGAAATAAATAATTGATAGGTGAGAGAAGCTTTCCTCACCTATCAAATTAAAGTTCTGAAAATTCGGTTAAAAGGAGTGTTAAAAATGGAAAAACGTATCGTTTGTTTAGCTGGTGATGGTGTCGGTCCAGAAGTAATGGAGAGTGCGAAGGAAGTATTGCATATGGTAGAAAGGCTATATGGACATCATTTTCATTTGCAAGATGAGTACTTTGGTGGTGTTGCTATCGATTTAACTGGGCAACCATTACCACAGCGAACACTTGCCGCCTGTTTAGCGAGTGATGCGGTTTTACTTGGAGCAGTAGGTGGACCAAGGTGGGATAGTGCGAAAGAAAGGCCTGAGAAAGGATTATTAGCATTAAGAAAAGGACTCGGTGTATTTGCGAATGTTCGCCCTGTAACGGTAGAAAGTGCAACTGCACATTTATCACCATTAAAAAACGCTGATGAAATTGATTTCGTTGTCGTTCGTGAATTAACAGGCGGAATTTATTTTTCTTATCCGAAAGAGCGAACGGAAGAAGTGGCGACAGATACACTTACGTATCATCGCCATGAAATTGAACGTATCGTTTCGTATGCTTTTCAATTAGCAAATAAGCGGAAGAAAAAAGTAACATCTATTGATAAAGCGAATGTTTTAGAGTCTAGTAAATTATGGAGAACTGTGACAGAAGAAGTAGCACTTCGCTACCCAAATGTGGAAGTAGAACACATTTTAGTAGATGCAGCAGCTATGGAATTAATTCGGAATCCAGGAAGATTTGACGTTATTGTAACGGAAAATTTATTTGGTGATATTTTAAGTGATGAGGCTTCAGTATTAGCTGGATCATTAGGAATGCTTCCATCAGCAAGTCACGCTGAAAAGGGACCTTCATTATATGAGCCTATTCACGGATCAGCACCGGATATTGCGGGGAAAAATAAGGCGAATCCAATTGCGATGATGCGTTCTGTTGCAATGATGCTTGGGCAATCGTTCGGATTAACGAGAGAAGGAGATGCAATTGAAGAAGCAGTTTCTGCAGTCCTTAAATCAGGGAAATGTACAGCAGATATCGGGGGGACTGAAACGACAACTTCATTTACAAAGGCAGTTATTCAAGAAATGGAAGAGCAAGCGTTAGTAGGGAGAGGAAGATAATGGGAAAAAGGTTACTAGATAAGCTTTGGGAAAGACATGTAGTTGCGACTAATGAAAATGGATTGGATTTATTATATATCGATCTACATCTTGTTCATGAAGTAACGTCACCGCAAGCCTTTGAAGGCTTGCGGCTTACAAATCGAACAGTCCGCAGACCAGATTTAACATTTGCAACGATGGATCATAATATTCCAACGAAAGATGTTTGGAATATTACCGACCGCATTGCGAAGCAGCAACTAGATACACTTCGGCAAAACTGTAAACAATTTCAGGTGCCATTAGCGGATATCGGAGATGAAGAGCAAGGGATCGTTCATGTAATAGGACCAGAACTTGGACTCACACAGCCAGGAAAAACGATTGTTTGTGGTGATAGTCATACAGCAACACACGGTGCTTTTGGCGCACTAGCGTTTGGTATTGGTACGAGTGAAGTGGAACATGTATTGGCAACGCAAACGTTATGGCAACGAAAGCCGAAAGCGATGGGCATTGAGTTAAAAGGAAAGTTACCGCAAGGTGTCTATGCGAAAGATATTATTTTACACCTTCTTTCAAAGTACGGAGTAGCAGTTGGAACAGGTTACGTAATGGAATTTTACGGAGAGGCCATTCATGCTATGGATATGGAAGAGAGGATGACGCTTTGCAATATGGCAATTGAAGGGGGAGCAAAGGCTGGCATTATTGCACCAGATGAAAAAACGTTTGCTTACGTAAAAGGGCGTAAATATGCACCGAAAGACTATGAATCTATTAAGGAAAAATGGTCAGAACTTTATACAGATTTAGATGCAGTTTATGATTTACATATTCTAGTAGATGTTACGGATTTAGCGCCGTACGTTACGTGGGGAACAAACCCTAGTATGGGTGTTCGGATCGATGAGAAATTGCCAGAAAAGCATGATGCAAATGATGAAAGAGCGTTTTCTTATATGGGATTGAGTCCCGGACAAAGTACGTATGACATTCCAGTTCAACATGTTTTCATTGGATCTTGTACAAATTCCAGGCTTTCTGACTTAGAAATTGCTGCATCTGTCGTGAAAGGTAAAAAAGTAAAAGAAGGTGTGCGAGCACTTGTTGTACCTGGATCTCAAAGGGTAAGAGAAGCAGCGATGCATAAAGGATTACATCGCATATTTGAAGAAGCTGGATTTGAATGGAGAGAGCCCGGATGCTCAATGTGTCTAGGTATGAATCCAGATCAAGTGCCTGAAGGAGAACATTGTGCCTCTACGTCCAATCGCAATTTTGAAGGAAGACAAGGAAAGGGAGCACGAACGCATTTAGTTAGCCCGGCAATGGCGGCAGCGGCTGCGTTATATGGTCATTTTGTTGATATTAGAAAGGAGAGTTATGATGGAGCCATTTCGTATTCATAAAGGTACTGCCGCAGTACTGATGAATGATAACATTGATACAGATCAAATTATTCCGAAGCAATATTTAAAGAGAATTGAAAGAACTGGGTTTGGGAAGTTTTTATTTGATGAGTGGCGATATGATAATAATCGCCAAGAAAACCCTAATTTCCCGCTTAATGCACAAGAAAGAAAAGGAGCCAGCATATTAATCACAGGTGATAATTTTGGATGTGGCTCGTCTAGAGAACATGCTCCATGGGCACTTGCTGATTATGGTTTCCGCGTTATTATCGCTGGAGGATTTGCCGATATCTTTTATATGAATTGTATGAAGAATGGCATGTTACCGATTGTAATGGATAAAGATATGCGTGAACAACTTGCAAAAACAGATGCGAGGGAACAAATCACAGTTGATTTAGAAAATGAAATAATTATAACGAATATGCATAGATTCCATTTTACAATCGAGAAAATGTGGAAAGAGAAGTTATTGAATGGTTTAGATGAAATTAGTATTACAATGCAATATGAACAAGAAATAAAAGAGTATGAAAGAAAAGTGGCTTTACATTAAAAAAAGTGACGGAATATTAAAAATGTATTTACATTCAAAATTAACTGTTATATACTATGTGAAAATCAGAGGAGAAAGGGAGTAAGTATTATGAATACAATAAAATCTATTACAATGCTTACACAACTACATCATCATACATGAAACCCTTGAACCTAGCGTGAAAACGTGTAGGTACAAGGGTTATTCCCGTTGTACCTACACTCTACTGAAGAGCCTTGTAGGTATTTTGTCTACAAGGCTCTTTTTATTTTCGGCTTAGGTGAATGAAATAGGCATACATTAGAAGGGGAAAGGTGTGAAAATTTAGATGACAAAATGGAAACGGGCGAACCCGAATGGAACGAGAGATTATTTATTCGAAGAATGTACGTTAATTGAAGAAGTGGAGCAAAAATTAAGGCTTACTTTTTTAGAGAGAGGTTATGAGGAAATAAGAACACCTACAATTGAATTTTATGATGTTTTTGCATTTCAAAATAGACCGATAGATGAAGAGAAGATGTATAAATTTTTTGATGAAAAGGGAAGGATTATCGTTTTACGTCCAGATATGACAATTCCTTTAGCAAGAGTGATTGGAACACAGAGATGGGATACGCCACTTAAAGTGACGTATAGCGGGAATGTATTTCGAGCGAATGAATCCCATTCTGGAAAATATAATGAAATCGTACAAAGTGGTATTGAAGTTATCGGGATTGATAATGTAAGAGCTGAAATTGAATGTGTAATAAGTGTCATTCAAGCACTTCAAAAGTTGAATGTGCAATCTTTTACAATTGAGATTGGGCAAGTACAGTTATATAAATGTATTGTAAAAAAGCTCTCCATCCATGATGAAGAAGAAAGAGTACTTAGAACGTATATAGAAAGTAAAAATTATGCTGCCCTCTCAAATTTTATCGGAGAAAAGAAATTAGATCGATGCGATGAGACAGTAAGATTACTTGAGAAATTACCAAGGCTATTTGGAAATTTAGAAGTTATTGAGGAGGCAGAAAAGCTTGCTTCAAGTAATGAAATGAAAATGGCAATTGCAAGAGTAAAAGAAATGTATGAAACAATTGAAACGTTAGGGTATGGTTCTTACATATCAATTGATTTGGGCATGATTCAACACTTAGATTACTATACGGGTGTTATTTTCAAAGGATATATATATGAAATTGGAGAAGAAATCGTTAGTGGCGGAAGATACGATGAGCTAATTGGGAATTTTGGAGAAATGCTGCCAGCTGTTGGACTCGCGGTACAAGTAAATCAAATTGTGAAGGCGCTGCAAGAGCAGCAAGAACCATATGAACGAAATCAAATTGATATTGTGATTCATTATGAGTTAAATAGATTAGCGGAAGCAGAAAGGTTACGAAATTTACTTCGAAAGGATGGGAAAAATGCTTGGTTATCTCTATTCTCTAATTTAAGCGATACCTTTCAATTTGCAAGAAAAAATAAAATAGGAACGGTCGTTGAGGCAAAGAATGAATACTTAGTGGAATATGTATGGAATGAGAAATGGGTAGTCCAGAAAGAAGGAGAGGCTTCATGCGTAACATTCAAATTGCGTTAACGAAAGGAAGATTAGAAAAACATGTCATTCCACTTTTTGAGCAGATTGGAATTGATTGTTCCGAGCTCAAAAATAAAGGTCGGAAGCTTGTATTTCAAAGTAAAAATACAAATGTTTCATTTATTTTAGTAAAAGCGGTTGATGTTGCTACTTATGTAGAACATGGGGTAGCTGATATTGGCATCGTTGGAAAAGATATTTTAATGGAAAACGAGAAAGATATTTATGAAATGCTGGATTTAGGAGTGGGGATTTGTAAGTTTTGTGTTGCTTCTATTCCTACGTATAATCCGAAGAGTTACCGGAAGAAAAGAATCGCTACGAAATACCCCCATATTACTTCTACTTATTTTCATGATAAGGGAGAGGATGTAGAAATTATTAAGATAGAAGGTTCTGTAGAAATCGCTCCTCTTCTTGGATTGGCAGATGCGATTGTAGATATTGTTGAAACAGGAAAAACATTACAAGAGAATGGACTCATTGTATTTGAGGAAATGTACTTTATATCGGCTCGGATGATTGTAAATAAGGCAGCCTTAAAAACTAAAAAAGACGAAATATTCAGCATTATAAATATGATGGAGCAAGAAATCTTATCAGGGAAATAGGAGGATTTAAAATGGAAATCATTTATGAAGAATTTAAGGAGGCATTATCTAAAATAAAAGTGCTAAGAGAAAACGCTAATATAATAGAAGAAACTGTTCAAAGAAGTGTAAGAGAAATCATTAGACATGTAAGGGAAGGGAAAGATGAGGCTTTATCTTTCTATACAAAAAAGTTTGATGGTGTAGAGATGAAAAATTTTCGTGTAAGTGAAGAAGAAATACAGCAAGCGAGTATGTTTGTAGAGAATTCATTTTTAGAAGCTTTAAAAGAGGCGAAGAAAAACGTTGTTTCGTATCACGAAAAGCAAAAGAAGCACTCAATATTCGATTGTGAAAGTAAAGGGATAATTAGAGGGCAACTCATTCGGCCGTTAGAAAATGTAGGTGTATATGTACCGGGTGGGACAGCCTCATATCCTTCTTCAGTATTAATGAATGTATTGCCGGCGAAACTCGCAGGTGTGAAAAAGATTGTAATGGTAACACCGCCGAGGAAAGGAGGAATTGATCCACATATATTAGCTGCTGCAGATCTTGCGGGAGTAGATGAAATTTATACGATAGGTGGCGCACAAGCAATTGCTGCTTTAGCATACGGGACGGAATCGATTCCGAAAGTGGATAAAATAGTTGGACCGGGAAATTTGTACGTCGCTCTAGCGAAACGAGAAGTATACGGAATAGTAAATATCGATATGATTGCTGGTCCATCAGAAATTGTAGTTGTCGCGGATGAAACAGGTAATGCAAAATATATCGCAGCGGATTTATTATCGCAAGCAGAGCATGATGAGAGAGCAACGGCGATTTGTATTACAACGAATATGGAACTAGCTAAAGAAGTAGAAAAAGAGGTAGAAAGACAGTTAGAAACGTTACCAAGAAGTGAAATTGCACGTGAATCAATAAATAGAAATGGAGCCATCTTTATCGTTCCTTCTTTAGAGGAGGCGCTAAAGTTATCAAATGAAATTGCTCCAGAACATTTAGAGTTACATATAAAAGAACCAATGAATGCTCTAGATTATGTGAAACATGCAGGCTCTATTTTCCTTGGGCCATATTCACCTGAACCGCTCGGGGATTATTTAGCGGGACCGAATCATGTATTACCAACGAGCGGAACGGCAAGATTCTTTTCTCCGTTATCAGTCGATGATTTCATGAAAAAATCAAGTTTTATTTCTTATACGGAGGAAGCATTAAAAAATGTACAGCATCATATTGTAGAGCTTGCAAATAAAGAAGGGTTACATGCACATGCGAGAGCAATCCAAATAAGGTTTGAGGAGGAAAAATAATGCGTCAGTCCAGTCAAGCACGTGAGACGACAGAAACAAAAATTAAATTAAATTTGCAGCTTGATGAAAGTACAAATGTATCTATTCAAACAGGGGTTGGTTTTTTCGATCATATGCTTACTTTATTTGCTAGACATGGAAGATTTGGATTGCAGGTTGAAGCAGAAGGTGATGTATTTGTCGATGCACATCACACCGTTGAAGATGTTGGAATTGTACTCGGAAATTGCTTGAAAGAAGCATTGCAAAACAAAGAGGGAATTAATCGTTACGGTTCTGCGTATGTACCGATGGATGAATCTTTAGGATTTGTCGCAATTGATATAAGTGGACGCTCATATTGTGTATTTCAAGGGGAATTAACAAATCCGAAGCTCGGGGATTTTGATACAGAATTGACGGAAGAATTTTTTAGAGCAGTTGCACATGCTGCCAATATTACATTACATGCGCGCGTTCTATACGGAAGTAATACACATCACAAAATTGAAGCATTATTTAAAGCTTTTGGTAGAGCGCTTAGAGAAGCGGTCGAAAAAAATGCCAACATTACTGGTGTAAATTCAACGAAAGGAATGTTGTAATTGATTGCCATTATAGATTATGGAATGGGGAATATTCGCAGTGTAGAGCAAGCATTAAAATATATTGGCGCAGAGTACATTGTAACGAGTGATAAAAAAGAGATATTGAGAAGCGATGGCGTGATTTTACCGGGAGTAGGTGCATTTCCGAAAGCGATGGACGTATTAGAAGAAAGAGATTTAGTGTGTGTACTAAAAGAGGTTTGTGATATAGGAAAACCACTCCTCGGTATATGTTTGGGCATGCAGCTTTTATTTGAACGAAGTGAGGAACTAAAAGATTGTAGCGGGTTAGGTTTACTACCAGGGGAAATTCGTAAGTTAAAAGTTTCGTATAAAATTCCTCATATGGGATGGAATGAATTAAGGAAGGAAAGAGAATTTCCGCTTTGGAATGGATTAGTGGATGGTTCTTTCGTGTATTATGTTCACTCATATTACGCGGATTGTCCAGATGAAATTGTATGCGGAGTAAGTGATTATGGAATGCAAGTACCAGGGTTTGTCGCGAAAGGAAATGTATTTGGTGCACAGTTTCATCCAGAAAAAAGTGGCGAAATTGGCATGCAAATATTAAAAAATTTTCAAGGGGTGGTAGAAGCATGGAAATCTTCCCAGCTATCGATTTAAAAGAAGGACGATGCGTTAGACTTTATCAAGGAGAGTTTAGTAAAGAAACGGTGATGAATGAAGATCCAGTAGCGCAGGCGATCATATTTGAAAAGCTTGGAGCGGAAATACTACACATTGTTGATTTAGACGGTGCAATTGCTGGCGAGTCTTTAAATTTGCCCGTCATTGAAAAAATCTGCAAGGCGGTACGTATTCCTGTGCAAGTGGGAGGAGGAATTCGTTCACTTGTAACGGTGGAGAAGTTATTGTCAGCAGGTGTAGAAAAAGTGATTTTAGGAACAGCAGCTCTTTATGATAAGTCATTTTTAGAGGAAGCAGTTCGTCTATATAAAGAGAAAATCATTGTTGGAATTGATGCGAAAAATGGTTTCGTAGCAACGAGAGGTTGGCTTGATCTATCTGAAATTTCTTACGTTAGTTTAGCGAAACAAATGGAAAGTTTAGGTGTTCAAACGATTGTGTTTACAGACATTTCGAAAGACGGGACGCTTGCAGGTCCAAATTTTGAACAATTAGCGATACTTCAAAAAAGTGTGGGCATTCGTCTCATCGCCTCTGGAGGAGTGGCATCTATTCAAGATGTGAAAAAGTTAAATGATATGAATATATATGGTGTCATAATTGGAAAGGCGCTTTACGAGAAAACGATTGATTTAGAAGAAGTATTACAGGTAACGAAGTTATGTTAGCGAAACGAATTATTCCATGTCTAGATGTGAAAGAAGGGCGAGTCGTAAAGGGTGTAAATTTTATAGGATTACAAGATGTCGGTGATCCGGTTGAAATAGCTGAAGCATATAACGAGGCAGGGGCAGATGAAATCGTATTTTTAGATATTACGGCGACTCATGAAGGAAGAAAAACGATTATAGATGTTGTAGAAAAAACAGCAGCAAAAGTATTTATTCCTCTTACGGTTGGCGGGGGGATATCAAGTGTGAAAGATATGTACAATTTACTAAGAGCTGGGGCAGACAAAGTTTCAATAAACTCAGCGGCAGTGCGAAACCCGAAGTTAATAGAAGAAGGGGCAGAACACTTTGGATCACAATGTATTGTCGTGGCAATTGATGCTAGAAAAGTAGCAGAAGGTAAATGGAACGTATATGTCAACGGCGGAAGAGTTGACACAGGAATGGATGCCATAGAATGGGTGAAGCGTGTTGTTAAACTTGGGGCAGGTGAAATTTTGTTAACGAGTATGGATGCAGATGGAACGAAAAGCGGATATGACCTTCGTTTAACAGAAGAAATTTCAAAAAGTGTTTCTATTCCAGTCATCGCATCAGGGGGCTGTGGTCATACGGATCATATTATAGAAGTTTTTCAAAAGACAACAGTTGATGCAGCGTTAGCGGCATCCATATTTCATTATGGTGAGGCGACAGTGCAGAGTGTAAAGCGAAAATTAAGAGATGCAAATGTTGAGGTGCGGTTATGAAACCTAATTTTTCAAAAGGATTAATACCGGCAATTGTCATCGAAGAAGGTACGAAAGAAGTTTTAATGCTAGCTTATATGAATGAAGAAGCATATGAAAAAACGTTAGAGACGAAAAGAACATGGTTTTACTCTCGTTCGAGGCAGTCGTTATGGAATAAGGGGGAAACATCAGGGAATCTTCAATATGTGCAATCTTTATATTTAGATTGTGATCAAGATTCAATTGTTGTGAATGTGAAACAAGTAGGACCTGCTTGTCATACGGGGGAGAAGACATGTTTTCACTATCAAATTATATAGGGGGATACATATGGAAAATGCCTTTAAGTTGCTGTATAAAACAATTGAAGAACGAAAGGAAAGCCCACTTCCTGAATCGTATACAAATTATTTATTTTCAAAAGGAGAAGATAAAATTTTAAAGAAGATTGGTGAAGAGTGTGCTGAAGTAATTATCGCATGTAAAAATAATGATAAAGAAGAAGTAGTGAAAGAAATGGTTGATGTATTTTATCACTGTTTCGTTTTATTAGCTGAAAAAAATATTGCATTGGAAGATGTCATGCGAGAGGTGAAAGAACGAAATGGAAAGCTTTCGAAAGTTGGGGATAGAAGGGAAATAGATATATTATAAGGGGAAATGTATATGAAAGTAGATTATCATCTTCACTTAGAAGAAGGACCGTATTCAATAGGATGGCTTGCTAAAATAAATGAAGCATTGGAATGTTATGAACCGCTTCAAGAAAGGCATTCTATTGATTGGCTTATGAAAACACAAGAGCGTTTGCAAAAGCGTGTGAAGGAAGGGCCATTTACAACAGAATGGATAGATCTATATTTAGAAGAAGCTGTGCGAAAAGGAATAAAAGAAGTGGGAATTGTTGATCATCTATATCGTTTTCATGAAGCAAAAGGATATTATGAAAAATATGTAGATATTAGTGATTCTAAGCTCGGTCGTATACAGAAAGAATGGTTAGATCAAGTAAGGGTAGTTTCACTGTATGATTTTACAAAGGCGATTGAAGAGGCGAAAGAACGATGGGGGAAAAGAGGTGTTACACTTAAACTTGGAATTGAAGCGGATTATTTTATTGGTTGTGAAGGAGAGTTAAAAGAATTATTAGCACTAGGAGACTTTGATTATGTAATTGGTTCCGTTCATTTTCTAAATGGCTGGGGATTTGATAATCCAGATACGAAAGAATATTTTGAGGTGCATGACCTACGCGCATTATACGATACGTTTTTTAAAACAGTTGAGAGTGCGATTCGTACCGAGTTATTTGATATTATCGCTCATCTTGATAATATAAAGGTATTTAATTATCGATTGGATGAGAATGAACAGCTTTCTTATTATAAGGAAATTGCATGTGCGTTAGTAGAAACGAATACGGCAACAGAAATAAATGCAGGATTATACTATCGTTATCCTGTTCGTGAAATGTGCCCAAGTCCACTATATTTACAAGTATTAGCTAAGTATGGTGTTCCAATTACGATTTCTTCGGATGCCCATTACCCAAATGATTTAGGGAATTATGTACAAGAAAATGTACAAACATTACGAGCTCACGGTGTTACTCAGGTTGCAACATTTACGAAGCGAGCAAGAGTAATGAGGTCGCTTGAAGAAGAAGTAACAAATTCAAAATGAAACGCAATTTTTTGATGAAAACTGTCCTTTTTGTTCAAAATAAGAAAGAATGAAAAGGAGGGTAAGAAATGGCGAAACAACAAAATAAACAAAATGTACAAGGTGCACAGCAACAAGCTTATACTTCTGAAACGAATGCTGCATCTCAATCGGTTATTGAGGAGCAAATTAGCGATACGGTTGCAGAAGGAACTATTGATGTGAAGCTCGGAAAAGAATCGCAGGAAAAAGCGTAAGAAGAGGGGAGAGTTGCATCTCCTCTTTTTTCATGGAAAAGTGTCGATTTTCAAAACTATAATCAAATTCCTTGGTTTTTATATGTGGATTTCTTACAATGAAATATAAGAGATGTCTTATTTTCTATAGAAGAGGTGTTAGTAGTGGCAAAAATATTAGTAGCGGGAAAAATTCCGGAAATTGGATTAGAACTATTAAAAGATCATAATGTAGAAATGTACAATAAAGAGGAGTTAATTTCTATAGATGAATTAACAGAGCGTGTAAAAGATAAAGATGCATTGTTAAGTTTACTTTCGACAAAGGTGCCAAAAGAAGTTATTGATGCAGCGCCTCATTTAAAGATTGTTGCAAACTATGGTGCTGGTTACGACAATATTGATTACACGTATGCGGGGGAAAAGGGAATTGCAGTTACGAATACACCGAAAGTATCAACGGAAGCGACTGCAGAATTAACATTTGCACTTCTTTTAGCAGCGGCGCGTAGAATTCCTGAAGGGGATACGTTATGTCGTACGACTGGATTTAACGGATGGGCACCGTTATTTTTCTTAGGACGAGAAGTCCATGGTAAGACAATCGGAATTATAGGTCTTGGAGAAATTGGGAAGGCTGTTGCAAAACGTGCGAAAGCATTTGGAATGGATGTTTTATATACAGGGCCAAATCGTAAGCTTGAAGCTGAAAGTGAACTGGGAGCAACGTATGTGACGTTGGAAGAATTATTACAAACAGCAGACTTTATTACAATTAACTGTGCTTATAATCCAAAATTACATCATATGATTGATGAAGAGCAGTTTAAAATGATGAAGAAAACAGCGTATATTGTAAATGCTTCACGTGGACCAATTATGAATGAAGCAGCACTTGCTCATGCATTAAAAACGAATGAAATTGAAGGAGCAGCTCTTGACGTGTTTGAATTTGAACCGAAAATTACAGAAGAGCTAAAAGAATTAAAGAATGTAGTACTTGCTCCACACGTAGGAAATGCAACATTTGAAACTCGTGATGCGATGGCTGAAATGGCTGTCAGAAATATTTTAGCTGTATTAAACGGCGAAGAGCCAGTAACACCTGTAAATCAAAAGGTATTAGTTACAAAATAAAAAGAAACCTTCCGGACTCGGAAGGTTTTCTTATTTTTCTTTATTCGCTTTTTTAGACGGTCTTTGTCTAATGAATTGAGATAACATGTACAAAATATATAGTGGAATGGCAATGAATAAGAAAACAGAAAAATTTCCAAATCCTGTTTGATACATTGTAATAATGATTCCAACTAAAAATAGTGTAATAATGATGCTATATCGTGGAATTGGTACATCTTTTAAACTTGGGATACGAATGCGGCTCACCATTAAAAATGCGAACGTTACAAATACGGTAATAAGAACGATTTTTGGAATGGTATGTGAAAATAATGTTAAGAAAGCAACAAGCCCTCCCGCTGCTGTAATCGGTACTCCAGTGAAATATTTCATTGAAGTAGAAGATGGTGTTACATTAAATCGTGCTAAACGATATGCTCCGAAAAGAGGGAATAATCCCGCTATGTATAATCCAATGATTCCGTAGTTTGAGAAAGATGTGTAATACATTAAAACAGCTGGTGCTGCACCAAATGTTACGACATCTGCAAGCGAGTCGAGCTCTTTTCCCATTTGTGAATCAACACGTAATAAACGAGCAACACGACCATCAAGACTATCTAACATCATCCCGATAAGTACTAAAATAGCAGCTGATTTATAATATCCTAAAGATGCATAGCCGATAGATAAAAATCCGCTATATAAATTTCCGAGCGTAAATAAGTTTGGAATAGCTGCTCTATACAAAATCTGATCCCTTGCTTTCTGTAATAAATTCTTAATTAGTGTATGAAAGTTTACTTATTTTATCATACCATAAATTTATTCCTCATACGAAAGAAATTACCAATTTGTGAAAGATTTCATAGAAGGATGGTTTGAAAATTAAGTGAAAATAAAAAGAGGAAGCAACTTGTATAAAGTTGCTTCCTTTACTATTCAAATTTCGTTGTCATCGTTCCAGTTTTATATCGATTATTAGGATCGAAGCGTAATAAATCTCCATAAATTAATTTGTCGGAGAGTTTTAATTCTGTTTTTGCTTTTTCAATATACGGCTGACATAGCGTCATGTCAGCTTCTTCACCCGTACTTCTTTTGTAGCACATATTTTTTGTATAAACATACTCTTCAGAAACAAAGCTACCATCACGCATTACCATAAGCGGGTCTTTTTCTTTAATAAATAAGTCAGTTCCAAATTCAACGGATTTATTTGTTTTAATACCAAGTAAATGAAGGAGCGTTGGCTTAATATCAATTTGACCGGATACTTTAGAAACAACTTTTCCTTTTTGGCCAGGCACATGAATAATAAGAGGGACTCGTTGTAATTGCATAGAATCGAATGGTGTAATAGTATCTTTTCCTAGGAACTGTGCCATAGCTGCATTATGGTTTTCGGAAATACCGTAATGATCACCATAAATGACAATAACGGAATTATCATACAATCCTTCTTCTTTTAATTGTTGAATAAATAATTTAAGAGCTTCATCTGTGTAACGAACAGTTGGGAAGTAGCGGTTTACAACACCACTTTCCGAGTTGAATTCGTCAACATATTGATCTTCCGGATTTAGAAGAAACGGAAAATGATTTGTTAATGTAATAAATTTTGTATAGAAAGGTTGCGGTAAAGATTTTAACTTTGGAATAGATTGTTCAAAAAACTCTTTATCTTTTAATCCCCAACCGACAGACATTTGCTCCGTTCCTGCGTAATCATTTAAATTAAAATAACGATCATATCCAAGCGCAGGATACATTACATCGCGATTCCAAAACGTTTTATCGTTTGAATGGAAGACGGCAGAAGAATATCCGTATTTCTTTAATTGTTCTGGTGTCGCTGTGTATTCATTTGTTGCATGAGTAAAGAATACAGAACCACGATCTAGCGGATAAAGTGAGTTTTCAACGATAAATTCAGCATCAGAAGTTTTGCCTTGTCCAGTTTGATGATAGAAGTTATCGAAATAGAAACTATCCTTAATAAATTCATTCAAAAATGGTGTAATTTCTTTTCCATTTATTTTTTTATTAATAACAAAGCTTTGTGTAGATTCCATTGAAATTAAAATTACATTTTTACCTTTTGCAGCTCCAAATAAGTTTTTATCAACTTGCTTGTCTTTTGAGTCTGTATAGTTTTTAATTTCAGAAAATCCATCCCCACTTGCAAATACACGCTCAGCTGAAGACTTGGATTGAAGCGTAATATCAAATAGATGATATGTGTATAAACCTAAATTCTTCACGACAGTTTGACGGTCAAATGAGCGTGAGAACATTTGTGGTTTATAAATAACTGATACAACAATTTGTAGTGCTAATAAAGCTGTTACACCGCTAAAGAAAGTTCGCTTCTCTGAGCGGGAAAGTGGTGTTTTGTCGCCAAATGATGGGAATTTACGCGAAATAAACATTAAAATAATTGCATCTGCAAATAAAAGTAATGTTTTGTACGTAAAGAGTTCTTTTATACTTGTCCCTAAATCAGCCATATTGTTTGTTTGGAATAAAACCGGGAAAGTAACGAAATCGTTATAGAACCCATAAAACATTGCGTTTCCAAATAAAATAAATGACAGTATAAAACTGATTCCAATTATAATTCGGTTTCGGTGCTTAGATGCAAGTAAAGCTAAGCCAAAAAATAAAAGTAACGCAGCTAGTGGATTGATAAAAAGCATGAATTCTTCAAAGAAATTATCAATTTTAATATCAAATGCTAGCTTGTACACAATATATGTTTTAATCCATAGTAAAACGACTGCAACGAGTGCAAATCGCAGTTTTGGAAACAGGTGTTGTAGCATAATATACTCCTCTCCTAAAAAGCATGACAGTTCTTGTGAGTCAGTTTGCTTAACGACTCGTTTTATATATACGAACAGTCCTTTGTTATTATGATTATTATACTATGAGTATCATTATACGAAAATAAAAGAAGGTTGTGGGCTTTTTTATAATAATCGAGTAGAAAAAGAGTGGTGGGAGACAATAAAACAGAATTTCTATGTATGATAATTATCGTACGCAGAAAGAATCGCGTGATAATACGGAGGTTATAATGCGAAAATTATTATATTTTATAGCATGCAGTAGTGTTATACTTTTTACTTCACCGAGTGTGTCGGTAGCCCAATATGATGCACCTCTTATGGAAGATGCACTTTATTCTGTTTTATTTCCAAAAATAAATAAAGCAATTGAAAAACAATATGGAAGTTTGAAACCTTATCAATGTCCTAAAATTATTAGTTTAAAAAAAGTGTATAGCGGTACATATTTATTTCAAGCAAGTATTGAAGTGACAAAGTATGAACGTGTTGCTGGGAAAATTGCTCCACCATTTGAGAAGGTAACGATTACATTTAATAACGAAGAAGGCGAATGGGAAGTGACAAAGATTTCGGTAAAGCGCTTACCAAATGATACGAAACTAAACTGTAAAAAAAAAATATAAAAAATTGTTTGACAAATAAAATGGTCCTTTGGTATTGTTAATAGCAACAATTAGATGTTTGAAAATTAAATAGACTTACCTCATCTACTCTCAAAGGTAGAGGCCGCGATAGGAAAGAGTAAGCTATGGGAGATTTAATGGAATCTGTGATCATAGGTTGAAAGGGACTATTGCCGAAATATAAGAATAACCATCTTATTCATATATTGGGACTGCATTGAATAAATGTAGTACTGTCATAAGATTTATTTTATGGAGAGCTATTTGGAGATGTTGATGCGGTTTCTTATTTTGAGGAGATAACAACTCGTTTATTTTTTCAATATATATTTTTCCTAATAAGAAACGCGTGTGAACATTGTTCCGCGCGTTTTTTGTCTATCTAAAAGCGTGCTGCAATGAATAGAAGATTGGGGTTATGAGTTTTAGAGGAAATAAGGGAGGAATTTAAATGTATTTACACGGCACAAGCCGAATTAATGGGCAAGGACACTTAGAAATTGGAGGGTGCGATACGACGCAGCTAGCAAAGCAATACGGAACACCACTTTATGTATACGATGAAGAGTCTATTCGAGGAAAATGCCGAGCATTTCATCGTGCTTTTAAAGAAAGTGGTTTCTCTTATCAAGTAGCATATGCAAGCAAGGCGTTCTTGTGCATGGAGATGTGCCGAGTAGCTCGTGAAGAGAATATGTCATTAGACGTTGTTTCTGGGGGAGAATTATATACTGCGCTCCAAGCAGGATTTCCGGCATCACGTATTCATTTTCATGGAAATAATAAAACAGAAGAAGAAATAGTGATGGCTCTTCAGGCGAATATCGGTTGTTTTGTTGTAGATAATTTCTTTGAATTAGAAGTTTTACACGATTTAGCGATGCAACATGGGAAATTTGTGAACATATTAATTCGTGTAACGCCTGGAGTAGAGGCGCACACACATGAATATATTACAACAGGTCAGGATGATTCGAAATTTGGATTTGGTGTTTCAAATGGTCAAGCAATGCAGGCAATTGGATTTGCTTTACAAAAATCCAATTATAATGTGCTAGGGATCCATTCACATATTGGGTCGCAAATATTTGAAACAGCTGGTTTTGTTCGAGCAATTGAAGTTCTTCGCCAATTTTTAGAAGAAGTGAGAGAGCAAACAAACTATGTAGTAAAAGTGTTAAATGTAGGCGGGGGATTTGGAATACGTTACACAGAGTCGGATACACCATTAACTCTTGAGACATATGTGCGAGCTGTAACAAGTGCAGTGAGAGAACAATTTACTCTATGTGAATATCCATTGCCAGAAATATGGATTGAGCCAGGCCGTAGCATTGTAGGTGATGCTGGGACAACAATTTATACAGTTGGATCTGTGAAAGATATTCCTGGTATTCGGAAATATGTATCAGTCGATGGTGGAATGACAGATAATTTAAGACCTGCTTTATATAATGCGCGTTATGAAGCGATGTTAGCGAATCGAGCAAATGATGAGAATGAGGAACTCGTTTCGATTGCCGGGAAATGCTGTGAGAGTGGAGACATGTTGATTTGGGATATTCATTTACCGAAAGTCGCTGCTTCTGATTTACTAGCAGTTTCCTGTACAGGAGCATACGGGTACTCGATGGCGAATAATTACAATCGGATTCGAAGACCAGCCGTTGTCTTTGCAAAAGGCGGAACATCGCAAGTAGTTGTGGAACGCGAAACATATGAAAATATTATTGGGAACGATCGCATACGTATTAAAGAGCTTGTCTAAATAGGAAAAGGAGTTGTTCGAATGGGCAATTCCTTTTTTATAAAATAAAATAATTAAAATATATCGGAAAACTAGGATTGAAAAAAATCAGAATTGTGATAAAATACAAATACAAAGCTTATCAAGAGAAGCGGAGGGAACTGGCCCGAAGAAGCTCGGCAACCTGCTTATAGAAAGCAAGGTGCTAAATCCAGCAAAATGGGATCCATTTTGAAAGATAAGGTAAAATATATTACCGAACAGTCTTTTCGAAATGGGAAAGATTTTTTTTATGAATAAAAAGGGGGGCTGTTCGCGTGAGTGTACGGGAACATTTTGATGAAGTATCCGAGAAGATTGAAGCGATGCTTGCTGATATGAAATATGGTTCAATTACAATTGTTGTGCAAGATGGAAAAGTAATTCAGTTAGAGAAAAGTGAAAAAGTACGTTTAAAGTGAAAAGCGCTGACTAGAAAAACTAGAGGCGGTTTTAACCTATTTTCATTAGGTTAAAACCGTCTTTTTGCTTTTACAGGGGGAAAAAACATGTTGACGTATGAAACGTGGGAAGAAAATGTTGTTTCGTTTTCGGAAGAAGATGAAACAAAAGGCGCGTTATCAGTATTAAATTGGGCTTATGAAGAGTATAAAGATGAAATCGTCTACGCATGTAGCTTTGGGGTGGAAGGTATGGTATTGCTGCACCTTATAAACCAAGTAAATCCATCTGCTAAAGTTGTATTTTTGGATACAAATGTTCATTTTCAAGAAACGTATGAATTAATTCAAAAAGTGCGGGAACGATTTCCTTCATTGAATATTATAGAAAAACAGCCAGAACTTACACTTGATGAACAGGCGAAGTTGCATGGTGAAAAACTGTGGGAGAGCAATCCGAATCTTTGTTGTAAGATTAGAAAAATTTTACCTTTAGAAAAATCATTAGTCGTTGAAAAAGCATGGATATCGGGCTTAAGAAGGGAACAATCAGAAACACGTAAGCATACAAAGTTTATAAATCAAGATCATCGTTTTCAATCTATTAAAGTTTGTCCACTCATTCATTGGACGTGGAAAGAAGTTTGGCGATATGTATACAAACATAGCTTGCCGTATAACCCGTTGCATGATGTTGGCTATCCAAGTATTGGGTGTGAGAAATGTACGTTACCTGTAGGGGATGGTGGCGATTCAAGAGATGGTAGATGGGCTGGAAAAGTGAAAACTGAATGTGGTCTTCATTACCAATAAGATGAATCTTGAAATAAAGCTAAGAGAGGATATAGAAAAATGAGCATAGTAAACGAATTAGTAAACCGTATAGATGAGACATATGACGTATCACAAATTGAAAAAGAAATTAAATTAGACAATATTGCGTTAAGTGATTTAGAACTATTGGCGACAGGTGGATATAGCCCCCTTACTGGTTTTTTAGGGAAGGAAGATTATGATTCAGTTGTAGAAACGCTTCGTTTAGCAAATGGTAGTGTGTGGAGTATACCAATTACATTACCGGTAACAGAAAAAGTCGCAGAAAGCCTGAAGGCTGGAGAGGAAGTAAAGCTTGTCAACAATGGAAATATATACGGTGTCATTCAAATAGAAGATATTTTTGTACCAGATAAAGAAAAAGAAGCGTTACTTGTATATAAAACAACGGATGAGGCTCATCCAGGAGTGAAAAAATTATATGAACGACCAAACGTTTACGTTGGAGGAACTATTATTCTAACAAAACGCTTTGAAAATAATCAATTTCCTTCTTATCATTTAGACCCAATTGAAACGAGGGAAGCATTTAAAAAACGTGGGTGGAAAACAGTGGTCGGATTTCAAACGAGAAACCCGGTACATCGTGCCCATGAGTATATTCAAAAATCTGCTCTTGAAATTGTAGATGGTCTCTTTTTAAATCCGCTCGTTGGAGAAACGAAATCGGATGATATTCCTGCTGATGTAAGAATGGAAAGCTATGAAGTACTTCTTCAAAACTATTATCCGAAAAATCGTGTCTTTTTAAGTGTATTTCCTGCTGCCATGCGTTACGCAGGACCAAGGGAAGCGATATTTCATGCGTTAGTAAGAAAGAATTTTGGATGTACCCACTTTATAGTAGGGCGTGATCATGCTGGAGTAGGAGATTATTACGGAACGTATGAAGCGCAAGAAATCTTCACAAATTTTACGATAGAAGAGTTAGGAATTACACCACTATTCTTTGAGCATAGTTTTTACTGCACGAAATGTGAAGCGATGGCTTCAACGAAAACATGTCCGCACGGAAAAGAAGATCATGTTATTTTATCGGGTACGAAAGTAAGAGAATTATTAAGAAATGGTGAGATTCCGCCAAGTACATTTAGTCGTAAAGAAGTAGTGGAAGTGCTAATTAAAGGCTTGAAAAAAGAAGTAGTAACAGAATAGGGAGAGAACGAGATGGATACGAATATTACTTGGCATACAGCTTCGGTTTCAAAAGATGAGAGAAGAGTGAAGAATGGACACCATAGTTTTGTAATTTGGTTTACTGGTTTATCAGCTTCGGGTAAATCTACAGTAGCGAATGCGGTCGCTCGTAAACTGTTTGAAAAGAATATTGGAAATTATGTGCTGGATGGGGATAACATTCGCCACGGTTTAAATAAAGACTTAGGATTTTCTGAAAGTGATCGCATGGAAAATATAAGACGTATTGGCGAAGTGGCAAAGTTATTTGTAGACCAAGGAGCAGTTGTCCTTACAGCATTTATTTCACCATTTCGAGTAGACCGCAAACAAGTAAGAGATTTATTAGCGGCAGATGAATTTATTGAAATTTTTGTGAAGTGTCCGATTGAAGAGTGTGAGAAACGTGATCCGAAAGGACTTTATAAAAAGGCAAGAAAAGGTGATATTAAGGATTTCACAGGTATTGATTCGCCTTATGAAGAGCCAGAGCAAGCGGAATTAATTGTAGAAACGCACAAATATTCTATTGAAGAATGTGCAGAACAAATCGTGAAGTACTTACAAGAGCGTAGTTTTATATAGGGGGATAAACAATGAGTTATGAAAAAGTATGGGCTAACAATGAAAAATTAAATCAGACGGAGAAAAATAAATTAGAAAAAGATGGCTTAGAAATTTTTAATGATATTCCTTACTATGCGGAAAATGGATTCGAATCTATTCCGAAAGAAGAGTGGGATGCCTTTAAATGGGCAGGGTTGTATTTACAAAGACCGAAAGAAGCTGGTTATTTTATGATGCGGGTAAATATTCCGTCAGGGATTATTACGAATGCACAGGCAGAAGTGCTTGCTTCTATCGCTGAAGATTATGGACGTGATGTAATAGATATTACGACGAGACAGGCGATTCAGTTTCATTGGTTAGAAATTCATCAAATTCCAGATATTTTTAATAGATTAGCGAGAGTGGGATTATCTTCAGCTGGAGCGTGTGGTGATATAACGCGTAATATTACAGGTAATCCACTTGCTGGCATTGATGCAAATGAATTATTTGATACAACGCATATTGTAAAAGAAGTATACGATTACTTCCAGCATAATGAAGAGTTTTCTAATTTACCACGTAAATTTAAAATGTCTATTAGTTCTAATATTTATAACTCAGCAAACGCAGAGATTAACTGTGTTGCATTTACACCTGCTACGAAAGAAATAGATGGTGAGAAAAAAGTTGGTTTTCATATAAAAGTAGGCGGAGGGTTATCAGCCCGTCCATATTTAGCTGATGAATTAGATGTATTCGTTTTACCAGAAGAAGTGAAGGCGGTGGCGATTGCGATTGCTACTATATTCCGTGATTTTGGATATCGTGAGAAACGTCATTTAGCACGTTTGAAATTTCTTGTTGCGGACTGGGGAGCAGAGAAATTTAAAGAGAAACTAATAGAGTATACAGGGCCTTTACAAAGTAAAGGGGAAAGTGCACTCAAAGGATGGAATGCAGGCTATTTTTATGGTGTTCAAGACCAAAAACAAAAGGGATTAAAATATGTAGGTTTTAATGTACCGGTAGGTCGTTTACATGCAGAAGAAATGTTTGAGGTTGCAAGAATCGCAAAGCAATATGGAAATGGACAAATTCGTACATGTAACTCGCAAAATTTCATTATTCCGAACGTTCCTCCGGAAAATGTAAAAGGATTACTTAGTGAACCGTTATTTGAAACGATATCTGCAAGCCCGAAATCATTTATTGGTCATGCGGTTTCATGTACCGGTATTGAATATTGTAATCTTGCACTAGTAGAAACGAAAGAAAGATTACGAAAAATTGCAGAATACTTAGATACACAAATTGCACTCGATGTTCCAGTTCGAATTCATATGGTAGGTTGCCCGAATTCATGTGGTCAACGTCAAATTGCTGACATTGGGTTACAAGGGGTGAAAATGAAAACGAAGGAAAAAGGCATTGTTGAAGCGTTTGAAATATACGTTGGTGGAACATTGTTAGATGGCGGTGCCTACAATCAAAAGTTAAAAGGAAAAATAGATGGTGAGGACCTACCTGATGTACTCGCATCATTTATAAGTTATTTCAAAGAAAATAAATTACCAGCCGAAACATTTTATGATTTTGTAGGTCGTGTTGGTGTAGATACATTACAAATAGCGTTAAATAACGTGCTAGAAGAAGTAATAGCGTCTTAGGAGGGACGATATGGATTTATATCGATTTGAAGCTGTGTTAGTAAATAGTATTGTTCCGATTGTTGTTGTTGCTCAAAGTGAAGAACAGGCATTTAAGCTTGCGGAGATTGAGCTTGAAAAGCATTTTTTACCGTTGCCAGAGGTAAAAGAGATTTCTTTGTTTGAAAAAAAGAAGATTCGAAAAGGTGGGGCATTTGTTATCCATGAGTAGAGATCAGTAATACGAAAAAATAAAAACTTCCATTCTTATATACGAATGGAAGTTTCATTTTAATAGAAGAAATGAGGAGAGATGATGGGAAAGGTTTATATTGTTGGAGCGGGTCCTGGCGATCCAGATTTAATTACTGTTAAAGGGTTGAAATGTATTGAGAAGGCAGATGTTATTTTATACGACCGACTTGTGAATAAAGAGCTGCTTTCACACGCAAAGCCTGACGCGGATTTAATTTATTGCGGAAAACTCCCGAATTATCACACGATGAAGCAAGAGACAATTAACACGTTTCTTATTAAGTATGCGAAAAAAGGAAAAGTTGTAACGAGGCTTAAGGGCGGCGATCCATTTGTATTTGGTAGAGGGGGAGAAGAAGCTGAAGCATTAGCAAAGCAAGGTGTACCATTTGAAATCATTCCTGGTATTTCAGCTGGAATAGCTGCTCCTGCTTATGCGGGCATTCCAGTGACGCACCGTGATGCAAGTGCAAGTTTTGCTATTGTGACTGGGCATAGGAAAGAAGGTGCTGAAGAAGAAGTGAAATGGGAAAGTTTAGCGAAAGGTGTAGAGACTTTAGCGGTATATATGGGGGTTAGTAATTTGCCCTACATATGTGAGCAACTTATGAAGCATGGAAAAGATAAAAGTACGCCAGCTGCTATTATTGAGCAGGGGACGACGTCTATGCAACGCACAGTTGTTGGAACGTTAGGGACAATTGTAGATGTTGCGAAAAAAGAGCAAATTCAAAATCCGAGTATGATTGTAATTGGAGAGGTTGTCCGTTTTAGAGAGAAAATTCATTGGTTTGAGAAGCAGACAGAAAATGCTTATCAAGTAAGTGGAGTGTTGTAAAATGAAAGCCGTCTTATATATATGTCATGGAAGTCGTTTGAAGACAGCGAAAGAAGAGGCGATTCAATTTATTACATCGTGTATGAGCCGTATAGAAGCGACTATTCAAGAAGTTTGTTTTTTAGAGTTAGCGAATCCTTCTATTGAAGATGGTTTTCGTACATGTGTGAAGCGTGGGGCCACTGAGATTATTGCTATCCCTGTTTTTTTATTAGCGGCAGGTCATGTAAAAAAAGATATCCCTTTTGAATTGGAAAAGTTAACTAATCAATTTTCGGATGTTAAAGTGACCTATGGTAATCCGTTTGGTGTATCAGAAACACTTGTTAAATCGGTGTATAGCGGAAGTGGCATCGAACAGGAAGATAAAAATGAAGTGACGTTACTTCTTGTTGCAAGAGGGAGCAGTGATCCTGAAGTATTAAGAGATATAAACTGGATTGCTTCTTTATTTCAAACAAAAGAGAAGGTTAAAAAAGTAGAAGTTTGTTATTTAGCGGCTGCAGAGCCAAAATTTGAGGAGAAGTTAAAGGAAGTTGTAGAACGAAAAGAAAAGAACATCGTTGTACTGCCTTACTTGTTATTTACAGGTTTACTTATGAAACATATTGAGAAAGAAGTGCGCCAATATGAAGTGGAAGAGATAAAACTCAGTCCATATTTAGGGAAGAATGAAGCGTTTCAAGATATGTTAATTCAGAAAACGACGGAGTTATTGAAAGGAGATCAGTATGTATCCACTTACAGTGCGAGTTAATGAGAAACGCGTTGTTGTTATTGGCGGGGGAAAAGTTGCAGGATTTAAAATTATTCCTTTACTCAAACAGGGTGCGGATATAGTTGTGATAAGTCCAGAATTAGATGCGAATTTAGTAAAACTTGTGGAAGAAAAGAAAATTCGTTGGTATCAAAGAGAATATGAAAAAAGTGATATTAAAAGTGCTTTTTTAGTTGTTGCAGCGAGTAGTGATTCAATATTAAATGAACAAGTTGCTGAAGATGCCGCTGAGAATCAATTAGTAAATGTTATTACAAATCCGGAAAGTGGTAATGTTCATTTTCCGGCAGCGATTCATCGTGGTTTACTTAATATAGCAGTTTCTACTGGGGGAGCGAGCCCGAAGCTCGCAAAAAAAATTCGAGATGATATTGCAAATAAATATGATGAGACATATGAATCGTATTTAGATTTTTTATATGAAGTAAGGTTGAAGTTAAAAGATTTACAGTTAGAAAAGAGGGAACGAAATATATTGCTCCAAGAAGTGTTGAAATCAGTATATGTGCAAAATGAGGGGAAAAGAGAAAGTTTTTTACGTGAGTTAGAGGAAAAGGTTTTAAAATAATAAAAGATAAAGTGCGCTTTACAAATATAAAAATATAATTTATAATCACAAGTAACTTCAATAGATGAAATCGATGAGCAAGAAGAGTACGTATATTTGATGCGTTCAGAGAGCTGGGGTTAGGTGGGAGCCCGGTACGATAAAATATACAGAATGGGCTTGCGAGAGGTATGTTGAACATTGTAGTAGGCAACCCGGGTTCCGCCGTTAAAAGGATAGAGTATCGGAATTATTCCTGTACTTGAACAAGTGGGATTTATCAATCCAATTGAGGTGGTACCACGGTATTTACATTACATATATCGTCCTCTACATGCATATTTGCGTGTAGGGGACTTTTTTATTTTCTAAAGGAGGTGTGCGAGTATGAAATGAAAGTGTATAATCAACAAAAGTTTAAATATTCAGAAAAGGAGAAATTATGATGAAAGAAACACAGCAATGGACGTCGAAAATAGGCTTTGTACTCGCAGCAGCCGGAGCCGCAGTAGGTCTTGGTGCGATATGGAAATTTCCATATGTTGCAGGTAATGGCGGGGGAGGCGCATTCTTCCTTGTATTTTTACTATTAACTTTATTTATAGGTATGCCTCTTCTAATAGCGGAGTTTGTTATTGGACGTAGCACGCAAAAAGAGGCGGTTACAGCTTATAAAGTACTAGTGCCAAATAGCAAATTATATCCTTGGATTGGTCGTATGGGAGTTGTTACTTGTTTTAGTGTACTATCTTTTTATAGTGTTGTAGGTGGATGGATTTTACTTTATTTATATTATAGTGTGACAGGAAGTTTCTGGAATGGTGCAGCTGATTATGGACAATTGTTCGGTGAAACGATTTCAAATCCATTAAGTGCGATTGGAGCACAATTTATCTTTATGCTTTGTACGATTTTTGTTGTAAGTAAAGGTGTAGAGAAAGGTATAGAAAAGGCAAGTAAGTACATGATGCCGCTATTATTTATTTTATTTATTGCGATTATTGTTCGTGCGTTAACACTCGATGGTGCTTTTGCTGGAGTAGAGTTCTTCTTAAAACCAGATTTTTCAAAGCTTACAGCAGATACAATTTTATATGCGATGGGACAATCTTTCTTCTCGCTAACTGTAGGTGCCTCGGTAATGGTAACGTATAGTTCGTATTTAAAGAAAGAGGAACATTTAGCGAAATCGGCAACATCTATTGTAAGTTTAACTGTTTTTGTTACAGTACTTGCAGGATTAGCAATTTTCCCAGCGATTTTCGCATTAGGAGTTAAACCGACTGAAGGACCGGGATTACTGTTTATCGTCCTTCCAGCAGTATTTGCAAAAATACCATTTGGTCAATTTTTCTTTATTATGTTTTTAATTTTATTCTTCTTTGCGACTTTAACATCAGCAATTTCAATGCTTGAAATTGTAGTAGCATCTGTTGCGAAAGGTAATGAGAAGAAGCGTCCATCAGCATCATTATTAATTGGTATTCTTATTTTTGCAGTCGGTATTCCATCAGCGTTATCATTTGGGATTATGAGTGACGTGAAAATATTTGGGAAAACATTCTTTGATTTAGTCGACTTTTCAGTAAGTAACGTATTGCTACCGTTAGGGGTACTAGCTATTTCATTATTTGTACCAAATAAAATGAGTAAAGAATTGTTGATGAAAGAATTAGAAGTGACGGAAACGAAAGGGAAAACGTTATTTAACATTTGGTTCTTCTTACTTCGTTATGTTATTCCGGTAACTGTAATAATTGTATTTTTAAATGCGATAGGTGTATTTAAAATGTTTGCATAAAAAAAGGCGGGGATCTCCCGTCTTTTTTTATGTTGATGAATGTAATAGACGATTATACGCTTTATAGGCTGTGGTGACTGCGAGGAATGAACCGATTAAAAATAAAACTGAGCCGCCAAATGTAAATATCCGGCCAATATACGTTTCTCTAGCTTATTCTATTTTTTGTTGTAATTGCGTATTCATATGGATCACCTCGTAAAAACTATAGGCATTTAGTTATAGTCTATGTAGAATGCCTATATTGTGTGAAGTGTAAATAAAAAACCTCGGTAGGCACCGAGGTTTTTTATAATCCGATATAAGGAGATGGGTCCACTGCGTTTGTCTTGCCGACATTCCATTCTCCAAGATGAAGTTCGAAGTGTAAATGTTGTCCGTATGATTGGCCCGTATTCCCCATAAATCCAAGCTGATCGCCTTGTTTTACAGTTTGTCCATTCGATACAGAACGACTATTCATATGAGCATATACTGTCGTATATGTTTTTCCGTTTATACGGTGAGATAAATACACTACGTTTCCGTAACTAGATGATAATTCTGAGCGAATAACAACGCCATCTGCAGCAGCGATAATTGGAACCGTTCCCGAAGCAGCGATGTCAATTCCTTTATGGTTATCTAAAGAACGTACACCAAATCCGGAAGTTTTTGATCCAGCTGCTGGTTTGATAAAACCACCGATATTTGTATCATGTGGTGTTGGGGCCGCTTGAGCAGATTTAGTAGCTTGTTGTTTGCGAGCCTCTTCTGCTTGGCGGGCTTCTTCCGTTTTACGAGCTTCTTCCGCCCGTTTTTCTTCTTCAATTGCTTTTTGAACAGCTTGACGTTGATTTTCTAAAATGCCTTTGGATTCTTCTAAACCTTCAATCTCTGAATCTACTTTTGCTACTTTCGTATGTAGATCGTTAATAAGAGTTTGTTGCTGCTGTTGGTTATTTTGTAATTCTTGTTGTTTTTGTTCTAGTTTTTGTTCAGAGTCTTTCAGTTGTTGTTCTTTTTTCTCAACAGCCTCTTTTTCTGTCGTTACAGCATTTTGATCAGATGTTTGTTTTTTTACAATATCTGTATCGTTGTTTAATATTAAACTTACGGAGTACATATTATCAACAAGATCAGCAATGTTTGTAGAGTTTGTTAATACTTCTGTAATGATATTTGTACGCGGTTTTTCTTGCATAGATTGTAATCGTTGTTTAATAACTTCCTGACGTGTATCTATGTTTGTTTGTAATTGTTCTATATGTTTCTTTTTGTCAGTAATTACTTGTTGTGTTTTGCTAATTTCTTTTTTTGTATCGTTTAATTCAGTCTCATTTTTATTAATGGACGTAGTTAATTCATCAATTTTCTTCTGTAATTCTTGAATTTCTTTTTCTATTTGTTCTTTCTCGACTGATTTATTTTGTAAGTCACTTTGTTTGCCTTCTAATTCAGATTGAATGTTAGATAATTTATCTTGATTCGTTTCAGCGTATACGGGTGAAAGTAACGGGGAAGCAAAAATCGTTCCTGCTGCTAAAACACTAAACGCTGCAAATTTCTTTTTCATTGTTGTCTGACTCCTTTCCCTATGAATGTTATATATCATAAGAAGAAGGGTGTCTATCGTTGTAATCATAATGTAAAGAAAATTTTATAAAATTGCTAAGTTTTGTCGGAATTTATCATTTTTCAACTGTAATTGTCATAGTGCTTACATTTTATTCATATGTGTAACAAAGGTATATTTTGGAATTCTCCTGTAAAATGAAGGAGGAAAGTAATCGTTTTTATGAGGTGAAATATTACTTGGAAAGCTAATAAAACACTAGTGAGGAATCGTTCTCATGTGAGGTTTTCTGACATGGGTCTACTTTTTGTCAAGAAAATTATTTGCGTTCGGGCAAAGTTATTTTGTTGTCAGATTTAAATTTTTGATTTATGATTTTTAACAGGGACAAAATGTAGTGAATTGTCGAATAATATGTAATACTCTTAATTTCTTAGTTTTATAGAGATAGAATGAGAGATAGAGTGACACATCGAAGAGGGGGTTACAACAAATATGAAAAGAATAGGACTAGCATGGCAAATATTAATAGGACTTGCGCTTGGTATTGCGGTTGGGGCGATTTTCTTTGGCAATCCAGCAGTGGTGAGTTATTTACAACCAATTGGTGATATTTTCATCCGATTAATTAAAATGATCGTTGTGCCAATTGTTGTAGCAAGTATTGTTGTTGGGGTTGCTGGTGTTGGCGATGTTAAAAAACTAGGTCGACTAGGCGGAAAAACAATTATTTACTTTGAAATCATTACAACAATTGCAATTATTGTCGGTCTATTAATAGCGAATATTTTCCAACCAGGAAAAGGCGTAAATATGGAGCAGTTAACAAAGACAGATATTTCGAAATATACACATACGACAGAGCAAGTACAAAGTCATTCATTTGCAGATACATTTGTAAATATTGTTCCAACGAACATTATGAAGTCGTTAGCTGACGGAGATATGCTAGCTATTATCTTCTTCTCTGTACTATTTGGTTTAGGTGTAGCAGCAATTGGTGAAAGAGGAAGACCAGTTCTTCAATTTTTCCAAGGTGTAGCTGACGCAATGTTTTACGTAACAAACCAAGTTATGAAATTTGCGCCATTTGGTGTATTTGCACTAATTGGTGTTACAGTTTCTACATTTGGTCTTGCTTCATTAATTCCATTAGGGAAATTACTAATTGTCGTATATGGAGCAATGATCTTCTTCGTCGTAGTTGTCTTAGGACTTACAGCGAAAATATTTGGAATTAACATTTTCCAATTCTTTAAGATTTTAAAAGACGAGCTGATTTTAGCGTATTCTACAGCAAGCTCAGAAACAGTTTTACCAAAAATCATGGAGAAAATGGAGAAATTCGGTTGTCCGAAAGCAATTACATCTTTCGTTATTCCGACAGGTTATTCATTTAACTTAGATGGATCAACTTTATATCAAGCAATTGCGGCTATTTTCTTAGCGCAAATGTACGGTATTGATTTATCTATTACACAACAAATTACATTGTTGCTTGTATTAATGGTTACATCAAAAGGGATCGCAGGTGTACCGGGCGTATCATTCGTTGTATTATTAGCGACACTTGGTACAGTAGGTATTCCACCTGAAGGCTTAGCGTTCATTGCTGGTATTGACCGTATTTTAGATATGGCTCGTACAGCAGTTAACGTTGTAGGAAACTCTTTAGCAGCTGTAGTTATGTCTAAGTGGGAAGGTCAATATGACGCTGAAAAAGGACAAGCTTATTTAAAAGAGATTTCTGAAAAGGGTCAAGCGGCTTAATTATAATATGAACAAGCTCTCACATAATATGTGGGAGCTTTTCTGTATATAGAAGAGGAGCAGACATAATGAAACGAAAATATGGTGACGGTTCTTCGTGGAAGAGACTAATAGAAAAGAGTTATACGGTTAAGCAAGTGGAAGAGGGAATGCTCGGAATACTGGATATAAAAAAGGTGAGAGAGCCTAGTTGTAAAGAATATGATGGTGAAGAACTTTGTATTGCAGCAGATCAGTATACGTGGATTCAATATTTCATAGACGGGAAAAACTTTGCGATTACCGCTATGTTAGATGATCAGAAAAAATTAGTGCAATATTATATCGATGTGGCGAAAGAATATAAAATAGACGATCGTGGTTTACCGTATTTTGATGATTTATATTTAGATGTAGTATTATTATCTAGCGGTAAGGTGTATGTATTAGATGAAGAGGAGCTAGAGGATGCTTATAAAAGTGGTGATGTCACGAAGGAAGAGTATGAGCTAGCTTGGCACACTACGAAATGGATATTAGCAACAATAAAAAATAGTGAATTTTATTGGATTTCAATATTGGAAGAAGAAATCGAAAAGTTAAAATGATTGTTGTATTCAAATTTTTGTATAATTACCAAAAAAATCTATACAAAAAATAATTGACTTTTGTTTTGTAAGCGAGTAAAGTTAGGGAAGAAATTATTATTAAAAAATAAATATGAAACCTTCTTATAAAGAGAGGCGGAGGGACTGGCCCTACGATGCCTCGGCAGCGGACTCGATTTCAGAGTGCTGTGCCAAATCCAGCAAGCGTGTGCTTGAAAGATGAGAAGAGTGTTTCTTATAGATGTATAAGACCTCTTCTCATCGGAAGAGGTCTTTTGTTATTCATTAGAAAAAGGTTGAAACTAGGGAGAGATGGTACTTTGACAGAAACGAGAGGAAATGGTTTAGCTTTATTACCACTTGGGATATTTTTGGCGCTATTTATTGGTTCTGGAATTATTACAGGTGATTTCTATAAATTGCCGATACTTGTAGCGATTTCAATTGCTGTAGGAGTCGCTTTAGTGATGAATCGTAAAGAAAGTTTTAATGTGAAAGTAGAGCGGTTCGCTAAAGGTGCAGGAAATCCGGATATTATGATTATGGTATTAATTTTTGTGCTTGCAGGTGCGTTTTCTGAAACTGCTAAAGGAATGGGCGGAGTAGACTCAACTGTTAATTTAGCGTTAACTATTTTACCGCCAGGATTTATCGTAGCTGGAATCTTTGTTATTGGTGCATTTATTTCATTAGCGATGGGAACTTCAATGGGAACAATTGCAGCATTAGCGCCGATTGCTGTAGGTATTAGTGGTCAAACTGATATCTCAATTGCGCTTGCAATGGCTACTGTTGTTGGCGGAGCGATGTTTGGTGATAATTTATCATTTATTTCAGATACAACAATCGCAGCTGTTCGTTCACAAGGAACAGAAATGAAAGATAAGTTTAAAACGAACTTTTTAATTGTGTTACCAGCGGCTATTATTACAATTGTACTATTAGTAATAGTTACTTCAGGAAGTGACACGCAGATTAAAGCACATAACTTTGATTGGATAAAGATTTTACCGTACGCAGGAGTACTTATTACAGCGCTACTTGGCTGGAATGTACTTATTGTATTAACTGGTGGAACTGTACTATCTGGTGTTATCGGCCTTATAGATGGAAGTTACACGTTAGAAAGTTTCTTTAAAAGTGTAACGACTGGAATGGGCGGTATGATGGAGTTAGTATTACTTGCTATATTAATTGGCGGTATGGTTGAATTAATCCAATATAATGGTGGTATTCAATATTTAATGAATGTATTAACACGTAATATTCGTTCGAAAAAAGGAGCGGAATTTGGTATTGCTGGTTTAGTGAGTATGACGAATATGTGTACAGCGAATAATACGATTTCAATTATCTTTACAGGCCCGCTTGCAAAAAATATTGCAGATCAATATGAAATAGATCCTCGTAAATCAGCGAGTGTATTAGATCTTTTCTCATGTTGTGTGCAAGGATTAATTCCGTACGGTGCCCAAATGTTAACGGCAGCAGGATTTGCAGCGTTATCTCCGGTTGAATTGTTGCCATATGCATTTTATCCAATCTTAGTTGGAGTATGTGGGATTGTTTCTATTTTAATTGGGTTTCCAAGGTTTTCGAAAGTAGCTGAGAAAAAAGAGTATCATAAAACAGCTTAATTTAATATGAATGTTAGTAATTAAAAAACGTGCAGAGAATAGACTCTGCACGTTTTTTTGCGTAAAGGGCTGAATATGACTCGGTCTTAAGTCTGAGTTAAAAACGGTTCTTAAGCTCGTTATGGAAAGATGAAAAAATAGTTAAGATAAGAGTATCAAATCGAAGGGAGGCAAGCACAAGATGAAACAATTTCTAGCGTTTATCGCAGCCGGTATTTTGGCTTTAATTGCTCTTGGTAGTCTTGCTGGTATTGTAGGATTCGCAATCGGAGCAGGAGTTGTATATTGGAGCTATAAATCATTTGTGCGAGCTAAATCATTTTTTGGAAAGTTAGCTTGGGGTATTGTTGGTTTAATCGGTTTATCCATTGCACTTTCTCATTCGCCAGCATTAATCGGTATCGCTGCTTTAGTGGTTTTATACTACGGATACCGTGAGTGGAAAAAAGAAAAAGATGTAGTTGTTGAATCTGCTCCAGAAAGTTCTAAACCATATAGTAACTTTGAAGATGAGTGGAACAAATTAATGAAAAACTAAAACAATAAATCAAATTATAAATAAAGTAGAAGAGAGGAAGATTTATAATGAAACAATCTTTATTCGGACGTGTACGCGATGCAATTTTAGCTGATTTTCATAACGTGTTAGATGAGAAGGAAAGAAAAAATCCAATTGCGATGTTAAACCAATATTTACGTGATAGTGAGCGTGAAATAACAAAAATTGAGAAGTTAATTGAGCGTCATAAAACATTAAAATCTAATTTTGCTCGTGAGCTTGAGCAAGCACGTTATTTCGTTAATAAAAGATCAAAGCAAGCTATCATTGCTCAAGAAGCAGACGAATTACAATTGCACGAACGTGCGTTAGAAGAGGTAGCTTATTATGAAGGGCAAGTAACTCGATTAGAAGAAATGTATGCAGGTGTTGTAGAGCAAATTGATGAGTTAGAGCGTCGTCTTTCTGAAATGAAAAATAAATTAAAAGAAATGCACGCAAAGCGCATGGAACTAATGGCACGTGAAAATATGGCACATGCAAATCGTCGTATGAATACTGCGATGCATAAAATGGATGAAAATAATCCGTTCTTACGATTTGAAGAGATTGAAGATCATATTCGTGACTTAGAAACTCGTATGAATGAAGAGCATGAGCGTGACACGTTTGATATGAAAATTGCAAAACTTGAGCGTGAAATGAAAGAAAAGAATGATGTATCGTTAACGAAAGAGTTAACAAAATAATAGTAGTATATTATAAAACAGGCTTATGATATAGTGATAGGAGAAAAGGTGTTGGAAAGCAATGCCTTTTCTTCTATGTATATGTGACAAGAAGGGGGGAGCTGAAATGAAGAAACATTTTTCAAAGACACAATTAATGGGGATGCTCCTCATCATATTTGGATTCGGTCTTTTTCTTGATATGATACTTGGACATTTTGAACCAGGTGGTCTCATTTTTGCATTTATTATGCTTATGTTTGGAAGGCATTATCGTAAAAAGAATCGTTATGTACGGGGAAATGTATTTTTATTTGTTGGTGGTATCGTATTTTTATTTTTCTTATTTTCATCAGCAGCATTTGTTCTTGTCGTATTTGCTTGTTTAGCTTTAATTGGTTATCAATTGATTCAACAAGGGCATCAGCAAAAAGCAATGAAGGTTGAAATTAAAGAAAAAGGGATTATAGACGAAGAGAAGCAAATATATCGTACAGAAACATATTTGAAAAATATGTTTGTAGGCAATGTACGAATGATGGATCATATTTATGAACTTGAGGATATTAATGTTCAATATGGTGCTTGTGATGTGGAAATAGATTTAACAACTGCTATGATTCCAGAAGGGGAAACGGTAATTGTTATTCGGGGTGTCGTTGGTAATATTCGTTTATATGTGCCATATGATATTGAACTTTCTTTAAATCATTCTGTTATTGTCGGACGTGTGCTCTTGCCAGGTCATGAAGAGACAGGGTTTAACCGCAATGTTACATTTAGAACAGAGCAGTATAAAGAGGCTCCTCGTCGTATTAAAATTATTTCTTCGCTTGTCGTAGGCGACACGGAAGTGAGGAAAGTATAATGAAGAAACAAAAAAATATTTCGTGGATGTATATTCGTTATTCTATGTTGTCCTCAGTTAGTATCGCACTCATTTGTACAATTGTATATGTATGGAAAAGCGAGCAACAAGTGTATGATTTATTATGGAAGGAATCCATCGCTTCTGTTCCAATTGGCTTGTTTATTATGACTACAAGTTTACTTATCGGGGGAATTGTAGGATATGCAATCGGTTATTATATAGAGCAGCGTATACAAGGATTAAATACTTTTCTATTTGAAGTAGAGCGAGGGAATTTTCCGAGCGATGTTTCGTTTACTGCAGATGATGAATTTCATGAAGTGGAACGAAAAGTAATCGTTCTGGCTCGTCGATTAGAGGAGCAAGCTGGACTCTTTCAAAAAGTAACGAATGAACGAGCTCATTGGAATGAAGAGATGAGACAAGAAGCGATTTCTCAAGAAAGGCATCGTTTAGCAAGGGAGTTGCATGATTCAGTAAGTCAGCAGCTTTTCGCAATGTCTATGATGATGTCAGCGATTAATGAACAAATAACTGAATTTCCAGATGTGACAAAAAAACAATTGCAACTTGTTGAAAATATGGTTGTAAATGCTCAATCAGAAATGAGAGCATTGCTCCTTCATTTACGTCCTGTACAATTGGAAGGTAAGAAACTGACAGAAGGTATAGAGGAATTATTAACGGAATTATCGCGAAAACAACATATGAAAATTGAATGGCTTATTGAGCCAATAGAATTAAAAAAAGGTGTAGAAGATCATTTATTCCGTATTGTGCAAGAAGCGCTATCAAACACGTTGCGACACGCGAAGGCAAAGAAAACAGAAGTGCGCCTTCGAAAAATTGATCAATATGCGATTTTAAAAATCATTGATGACGGCGTTGGGTTTGAAGTAGGGGTTAATAAGGCTGGTTCATATGGTCTAAGATCGATGCAAGAGCGTGTTCATGAAATTGGTGGGACACTTAAGGTACTTAGTTTCCCGGCCAAAGGTACACAAATAGAAGTAAAAGTACCGATCATGATTGAGAGAGGGGGAGAAGTATGATAAAAGTATTGCTTGTCGATGATCATGAAATGGTTCGTATGGGTGTATCGGCATATTTATCTACACAGCCAGATATTGAAGTAGTAGGGGAAGCTGAGAATGGAAGAAAAGGATCAGAATTAGCATTGCAATTAAGGCCGGATATTATTTTAATGGACCTTGTTATGGATGAGATGGATGGTGTCGAAGCAACACGTGCTATTATTCAAGAATGGCCAGAAGCAAAAATTGTAGTTGTAACAAGCTTTTTAGATGACGAAAAATTGTATCCTGTTATTGAGGCTGGGGCGACCAGTTACTTATTAAAAACATCAAGAGCAAGTGATATTGCTGATGCTGTAAGAGCTACTTATGATGGAGAAACAGTATTAGAGCCGAAAGTTACCGGGAAAATGATGTCCCGTATGCGTCAAAAGAAAGAGCAACCTTTGCATGATGATTTAACGGAAAGAGAGTTTGAGATTTTGTTATTAATTGCAGAGGGAAAAAGTAATCAAGAGATTGCGGACGAGTTATTTATTGCACTGAAAACGGTAAAGACACATGTGAGTAATATATTAAATAAATTGAATGTAAGTGACCGTACTCAGGCGGTTATTTATGCATTTAGGCATCAATTAACGAAGTGATAAAGTGAAACTTTAATCAGTGGGGAGGTTGTTCCTCTCCTACTGATTATCAGCCCTCACCAATCGGGCTTTTACGGGCAGTTAATGCGGGATAAAGTAAAACTTTAATTGGTGGGGAATTCCTCGCTGATTATTGGCTCGATACAATATAGATTTGGCGTTAAAACAATTGAATGTTTTTATTGACGATAAAAAATGTAAGCGTTATCATTGAGGTGTTAACAGTACATATAAAGGGGAGAATGTATATGTTAGTTCAAACTATATTCGGAATGGATAAGTCTAAAAAATTAGGGGATTATGTGAACGCATTACAAGCGCTTTGTGAACAATATAATGTTGAAACAGATAAAATTGCGATTATTGAGGCAACAGAGGAATACTATTTATTTTTAGTAAAGCAAGAAGAGCGCTATGATGTTGTCAAGGTAGAAACAGTTGATACAAATATTGAATATTATACGAAGGCTTATAAAATAAGCAGTTTTAATCATGCTGCGTATCAAATGTAAAAAAACTCCCTTTTGGGAGTTTTTTTAGGAGGCTTTTACTTCGTGAGATTCGGTTACTAATGGAACTTTTTTCGTACCGCTTAACCTAGCCGTTGCAAGACCAATAAGACCTCCTACTAATGCTGGTATTAGCCAGCCGATTCCTTCATTATATAAAGGGATAAATTCAAAATATGGTGTGATAAATGAAACTGAAATACCACCTTGTTTTAATCCATCAAATACGCTCACTACAGCTGCTCCAATTAAAGCACCTACATAAACAGAGCGATATCCACCGAAGTATTTATGAAGTAATGATAGTAGTACGAGTACAATCGCAATTGGATACACAACAAGTAGAATTGGAACAGAGATTGCGATAATTTTCGTTAAACCTAAGTTGGCAACTAGTAATCCTAATGCGCAAATGATACTCGCGAACGTTTTGTATGAAAATGTAGTCAATAATGTTGAAAAATATTGGCTGCACGCAGATACGAGTCCAACGCATGTCGTTAAACAAGCGAGTGTAACGATAAGAGATAATAGGAGCAAACCGTATGGACCGAATAATTGTTGTACGATAACAGTAAGTAGCTGTCCGCCATTTTTTGCATATCCGAGCGAGACGCTAGTTGCCCCAAGCCAGCCGAGTGCACCGTATACAAGTACGAGCCCTGTAGCGGCAATAAGCCCTGCTTTTGCTGTGGCGATGGCAATGGAATTACGATCATTCACACCTTTAGAGCGAATTGCATTTACAACGATAATTCCGAATGCAAGTGCTGAAATAGTGTCCATTGTTAAGTAGCCTTCCATAAAGCCTTTGAAGATTGGAGAAGTTTGATACTCTTGCATCGCTGGTCCTGATTGCCCAAGTGGTGTAAATACACTTTTAACAAATAATAAGAAAATAGAGAGTAATAAAATAGGTGTTAATACATTTCCAATACGATCAACAAGTTTAGATGGATTCAAACTCAGCCAAAATACGATAGTAAAGAAGATGATTGTATATACAAATAGCACTAGGCTGCTAGAGCGGATTGTTTCTGGCAAGAAAGAACTAACCCCCATTTCATAAGCGACATTTGCAACACGTGGGATGCCCATGGATGGACCGATGGCAATGTATACAACTACTGTAAAGAAAATTCCGAATAATGGATGGACATGACTTGCAAGTTGCTGCATTCCATTTCCTGATAGAGAAATTGCGATAACAGTAAGTAGTGGTAAGCCAACTCCTGTTAGTAAAAATCCAATCATTGCTGGCCAAAAGTTTTCACCTGCGTTTTGCCCAAGCATGGGAGGGAAAATTAAATTACCTGCCCCAAAAAATAAAGAAAATAGCATAAGACCCGTGAAAAAAATATGTTTTTTTGATACAGTGTTCATTGTTTTTCCTCCTTTTTCATTCATTTGTAAGAACACAAAAAACTCGTCCCTAAAGAAAGGGACGAGTTATATTTACCCGCGATACCACCCTAATTTACACATGTAGAAATAAATCTATATGTATACGGCTTTGCAACGTACAACATGATACGTGTTCCTTGTAACGGGGGACGGCCGGTAAGAACTTACTGTAACATTCGGTTCTACTTCTCGGAGATGATTTTCGGTTACGCACTGAACGTTGGCTTTCAGCAAATCGCCAACTCTCTGGGGAACAGTTCTATAACGTACTCGTTCTCGTCAATGAATTTTTATTCAAGTATTCTGACAGTATTGTTGCATGTTTTTTTTAGAAAGTCAATATGTTTTTTGGAAGATATATTTATATATGGAAATATCGAAAGTGATATTCGTTGTTGCAAAAGGAATAATGAATTGTAAAATAGGAGTAAAAATTTGCGGAGAATTGTAAAATTTATAGAGAAAGTTGATATTTATAGGAGTAAAGAAGGGATTGTTTGAATTTACAGAGAATAATACAACAATCCACTTGCTGGAAAGAACAAACCAAAAGAGGTGACTGAAATGCTTGCGATGGGAGTATTATTTGGCATTATTGCTATAATTGGTTTTATGTGGTTATATTATTCGCGTTCGTTTAAACAAGCAGAAGTTTTACTCTTTCAAAAAGGTAGTTTATTGACAAATCAGTCTAGATATTTAGTATGTCCGAAGTGTGGAAGTGCACAGGCCAGAAGTGGAGGATATCAAGAGTGTTGTAAAATTAGATTATGAAAGAAAGGAAGCCTCACATTATTTTGTGAGGCTTCCTTCCTTACAACTTCATGGCGCTCCAAATTGTCCATCGATCTCTTTCAATAATAGGAGAGACGTTTTGTAATGCGGTCTGTATATGTTGTAGAAGTTGAGAAAGTTCATCATCTGTTAACTCATATAGAATGGATCGACCTGTTCGAGGAGATAAATCTTGCAATAATGCTTCTACAGAATCATGTATTTTTCGTATTTCCCATTGTGTTTGTGCGGGAAGTACATGAAGAGAATGTTTTTGTAATTCTGTCTGTATAGTGTTGGTTTTTGGACGTCTTTTTGACTCTATTTCAATAAGTTTTGGAAATAGAGAGAAAAAATATCCGCGAATGTGTTCGGGACTTCCTGGAATTGTACAATCTTCAATTGTTCGATCTTGTAAAATAAGTACACCGTTTTTATTTAATATACGAGAAGCTTCACGTAAAAATGTAGGAATGTCTTGTAAATGATGAATAACTGCACGCGAAATAACTATGTCGAATGTTTCATTAGGGTATGGGATATTATGTGCATCACCGTGGATGAATGAAATGTTTGAAAAGTTGTTACAATTTTCTTTTGCAGCTTGTAATATTTCTTTTGAAAAATCAAGTCCCACAACATTTTTGGCTCCCATAAGAGCGAGTTCTTTCGTATAAATCCCACCACCACAGCCGATATCAATTATTTGCTTGTTTTGTATTTCTGTAATGTTTTTTACCATTTCAGCCCAAGAAATATGAGCGTTTCTTGTTGCATATGTGTACTTATTATTTTCATCATGAAAATTAATGGACATGATAAAGACCTCCTTTCAATGATTAGTATAGCGTATTTAATAGGATGTCACGTTTTTGTTTTATGTATGAAGATTATAAGGATTTCTTATCGTAAGAGGAGGATTAATTTGAAAGGGAAATATGTATTGGTGTTGTTGTTTGTTATGTTACTAGCAGCTTGTGGTCAAGTTGAGCCGAAAAAAGAAACAAAAAAAGTAGAAGAGACGGTGAATGAAGTGAAAGAAACAATAGGGGTAACCGTTATACAAAAAAAACATAAAGAGAAAAAGTTGCAGGAATCAGAAGCGAAGTTAGTAATAGACATTTTGAATAAAGCTGAGAAACAAGAAATAACAGGAAGCTTCGGTGAACCTGAATATGAAATACAAATTAGTAGAGATGGGAAAAAAGAAACTTATTATGCATGGTTAAGAGGAGAAGATAGACGAGGATGGGTGCAATATAAGAAAGCTATGTATATGTTGAATGAAAAAGATACGGAAAAGCTTTTGGATATATTTCCAAATGTCTCAGAACAAAAAGAAGATGAGATGCAGGTAAGCCCTTTAACAGAAGTAACAAAAAAAGATTTACAGATTACCGCATTTCATATTAAAACAGGCGATCAAAACGTGAATTATACGGTACGGTATACGATTTCACAATCACTATACAATAAGTTAGTGAAGGAGCAAGAATATTATTTGCAACTCAATTTTCCAGAAAAAGTTCAAAAATTAATTGGAGCAAAAGAGAGTGAAATAATTTTAGGTGAAAAAGTAAAGGAAGGGTATAAGCAATATGAATTGCATGCTACTGTTCTGATAAAAAGCGCTTCACAATCACAATTAAAATCATTAGAAACATATTACGAAAATTATGATTTGAAAATATTAAACAGTGAAAAAGAAAAAATAGGTGTGTTTCAAAATATAATTCAGATTGTTAAAGATTATGGTGAAAAAATGAATTTTCAAAGATAAAGTGAGCCTTTAATTAGCCCTTACGGATTGGAATGAATGTAAACTCGTCAAATCTATATGGCCTTTCCTAGGAAATGATAATAGAGAGGGGAAAGCACCCCTCTCTATTACTTTGCTTTTGCAGATGGCTCATTCATTGATTTTCGTGTAATAAGAAAAGAAATCATAAGAGCGGAAAGGATGACAAGGGCAATAAATACGTGATTGGGCAACAAATCTAATAATAATACGTAACTAACGGTATAAAAAATAAGAGTTGAAGCTAAAAACGATAGAGCACCTATTATAAGAGATTGTAAATTCATTTGTGTACACCTCCTTTTATTTATATTTTTGGCTGAAAATGGATTATATAAACATTATTTCTAACAATAGAAAAAAATATGTCATAATAGAGAAAAGAACAAGCTTTGATGAATGAATATGATTCATTAATGAGAGATAAAGGAGAGGAATATGAAAAATAATAAAAAAGGATTATGGGGAATTATTGTTGCGGTAGGTCTATTTTTACTGTCTAAGTTAAAGTGGGTATTTGCAATTTTTAAATTAGCAAAGTTTTCAACGGTATTTAGTATGTTTCTATCGCTTGGCGCATACGCAGTTCTATATGGTTGGAAATTTGGAGTAGCGCTCATTTATTTGTTGTTTGTTCATGAAATGGGCCATTTATGGGCTGCGAAAAGAAAGGGGATCCCGACATCGCCAGCAATCTTTATTCCATTTATGGGGGCCCTTATTGGAATGAAAGAGATGCCGAAAAATGCGAAAGATGAAGCTTACATTGCCTATATGGGGCCGCTTTTCGGACTTCTGTCATTTTTACCGGCGATACCGCTTTATATAATGACGAAAGAGCCATTTTGGGCGCTTGTTATTTTGCTTGGAAGTATGATTAATTTCTTTAATTTAATTCCCGTTTCGCCGCTAGATGGTGGGAGAATTATTTCAGTTGTCAGTACTAAAATTTGGGGAGCAGGCCTTATTTTATTACTTGGCTATTCAATTTACTTTAAAAGTATTTTGGGAGGATTTATTGTTATTATCGGTTGTATGGAGTTATATAGAGTAATAAAGAGAGATGAGCCGATTAAGGAATTAGGGCATAAAATTGATGGGATGAAAGAATATGTTACTAGGCTTGAAGAGGAATTAAAAGAAACGGGTGCTGTACATCGGACTATATACGTGATGCATCATGAGATGAATGCATTAAGACAAAGAGAACGGGAAAAAGAGTTACAAATAGGTGAACTTCAAAAAATGGAAGTGTTAGAGTATCTTTTACCGAAGTTCGAACCGTTAGATTATGTTCCATATGAAGATGAAAAAGATGAGTATACAATTCACATAAGGGAAGCATTTGAAGCGTCAGAAAGAAAATTAAATGAATGGAAAACAGAAAAGGAACAACAAGAAAACTATTATAAAGTGGATGCGAAAACGAAATGGACAGTATTTGCTTGTTATATCGGATTAATGGTTATACTCGGTTACACAGCTTATGAAGGATATATTGTTTTACAAGAACATTTGCCAACGAGAAATGTATAGAAAAATATTGTCGAAATGATAGGAAGAATTAATACAGGAATTATATTTCTACGAGAGAATGTTACAAGTATAGTCATACGTTGTAATATTTTTAGTAGAGAAGGAGTTCTGTGTATGAAGAAATTGTTAAATGTATTAGGTATTATTATCGTGATGATCATTGCGAGTTATAGTCTTATGAAAGTGCTGTTACATTATGCGAATAAGCCTGCTGAGGTAAATACAATAGCTCAAATAGAAGATGTGCAAGAAGAGACAAAAGTGCTAGATTTTATTCGAATGACACATGAAAGCTATAATAATTTCTTAAATTATGGTAAAGCAGAGAATTATACAGACGGGGATTGGAATCAATTTAAGCAATGGTTTCAACAACAAGAACAATCTTTAAAAAATATACATACGGAAATAAAGAATGAAAAAATAAAACGCGATGTAAATAGAAGCTATGAAATTGTAAAAAAAGGTGTGGAACTTCAAAATATTGAGTATGTAGTGTATGCCCACCGTGTATATCATGACTTGGATATTATCGTAAATAAATATAGAGGTGAAACGAATATCTGGGGGTATACGGAGTTTGGCGATGGGAAAGATATAAAAGTAATCGAACAAGCTATACAAACAAAATAATAAGCTAGCTAGAATTCTAGTTAGCTTATTTTCTTTTGTAAATGCAATGTTCATATATTATTCACAAAAACACCGTGTTAATAGTGATTAAAATCACAATCTGCATTATAAGATTCAGTTAAACTAAAAACAGTTAAGGAAATAGAGGAGTGGGATACAATGTTAAGTGCAAAAACAATTGAAATCGTAAAGTCAACAGTACCATTATTACAAGAAAAAGGTGTTGAAATTACAACGAGATTCTATCAAATTTTATTTTCGGAACATCCGGAATTGTTGAATATTTTCAACCATACGAATCAGAAAAAGGGAAGACAACAACAAGCGTTAGCGAATGCTGTTTATGCAGCTGCAACGTACATTGATAATTTAGAAGCAATTATTCCAGTTGTAAAACAAATTGGTCATAAGCATAGAAGTTTAGGGATTAAAGCTGAGCATTATCCGATTGTAGGTACATGTTTACTACGTGCCATTAAAGAGGTCGCAGGTGCACCTGATGAAGTTTTAAATGCATGGGGAGAAGCATATGGTGTAATTGCTGATGCATTCATTAGCATTGAAGCAGAGATGTATGAAGAAGCTGCACATAAAGAAGGTGGATGGAAAGACTTCCGCAACTTTGTGATTGTAAAAAAAGTGAAGGAAAGCGATGTTATTACGTCATTTTATTTGAAACCTGAAGATGGAGGGAAAGTTTCTTCATTCATCCCAGGTCAATATGTAACGATTCAAATCAATATTGAAGGTGAGACATATACACATAATCGTCAATACAGTTTATCCGATGCTCCTGGGAAAGAATATTATCGTATTAGTGTAAAAAAAGAAAAAGGTGTAGATACACCAGACGGTAAAGTGTCTAATTACTTACATGGACATGTAAAAGAAGGAGATGTTTTACCAGTAAGTGCACCAGCGGGAGATTTCGTGTTAAATATGGATTCAACATTACCAGTTGTACTAATTAGTGGTGGAGTAGGGATTACACCGATGATGAGTATGTTAAATACGTTAATTGAACAAGATTCAAAACGTAATGTATATTTTGTTCATGCAGCAATAAATAGTAATACACATGCAATGAAAGAACACGTTAAGGCAGTAGAAAATGAATATGAACAAGTTAAAGCATATACTTGTTATTCTGCACCGACTGAAAAAGATTTAGAAATGAAGAACTTTGATAAAGAAGGTTTCATTGAAAGTGAATGGTTAAAAACTATTATTCCGACAACTGAAGCAGAGTTCTATTTCTGTGGTCCAGTAGCATTTATGAAGCATATAAATGCTGCACTAACTGATTTAAGTGTGAAACAAGAGCATATTCATTATGAATTTTTCGGCCCAGCAACAAGCTTACAATAAGCAAAAAAACGAGGTATTTATTTTACCTCGTTTTTTATTTGTTCTCGTAATAAACGGTTTACTGTTTCACGGCGTATACCTATCAGTTGGCCAATTTCGGTTTGTGTTAATATTTCATATATAGGAATGTCACCTAAATATAGGGTGAACCATTCTTGTAAACGATGAAGACGTTCTTTCGGAGAGACGGTTGTCAATTGATCAATTCGTTGTTGCATCATTCTTAATTTAGATTGCAATTGCATAGCGATGTTAGCATACGATTCGGGATTTGCTTGAAGTCTCTCGTACCATTCATTACTAGTGATCGGTTCCACTTCTGTTTTTATTAAAGCGATAGCTGTACCGTGATATTCTTTCGGCGAAATTAAAGAATGATGAGGTATCGTTTCACCTGGAACGATAATGTTGAATAGAAATGGTGTTCCGTCTTCTTCTAGCCGAACTACTTTTAATAAGCCTGTTTTTATAAAGTATAAAGGACCGTCCTCGCCTTGACGGAATAGTACATCTCCTTTGTGTAGAATCAATGTTAGCCCCCCATTAATATGTTTCTATTTCTTCTATTTTAGCGTATATGTATATAGATAATATGCTATTTCAACAGCAATTTCATTGACGAAATGTATGCTATTACAGTAGTATACTATTTAGTGTGTAATAGTACTAGCAATGAATACGCTGTAGGGGGTTTAGTATATTGTTAGATGCGATGAGAATGACGGATATGAGAATTCCGGCGAATGCTATCATTCATGTAGAAGAGATGAAAGGTGGAGTCGTTTTATCCGTTGAAGTAGACGGCCAAATTATTTATACGATGGCTTATGATGAAGAAACAGATAGTTATGCTGAATTATATGATCGAAACGATAAGAGGGCGTGCCAAGTACATGAAGACTTCATGGGATGGTCACTTCTTCATTAAAAAAGATGTCAATATGACATCTTTTTTTATTAAATCGATAGAATATACAAAGAAATGAAATATAAGGATAAAATTTGTAATAATTGATTTTGCATTGTTAGCGCTCTGTAACTGCAAGTGTACTATTTTTTCGCTATCATAAAGATAACAGTCGCAGTTATAGGAGTGGTCAACTTGAAGAAAGTACATATTTCAAATTATATGTTATTATGTGTTTGTTTAATTTTATTTGTTCTCCTCGGAGGATTTTTATATTCATGTGTATAAGAAAAACGCATTCTAAAAAGAATACGTTATAAAAGGGAAATAATGATTAATCTAGTTCCAAGAATAATTAACGTAATACGTAATAAATTAATTACGGCATTGCCACTTAGTTTTGTATTAATGTAAGCCCCGATTTTTCCGCCGATCCATGCACCCGGAATCAGGATTAATGCATAAATCCAGCTGACATTTCCAAGTGAGATGTGAGTTGCAGAACTTACAATTGCTGATAGAAATACGATGAACATTGAAGTTGCTACTGCAATATGTGCTGGGAATGCAAAAAGAAGCATCATTGCTGGAACAAGTAAGGCACCGCCACCAATTCCAAATAATCCAGATATAAACCCAACTATAAAGGCGATAAAGATAGCAAGAAACGGTGGGAATTGGTAGTGTACAGTATTTCCATCATTATCTGTAAAAGAACGCTTAATTACAGACGTATTTGAGAGGGAAAGAGGTTTTAATTTGTCTCGAAGCATAAGTAGAATTGAGACGAATATAAGGAAAATCCCAAAGTATAAAGAAAATGTGTCTTGGTTTAAAAATTTATTTGCCCATGATCCGATAATACCACCAGGGCCGCTTCCGATAAATAAAATAAGTCCACTTTTATAATCTACTCGCTTATGCTTCATGTAAGTAAGGGTGGAAGATAGTCCTGTGAAAACGACTGTTACCATAGAAGTCCCTACTGCAAGTTGTGGTGATAAACTGTGTAATCCAATTAATAACGGAACAATAATAATTCCGCCTCCAAGCCCAACTAGGCTGCCGACTGTTCCGGCGATTAGTCCGATGAAAAGTAACATGATGTATTCCAAAATTGCCAACTCCTCCAAATAACTTATCCACCAATTATTATACACGCTTTTTAATGAGAAATAGGCTTGTTCACAAAAAAGTCGTCTTCCTAGAAAAATAAGGAAGACGACTTTTGATTAGAAAACAAAATGTAATAGGTAGTAAAACAGAGCAGCTAAAGAAGCTGAAATAGGAAGTGTAATAACCCATGTAATTAACATACGTTTTGCAGTTCCCCATTTTACCCCTTTCACACGGTGAGAAGCACCAACCCCTAAAATAGAAGAAGAGATAACGTGCGTCGTACTAACCGGTAAGTGAATGAATGTTGCACCGAAAATAACAAGTGATGATGATAAATCGGCAGCTACACCATTTACAGGACGAATTTTCATAATTTGTCCACCGACAGTTTTAATAATTTTCCATCCACCGACAGAAGTACCAAGCCCCATTGCGATAGCACAAGATAATTGTACCCAGAACGGGATATCGCTAGAAGTATGATAGTTATTAGCCATAAGAGCCATCGTAATAATTCCCATTGCTTTTTGTGCATCATTCGTACCGTGTGTGTAGGCTTGTAATGCTGCAGTAAAAATCTGGAATATACGGAAGTTCTTATTCGTTTTCGTTAAGTTAAAGTTTTTAAATACTACTTTAAAAATACTGTATACGATATAACCAATAACGAAAGCGATAATCGGTGAAATGATTAAAGCTTCAATAATTTTAATAAATCCTTTAAGATTTAGCGAGCTAATCCCAGCGGCCGCAATTGCTGCACCTGCGATTGAGCCGATAATTGCATGCGAAGAACTACTTGGAATACCGTAGTACCAAGTAATTAAGTTCCAAGCTATCGCCGCAAGCAAAGCAGCTAAAATTACAAGAGAACCATTTTGTAAGGCGAATGGATCAACGATATCTTTTGTAATCGTTTTTGCTACACCTGTAAATGTCATTGCGCCTAAAAAGTTCATAATAGCCGCCATAATAATGGCATGTCTAGGCTTTAGAGCTTTCGTTGAAACAGCCGTTGCAATAGCGTTTGCTGTATCGTGAAATCCATTGATAAAGTCAAAAGCTAAAGCGCAAATGACTACTAAAACGGTCAGTATCAAGAGTGTATCCATGATCAAACTCCTTACGCGTTCTTCATAATAATTGTTTCTAATACGTTTGCAACGCTTTGACAGCTATCAGCTACTTCTTCAAGCTCTTCGTAAATCTCTTTAAATTGAATAATCTTAATCGGATCTTTTTCACGAGAGAATAAGTTCTTAATCGCATGACGGCGAATATCATCACACTGTGATTCATAATCCTTAATTTTAATCGCATTTGTACGAATGTCGACTAATTTTTTGTTAGACATTAATTCAACAGAGTTTGCAATCTCAATCGCACATTGATTAATTGCTTCTACGAATTTAATCATGTATTCATCAGCTTCTGTAATAGAATACATTTCGAACAGACCAGCACTGTGATCTAATCCGTCTAATACATCATCCATACTCATTGCAAGTTGTAGGATGTCCTCACGCTCAATCGGAGTGATAAACGCTTTGTTTAACTCCATAATGATTTCGTGAATAAATGAGTCACCTTTTGACTCATACTCTTTCATGCGCATAGAAAACTCTTTTAAATCGCTAGCATTTTTAATTTTATACTCCACGAAAAACTGCGCGCCTTCTTTTAAATTTTCGGAAACATTCATTAACATTTCAGAAAATTTATCTTTTTTTGATTTAAAGACCATTATTGTTACCCCCACAAAAGTAATATATGTAAAATATATTGGCTAATCAATTCTAACAAAAAACTGTCGTTTTTTAAAACATTTTATCGAAAAGTTTACAAAAACTTAACATAACTCTCGTTGTTCTATTAATAATATTAATATCCAATAGTGAATATCTTACTTGTAGAATGTCCTTTTCTTGCAAAAAGTATGAATGCAAAAGAAAAGCTTTACACTATAGGAATGACTACGTTATTATAATAAATTTAAAAGGCGGTATATTCTTCCTTTTAAAAAGAAGAGTGTAAATAAATGAAGGAAGTGAACGAATGAAATTGAAGAACACTCATTTTAAAAAAATGCTTGAGTGGTTCAATAAGAGGAAGAAACTTCGTAATTCATTAATTGTATTGGGAAGTGTATTCGTTACTCTATTTATTGCTGTAAATATAATAATTTCCATTCAAGACATATCTGAATTAAAACAAGCTGTTCCACAACCGACTTTAATTTATGATGCAAATAATGAGGTCGCAACTAAATTAGCTTCTTCGAAAACAGAAGGCGTTAAAAGAAAAGATATTCCTGATATTATGGTTCAGGCAATTGTTGCAGTAGAAGATAAGGAATTTTTTAACCATCATGGTATTTATTATAGTGGAATTATAAGTGCGGTTTTTAAAAATATTACAGCAGGAGAAGTTGTAGCAGGGGGAAGTACAATAACACAACAACTTGCGAAAAATGTATTTCTGACACAAGACCGCACATACTCCCGAAAAATAAAGGAATATTTTTTAACGAAAAAAATAGAGCGCACGTATACGAAAGATGAAATCATTGAAATGTATATGAACCAAATTTATTTTGGTGAAGGTGCTTGGGGTATAAAAAGAGCAGCTAAATCTTATTTTGATAAAGATGTAAAAGATTTAACAATTTCAGAAGCTGCAACGATTGCGGGCTTGATTAAAGCACCATCTGCGTATTCACCTTATAAAAACTTTAACAAGTCAATTGAAAGACGTAATGTCGTATTAAGTTTAATGAAAGAGCAAGGGTATATTTCTGACGAACAGTATAATAAAGAAAAAGAGAGCGGACTTGTGTTAAAACGTGGCGTTGATGATAAATACAAGGGAAAATACTCTCAATATGTAGACTATATTGTTAGAGAGGCGATGGAAAAGTACGAATTAACACAAAATGAAATTTTAGCGGGTGGTTATCGTATTTATACAGAGCTTGACCCGAAAAAACAACAGGCTGTAGAAGACGTTGTGAATAATGATAGTTATTTCAAAGATAGTGGCTCAGACCAACTTATGCAAACGGGTGTAGTTCTTATGAACCCAAAAACAGGTGGTGTACCAGCTCTAGTTGGAGGCAGAGGGCCGTATCAGTTTTTACAGTTTAACCATGCAACCCAATTAAAAAGACAACCTGGCTCAACGTTAAAGCCTTTGGCTGTATATGTACCAGCGTTAGAACAAGGATATGAAGTATACGATATATTAAAAGATGAACCATTTAACATTAAAGAATATAAACCACAAAATAGCGATCATACTTTTCACGGTGATGTGACAATGTATGAAGCTGTGGCAAAGTCGTACAATGTTTCAGCTGTGTGGCTATTAGAACAAATTGGATTAGATAAAGGATTGAAATCTTTAGAGCGATTTGGTATCCCATTAGTGCCAGAAGATCGTACGTATCCGATTGCTTTAGGCGGTATGCATGTGGGGACATCTCCATTTGTAATGGCTCAAGCATACAGTACATTTGCAAATGATGGAGTCCAAGTGGAAGCTCATGCAATTAGGGAGGTACAAAATGCTGAAGGTGAAACGCTTGGAAAGTGGTATAAGAAAGAGACACGAGTGACGAGCGAGAAAATTTCTCAAAAGATGACATATTTATTAAAAGGTGTTGTCGAAAAGGGAACGGGCGAAAAGGCGAAAGTTAATAATGTTGATACGGCAGGTAAGACAGGAACTACTCAAATTGTAAATGGCCCGAGCACCGGTGCAAAGGATTCATGGTTTGTTGGATACACGCCAGATTTGGTAGGTGCGATTTGGGTAGGATATGATAAAACAGATAGCGATCATTATGTTCCGGGTGGTAGTCAAATTACGACGACAATGTTCCGGGATATTATGAAAAAAGCAAACGCAAATCCAGCTCAAAAAGCATTCCAGTTATCGCTCATATCTGAGGCTGATTATAAAAAACAATTGACTACAATAGAAGAGGAAAAACGAAGAAAAGAAGAAGAGAAGAGAAGGAAAGAAGAGGAACAACAACGAAAACAAGAGCAACAAGAGTGGCTTGATAAAGTGAAAGAATGGATTCCTTCATTTTGGTAAAAGAAAGAGGCGAATAAAAAAATTCGCCTCTTTTTTTGTATGAAAACAAAATAAAATTTTAATCGGTAGAGATTTTTGTCTATCTTAATTAGCTATTAATCCATATCCGTTGAGATACATGATATTACTCATTAAGTACAATATTCGTACTGCCAAAGGATTCGGAATCGTATGTGACGATTATTTTGCCTTTACTAATAGGTTCGTAAGGCAATTCTTCTTCGTAATTACCATTATTTTCATTGTGGATAGAAAGTGTAATTTCATCGATTTTTTTATTTGTATACTGATCTTTAATCGTTTCAGCAATTTGGAGTAACGCCTCGGAACTAGAAGCTTTCGTAATAAGCATTCCTTTTATAACTTTTTTTTCATTATTTGTTGCATTGGAATAAGGGATGTTGCTTTGTTTTGTATACAAAAGTTTGTATGGAACAGTTTTTCTCTCTGCTTTTGATATAGTGGAATATTTTAGAGTTAAAAAAAATCCTACACATAAAATAATGCATACCATAAGTGCAAACCAAATGCGTATTAGTGACATAACTCTCATTTTCATCCCTCTTTCATATCTTTGACTTCACTATTTATCATACAAAATGAGGATTAAGATAGAGTAAATTTGAGGTAAAGAAACGTAAAGAAGGAGCACTTATCCTCCCAAATAAGTGCTCCTTTCTATATAAAGAGAGATTTAATGCACGGTTAAACGATACATATTATTATAAATATACTTTTCAAGCGAAAATTAGTAAATTCGGAATACAGATAGTGTTGCAGTTGTATCGCCCGTGTTAGGAATAGAAATAGTGTTTGCTGTAGGTTGTACAGAAATTGTTGTACCAGCTTGTAAAGTAACGATTGTAGAGAACGATACAGCACTACCGATAACGTTAGTTGAGAAATTACGAGTAGGTGGTTGGCCGTTGAATGAAATACCGAATCCAAACGGTGAAGAGCCTGGGAAAGTTGTAGACGCTGAGAAACTAATATCATATACGCCTGTTTCTAAAATTGTTAAAGTATCTGCAGTGTCATTAAAATTAATGTTATTTATTTCGAAAATTTGATTAAATTGGATGTTTGTTCCAGGGGATATTGTTTGAGCATTGGAGTTTCCGATTGCTGCGATCGTTACAGGAATTGGCGTACCCGCTGGTCCCGTAGCGCCAGTAGCACCTGCTGGTCCTTGAATACCTTGAGGCCCTTGAGGTCCAGTAGCACCTGCTGGTCCTTGAACACCTTGAGCACCCGTAGCGCCAGTAGCACCTGCTGGTCCTTGAGCACCTTGAGCACCCGTAGCGCCGGTAGCACCTGCTGGTCCTTGAGCACCTTGAGCACCCGTAGCGCCAGTAGCACCTGCTGGCCCTTGAGCACCTTGAGCACCTTGAGCACCCGTAGCACCCGTAGCGCCAGTAGCGCCAGTAGCGCCAGTAGCACCCGTAGCACCCGCTGGTCCTTGAATACCTTGAGGCCCTTGAGGTCCAGTAGCACCTGCTGGTCCTTGAGCACCCGTAGCGCCAGTAGCACCCGCTGGTCCTTGAATACCTTGAGGCCCTTGAGGTCCAGTAGCACCT
>NZ_JBQAEF010000022.1:0-58534 GCF_051915185.1 Bacillus cereus group sp. MYBKT14-1 | reverse complement strand
TTTGTCTAGCATCTAAAATAAAAATTGACGTTTCACGTTGTTTGTTTCGTTCAGTTTTCAAAGAACTACTTGGTCGCTCATTTGCGACTTCCTTATGTTAACATCTTCGTTAGTTAATGTCAACTAAGTTTTTCAATTTCTTTTTGTCGTTTTCTGCGTTTCCGCATCAGCGACGGTTATTAATTTAACATATACAAACTATTAACGTCAACACTTTTTAATAAAAAATTCTTTTTCTTAAATAACGAATACATTCTTCTGTGTTAGCTACTCTCCGGAATAAACAGAAAATGATTTTATATCTTTCTTCCATAGCTTTTTTTACAACTTCATGAATACGCTCATCTTCAAAATCAAATAAAAGTTCCTCTAATTCTCTCTTCAATATGTATTCCATTTCTTTTCTCTCTTCTTTTGTCAACATCAGCCCAAGCAAACAATCACCTCAATAATTCCTTACGCAACAATAAACGTTCCGCTCATTTTCAATTATCACAATCCTATCATCCATTATATCCACTACTTACGATATTAATCCTTTGTTCTCTTTTTTATATTTCCAGCATATATGTAACTGAAAAGGATTGGACAAAGGGGCGTAATATTATGTTTTTCTTTTTTATTACGAGTAAGAGAAATTTTAAACACATTAGCTTAATAGTGATACTGTCCTTATTTACAGCATGGCTACTCTTTTTAAAAACATATTCACATGAATCTGCTTTTTCAACTGCTACAGGCCCTAAAGTAATTTACAAAGGAGACACCGCTAAAAAGCAAGTTGCATTTACGTTTGATATTAGTTGGGGAGACAAAAAAGCAATTCCAATCCTAGATACTCTTAAAGAAAAAGAAATTAAGAATGCAACCTTCTTCCTTTCTGCTGCATGGGCCGAAAGACACCCCGATATTGTAGAGCGAATCATGAAAGATGGACACGAAATCGGTAGTATGGGGTACAATTACACATCCTATACTTCTCTAGAGACAAATGAAATAAGACGAGACCTTTTACGAGCACAAGATGTTTTTACGAAACTTGGTGTAAAACAAGTCAAGCTGTTACGTCCACCTAGTGGCGAATTTAACAAAGCAACCCTTAAAATCGCAGAATCACTTGGATACACCGTCGTGCATTGGAGTAATAATTCAAACGATTGGAAAAACCCAGGTGTAAATAACATCGTTTCCACTGTCTCTAATAATTTGAAAGGTGGAGATATCGTCTTATTACACGCATCCGATTCTGCCCTTCAAACAAATAGAGCTTTACCGCTGCTCCTGCAAAAAATAAAAAGTGATGGATATGAGCAAATATCCGTTTCACAACTTATTTCCAACACAAGTACGAAAAGTGAAGATGTGAAGTAGCTTCTTCCCTACTACTCTTCACGCATAAAAAGCTCTACTACCTTTCAAGAAGGTGGTAGAGCTTTTTTAATCATACCATTTACAACATTATAACTGCTGTTGTATAAAACCTCTCTATTAAGCTGATTTACTTGTTTTTCCGATTAAACGATGTAATACAAGTAATTGATATGCATTACATAACAATAGCGGTATAACCATTAAATATAACCAATCTGTATCATTAATCCGAAGCGCCGGTACCCATTCAAGGATCGTTACAACAACCATAAAGAACAGAGCTGGCACAAATGCTTTTTTATTTGTTTCTTTACTTTTTACATAAGCAACAATTGCTCCAAACACAAATAACATTCCAGCAACAAGTATATTATTCCCTAACGAGACTTCCCCATTTGCAATAAGTACAGATCTTAAATACACAAAATCAAATAATACGAATGCAATAAAGAAGAGCTGGACTGCATTCCATAAAGAAGATGAGCGAAACATCCCTAGTCCAAAACGGTGGATTGTTAAATATGCAAAGAATCCCATTTGACTTATAACACTAAAAATAAATCCTACACCCATCAGCCAGAAAGATACTGCTAAAATCTCCTTACCGTCGAAATTTTGAAAAAATTTATTATACTTGTCCCACTCCAAAACAAAACCAATAATAACTGTGCTAATCCCACCAAGAAACAACGTCGTTAAAAATAGTCGTACCCACTTGCGGCTATTCACAACACATCCCCCATTATCCTTATATTTCTAATTAAATTGTATCAATGACAATTTCAAAAAGCTAGCCATGTTCATGTATAAATTCCTTAAAGATATTTATATTAAAAAGAGAGAACTGTGCTGAAAGGAGTTCCAACTTATGAAACGGATGCTATTCATTTTCGTTTCTTCTTTTCTACTTATCGCACTTGCAGCATGCGCACAAGGAAAAGAAACGAAATCCGAACTAGATTACGATCAAACAAAGAAAATGATTGTTGATATTTTAAAAACAGATCAAGGTAAGAAAGCTATTCAAGATGTATTAACTGATGAAAAAATGAAACAAGCACTCATACTAGATGAAACAGTAGTAAAGAAAACGATTGAAGATGCCATGGTATCCGATAAAGGGCAACAATTCTGGGAAAAGCTCTTTAAAGATCCTGAGTTCTCATCAAAATTTGCTAAAAGTATGGGGAAAGAACAAACTCAATTAATGAAAACCTTATTAAAAGACCCTGAATACCAAGCAGGCGTTATAGAAATTATGAAAAATCCTGAAGTAGAAAAAATGATGTTACAAACAATGAAGAGTAAAGAATACCGTCAATATCTACAACAAGTACTAACAGAAACTGCTGAAAGTCCACTCTTCCAAGCCAAGATGATTGATATCATTAGTAAAGGTGTGCAAAAAGCTGAAAAAGGCGGATCTGGTAAGAAAGAAGCAGGCGGTGACGGTGGTTCTCAAGGCGAGAAGAAGGAAGAACAGTAAAAAATAATAACTATAATAACGAGTGGACAATTTATATATTGTTCACTCGTTATTACTTTATCTTGCTATTAACAGACAAAATGGACCCCTCTAATTAAGCGAAAGGTTTACTAGCAACAAAAGCCTTATTGTTGTCAGTAACAGGTGAACCCCACTGATTAAAGTTTCACTTTATTTTTGTGTAACAGCTGTTTTATCAATTACTGTTTCAGCTATTTTACTATAAATAATGCCAGTTGTATGTGTATCTTCATATACTGAAGGAGCAAAGTCTTCTTTATTCCAATCGGGTTGTTGCAGTGGAATACGACCAAGAACATTCGTTTGTAATTCGGTAGCTAACTTATCTCCCCCGCCTTTTCCAAATACATATTCTTTCTCACCAGTTACCTTACTTTCAAAATATGCCATATTCTCAACAACACCAAGAATACTATGTTCAGTGCGCAATGCCATCGCTCCAGCACGCGCTGCTACAAACGCAGCTGTTGGATGAGGCGTCGTTACAATAATCTCTTTGCAAGATGGCAACATTGAGTGCACATCTAACGCAACATCACCTGTGCCTGGTGGCAAATCTAGTACTAAATAATCTAAATCGCCCCATTCTACTTCTGTGAAGAAGTGGTTTAACATTTTCCCAAGCATAGGTCCTCTCCAAATAACTGGTGCATTATCCTCTACAAAGAAGCCCATTGAGATTACCTTTACACCTAAACGTTCCACCGGAATTATCTTGTCACCTCTTACGATAGGACGTTTTTCTATCCCCATCATGTCTGGCACACTAAAACCGTAAATGTCCGCATCAATAATACCAACTTTTTTTCCTAAACGAGCTAAAGCAACTGCAAGGTTAACGGAAACAGTTGATTTTCCCACGCCACCTTTTCCACTCGCTACTGCTAAGAATGTTGTTTTTGAATTAGGTGACAATAAAGATTCACTTTGCTCTTCTTCTTGTTCCGGTGCAAACTGAGCTAATTCCTCTTCTGTAAATTCTGCAAAACGAAGTCCAACTGTTGCTGCCCCAAGTTCTTTTACTAACTTTACAATTCCAGACTGCAACTGCATTTGTTCCGCTGTACCGGTTTTTACGATTGCAATTTTAACACTCACATGTTCCTTCTCTGGCTTGACTGTTACTTCTTTAATTGCACTTGTTTCTTTTAATGTTTTATGTAAAAACGGATCTACAATCCCTTCTAACGCTTCAACCACTTGCTCTTTCGTTACCATAATTAGCCCAGCCCCCTGTATGAAAAATAACGTAATGTTAATTGAATTTATCTCTGCGTATTCTTGAAATAAATGCGTTTACATTTCCAGTATAACATATTTTCCGAAAACTTCGTTAACGAGAGAAGCTCAAAAAAATCCTCCTTATTCTGGAGGATTTCCTTTTTCCGTGAAATAACGTAATATACCACGGTATATTGCAGCTGCTACCTTTTGCTGATATTTCTCCGAATTTAACATATACCTTTCGTTCACATTTGATAAAAAGCCGGCTTCAATTAAAGCACCTGGTGTTTTAGAATACTTTAATAAATACACATGCGAAATTGTCTTAGCAGAACGATTCGTGTTCTCTAAACTTGTTCTCAATTCAGCCTGTATAAATTTTGCAGCACGTTCATTTTCAATCGAAGAGCGGTAATAGAACGTTTGTGCGCCTTTCGATCCACTACTAGTTAAAGCATTTAAATGAATACTTGCAAAAAAGTCTACATCAGGTTTATTGATGATTTCTACACGTTTTTTTAAATCCTCTGCTTTACGTCTACTATATGACTTTGTATCTTTGTTAGCTAAATCATAATCTCCCTCACGCGTTAAAATAACTAGTGCACCTTGTTCTTGTAAATAGTCTTGTACCTTTTTTGTAATTTCAAGCGTAATATCCTTTTCTATAATATCCTTTCCACCAACAGCCCCTCCATCTGGTCCACCATGCCCAGCATCTAATACAATTACTTTCCCTGATAAGGGTAAATTCCAAGCTCGCCACGATTTTGTAATTTGAAATTCTTGCTTGACTAAAAAAAACAATACAACCGCAGCGAGTGCAAAAGAGATAATTCGAATTCTCTTCATACCTTTCCTCCTCCAGCTAGTCCCTCTAATTACTTATATGGGACAAGAGGAAAGTTTATGCTTGTCTTAATGAAGCTTTAATCGATATCTTCTTTCACCTTTTTCATACCCTTCTTGCCACCACAATCCTATAAACTGCTGACAAGATTCAAAAAGTAACTCCTCATCTTTCAACTTTATTTCTCGCATAGTCATACTCGTTAAAAATTGAAATAGCGTTTCAGTTAATTGTTGTTCTTCTTCTAAAGCTCTATATTTCACATCAAAAAACGATTCACCATAATAACCAAATTTACTGTATCTCGCTCCTAATAAATAAGATTCTATCCCTAATTCAATACAGTAATCTTCATACTGACGATGAAGCTCTTGCATTTGAAAGGCATCACGAATATTTGAACGCAATGTTTTTAATGATAATTCCCGCAACATCTTCCGCTCGTATTTTAACTGCTTTTCTTTTTGTTTTTCTTGTAAGCTGACAATGACATTCATAGTACATATAAACCTCCCTAATACGTATTAGTCTAAACTTCTAAAGAAGAAGCATACGCGCGGCGGTAGCACTAAAATATTCCAAGCTATAAAAATTGCAAAAGAAGAATGAAACATAAAAAAACCCCAACCAAAATGGTTGGGGTTTGTAGTTCGCAAAAATTAACGTTTTGAGAACTGAGGTGCACGACGTGCGCCTTTAAGACCGTATTTTTTACGCTCTTTCATACGTGCGTCACGAGTTAATAGACCTGCACGTTTTAATGTTAGACGGTATTCTGGATCAGCTTTTAATAAAGCGCGAGAAATACCGTGACGAATAGCACCAGCTTGACCAGTGTATCCACCACCATTTACGTTTACAAGTACATCGTAGTTACCTAAAGTTTCTGTTGCAACTAGAGGTTGTTTCACTACTTCACGTAATGCAGCAAATGGGATATAGTTTTCAAAATCACGACCGTTAATGATAACGCGTCCTTCGCCTGGAACTAGGCGTACGCGCGCTACTGAACTCTTACGACGTCCAGTGCCATAGTATTGAACCTGTGCCAAAGTAAGCCCTCCTTTAATTAATTATCCGCGAAGTTCGTAAACTTCTGGTTTTTGTGCTTGGTGTGGATGCTCTGCTCCAGCATACACGTTAAGTTTCTTAGAAACTTGACGGCCTAAGCGTCCTTTTGGAAGCATGCCTTTAATTGCAAGCTCTAACATTTGTACAGGGTAGTTTGTACGCATTTCAAGAGCTGTTCTTTGCTTAAGTCCACCTGGGTGGTTAGTGTGACGGTAGTAAATTTTATCGTTTAATTTATTACCTGTTAAATGAATTTTCTCAGCGTTAATAATAATTACATGATCACCCGTGTCAACGTGTGGTGTAAATGTAGGTTTGTTTTTACCACGTAAAATGGATGCTACTTCACTAGCAAGGCGACCTAAAGTTTGACCTTCAGCATCAACCACATACCATTTACGCTCAACTTCGTTAGCTTTTGCCATAAAAGTCGTACGCATGTGTTTCCCTCCTCGTTATCTTTTCCATAGAAAAAATCTATTGTTTATCTTAAACACGATTTCCTTCCGGGGCTAATCGTGGTTTTAGAAACAATACCATATGTTATGATATACTTTTGAGTTTCTAATGTCAAGCAAATGTTACACCAGGATTAGTTGTTATAGTTTACCTCCCATAAGTAAAGCCCATGACCTGGAGCCATCTTTCCAGCAAACTGACGATTTTGTTTCGCTAAAATCTCTGGAATGCTATCAGGATCAAGCTTTCCTTGCCCTACGCTAAGTAACGTACCAACAATAATTCTGACCATATTATATAAAAATCCATTACCTACAAAACGAAAAATTATTTCATCATCTTGTTCAATTAACTCGATTTCATAAATTGTTCGCACTTTATCTTTTTTGTCAGTTTTTGCCGAACAAAAAGAAGTAAAATCATGCGTTCCAATAAAATAAGGAATTGCTTTTCTTATAGAGTTGATTTCGAGCGGGTATGGATATTGATATACGTAATTTCTACGGAATACATCCGCAGTCTTTGATAATAATACACGATAACGATATTCTTTTTTCTCAACACCGTAACGTGCATGAAATTCTTCTGTTTTTTTCTCTACTTGCCTAATAACAATATCATCTGGCAACATTGTATTTAAAGCATTACTCCATTGCCACTCTTCAAGAGACAAAGGAGTATCAAAGTGTATTACTTGTCCTTTTGCATGAACTGTAGAATCTGTTCTACCAGATGCCTGAACACGAACAAGTTCTCCCTTATGCAATTTCTGCAATGCTTTTTCTATCTCCTGTTGAACAGTACGATGGTTCGGCTGAATTTGATAACCACAAAAATGCATGCCATCATATGCAACCGTACATTTTATTCTATCCATTTCTCTATTCTCCATTACGATCGCACCCATGCCAAAATACAAGCTAAACAAAATAAGCTGACAATCGTTACTGTATCGCTTGTTTTCCAGCGTAGTTGCCTAAATTTAGTACGTCCTTCACCACTTTGATATCCACGAGCTTCCATCGCAATGGCTAAGTCCTCTGCACGCTTAAAAGCACTGATAAACAGAGGAACGAGCAGTGAAATAATAGCTTTCATTCTATCTTTTATCGGTCCCCCGGCAAAATCAATACCACGTGACGCTTGTGCTTTCATTATTTTACTCGTTTCATCCATTAATGTCGGGATAAAACGAAGAGAAATTGACATCATTAATGCGATTTCATGAACAGGAACCTTTATACGCTTCAACGGCTTTAATAACGTCTCCAAACCATCTGTAATTTCAATAGGTGTCGTCGTTAACGTTAATAATGTCGTCATTAAAATAATAACGAAGAATCGTACAGAAATGTATATCCCTTGCTCTAATCCTTTTTCATATATCGAAAACCAACCAAGCTGGAATAGTACATCCCCCTCTTTATTTGTAAAAATATGCAGGAAAAATGTAAAAAGAAAAATCCATAAAATTGGTTTTAAGCCCGAAAGTACATAACGAATCGGCACTTTTGCAAAAAATAAAGCAATGAGTGCATATAAAAATAAAAATCCATATGAAATCGCATTATTTGCTAAGAAAACAACAAATACATATAAAAAGACAATCAGCAGCTTCGTACGTGGATCAAGTTGATGAATAAGTGAATTCCCCGGGATATATCTCCCAATAATCAACTGCTGCATGATTCATGACCACCTTTTCGTAACACCTGCACAACTTCATGAGTAAGATCCTCTAAAGATAAGGTAGCCTTTGGAATTGAAATACCAAACTTCTCTTCAATTGCACGTTTATACTTTAATGACATAGGAAGATCCACACCAATTTTCTCTAGTTCATCAGCATGTGAAAATACTTCCTCTGCACTTCCTTGCAAAAAGACCGTTCCTTTATGCATAACTACAATCTGCTCCGCATACTGAGCAGCATCCTCCATATTATGCGTTACAAGGATGACTGTAAGACCCTTCTCCTTGTGCAGCTTATAAAACATCTCCATAAGTTCGTTCTGCCCTTTTGGATCTAGTCCTGCTGTAGGTTCATCTAATACAAGCACTTCAGGTTCCATTGCCAGTACACCCGCTATAGCAACACGTCTCATTTGTCCACCACTTAATTCGAACGGAGAACGTGTTAACAGTTCTGGTTCTAGCCCTACAAGTTCAATTGCCTTTCTAGCCTTTTTCCTTGCTTCGTCTACAGATACTCCAAAATTAGTAGGGCCGAAACAAATATCTTTCTCCACAGTCTCTTCAAACAACTGATGTTCTGGAAATTGAAAGACAACCCCTACTTTTTTACGTAGTGGCTTTAGCTTTTTTTCTTTCTTTCCTGCCGAAATCAAATGTTCACCAATTTGAACTGTACCATTTGTCGGCTGCAATAAACCATTTAAATGTTGAATCATCGTCGACTTTCCTGAACCAGTATGACCGATAATGGCATAATAGCCCCCACTTGGAAACGACACGTCTACATCATAAAGTGCGCGTCTTTCAAATGGAGTTTTATATTGATAACGATGTTCTACTTTTTGGAATGTAATCTCCAAAGTTCGTTCACCAAGCTTTCCATTGTAAGATGCGTATTTTGCAAGAGAATTTCATTTCTTTTTAATAATTCTGCTATTTTCACCGAAAACGGTACATCTAAGCCAATTTCTTGGAGCATATGAGAGGATTTGAAAATTTTTTCTGGAGTCCCTTCCTCTAATATTTCTCCCTTATTTAAAATAATGACACGATCTGACTGTGCCGCTTCTTCTAAATCGTGCGTAATTGATAACACGGTAATACCTTTTTGAGTAACAAGTTGTCTAACCGTTTCTACTACTTCACGTCTCCCTTGAGGGTCTAACATTGACGTTGCTTCATCTAATATTAAAATAGATGGTTGAAGTGCTAAAACGCCTGCTATTGCCACTCGCTGCTTTTGCCCACCAGATAAGGAATGAGGCTCATCATTAAGAAAATCTTCCATACGGACAAGTTGCAAGGCCTGTTCTAATCTTTCAATCATTTGTTCTCTTGGCATTCCGATATTCTCCAAGCCAAATACAACATCATCTTGCACTGTCGTTCCAACAAATTGATTATCTGGATTTTGAAATACCATTCCAAGTTGTTTTCGAACATCCCATACCGTTTCCTCTGATAAAACCATTGTATCATTTACTGTAATAGTCCCTGCTTCTGGCAAAAACAAACCATTCAATAATTTTGCAAGTGTAGACTTTCCTGAACCGTTTTGTCCAATAATAGATACCCATTCTCCCTCATATAAGGAAAATGAAACATCTTTTAATGCATAAGTGGCTGCCCCAGGATATTGAAATGATATATTTTCTATCCGAAGTTTCTCTTTTTTCAATAGAAGGCACCCTTTCCTTCGCCAAGTTAGCCTATTTTTATATTTAAAAAAAAGGGCCATGACCAGTTTCTTGAAAAGAACTGTCCTGCCCTTTTAATTATCATTATACTAACTCGATAATTACCATTGGTGCTGCGTCTCCGCGACGTGGACCAATTTTTGCAATACGAGTGTATCCGCCTTGGCGCTCAGCATAGCGTGGAGCTACATCAGCGAATAGTTTTTGAAGTGCATCTTGACCAGTCTCAGCGTTAGCTACTTCATTGCGAATGAAAGCTGCTGCTTGACGACGAGCATGAAGATCTCCGCGTTTACCTAAAGTGATCATTTTTTCCACTACAGAACGAAGTTCTTTTGCACGAGTTTCTGTCGTTTGGATGCGCTCGTTGATAATTAAATCAGTAGCTAAATCACGTAACATAGCTTTACGTTGCGCACTTGTACGGCCTAATTTTCTGTATGCCATTCGTAGTTCCCTCCTTTGTTGATGGGTTTAAATCCTCAGTCGTCTTTACGTAAACCTAAACCTAATTCCTCAAGTTTATGTTTAACTTCTTCTAAGGATTTACGTCCTAAGTTACGAACTTTCATCATATCTTCTTCTGTTTTGTTCGCAAGCTCTTGTACAGTATTAATTCCTGCACGTTTTAGGCAATTATAAGAACGAACAGAAAGGTCTAGTTCTTCGATAGTCATCTCAAGAACTTTCTCTTTTTGATCTTCTTCCTTCTCGACCATAATCTCAGCATTTTGTGCTTCATCAGTTAAACCAACAAAGATATTTAAATGCTCAGTTAAGATTTTGGCACCTAAAGAGATAGCTTCTTTTGGCCCGATGCTTCCATCCGTCCATACATCAAGCGTAAGCTTATCATAATTAGCCACTTGTCCGACACGTGTCTTTTCCACTTGGTAAGTCACACGTGATACTGGAGTATAAATAGAATCAATAGGAATTACTCCTATTGGTTGATCTTCGCTTTTATTTGCATCAGCTGGCGTATACCCACGGCCACGCTTTGCAGTTAAACGCACGCGGAAATGCGCATCTTTTGCTAACGTTGCAATGTGTAAATCTGGATTTAAGATTTCTACATCACTATCGTGAGTAATATCAGCAGCTGTGACAATACCTTCGCCCTGTACATCAATTTCCAACGTCTTCTCTTCTTCAGAGTAGATTTTAAGAGCTAACTTTTTCAAGTTTAAGATGATCGTCGTAACGTCTTCTACTACGCCCTCAACTGTTGAAAATTCATGTAATACGCCATCGATTTGGATAGCAGTAACAGCGGCACCAGGGAGTGAGGATAAAAGAATACGACGTAAGGAGTTACCCAAAGTAGTACCATATCCACGCTCAAGCGGTTCAATTACGAATTTACCATATTTAGCATCTTCGTTAAGTTCAACCGTTTCGATTTTCGGCTTTTCGATTTCAATCATTAACTAAACCCTCCTTCAAAACGTCGAAACCCCGGTTAAACAAAGGTATAACCCCTGTCTAACCGAAAGTCCCCCTTAGGCAGTTCCCGATTGTGCACAACAAGCGATGTTTCTGTACGAAATTTCTCGATAATGCATCATATCCATTATAGACAAAAGGGAAAATTCTATACAGAAAAATTACACACGACGACGTTTTGGTGGACGACATCCATTATGAGGAACTGGAGTAACATCTCTAATTGCTGTTACTTCTAGACCTGCAGCTTGAAGAGCACGAATTGCAGCTTCACGACCAGCACCAGGACCTTTAACAGTAACCTCTAAAGTTTTTAAACCGTGTTCCATTGCAGCTTTAGCAGCAGTTTCAGCAGCCATTTGCGCAGCGAATGGAGTAGATTTACGAGATCCACGGAAACCAAGTGCACCAGCACTAGACCAAGAAAGTGCGTTACCGTGAGTATCTGTAAGTGTTACGATTGTGTTGTTGAAAGTAGAACGAATATGAGCTATACCAGCTTCAATATTCTTTTTCACACGTTTTTTACGAGTGTTTGTTTTACGTGCCATTGTTAGTTCAACCTCCTTTACTTATTATTTCTTTTTATTTGCTACTGTACGACGTGGACCTTTACGTGTACGAGCATTGTTTTTAGAGTTTTGACCACGAACTGGTAAACCACGACGGTGACGAAGACCACGGTAAGAACCGATCTCCATTAGACGTTTGATGTTAAGAGATACTTCACGACGAAGGTCTCCCTCAACTTTAATACGATCGATGATATCACGGATACGTCCTAATTCGTCTTCCGTTAAATCACGAACTCGTGTTTCTTCAGAAATACCTGCTTCAGCAAGAATTTTTTCAGCAGTTGTGCGACCAATGCCGAATACGTAAGTTAAAGAAATAACAACGCGTTTGTCTCGAGGAATATCTACACCTGCGATACGTGCCATTACGAATGCACCTCCTTCTGATTAACCTTGTTTTTGTTTATGTTTAGGGTTTTCACAAATAACCATTACTTTTCCACGTCTACGAATAACTTTACATTTTTCGCAGATTGGTTTAACTGACGGTCTTACTTTCATGTCTCGAACCTCCTTAAAGATTACGGAGTGCTATATTATTTAAAACGGTACGTAATACGACCACGATTTAAATCGTACGGAGATAATTCTACCGTAACTTTGTCTCCTGGTAAAATACGAATGAAGTTCATACGGATTTTACCAGAAACGTGAGCCAATACGACATGCCCATTCTCTAATTCTACTTTGAACATAGCATTTGGCAACGTTTCAAGAACGGTACCTTCGACTTCAATTACATCATCTTTAGCCATTCAATAGTTCTCCCTTCTTCAAATCAGTAACATTTTACACTGCTCTGAAATCCCGGAGAGCCAGCTACTTATAAAGTGGTAAGGATTTCGTATCCTGCTTCTGTAAGAGCAATCGTGTGCTCAAAATGGGCACACCATTTACCATCTACCGTTACCACTGTCCAGTCATCAGATAGTGTTTTTACATATCGTCTTCCTTGATTCACCATCGGCTCAACACAGATGACCATTCCCGGCTTTAATCTAGGGCCTCTATTTGGTGGACCATAGTGCGGGATTTGTGGGTCCTCATGTAAGTCTTGCCCGATTCCGTGACCAACATACTCCCTAACGATCGAGAATCCATTCTCTTCAGCATGGGTTTGAACCGCATGTGAGATATTTGATAATCTCTCGCCTGGTTTTACTTGTTCTAGACCAAGATACAACGATTTTTCTGTGACATCAAGTAGCTTTTGAACAGATTCAGAAATGTTTCCAACTGGATACGTCCATGCAGAATCTCCATGGTACCCATTGTATTTCGCACCAATATCGATACTGATGATATCGCCCTCTTTGAGCTTGCGCTTCCCTGGAATTCCGTGTACAAGCTCTTCATTTACAGAAGCACATATGCTCCCCGGAAATCCGTTGTATCCTTTAAAAGATGGCGTAGCACCATATTTTTGAATCGTCTTTTCCGCTATTTGATCGAGCTCTTTCGTTGTAATTCCTGGAGTAATGTGCTGTTTCAACTCTTGATGAGTCAAAGCAACGATCCTGCCAGCTTCTCGCATGATTTCTATCTCGCGAGGAGTTTTGCAGATTATCATTACGCTAAGCCTCCGATGAGAACATCGATATCAGCAAATACTTTATTGATATCTTGCTCACCATTAATGCTTTGTAAGTAACCAAGCTCTTCGTAGAAATCAAGCAAAGGTTTTGTTTGCTTAATATTTACATCTAAACGATTTGCTACAGTTTCTTCATTGTCATCAGAGCGTTGATATAATTCGCCACCACATTTATCGCACACATCAGCTTTTGCTGGTGGATTGAATTCTAAGTGGTAAGTCGCACCGCACTCTTTACAAATGCGACGGCCTGTAAGGCGTTTTAATAACAACCCTGAATCCACATTAATGTTTAAAACATAGTCGATTTTTTTGCCAAGATCTTTCATAATTTCTTCAAGAGCTGATGCTTGTGCAACAGTTCGTGGGAAACCGTCTAGTAAGAAACCTCTTACGCAGTCGTCTTGACTTAAACGTTCACGAACGATTCCGATTGTAACTTCATCTGGAACAAGTGCACCTTTATCAATAAAAGATTTTGCTTGTAGACCCATTTCAGTTTCAGCCTTCATAGCTGCACGGAACATGTCTCCTGTTGAAATGTGAGGGATGTTATACTTGGCAACAATCTGTTCGGCTTGTGTACCTTTACCAGCACCAGGAAGCCCCATTAAAATTAAGTTCATCCTTGTTCCCCCTCAGAGTACATGAGCATGTAGGGAAGACAATTCTTCCCACTTACTCACTGCTTGATAAACCCTTTGTAATGGCGTTTTACCAGTTGGCTTTCTAGCTGCTTCATTGTTTCTAAAGCAACGCCGACAACGATTAACATACTCGTTCCACCGATCTGTGCAGATGGAGGAAGATTTCCCAATTTCGTAAAGATAACTGGTAAGATTGCAATCGCTGCTAGGAAAATTGATCCTACAAAGGTCAAACGATACAAGATTTTTGTTAGATATTGTTCCGTATTCTTACCCGGACGAATACCTGGAACATATCCACCTTGCTTGTTTAGATTCTCTGACATTTGCTCTGGATTAACCTGAACAAATGCATAGAAATATGTGAAGGCTACAATGAGCGCAACATATATGATCATTCCCACTGGGTGAGAATAGTTAAAGTTTGCAATAATCCACTGCGATACATCATGTTTCGGGAAGAACTGTGCAATAGTCGGAGGCGTAATTAAGAATGAAACAGCAAAAATTACTGGAATAACACCAGCACTATTTACCTTAAGCGGTAAATGTGTGTTTTGTGCTCCAGCATAACCACCATTTCCTCCTGTTACACGCTTCGCATATTGAATTGGGATCTTTCTAACAGCCTGTTGAATGAAAATAACACCCACAATAACTGCTAGCACAGCTAGTAAAATCAATGCAACTTTAACGATACTCATGAACAATTGATCTCCGATATTTTGAAACTGTTGCTGATACACTTGAGATATAACACTTGGGATCGCTGCGGCAATACCGCCAAAGATAAGGATGGAAATACCATTACCTACACCTTTAGCTGTAATCTGTTCACCTAACCACATTAAAAATGCAGTACCAGCAGTCAGTACCGTAGCAATGTATAAATAAGTGCTCCAACCTGGATTCAAAATTAATTGTCCACCTACCATACCGTTAAAACCGATTGACATACCAAACCCCTGAATAAACGCAAGAACAATTGTAAAGTAACGCGTGAATTGCGTTAATTTACGACGGCCCATTTCACCTTGCTTCGACCATTCCGAAAATTTAGGAACAACATCCATCTGCAATAATTGCACGATGATGGATGCTGTAATATACGGCATGATTCCCATCGCAAAGATGGAGAAGTTTTTCAAGGCTCCACCGCCAAATGTATTTAGAATACCTAAAGCATTTAATTGATCTTGTGCCTTCAGTACGTCTCCATTTGTAAATGGCACGGGGATAAACGTGCCAATCCTGAATACGATTAACATCGCTAAAGTGAATAATATTTTACGTCTTATCTCAGCAACGCGCATAAAGTTGGAGATTGTACGAAACATTAGATCACCTCAACTGATCCGCCAGCTGCTTCAATTGCTTCTTTAGCACTTGAAGAGAACTTGTGCGCTTTAACAGTTAGTTTTTTCTCTACTGCTCCGCTTGCAAGAACTTTAACACCGTCGTTTAACTTGCTGATAACGCCAGTTTCCAGCAATAATTCAGGTGTTACTTCTGTACCATCTTCAAAACGATTTAACGTTGATAAGTTTACAATAGCAAACTCTTTACGGTTAATGTTTGTGAAGCCGCGTTTTGGTAAACGACGGAATAATGGAGTTTGACCACCTTCGAAGCCAAGACGAACACCGCCGCCAGAACGTGCGTTTTGTCCTTTATGACCTTTACCAGCAGTTTTACCGTTACCAGAACCGATACCACGACCGACACGGTTACGTACTTTACGAGAACCTTCTGCAGGTTTTAATTCATGAAGTTTCATTCCCAGGCACCTCCTTATATTAATGAGTTATCCTTAAGCTTCTTTTACAGTTACAAGGTGAGAAACTTTGTTGATCATACCAAGAATAGCAGGAGTTTCTTCCTTAACTACAGTTGAATTCAACTTTTTAAGACCTAAAGCTTCTACCGTCGCACGTTGATCTTGTGGACGACCAATTACACTACGAGTGAGGGTAATTTCTAACTTTTTCGCCATTTGTTTTCCCTCCTTAACCTAGTAGCTCTTCTACAGATTTACCGCGTAATTTTGCAACATCTTCAGCGCGCTTAAGTTCGCTTAATCCGTTCACAGTAGCGCGAATCATGTTGATTGGTGTGTTAGAACCAAGAGATTTCGAAAGAATATCTTGTACACCAGCTAATTCAAGGACCGCACGAACAGGTCCACCAGCAATAACACCAGTACCCTCAGCAGCAGGTTTTAAGAATACTTCACCAGCGCCAAAATGACCGTTGATTGTGTGTGGAATTGTTGTACCAACTAATGGTACAGCGATTAAGTTTTTCTTAGCGTCTTCGATAGCTTTACGGATTGCGTCTGGTACCTCTTGTGCTTTACCAGTACCGAATCCAACATGACCGTTTTTATCGCCAACTACAACTAGTGCAGCAAAGCGGAAACGACGACCACCCTTAACAACTTTCGCGACACGATTTATCGTAACTACACGTTCTTCAAGTTCTAATTTACTTGGGTCAATGCGATGCATCAATTTTCCCTCCTTTGACCATTAAAATTGTAATCCAGCCTCACGAGCAGCTTCAGCTAGAGCTTTAACACGGCCATGGTATAAGTAACCACCGCGATCAAATACTACTTCTTTAACGCCTTTCTCTACAGCACGCTTAGCAACTGATTCTCCAACTTTCGTAGCAGCTTCAATATTGCTAGTACCGTTAAGAGCAAGGTCTTTATCAAGAGTAGATGCACTTACTAACGTTACACCATTCACATCATCAATAACTTGAGCGTAAATATGTTGGTTAGAACGGAACACGTTTAAACGTGGACGCTCTGCAGTACCAGTAAGTTTAGCACGTACACGTGCATGTCTTTTCTTACGAGTCGCATTTTTATCAGCTTTAGTGATCATTCTTGTCACTCCTTTCTCTCACCTAACGGGTTTACTTAGCAGTTTTACCTTCTTTACGACGAACAACTTCGCCTTCGTAACGAATACCTTTACCTTTGTAAGGCTCAGGAGCACGTACAGCACGGATGTTAGCAGCGAATTCGCCAACACGTTGCTTGTCGATACCTTTAATTACGATCTTAGTTGGTGCAGGTACTTCAACTTCAAGACCTGCTTCCGGAGTCATTTCTACTGGATGAGAATAACCTACGCTTAATACAAGTTTATCACCTTGTTTTTGAGCACGGTAACCAACACCGACTAATTCAAGTCCGCGTGCGAAACCTTCAGTTACACCTTCAACCATGTTTCCGATTAAAGCACGAGTTGTACCGTGTAATGCACGGTGTTCCTTCTGTTCAGATGGACGCTCAACTGTTAATGTATTCTCTTCAATTTTGATAAGCATATCAGCATTGAAAGTACGAGTTAATTCACCTTTAGGGCCTTTTACTGTTACAGTATTGTCTTCTGCAACTGTAATAGTAACACCTGCAGGGATTTCAAGAATCTTTTTACCAATACGAGACATGTGGTCACACCTCCGTTCGTTTTAAATATATATTACCAAACGTATGCTACTACTTCTCCACCAGTTTGTAATTGACGAGCGTCTTTGTCTGTCATTACTCCCTTAGATGTAGAAACAAGAGCGATACCTAATCCGTTAAGTACACGTGGTACTTCGTCAGCTTTAGCGTAAACGCGTAAGCCAGGTTTACTGATACGTTTTAATCCAGTGATTACACGTTCATTGTTTGCACCATATTTCAGGAAAATACGAAGGATACCTTGTTTGTTATCCTCGATGTATTCTACATCACGAATGAAACCTTCACGTTTTAAAAGTTCAGCGATCTCTTTTTTGATTTTAGAAGCAGGAACCTCTAATTTCTCATGACGTACCATGTTCGCATTACGGATGCGAGTAAGCATGTCTGCAATTGGATCTGTCATCACCATGTGTTTTACCTCCTTCCCATTTGTGGGTTTTACCAACTAGCTTTTTTAACACCAGGAATTTGACCTTTATATGCAAGTTCACGGAAACAAATACGGCAAAGTTTAAATTTGCGGTATACAGAATGCGGACGACCGCAGCGTTCGCAACGTGTATACTCTTGTACTTTAAACTTAGGAGTACGCTTTTGTTTCGCTATCATAGATTTTTTAGCCACGTTTTCGCCTCCTCTACTTAGCGTTGGCTTCCATTATTTTTGGAATGGCATACCGAATTGTGTTAAAAGTTCACGAGCTTCTTCATCAGTTTTCGCTGTAGTAACGATTACGATGTCCATACCGCGGACTTTGCTTACTTTATCATAATCAATCTCAGGGAAAATAAGTTGCTCTTTAACACCTAATGTATAGTTTCCACGACCATCGAATGATTTCTTAGAAACACCACGGAAATCACGTACACGTGGTAAAGAAACTGATACTAATTTGTCGAAGAACTCATACATTTGCTCGCCGCGTAAAGTTACTTTCGCACCGATTGGCATACCTTCACGAAGACGGAAACCAGCGATTGATTTTTTAGCACGAGTTACAACAGGTTTTTGACCTGTGATTTGTGTTAATTCTTCTACTGCGTTGTCTAACGCTTTTGAGTTAGATACCGCGTCACCAACACCAGTGTTGATTACGATCTTTTCGATTTTTGGTACCTGCATTACAGATTTATAGTTAAACTTGCTCACTAGAGCAGGAGTAATTTCCTTTTGGAACTTCTCTTTAAGGCGATTCAATGAAGTGACCTCCTTTCTTAAGAAAATTATTTATCTAATAATTCACCAGATTTTTTTGCAATACGAACTTTTTTACCATCTTCTACTTTGAAGCCTACGCGAGTAGGTTCACCTGTTTTCGGATCTAAAATCATAACGTTAGAAACGTGAATAGGTGCTTCTTTAGTAATAATTCCACCTTGTGGATTTAATTGAGATGGCTTAGAGTGCTTCTTAACGATATTGACACCCTCAACGATAACACGGTTTTGCTTTGGGAAAGCCACAAGGATAACGCCTTGTTTTCCTTTGTCTTTACCAGTGATTACCTGTACTTTATCACCTTTTTTTACATGCATCTTAATTCTGCACCTCCTTAGCAAGGCAATACCTTAAATTATAGAACTTCTGGAGCTAAAGAAACGATCTTCATGAAGTTGCTATCACGTAATTCACGAGCTACTGGTCCGAAGATACGAGTACCACGTGGGCTCTTATCGTCTTTAATGATAACCGCTGCGTTTTCATCAAATTTGATGTAAGAACCGTCCGGACGACGAGCTCCGCTCTTCGTACGTACTACTACTGCTTTAACAACGTCACCTTTTTTAACAACGCCACCTGGTGTTGCTTGTTTTACCGTAGCAACGATAATGTCACCAATGTTAGCATATTTACGACCAGAGCCGCCTAATACTTTAATTGTTAAAAGTTCACGTGCACCAGAGTTGTCAGCAACTTTCAAACGAGATTCTTGTTGGATCATGTTATGAAACCTCCCTTCGGACTAAAAATTCCGATTCGTCTATTTAGATAATAACCGCTTCTTCAACGATTTCAACTAAACGGAAACGCTTAGTAGCAGAAAGCGGGCGAGTTTCCATGATTTTAACGATATCGCCAAGTTTCGCTTGGTTTTGCTCATCATGGGCTTTGTACTTCTTAGAATACTTAACACGTTTTCCGTACAAGGAATGAGTTTTGTAAGTTTCAACTAAAACTGTAATCGTTTTGTCCATTTTGTCAGACACTACACGACCAGTATAAACTTTGCGTTGGTTACGTTCGCTCACTATGCAAACCTCCCCTCAATTTATCGATTAATTCCGATCTCTCTTTCACGAACTACAGTTTTCATACGAGCAATTGCTTTACGCACTTCACGAATGCGAGTTGGATTCTCTAATTGTCCTGTAGCAAGTTGGAAGCGAAGATTAAACAACTCTTCCTTTAAAGCTTTAACTTTTGTTTCGATTTCGGCAGTGGTTAATTCACGAATATCATTAGTTTTCATTAGATTCACCACCATTTTCTTCACGTTTTACGAATTTACATTTCACAGGTAACTTGTGAGCTGCAAGACGTAATGCTTCGCGTGCTACCTCTTCAGATACACCCGCGATTTCGAACATAATTTTCCCAGGTTTTACTACTGCTACCCAGCCTTCTGGTGCCCCTTTACCGGAACCCATACGTACTTCTAGAGGTTTTGCAGTGTAAGGTTTAGAAGGGAAAATTTTAATCCATACTTTACCGCCACGTTTCATGTAACGAGTCATTGCACGACGAGCAGCTTCGATTTGACGGTTTGTAATCCATGAAGCAGCTTGTGCTTGTAAACCGAATTCACCGAAAGCAATTTCAGTTCCACCTTTAGCACGACCACGCATTTTACCACGATGCTCTCTACGATATTTTACGCGTTTTGGCATTAACATATTATTTTCCTCCTTCCTCAGAAGCTTTCTTTTTTGTAGGAAGGACTTCTCCACGGTAGATCCATACTTTTACGCCTAATTTACCGTATGTTGTATCAGCTTCAACTGCTGCATAGTCAATATCAGCGCGAAGTGTATGAAGTGGAACAGTTCCTTCACTGTAAGATTCTGCACGAGCGATATCAGCTCCGCCAAGACGACCAGAAACCTGTGTTTTAATACCTTTAGCACCTGCACGCATAGCACGTTGAATAACTTGCTTTTGTGCACGACGGAATGATACACGGTTTTCTAATTGACGAGCGATGTTTTCGCCTACTAATTTAGCGTTAAGATCAGCTCTCTTAACTTCTAAAATGTTGATGTGTACACGCTTGCCTGTTAATTGGTTAAGAGCTTTACGAAGTGCTTCAACTTCAGTACCACCTTTACCAATTACCATACCAGGTTTTGCAGTGTGAATTGTAACATTTACACGATTTGCTGCACGTTCGATTTCTACTTTAGCAACAGCAGAATCTTTTAAGCGTACATTAATGTACTCACGGATTTTGATGTCTTCATGTAATAATGTAGCGTAATCTTTCTCAGCGAACCAACGAGATTCCCAGTCACGGATAACGCCGACACGAAGACCAATTGGATTAACCTTTTGACCCATCGATTATCCCTCCTTCTTTTCTGATACCACAACTGTGATGTGGCTTGTGCGTTTGTTAATTTGGCTTGCACGACCCATTGCACGTGGACGGAAACGTTTTAACGTTGGACCTTCGTCAACGAAAACTTTTTCTACAACTAGGTTGTTAATGTCCATCTCATAATTGTGCTCTGCATTTGCGATTGCAGATTTTAAAACTTTTTCTACAACTGGAGAAGCAGTTTTTGGTGTGTGGTTAAGGATAGCAATCGCTTCACCCACTTGCTTACCTCGGATTAAGTCTACTACTAAACGAACTTTACGAGGAGCAATACGAACTGTTCTCGCTACTGCTTTAGCTTGCATTGAAGTGCCTCCTCTCATTATCTTCTAGTTTTCTTATCGTCAGCAAGGTGACCTTTGTACGTACGAGTTGGTGCGAATTCACCTAACTTATGGCCAACCATATCCTCAGTGATGTACACAGGTACGTGTTTACGACCATCATATACAGCGATTGTGTGTCCGATGAACTGAGGGAAGATTGTTGAACGGCGAGACCAAGTTTTAACAACTTGTTTTTGCTCAGATGCAACTAATTTTTCCATTTTGCTCATTAAGTGATCATCGACAAATGGTCCTTTTTTTAAGCTACGAGCCATTTTGGTGCCTCCCTTCGTGATTGGCGTACGGTTCTAGAAATGAACCGTACTACAATCCCATTATTTTTTACGACGACGAACGATAAATTTGTCAGACGCTTTGTTTTTCTTACGAGTCTTGAATCCAAGAGTTGGTTTACCCCATGGAGACATTGGAGACTTACGTCCGATTGGAGAACGTCCTTCACCACCACCGTGTGGGTGATCAACAGGGTTCATTACAGAACCACGAACTGTTGGGCGTTTACCTAACCAGCGAGAGCGACCTGCTTTACCGATTTTGATAAGTTCGTGTTGTTCGTTACCTACTTGACCGATTGAAGCGCGACAAGCAGATAATACAAGACGTACTTCACCAGAAGTTAAACGTACAAGTACGTATTTACCTTCTTTACCAAGTACTTGAGCAGATGTACCAGCAGAACGAACTAATTGTCCGCCACGACCAGGCTTAAGCTCGATGTTATGAACAACAGTACCTACTGGAATGTTGATTAATGGTAATGCGTTACCGATTTTAATGTCAGCTTCTGGGCCAGACATAACTTCCATACCTACTTCTAAAGATTTAGGAGCAAGAATGTAACGTTTTTCACCGTCAACGTAGTTAATTAATGCGATATTCGCAGAGCGGTTTGGATCGTATTCGATCGTAGCAACGCGTCCTGGAATTCCATCTTTGTTACGCTTAAAGTCGATGATACGGTATTGACGCTTATGTCCGCCACCTTGATGACGTACAGTGATTTTACCTTGGTTATTACGACCAGCCTTCTTGCTTAAAGGAGCAAGTAATGACTTTTCGGGTCTATCAGTCGTGATTTCAGCGAAATCATTCGTAGTCATATTACGACGACCGTTAGTAGTTGGATTATACTTTTTGATTCCCATCTCAATTTCCCTCCTTCTTTAGTAAGAATTAAACGCCTTGGAAGATTTCGATTTCTTTGCTGTCAGCAGTTAGCTTAACGATTGCTTTACGACGACGGCTAGTAAAACCAGCGTGACGACCAACGCGTTTTGCTTTCGGCTTGTAGTTCATGATGTTCACTTTTTCTACTTTAACACCAAAGATCGCTTCAAGAGCATCTTTAACTTCTGTTTTATTAGATTTAACGTCCACATCGAACGTGTATTTTTTTTCAGCCATCATTTCCATAGAACGTTCAGTGATAACTGGGCGCTTAATGATATCACGAGGATCTCTCATTATGCAAGCACCTCCTCTACTTTTTCCACTGCCGCTTTTGTCATGATTAGCTTATCATGATGAAGCACGTCTAAAACGTTTACGCCATCAGCAGTGATTACTGTTACTCCAGGGATATTGCGAGCAGATAACTCTACAGATTCGTTTGCATCAGCAGTTACGATAAGAGCTTTCTTCTCAACAGTTAATCCTTTAAGTACTGCTAGCATGTCTTTTGTTTTTGGTGCATTTAACACTAGGTCTTCAAGAACTACAATGTTGTTCTCAACTACTTTAGTAGCTAATGCAGATTTGATTGCTAAACGACGAACTTTCTTAGGAAGTTTGTACGCATAGCTTCTTGGTGTAGGTCCGAATACCGTACCACCACCACGCCATTGAGGAGAGCGGATAGACCCTTGACGAGCACGTCCAGTTCCTTTTTGACGCCATGGTTTACGACCACCACCGCGAACTTCAGAGCGAGTTTTTACTTTGTGTGTACCTTGACGTAAAGATGCACGTTGCATCATTACAGCTTCGAAAAGTACAGCTTCATTTGGTTCGATACCGAAAATAGCTTCAGCTAATTCGATTTCACCAACCTGTGAACCAGTTTGGTTATATACAGTAACTTTTGGCATTGGAATTCCTCCTTCCTATTGTGAATTATTTGCTAACCTTCACAGCGCCTTGAACAACTACAAGAGATTTCTTAGCACCTGGAACGTTACCTTTTACTAGTAATAAGTTGCGCTCAGTGTCAACTTGAACGATTTCTAAGTTTTGGATAGTAACTTGGTCTCCACCCATACGTCCAGCAAGTTTTTTGCCTTTGAATACACGGTTCGGAGCAACTGGGCCCATTGAACCTGGACGACGGTGATAGCGAGAACCATGAGACATAGGTCCGCGAGATTGTCCGTGGCGTTTGATAACACCTTGGAAACCTTTACCTTTAGAAATTCCTGTTACATCAACGATTTCACCTGTAGCGAATACGTCAACTTTTACCTCTTGACCAACCTCTAATCCGTCCACGTCTGCATCGCGGATTTCGCGAATGAAGCGCTTAGGAGTTGTAGATGCTTTAGCAGTGTGGCCTTGTTCAGGTTTGTTAGTTAACTTTTCACGTTTATCTTCAAATCCTAACTGGATTGCATTGTAGCCATCAGTTTCAGTTGTTTTCTTTTGAAGAACAACGTTTGGATTAGCAGCGATAACTGTTACTGGGATTAACTCACCGTTCTCAGCAAATACTTGAGTCATACCGATCTTTCTTCCTAAGATTCCTTTGGTCATGAGTTACACCTCCTACATTTTTAAGTTATATAAATTATAGTTTGATTTCGATATCTACACCAGATGGTAAGTCTAAACGCATTAATGAATCTACTGTTTGTGGAGTAGGACTCACGATGTCGATTAGACGTTTGTGCGTGCGCATTTCGAATTGCTCACGAGAATCTTTGTACTTATGAACAGCACGAAGAATTGTGTAAACAGTTTTTTCAGTTGGTAATGGGATCGGACCAGAAACTGTTGCCCCAGAACGCTTAGCTGTTTCTACAATTTTCTCAGCTGACTGATCAAGAATACGGTGATCGTAAGCTTTTAAACGGATACGAATTTTTTCTTTTGCCATTATTTTCCCTCCTTCGTTCGCCTATTTCTAAAATAGACCTTCTCCATGGAAATTTCCCCACACCATGCCATGGCAAAGCGGCCGGGTGTGTCAGCAACCTTCCACTTCATCGCAGTCAAAGACCAACATTGTCTATTATACAATGTTATTCGTCTAGATGCAAGCATCTTTTTGTTTGCATCTGCTTTTCTCTACTTTTGCTATTATACATGGCACTTTAAAGAATTTCAAGTTTTCATCTAACAGAATTCATTTTACAGTTTCTGGATTATCTTTTGTCGTTTTTATAATACTATAGAAGAAACTCGTCAAAACAAAAAACACCCTCTGCTTCCTTATATAAACGCAAACAAAAAACCTAAGGGAAAATCCCTTAGGTTTTTTTATATCAGTTAAGATTACTCAACGATAGTAGCAACTACACCGTAACCTACTGTACGTCCACCTTCACGAATAGAGAATTTAGTTCCCTCTTCGATAGCGATTGGAGCGATAAGTTCGATAGTCATTTCGATGTTGTCACCAGGCATTACCATTTCAGTACCTTCTGGTAATTGGATGATACCAGTTACGTCAGTTGTACGGAAGTAGAACTGAGGACGGTAGTTAGCGAAGAATGGAGTGTGACGTCCACCTTCTTCTTTAGATAATACGAAAACTTCAGCTTTGAATTTAGCGTGAGCTTTTACAGAACCGCTTTTTGCAAGTACTTGTCCACGTTGGATGTCTTCACGAGCAACCCCACGAAGTAAAGCACCGATGTTGTCTCCAGCTTGAGCTTGGTCAAGAAGTTTACGGAACATCTCTACACCAGTTACAGTTGTAGAAGCATTTTCTTCAGCAAGACCGATGATTTCTACTACGTCACCAACTTTAACGATACCGCGCTCAACACGACCAGTAGCAACTGTACCACGACCTGTGATAGAGAATACGTCCTCTACAGGCATTAAGAATGGTTTGTCAGTTTCACGTTCTGGAGTTGGGATGTAAGCATCAACTTCAGCCATTAATTCAATGATTTTTGCTTCCCAATCAGCTTCTCCTTGAAGAGCTTTAAGAGCAGAACCTTTGATTACAGGAATGTCGTCGCCTGGGAATCCGTATTCAGATAATAGGTCGCGAACTTCCATTTCTACTAATTCTAATAATTCTTCGTCATCTACCATGTCGCATTTGTTTAAGAATACAACGATGTAAGGAACACCTACTTGACGAGAAAGAAGGATGTGCTCACGTGTTTGAGGCATTGGGCCATCAGCAGCAGATACTACTAAGATACCGCCGTCCATTTGAGCAGCACCAGTGATCATGTTTTTAACATAGTCAGCGTGACCTGGGCAGTCAACGTGTGCATAGTGACGAGTTTCAGTTTCGTACTCAACGTGTGCAGTTGAGATTGTGATACCGCGCTCTCTTTCTTCTGGAGCAGCATCGATTTGATCGTATCCGCGTGCTTCAGCACCACCAGCTTTTGCAAGAACTGTAGTGATCGCAGCAGTTAATGTAGTTTTACCATGGTCAACGTGGCCGATTGTACCGATGTTAACATGGGGTTTAGAACGTTCGAATTTAGCTTTAGCCATTCTAAATTCCTCCTTAGTTTATATAGGTTATTTTATATTTAGACTAGAAAGTGAAACTTACGTCCCACTTTCTAAGCTTACATAAGTAGTTATACTTGAACAATCGATAAAAATCAATTATTCACCTTTATTTTTTTTGATAATTTCTTCAGAAACAGACTTTGGTACTTCTTCATAGTGGTCAAACACCATAGAGAATGTTCCGCGTCCTTGAGTGTTAGAACGTAATGACGTTGCATAACCGAACATTTCAGAAAGTGGAACCATAGCGCGAACAACTTGTGCGTTACCGCGAGCTTCCATACCTTCTACACGTCCACGACGAGATGTTACGTCACCCATAATGTCACCCATGTACTCTTCAGGAATTACAACTTCAACTTTCATCATTGGCTCAAGAATTACTGGGTTACATTTAGAAACCGCAGCTTTAAGTGCCATAGATGCAGCGATTTTGAACGCCATCTCAGATGAATCGACATCATGGTAAGATCCGTCAACTAATGCAGCTTTAATGTCAACTAGTGGATAACCAGCTAGTACACCATTTTTAAGTGCATCTTCAAGACCTGCTCCAACAGCTGGGATGTATTCACGAGGAACTACACCACCGACGATCTTGTTTTCGAATTCGAATCCTTTACCTTCTTCGTTAGGTTCAAACTCAATCCAAACGTGACCGAATTGTCCACGACCACCAGATTGACGAGCGAACTTACCTTCAACTTTCGCAGCAGCGCGGAAAGTCTCACGGTATGCTACCTGAGGAGCACCAACGTTTGCTTCCACTTTGAATTCACGGCGCATACGGTCAACGATGATATCAAGGTGAAGTTCACCCATACCAGCGATGATAGTTTGGCCAGTTTCTTGGTCAGTGTGAGCACGGAATGTTGGATCTTCTTCAGAAAGCTTAGATAATGCTGTACCCATTTTATCTTGGTCAGCTTTAGATTTTGGTTCGATAGCTACAGAGATAACTGGCTCTGGGAATTCCATAGACTCAAGGATAACAAGGCTCTTCTCGTCACAAAGAGTATCACCAGTAGTAGTATCTTTTAAACCTACAGCAGCAGCGATATCACCAGCGTAAACTGTTGAAATCTCTTCACGGCTGTTAGCGTGCATTTGTAGGATACGACCTACACGCTCACGCTTACCTTTAGTTGAGTTTTTCACGTATGATCCAGAGTTTAACACACCAGAGTACACACGGAAGAACGTTAACTTACCAACATAAGGGTCAGTCATGATTTTGAATGCTAAAGCTGCGAATGGTTCTTCATCGCTAGACTTACGTTCTACTTCTTCATCTGTATCCGGTAGAGTACCTTTAATAGCAGGTACATCTAGTGGAGATGGAAGGTAGTCGATAACTGCGTCTAACAGAATTTGAACACCTTTGTTTTTGAATGCAGAACCACAGATTACTGGGAAGAATTCTACAGAAGTTGTAGCCTTACGGATACCAGCTTTAAGCTCTTCTACAGTGATTTCTTCACCTTCTAGGTACTTCATCATCATTTCTTCATCAAGCTCAGCTACCGCTTCAATAAGTTTTCCACGGTATTCTTCAGCTAATTCTTTGTGCTCTTCAGGAATTTCAACACGTTGAATGTCTGTTCCTAAATCGTTACCGTACATGTAAGCACACTCTTCAACAAGGTCAATGATACCATTGAACTCATCTTCAGCACCGATTGGTAACTGAATTGGATGTGCGTTTGCTTGTAAACGATCGTGGATTGTTCCTACAGAGTATAAGAAATCTGCACCGATCTTATCCATTTTGTTAACGAATACGATACGAGGTACGCCGTAAGTAGTAGCCTGACGCCAAACAGTTTCTGTTTGTGGTTCTACACCAGATTGCGCATCAAGTACTGCTACAGCGCCATCAAGTACGCGTAAAGAACGTTCTACTTCTACTGTGAAATCTACGTGTCCTGGAGTATCAATGATGTTTACACGATGACCTTTCCATTGTGCTGTAGTTGCAGCAGAAGTAATTGTGATACCACGCTCTTGCTCTTGCTCCATCCAGTCCATCTGAGATGCACCTTCGTGAGTTTCACCGATTTTATGAATACGTCCTGTGTAGTACAGAATACGCTCAGTTGCTGTTGTTTTACCAGCATCGATGTGAGCCATGATACCAATATTACGAGTGTTTTCTAAAGAGAACTCTCTTGCCATTTGGTGTCTTGCTCCTTCCATATATGGATTGGATTTTTTTATTTTAAGTAGCAAAAAAGCCACTTTATATTGTTACACATGTCAGTATGTCCAGTACTCTCATTATGTAAAACGAGCGCCCGATGAAAGGGAGAGGCATTCTCCCTCTCCACACTTCCATAAGCGACAAATAAAGCGGTTTATGCTTACATTTATTTTACGTTGAATCCTACCAACGGTAATGAGCAAATGCTTTGTTAGCTTCTGCCATTTTATGAGTGTCTTCACGTTTCTTAACAGATGCACCAGCGTTGTTAGCTGCATCTAAGATTTCGTTAGCAAGACGCTCTTCCATAGTTTTTTCACCACGAAGACGAGCGTAGTTTACTAACCAACGAAGACCTAAAGTTGTACGGCGTTCTGGACGAACCTCAACTGGAACTTGGTAGTTAGCACCACCAACACGACGAGCGCGTACTTCAAGAACAGGCATGATGTTCTTAAGAGCTTGCTCGAATACTTCCATTGGCTCTTTACCAGTACGTTCGTTTACGATATCGAACGCATTATAAAGAATTGTTTGAGATTTACCTTTTTTACCGTCAACCATCATTTTGTTGATAAGGCGTGTTACTAGCTTCGAATTGTACATTGGATCTGGTAACACGTCACGTTTCGCAACAGGTCCTTTACGAGGCATATTGAGTTCCTCCTTTCATTTTAAAGTTATTATTTTTTAGCAGGTTTTGGTCTCTTAGTACCATATTTAGAACGTCCTTGCATACGTTTGTCAACACCAGCTGTGTCAAGCGCACCACGAACGATGTGGTAACGTACCCCCGGTAAATCCTTTACACGACCACCGCGAATTAATACTACGCTATGCTCTTGTAGGTTATGACCGATACCTGGGATGTAAGCTGTAACCTCGATACCGTTTGTTAAACGTACACGAGCGTATTTACGTAACGCTGAGTTAGGTTTCTTTGGAGTCATTGTACCAACACGAGTACATACACCACGTTTTTGAGGTGCAGAGATATCAGTTGATTTTTTCTTTAAAGAGTTAAAACCTTTGTTTAACGCAGGTGATTTAGATTTCCATACTTTATCAGTACGACCATTTCTCACTAATTGGTTAATAGTAGGCATTTGATTATCCTCCCTTCGCATGTTTGTATGACCACATATCCAGGTGGTTCATTATTAGTTGAAAACAAAGTTTTTGCAAGGAAGAGCAAATGCTCTCTCCTCACAAAAACAGTTTTAACTTATTATTCCTATTGCTGAAGCTCCCACTTGAATCCCCGAAGCTTTACCAAGCTTACGAACTGATTCAACTTTTGTTATGGGCACGTTATATTGCATTGCAACACGAATGATAGCATGGGTTAACCGCATGTCAGCATCCTCTGCGATGACAACTTCTTTAACTGTACCATTTTTGATTGCCTCCAATGTGCGTTTATGACCAACGACTACATTTTCAGCAGTTGATACTTTTTGATAAGACATATAAATATCCTCCAAAGCATCGTTCAGGAGCAACCTTGATTATAGTAACATTTTGACTCATACAATGTCAACTAAGATTAATTGTTTTTATACAAAATTTATGCCGGAAAATTTTACTGTTCCACATAAACCTCATCGTTTTCTACATTCATGTCATCTTGTGTTGTTTTTACAAGATCCACTTTGCGATAACGATTCATACCTGTTCCAGCAGGAACAAGTTTACCGATAATAACATTTTCTTTTAATCCTAGAAGTTCATCGCGTTTACCCTTAATTGCTGCATCAGTTAAGACACGAGTTGTTTCTTGGAACGATGCTGCAGATAAGAATGAATCTGTTTCAAGTGAAGCTTTTGTAATACCAAGTAGAACAGGTCTAGCTGTTGCTGGTTGCTTACCTTGCAGTAAGACCTTAGCATTCGCATCAGTGAACTGATGGATATCTAGTAATGTTCCTGGTAATACATCTGTTTCACCTGCATCACTTACACGAACTTTACGTAACATTTGACGTACCATTACTTCTACGTGTTTGTCACCAATTTCTACCCCTTGCATACGGTATACTTTTTGAACTTCACGTAATAAGTATTCTTGAACCGCCGTAATGTCCGTTACTTTTAGTAATTCTTTCGGATCAATAGAACCTTCTGTTAACTCTTTACCGTGGCTAATTGGCTGTCCTGGAGTTACTTTCAGACGAGCACCGTAAGGAATAGCATACGTACGAGCTTCAACTTCACCCTGTACAACTACTTCTTGGCGATCTTTAACGTCGTTGATCGCTGCGATAACACCGTCGATTTCACTGATAACTGCCTGACCTTTCGGATTACGAGCTTCGAAGATCTCTTGGATACGAGGTAAACCTTGAGTAATATCATCTCCGGCAACCCCACCTGTATGGAATGTACGCATCGTTAACTGTGTACCTGGCTCACCGATAGATTGAGCTGCGATAATACCTACCGCTTCTCCTACTTCTACGTCTGTTCCAGTTGCTAAGTTACGACCGTAACACTTCTTACATACACCGTGGCGAGTGTTACACGTAAACGCTGAACGAATGTTTACAGTTTCAACACCCGAATTTTCAACGATATGAGCGATATCTTCAGTAATTAATTGATTTTCAGCAACTAATACTTCACCTGTTTCAGGATGTTTTACAGTTTTTCTTGCAAAACGTCCAACAAGACGATCATATAATGACTCGATAACTTCATTACCCTCTTTAATCGCACCAATTAATAAACCGCGATCTGTTCCACAATCATCTTCACGAACGATTACATCTTGTGCAACGTCAACAAGACGACGTGTTAAGTAACCAGAATCGGCAGTTTTAAGTGCTGTATCGGCAAGACCTTTACGCGCACCATGCGTAGAGATGAAGTACTCAAGTACTGTTAAACCTTCACGGAAACTCGATTTGATTGGAAGTTCGATGATACGACCAGATGGATTGGCCATAAGACCACGCATACCAGCAAGCTGAGTAAAGTTAGATGCGTTACCACGGGCACCTGAGTCACTCATCATGAAGATTGGGTTGCGTTTATTCAAGGATTTCATCAGTTTTCCTTGGATAACATCTTTTGCATTACTCCAAATAGAGATAACGCGATCGTAACGTTCTTCTTCCGTGATTAAACCGCGACGGAATTGTTTAATTACATTATCTACTTTTGCTTGTGCTTCGTGGAGAATTTCATCTTTTTCGCCTAATACAAGAATGTCAGATACCCCAACTGTAATACCAGCTTTTGTAGAGTACTTGAATCCTAAGTTTTTCATACGGTCAAGCATGCGAGACGTTTCTGTAATTTGGAAACGTTTGAACACTTCCGCAATGATGTTACCAAGGATCTTCTTGCTAAATGGCGCCACTTCTTCGCGACTAGCAATAATTTCTTTAATGTTCGCACCTTTTTCAACGAAATATTTCGCTGGTGTTTCTTTTTCAAGGTTTGAATTTGTTGGTTCATTAATATAAGGGAACGACTCTGGTAAGATTTCGTTAAATATTAATTTACCAACTGTTGTTAATAGAAGCATACTCTTTTGCTCTTCAGTAAATGTTGCGTTGTTTACTGCACTTGCAGCTACTGCAACACGTGTATGAAGATGAACATATCCATTTTGATATGCAAGCAATGCTTCATTTGCATCTTTGAAGACCATACCTTCACCGATTGCACCTTCACGCTCAAGTGTTAAGTAATAGTTACCTAATACCATATCCTGAGATGGAGTAACAACTGGTTTACCGTCTTTCGGGTTCAAGATGTTTTGTGCCGCTAACATAAGAAGACGAGCTTCAGCTTGAGCTTCTGATGATAAAGGTACGTGAACGGCCATTTGGTCACCGTCAAAGTCCGCGTTGTATGCAGTACATACAAGTGGGTGAAGACGGATTGCGCGACCTTCTACTAATGTAGGTTCAAACGCCTGGATACCAAGACGGTGAAGTGTTGGTGCGCGGTTTAGAAGTACTGGATGTTCTTTAATCACAGATTCTAAAACGTCCCAAACTTCAGGTTGTACACGCTCGATTTTACGTTTCGCACTCTTAATGTTATGTGCTAATCCTTTTTCAACTAACTCTTTCATTACGAAAGGTTTGAACAGTTCAAGCGCCATTTCTTTTGGTAATCCACATTGATACATCTTTAAGTTCGGTCCTACAACGATTACAGAACGACCAGAGTAGTCAACACGTTTACCTAATAAGTTTTGACGGAAACGTCCTTGTTTACCTTTAAGCATGTGAGATAGTGATTTTAATGGACGGTTACCTGGCCCAGTAACTGGACGGCCACGACGACCATTATCGATTAATGCGTCTACAGCTTCTTGTAACATACGTTTTTCGTTTTGAACGATGATGCTTGGTGCACCTAAGTCCAATAGACGTTTTAAACGGTTGTTACGGTTAATTACACGACGGTATAAGTCGTTTAAGTCAGAAGTAGCAAAACGTCCACCGTCTAACTGTACCATTGGGCGTAGTTCTGGTGGGATTACTGGTAGAACATCTAAGATCATCCAAGACGGTTCATTTCCAGAGTTACGGAATGCTTCTAATACTTCTAGACGTTTAATAGCACGAGTACGGCGTTGTCCTTGTGCTGTTTTTAATTCTTCTTTTAAGAAGTCTACTTCTTTATCTAAATCGATGTCTTGTAGTAGCTTTTTAATTGCTTCTGCACCCATAGCAGCTTGGAATGTGCTACCATATCGATCACGATATGCACGGTATTCTTTTTCAGAAAGTAATTGCTTCTTATCAAGTGGTGTATCTCCACTTTCTGTTACAACATAAGAAGCGAAATAAATTACTTCTTCAAGCGCGCGAGGGGACATGTCTAAGACAAGTCCCATGCGGCTCGGGATACCTTTGAAATACCAAATATGAGATACAGGAGCAGCTAATTCGATATGACCCATACGTTCACGACGTACTTTTGCACGCGTTACTTCAACGCCACATCGATCACAAACTACACCTTTATAACGTACACGTTTGTATTTTCCGCAATGACATTCCCAGTCCTTTTGTGGTCCGAAAATACGCTCACAGAACAAGCCATCTTTTTCAGGCTTTAACGTACGATAGTTAATAGTTTCTGGTTTCTTAACTTCACCGTATGACCAAGAACGAATCTTGTCAGGTGAAGCAAGTCCAATCTTCATATATTCAAAGTTATTTACATCTATCAAGGGGCCTACCTCCCTTTTAGTCTACAGGTTATCCCAATTATTCCTTAGTTGTCTCAACTTCGACATTCAATTTATCTGCTGATTGATGATCATCGTCATCTTCTGTATCACGCATTTCAATTTCTGTATCGTCGCTAGACATCATTTTAACGTCCATACCTAAACTTTGCAGCTCTTTAATCAATACTTTGAATGATTCAGGAACGCCTGGTTCTGGAACATTTTCGCCTTTAACAATTGCTTCATAAGTCTTAACACGTCCAACAACATCATCAGACTTCACTGTTAAGATTTCTTGAAGAGTATAAGCAGCACCGTAAGCTTCAAGTGCCCAAACCTCCATCTCACCGAAACGCTGTCCACCGAACTGAGCTTTACCTCCAAGAGGTTGCTGCGTTACAAGTGAGTATGGTCCAGTAGAACGAGCATGAAGTTTATCGTCAACCATGTGCGCAAGTTTGATCATATACATGACACCAACAGATACGCGGTTATCGAATGGTTCACCAGTACGTCCGTCATACAGGATTGTTTTCGCGTCATTTGCCATACCAGCTTCTTCAATTGTGCCCCAAACATCTTCCTCACGAGCACCATCGAATACTGGTGTTGCAATGTGAATGCCAAGGTATCTTGCTGCCATACCAAGATGAAGCTCTAATACCTGACCGATATTCATACGAGATGGTACCCCTAATGGGTTTAACATGATATCGATTGGCGTACCGTCTGGTAGGTAAGGCATATCTTCTTCTGGTAAAATACGAGAAATAACACCTTTGTTACCGTGACGTCCGGCCATCTTGTCACCTTCAGAAATTTTACGTTTTTGAACGATATATGCACGTACAAGTTGATTCACGCCTGGTGGCAATTCATCGCCATCTTCACGGTTGAATACTTTTACGTCTAAGATAATACCGCCACCACCGTGTGGTACACGTAGTGATGTATCACGTACTTCACGCGCTTTTTCTCCAAAGATAGCATGTAATAGACGTTCTTCAGCTGTTAATTCTGTTACACCTTTAGGTGTTACTTTACCAACAAGTAAATCTCCATCTTTTACTTCAGCACCAACGCGAATGATACCGCGCTCGTCAAGGTTACGTAATGCGTCTTCCCCAACGTTTGGAATGTCACGTGTAATTTCTTCTGGTCCAAGCTTCGTATCACGAGCTTCTGATTCATATTCTTCAATATGAATAGAAGTGTACACATCATCTTTTACAAGGCGCTCACTCATGATGATCGCATCCTCGTAGTTATAACCGTCCCAAGTCATGAAGCCAACAAGCACGTTACGTCCAAGTGCTAGTTCACCTAATTCCATAGAAGGACCATCCGCAAGGATTTCACCTTTTACAACTTCATTTCCAACACTTACGATTGGACGTTGGTTGTAACAAGTTCCTTGGTTAGAACGAATGAATTTTTGCATTTTGTAGCGATCTAAGTCGCCTTTTACTGTTTGACCGTCAACTTCTACATAGCGACGTACCCAAACTTCACGTGCTTCTACGCGCTCAACAATACCAGGATGTTTACAGATTACTGCAGCACCTGAGTCTTTTGCTGATACGTACTCCATACCTGTACCTACAATCGGAGATTCCGGATTCATTAACGGAACCGCCTGACGTTGCATGTTCGCTCCCATAAGTGCGCGGTTAGAGTCATCGTTTTCTAAGAACGGAATACAAGCTGTCGCTGCCGACACTACTTGTTTTGGAGATACATCCATGTAGTCGATGCGTTCTCTATTTGTGACAATGTTTTCACCACGGAAACGAGCTACGATATCTTCACTTAGGAATTCACCTTCGTCAGATAATTTCATATTCGCTTGGGCTACAACATAGTTATCTTCTTCATCTGCCGTTAAGTAATCAACATGCCCTGTTACAAGACCAGTTTCTGGGTCAACACGACGGTATGGTGTTTCAATGAAACCAAACTCATTTACTTTCGCGAACGAAGATAATGAGTTAATCAAACCGATGTTTGGTCCCTCTGGTGTTTCAATCGGACACATACGACCGTAGTGAGAGTAATGAACGTCACGCACTTCAAAGCCTGCGCGCTCACGCGTTAAACCACCAGGTCCTAATGCAGATAGTCTTCGTTTGTGAGTTAACTCTGCTAATGGGTTTGTTTGGTCCATAAACTGAGATAACTGAGAACTTCCGAAGAACTCTTTAATAGATGCAATAACAGGACGAATATTAATTAGTGCCTGCGGTGTAATTGCATTTGTATCTTGGATCGACATTCTCTCACGAACAACACGTTCCATACGAGAAAGACCGATACGGAATTGATTTTGTAACAGTTCTCCAACAGAACGCAGACGACGGTTTCCTAAATGGTCAATATCATCTGTATCCCCTACTTTGTATAGTAGGTTGAAGAAGTGACTGATAGAAGCAAGGATATCACCTGGTGTGATGTGTTTCACATCACGAGTAATGTTTGCATTACCAATTACATTAATTACGCGTTCGCCTTCCGACTCAGGAGCATAAATCTTAATAGATTGCAGCTCAACATCGCCTTCTACCACTCCACCCATTGGTTTCGCTGTTTTGAATCCAATGTTTTTCTCTAAGTAAGGTAAAATGCGATCAAGTGTACGACGATCTAAGATTGTTCCTTCTGCCGCTAAAATTTCACCAGTTTCTGGATCCACTAATGTTTCAGCTAAACGTTGATTAAACAATCTGTTTTTAATGTGTAACTTCTTGTTGATCTTATAGCGACCTACATTTGCTAAATCGTAGCGCTTTGGATCAAAGAAACGAGACACAAGTAAGCTCTTAGCGTTTTCTACTGTTGGTGGTTCACCAGGACGTAGACGCTCATAAATTTCAAGCAATGCTTTTTCTGTGCTATCTGTGTTGTCTTTTTCTAATGTGTTGCTTAAGTATTCGTTATCACCTAAAAGCTCGGTGATTTCTTGATCAGAGCCAAACCCTAATGCGCGTAACAAAACAGTTACAGGAAGTTTACGCGTACGGTCAATACGCACATATACAACATCCTTAGCATCTGTCTCATACTCTAACCAAGCTCCGCGGTTTGGAATTACAGTAGCAGTAAAACCACGTTTTCCGTTTTTATCCACTTTGCCACTATAGTATACGCTTGGAGAGCGAACTAACTGGGAAACGATAACACGTTCTGCACCGTTAATTACGAATGTTCCAGTCTCTGTCATGAGTGGGAAATCTCCCATGAACACATCTTGTTCTTTTACTTCACCAGTTTCCTTGTTGATTAGACGCACTTTTACACGAAGTGGTGCTGCATACGTCACATCACGCTCTTTGCATTCGTCTACAGAGTATTTAGGTTCACCTAAGCTGTAGTCGATAAATTCAAGCGATAGATTTCCCGTAAAGTCTTCAATCGGAGAAATGTCTTGGAACATTTCTCGCAAACCCTCATCAAGAAACCACTGATAAGAAGAGGTTTGAATTTCGATAAGATTTGGTAACTCTAATACTTCACTAATACGGGCATAACTTCTTCGTTGGCGGTGGCGTCCGTATTGAACTAGTTGACCTGTCAACTGCTTCACCCCTCAAATCATGAGTATTATAAATGCACAAAAAAATTTGTGCAAAATCACAAATAAATACAACTACTGCTATTAGCGTAGTCTCTTTCTCTTAAAGATAAATACGTTGAGTCTTTCTACCTGCTCAAAAAAGAAAAATGGCTTCTATAAGAAAACCATCATTCTGTTTCATAATCTGCTGATTTTACTATCTTTTCCAAGAGAAACAAAAATATACATCTTTCTCAACGCAGAAAATCATATATTGGCATTGTATAATGTTAACATAGCCAAAAATAACCGTCAACGTTTTTTTGATTTTATGATATAATATCCTTTTTTCTTTTCTACAACCTCAACTTCAGAAAATACTTCTTCTAGTTTTTTTAGCGCAGACGGTGCACCTTGTTTCTTTTGAATAACAATCCAAAGTTCTCCACCTGGAACTAAATACTCCACAGCTTTTTCTAAAATCTCATGTACGATATCTTTACCCGCACGAATTGGAGGGTTAGATAGAATAGCAGCATACTTACCATCTACATTTTCATAGACGCTACTTTGAAAAATACGTATATTCTCGATTTTGTTATTAGCGGCGTTTTCTTTCGCAAGCCCAAGTGCCCTCTCATTCACATCCACCATGTGAACTTCACGACCTTGAAACTCTTTCGCTAACGACAAACCAATAGGACCGTATCCGCAACCTACGTCTAATATATTACCTTTAATATCTGGCATTTGAAACGCTTCAATTAAAAGACGGGAACCAAAGTCCACTTCGTTTTTCGAGAACACCCCATGGTCAGATAAGAAAGTAAATCGAGATCCACGAAGGGTAAACTCCCATCGCTTACGATCACTTTTACTAGAAGGGTCGTTAGAAAAATAATGGTCTGCCATATGGCCACCTCTTTTCTTTACAGTTAAAAAAAAAGCTCGCATGAGAGCGAGCTTTTTTTAAAGCATCAAAAGTTAATTACTTAACTTCTACAGCAGCGCCAACTTCTTCAAGTTTAGCTTTGATTTCTTCAGCTTCTTCTTTAGCAGCAGCTTCTTTGATTACTTTTGGAGTGTTGTCAACTAATTCTTTAGCTTCTTTTAAGCCAAGACCAGTGATTTCACGAACAACTTTGATAACTTTGATTTTTTGTGCACCAGCGCTAGTTAGTTCCACATCAAATTCAGTTTTCTCAGCAGCAGCTTCTCCAGCGCCACCAGCAACAGCTACAGGAGCAGCAGCAGTTACGCCGAATTCTTCCTCGATAGCTTTTACTAAGTCGTTAAGTTCTAATACAGTCATAGATTTAACTGCTTCAATGATTTGTTCTTTAGTCATTGTAAATATCCTCCCTTAAATAGGTTTGTATTGTTTTATCGATAATACGTAATTATCTTTTAAAAAATTAAGCGCCTTGCTCTTCCTTTTGGTCTGCAACTGCTTTAGTAGCAAGTGCAAGGTTACGGATTGGAGCTTGAAGAACGCTAAGAAGCATAGAAAGTAAGCCTTCACGTGATGGAAGAGTAGCGATTGCTTTAACCTCATCAAGTGTTACAAGTTTACCTTCGATTACGCCCGCTTTAATTTCTAAAGCTTCATGATCTTTAGCGAAGTCGTTTAATACTTTCGCAGGAGCAACTACATCCTCGTTACTGAACGCGATTGCGTTTGGTCCTGTTAAGAATTCATTTAACTCAGCCATTTCAGCAGATTCTGCAGCACGACGAGTTAGAGAGTTTTTGTAAACTTTGAACTCAACGCCAGCTTCACGTAATTGCTTACGTAATTCTGTTGCTTCAGAAACTGTTAAACCACGGTAGTCAACAACGATTGTAGATTTACTAGCGCGAAGTTTGTCCGCGATTTCAGTTACAACTTGTTGTTTAGTTTCGATTACTTTGCTCATGTTATTACACCTCCTGTAGATTATATAGAAGATGTACCGAAAGTGCACTAAAAACCTCCATGCCCAACTTGTAGACATGGAGGCATATAGTCACAGAAAAAAGATTCCGCTTCGTATATTAACACCTAGGTAGGAAATTAAGTCTATTGACACCTACTGTCTACGGTACACTAATTAAATTCACAACATAAATGATTATATTAAAACTTCTTTATGAAGTCAACTTCCAAAATTTACGCTAATGTAGAAACGTCTACACGTACGCCAGGTCCCATTGTAGAAGCAACTGTTACGTTCTTCATGTAAGTACCTTTTGCAGCAGCTGGCTTAACTTTTTGTAAAGTGTCAGCAATTGTTTTGAAGTTTTCTACTAATTTAGCATCTTCGAAAGATACTTTACCGATTGGAACGTGGATGTTACCAGCTTTATCAACGCGGTATTCAACTTTACCAGCTTTGATTTCGTTAACAGCTTTAGTTACATCGAAAGTAACTGTTCCAGTTTTAGGGTTTGGCATTAAACCTTTAGGTCCTAATACGCGACCAAGTTTACCAACTTCACCCATCATGTCAGGAGTTGCTACTACTACATCGAAATCGAACCAACCTTGTTGGATTTTACCGATGTAATCAGTATCGCCTACGAAGTCAGCTCCAGCAGCTTCAGCTTCTTTAGCTTTTTCACCTTTAGCAAATACTAATACACGTTGTACTTTACCAGTACCGTGTGGAAGAACAACTGCACCACGGATTTGTTGGTCAGCTTTCTTAGGGTCAACACCTAAACGGAATGCAGCTTCTACAGTTGCATCAAATTTAGCTGTGTTTGTTTTCTTTACTAATTCTACTGCTTCTGTCGCAGAGTAAGCAGCTGCACGATCAACAAGCTTTGCAGCTTCTACGTACTTTTTACCTCTTTTAGCCATTTTTATTTCCTCCTCGAATGTGGTTTTAGCGGAATAACCTCCCACGTTTACGCCTGTTTTCAGGTATAACCTGAGGATGAGCGCCATCCATTTATTTAAAAACGATAATCATTTACGATAATAAAGGTTGCGAATTGGAATTCCAGACCCGCAACCTTTTTTAAAAACAAATCGAATTAGTCTTCGATAACGATGCCCATACTGCGTGCAGTACCTTCAACCATACGCATTGCAGCTTCTACGCTAGCAGCGTTTAGGTCAGGCATTTTAGTTTCAGCGATTTCGCGTACTTTATCACGCTTAACAGTTGCCACTTTATTACGGTTTGGTTCACCAGAACCAGACTCAATACCAGCTACTTTCTTAAGAAGAACAGCAGCAGGAGGAGTTTTAGTAATGAAAGTGAATGAACGGTCCTCAAATACCGTAATTTCAACAGGGATGATAAGACCAGCTTGATCTGCTGTACGAGCGTTAAACTCTTTACAGAAGCCCATGATGTTAACACCTGCTTGTCCTAATGCTGGACCAACTGGTGGAGCTGGGTTAGCTTTACCTGCAGGAATTTGAAGCTTTACCATTTTAATTACCTTTTTAGCCACGAGACACACCTCCTTAAGTCCGTGATGTGGTCAATTGGACAGTGATTTGCCCTCCCACGTCATATTTTATCTGTAAGGATAAAATCTTTCAAAAAACGTCTCCGATAACGAAGACGTACTGACTTAAAAGATATTATCACTTTTTACAATTCATTTCAAGTTTCATTTTATAATTTTTCAATTTGATGGAAGTCAAGTTCAACTGGAGTCTCGCGACCAAACATGTCCACAAGCACGCTAACCTTTTTCTTCTCCACATCAATTTCTTCAATAGCACCTGTATAATCTGCGAATGGTCCCTCATTTACACGTACTGTCTCATGAAGTTCAAAGTCGAAATCAACCACTTCGTTATCCATTCCCATATGTTTCATAATGGTAACAACTTCCTCTTCTAATAGAGGTGATGGTTTAGATCCAGAACCAGAAGAACCAACGAACCCAGTTACACCCGGCGTGTTACGTACAACATACCAAGAGTCATCAGTCATGATTAATTCTACTAATACATAACCTGGGAACACTTTTCTTTTCATTAATTTTTCTTTTCCGTTTTTCATTTCTACTTCTACTTCTTCCGGGACAACAACACGGAAAATTTTATCTTGCATACCCATTGATTCTACACGTTTCTCTAGGTTTGCTTTTACTTTATTTTCATATCCAGAATAAGTATGGACAACATACCAACTTTTTTCCATTCATTTAGGACGAGCGTCCTTCCCTCCCTGACGTACATTTTTTTGCGCAAATGAAAAAACCCGTTCACCGGGCTTTTACACAGTTCTTATAAATAACATTATATCATGGATAAGTGCTTCTTATTCAAGAATTAACCAAGAATTAACCGAATTAAAGAAGAAATGCCCATATCAACTACTGCGAAGAAAATCGCAAAGAACACAACTGTAGCAACAACAGTCGCTGTTGAGCGGAGTAATTCATCTTTTTTAGGCCAACTTACTTTTTTCATTTCGCGACCTACATCGCCGAAAAAGTTCGTTAAACGCATCTGCGGGACCTCCAGTGTATTATTTCAATTATTTATTTTGTTTCCTTGTGAACTGTATGCTGATTGCATGTTTTACAAAACTTTTTTATTTCAAGTCGCTCTATTGAGCTCGTATCTTTCATAGTAGAGTAGTTTCGATTTTTACACTCTTCACATGAGAGTACAACTTTTTTCCTCATTAGTTACACCAACCTTGTAACATTATGTCCCTAAAAATGTATCATACAATAAAAGACAATGTCAATGACATGCATTTTGTACTCTCTACAAAAGAAAACAGGTGATTTATTTTACACCTGTAGCACTTGTTACTTCTTATGAATTTAAAGTTGTACTTTCTCTCATTTCCATATATCGTTCCAATTTCCTCTTTACTCTTTGTAAAGCGTTATCAATAGATTTCACATGCCTGTTTAACTGTTCTGAAATCTCTTGATAAGAACGACCATCTAAATATAAAGAAAGCACTTTCCTTTCTAAATCGCTTAATAATTCAGATATTTTTGATTCTATGTCTGTATATTCTTCCTGGCTAATGATCATCTCTTCAGGATCAGTCACCTTCGCTTCAGAAATAACATCCAATAACGTTCGATCAGATTCCTCATCGTAAATCGGCTTATCTAAAGACACATACGAATTTAAAGGAATATGTTTTTGTCTTGTTGCCGTTTTAATAGCGGTAATAATTTGTCGAGTGATACATAGTTCAGCAAATGCTTTGAATGAAGACAGCTTGTCCTCTTTATAATCACGAATTGCTTTAAACAACCCTATCATACCTTCTTGAACAATGTCTTCTCGATCGGCACCCACTAAAAAGTAAGATCTTGATTTCGCACGAACAAAGTTCTTATACTTGTGAATTAAATATTCTAGAGCGTCAGTATTACCTTTTCGAACTAACTCAACGATTGCCTCATCCTCTAAATCACGAAATGTAACGTCGCCTATACTTACGAAGCCTGCTTCCACCTTGATCCCTCCGACCGCTATTTATTTAGCAATATTATACAGTAAAAAGATAAAGAGCGTCAATGCTTCAACGCTCTCCTCTTCTTAATTTTTCTAATTTTTCTGTAATATCTTTACTAAATATCTTTCGCATGGCGGGCTGCTGTTCTTTCGTGTCTTTTGTGCGCCTTCTTACTTGTTGTTCCATCGCTTGTACTTCCAACTCTAATTCACGCGCAGATTTTCGAAGGGCACCTTGCCCAAATATAACCCATTGTTCTGTATAATCAGAAGTCGCAACATATATTTGTGTATTTATATTTCTAAGCTCTATCGCAAGTTGCTCTATCTTTTCGTCTGCAGTTTGATTCTTTCGTGTGAATATGACTTCTACACGAGATTGTTTCATCTTTTTTTCAATACCATGGACTGTATAGGCATCAAAGACTATCATCACTTTTGTACCTGTATAACCTTGATAATCCGCCATCTTATCAATAAGCGCATCTCTTGATGATTGTAAATCTACATCCCGCAGTTTCTTCAAATCTCCCCAAGCTCCGATAATGTTGTAACCGTCAACGATTAAAATATCGTTCATTTTTTATTTACCAATTTCGTGACGTTTACGATATACCTCATACATTAACAAACTTGCGGCTACTGAAGCATTTAAGGATGTAACTTTACCAACCATCGGTAAAGTGATTAAGAAATCACACTTTTCACCAATAATACGACTCATACCTTTTCCTTCACTACCAATTACTAACCCAATCGGCATTGTACCATCTAAATTACGGTAATCCGTTTTCCCTTTGGCATCTGTACCAGCAATCCAAAGTCCACGCTCTTTTAATTCATCAATTGTACGAGATAAGTTTGTTACGCGCGCAACAGGAATGTATTCAATCGCTCCTGTTGATGCTTTCGCAACTGATGCTGTAAGTCCCACAGCTCTTCTCTTCGGAATAATAATTCCATGAGCTCCTGTTGCATCAGCAGTACGCATAATAGAACCTAGGTTATGCGGATCTTCAATCTCATCTAAAATCAAGAAGAATGGATCTTCATTACGTTTTTCTGCCACTTTGAATAAATCTTCTAACTCTGCATACTGATATGCAGCTACTTGAGCAATTACACCTTGATGATTACCCTCAACTAATTGATCTAACTTTTTCTTTGGTGCATGTTGTAAAATAATCTTATTTTCTTTTGCTAACGCTAGTACAATTTGTACTTGTCCTTTGGCAGCACCTTCTGCGATCCAAATTTTATTAATATCTCTCCCTGATCTTAACGCTTCAATTACAGGGTTACGTCCGATAATATATTCACTAGTCATGATGATGTGCCCCCTTCCTTTTCTTCTAAAACTGCAATTGCCTTATATACAATTTCGTCTAATCTTTCACGATTATTTAATAAATGATGATAACCAATTAGCGCTTCAAAGGCTGTACTATGTCGATATGTTTGTACATCCGTATTTTTCGGAACTGTACCTGAATTTGCATTACGCCCTCTTCTTAATACCGCCTCTTCTTCCTCTGTCAAAAATGCCGTCTCTAATAAATGATAAACAACTTTCGCCTGTGCTTTTGCTGAAACAAAGCTCGTCCCTAAGCGGTGTAATTGATTAGGGCGAACTTTTCCTTTTTGAAGGAGGTGATAGCGGATATATTGTTCATATACCGCATCACCCATATACGCTAACGCCAAGCTGTTTAATTGCTTTGCATCGATCATCCTTATCCTCTTTTCCATCTTGTACCTTGAGCAGTATCTTCTAAAATAATATTACGTTCTTTTAAATCGTCACGAATTTGATCAGACAATGCAAAATCACGATTTTTACGAGCTTCAATGCGCTTTTGGATAAGCTCTTCAATTTCTTCATCCAGTAATTCTTCTTTTGATAATTCTAATCCCAAAATATCAAATAACGTTTCCAGTTGTTTTACGTATGCTTCAATCACAACTTTAGATGTATGCTCTTCAAGTAAATATTGATTTGCATGATTTGCTACGTTGTATAATTCGGTAATTGCATTTGCAGTGTTAAAGTCATCATTCATTGCCTCTTCAAATGCAGTCTGGAATTTCTCTATTTCAGCTAACCATTTCTCATTATGATCCGTTAAATCCGTACTACTCTCCATACGATGCTTTAAGTTTCCATAAGCTGTTTTAATTCTTTCCAGTCCATTATTCGTACTTTGTAATAACTCTTCACTAAAGTTAATCGGGTGACGATAGTGTACTGATAACATAAAGAATCTAATTAACTGCGGGTCGTATTGCTTAATAATATCGTGAACTAAAATAAAGTTACCAAGCGATTTAGACATCTTCTCATTGTTAATATTAATATATCCATTATGCATCCAGTAACGTGCAAACGTTTTTCCAGTCAATGCCTCTGACTGCGCAATTTCATTTTCATGATGTGGGAAAGCCAAGTCTTGACCACCAGCATGAATGTCAATTGTATCCCCTAAGTACTTACGCGCCATTGCTGAGCATTCAATATGCCATCCTGGACGTCCTTGCCCCCAAGGGCTTTCCCAGAAGATTTCTCCTTCTTTCGCAGCTTTCCATAAAGCAAAATCAAGAGGGTCTTGTTTCTTTTCCCCTACCTCAATACGAGCACCGTGACGTAAATCTGCGATTGGTTGATGTGATAATTTACCGTAACCTTCGAATTCCTTCGTCTTAAAGTACACATCACCCTCTGATTCATATGCATACCCTTTATTCACAAGTTCTTGAATAAATTCAATAATGATATCCATATTTTCTGTTACACGAGGATGGACTGTTGCGTGTTTGCAACCTAGTGCTGTTACATCTTCAAAGTACGCTTCAACAAAACGATCAGCAATTGTCGGTACATCTTCACCTAATTCATTTGCCGCTTTAATTAATTTATCATCTACATCCGTAAAGTTAGATACATATTGCACATCGTATCCTTTGTATTCTAAATAACGACGCACTGTATCGAATACCATAGGAGGCCTTGCATTCCCAATATGAATGTAGTTATAAACTGTAGGTCCGCATACATACATCTTTACCTTATTTTCTTCTAATGGAACAAACTCTTCTTTTTGACGTGTTAACGTATTATAAATGTGAATAGTCATTTTTATCCTTCCTTTCTACCTTTAATTCCAATTGTTTCTTCAATTTATCAAGTTCTACTTCCATAGCCTTTAATTTATCAAAAATCGGATCCGGAAGGTCAGAGTGATTTAATTCTTGACCAATCTTTACTCCATTTTGAATAACGACACGGCCAGGTATACCTACAACTGTAGAATGTGCAGGAACTTCTTTTAATACGACAGACCCTGCTCCGATTTTAGAATTCTCTCCCACAGTAATAGAACCAAGAACTTTAGCACCCGTCGCAATTAATACATTATCCTGAATTGTTGGATGCCTCTTTCCTTTTTCTTTTCCTGTACCACCTAATGTAACCCCTTGATAAATCGTTACATTATCACCAATTTCACAAGTTTCTCCGATTACAACTCCCATTCCATGATCTATGAAAAAACGTCGACCAATTGTTGCTCCTGGATGGATCTCAATGCCAGTAAAAAAGCGGCTCACTTGTGAAACAAAACGTGCAAGAAAGAAAAAATTTCTTTTATAAAAAGCATGTGCAATTCGATGGGCCCAAACTGCATGTAATCCAGAGTAAGTTAAAATGACTTCGAAATAACCTCTTGCCGCTGGATCCTGTTCAAAAACGACTTCAATATCTTCCCGAAGCCTCTTAAACATCGGTGTTCCCTCCCCTTTATGGGCTGCTTTTTTGTCGAGCGAACTAACTCCCCTAACTCATCACTTCTCCCCTAATTCTTTATATAAGGAGATAAATTCTATATTCATACCTATTTACACGGTATAAAAAAAAGGCGTCTCTGTCATATTGACAGAGACGCCTTTTAAGCGCGGTTCCACTCTGTTTAGGCTTAAAAAAGCCTCAAACTCATCCATGATAACGGTGTAAACCGCTTCTGCTTACTTTGCGGCCTAAGACATCCCACGAAGCAATTCGCTGTTCAGCAGAAGACTCGAAGGGGCATTTCAAAAATCCGCTTATAAACCACTCCCAGCCTAAAGGTGGTTCTCTCTGTAAAAAGCCTGATTTTCTACTTCTCCTTCTCGTCGCTTTTCCTTATTAGGTTTTAGGTATACTTATTATATTTCTAAACCTAGAAAATGTTAACCAATTACTTTTTGAAGACGATTTAAAACTTTTTCTTTTCCAAGAAGTGCAATAGCATTCGGAAGCTCTGGACCATGCGTTTGTCCTGTAGTTGCAACACGGATTGGCATAAATAAATTTTTACCTTTATGTCCTGTTTCCTTTTGAACTGCTTTAATCGCTGCCTTAATTGCTGCTGGCTCCATTGCTTCTAGAGCTTCTATTTGACCAGCAAATGCACGAAGTACTTCAGGTACTTGTTCACCATTTAATACTTCTTGTCCTTCTTCTTCATAATCAACATGATCTTTAAAGAACATTTCAGAAAGCTCTACAATTTCAGCTCCAAAACTCATTTGTTCATGGTATAAAGCAATTACATCACGAATCCAAGCTTGGTCTTGTTCGCTTAAAGTTTCTCCCACACGTCCAGCTTTCACTAAATGCGGTAAGCTTAACTCTACAACCGTATCTAAATCTTGCTTTTTCATATACTGGTTGTTCATCCATTTTAGTTTTTGAGAATCAAATAATGCAGGTGATTTTGATAAACGAGCTGCATCGAACATTTTGATAAACTCATCTTTAGAGAAGATTTCTTCTTCTCCTACCGGAGACCAACCTAGTAGTGCAATAAAGTTAAAGATTGCTTCTGGAAGATACCCAAGCTCTTTATATTGCTCAATAAATTGAATAATAGATTCATCACGCTTACTTAACTTTTTACGACTTTCATTAACAATTAGAGTCATATGACCGAATTGTGGAATATCCCAGCCGAAAGCTTCATAAATCATCATTTGTTTCGGTGTATTTGAAATATGATCATCACCACGAAGTACATGTGTAATTTCCATTAGATGATCATCTACTGCTACTGCAAAGTTATAAGTTGGAATTCCATCCTTTTTCACAATAACAAAATCACCGAAATCATTTGAATGGAACGCAACTTCATCTTTTACAATATCTTTGAATGTGTAGTCACGATCAGCTGGTACACGGAAACGAATACTTGGAATACGTCCCTCAGCTTCAAATTCTTTCACTTGTTCTTCAGTTAATTCACGGTGGTTACCTGCGTAACGAGGTGTTTCACCGCGAGCGATTTGTCCTTCACGCTCTGCTTCTAGCTCTTCTTCTGTCATATAACATTTATAAGCTAGACCACGCTCTAATAAATCTTCATATAATTTTTTATAAATATCTAAACGCTCTGTTTGGCGATATGGTCCAAATTCACCACCAACATCAACACCTTCATCCCAGTCCATACCGAGCCATTTCAAGTATTTTAATTGGCTTTCTTCTCCACCAGCCACGTTACGTTTTACATCAGTATCTTCAATACGAATAATAAATTTGCCATCTAAATGACGAGCAAATAAATAATTAAATAATGCCGTACGCGCATTTCCGATATGTAAGTGTCCTGTTGGACTTGGCGCGTAGCGCACTCTCACTTGCTTTTCCATAATTGGTACACCTTCCATTCTTAATGTCAACACATTCTATAATTGTACACCAAAAAAATGTGATTATCCATCTTACGAATTAAAAACCATTATTTTTTCTGTAATAAAACAACCGCTTGAGAAGCAATCCCTTCTTCTCTACCTGTAAATCCTAATTTTTCTGTTGTTGTTGCCTTTACATTAATGTTATCGATAGACGTTTCTAACAGTTCACTAATGCGCTTACGCATACTCTCAATATGTGGTGCCATTTTTGGTTTTTGAGCAATAATTGTACAATCTAAATTTCCTAACTCGTAACCTTGTTCACGCACAAATTCCCAAACTTTTTGTAACAATACAGCTGAATCTGCATCTTTAAAAGCTGGGTCTGTATCAGGAAAATGCTTTCCGATATCTCCTGCTGCAATCGCACCTAAACATGCATCAGCAATCGTATGTAACAATACATCTGCATCTGAATGGCCGATTAATCCTTTCTCGTGTGGAATTGTAATTCCACCGATAATCAACGGGCGCCCTTCCGCAAATTCATGTACATCAAAACCTTGTCCAATTCGAAACATCCTTACTTCCTCCTTAAGCTAAACTACTGAGCTTTATGACTCTATATTATATCGCTATCCTTATAAAGAAAAGCCCGGCTGTTGCCGAGCTTTTCTTTATTAACACGTCATCAATGTTATTTCTTTTGAACACGTAGGAAACTTTCAGCAATTAATAGATCTTCCGGAGTCGTCACTTTAATATTATAGTAACTCCCCTCTACTACACCTACTTGCTTCCCAACACGTTCTACGAGACTTGCATCATCTGTGCCAAGAAAACAACTTTGCTTTGCGCTTCTATGAGCTTCTAGCAAAAGAGAAACAGAGAATCCTTGTGGTGTTTGTACAGCGTTAAGTTGAGATCGCTCTACCGTTTCTACAACAACACCCTGCTCTACTTTCTTAACAGTATCTTTTACTGGCACTGCACAAATGGAAGCTCCATATTTTTCTGCTGCAGTTAATACATCGCGAATCACTTTATTCGTTACGAACGGGCGCGCCCCGTCATGCACAAGAACATATTCGACACCACTCGCATACTGAAGTGCGTTATAGACGCTATCTTGTCTTTCGGCTCCACCCTGAATGAATTGTACGTGCTTTTCAATCTGGTACTTCTGCATTAACTCTTCAAAATACGGGCGTTCTTCTTCGTTAATTGCCATAATAATACTTTTGCACGCTTTATCTTTTTCAAAAGCACGCAATGTGTGCACAATAATTGGTACTTCATCTATAAGTAAAAATAACTTATTTTTACCAGCACCCATTCGTTTTCCTTGGCCCGCTGCCGGAATAATTAATGTATACATATTAATAATCCTCTACTTATAATGCTTTTTCTAGCAATTTACGTTTTGCGAAAATCATACGACCAGCCGATGTTTGTAATACGCTAGTAACAAGTACGTCAAGTTGTGAACCCACATACTCTCTACCATCTTCTACTACAATCATCGTACCATCATCTAAGTATGCAACACCTTGATTTTGTTCTTTACCATCTTTCACAACATAAACACTTAATTCTTCACCAGGGAGTACGACTGGTTTAATCGCATTAGCTAAATCATTAATGTTTAACACCGTAACCCCTTGTAATTCAGAAACTTTGTTTAAATTGAAATCGTTTGTTACTACAGTTCCACCAGTGATTTTTGCCAACTTTACAAGCTTGCTATCTACTTCTTGGATATCATCGAAATCGCCTTCATAAATTTCTACCGGAATTGGCATCTCCTTTTGAATACGATTTAAAATGTCTAGCCCTCTGCGGCCACGATTACGCTTTAAAGCATCTGAAGAATCGGCAATATGCTGAAGCTCTTCTAATACGAATTGCGGAATGACAATTGTTCCTTCTAAAAACTTTGTTTGGCAAATATCTGCAATACGTCCGTCAATAATTACACTCGTATCGAGAATTTTCCAATGAGTCGTAGATTTTTCTGCTTCGACCTCTACCTCTTCATTCTCACTATTGTTTTTCTTCTTACCTCCGCGTTGGGGTAATGTAAATAATCCTAGCAATTCATTCCTCTTTTTAAATCCTACTTGGAATCCTAAATATCCAAGTAAAAGGGTGAAGAACACTTGCAACACCGTACTAATAACTGGAATTGTAAATTCACGAATTGGTATCAAAATTAAATATGCAACAATAAGACCAGAGATTAATCCTAATGTACCAAATAAAACATCTGCTACAGGCGCCTTTACAAGAGCCTCTTCAATATGCTTAATAAGTTGAACAATATAATCTACAAGCCAAAATGTTGTTAAAAATAAAATAATTGCACCAATAATTGCACGAACATACGATCCTTCCAACAAAGGAACCGCACCGATATCTAATACATTAATAATTTTTGGGATTAAGTAAATCCCTAACGCTCCCCCGATCACTAAAAAGAAGAGCTGTACAATCCGTTTTAACATCCAACCACCTCCTACTCATTATTAACCATTGTTTCGCTAATCAAAACGCCGAATGCAAAAGCGGACGTGTTTTTTTGTAAATAGTTTTATTTACCAATATATCATATCATATACCAAAAATGTTCTAGTGTCGTTATATTATAGAATCAATGTAATATTCTTAATTGTGTCTACTCATATAGAGATGCTCTTGAATTCTTTTTAGACCTTCTCGTATTTTCTTCGCTCTCACTTCTCCAATTCCTTCCACATCATCCAATTCATTAATAGTTGCTCGGCAAACACCTTGCAATGTTTTAAATCGATTAATTAAATTCTCGATAATAAGTGGCGGAACACGAGAAATCTTGCTTGTGATTCGGTACCCTCTAGGTGTCACACTTTCTTCTAAACTTGTTTGTCCTGGATAGCCAAGCAATTTAACTAAATCACTATCCTCTAAAAGTTGTGTATTTGCAAGATCTTGTAACTTTTTCAAGATTTGATGATGGTCTTGTGTTTTCTCCTGGTGATAATCTTTAATTAACAATGCTGCCTCTGCCTCTAAATCAGCTAGTAATTCTGTAAGCTGTAAACGAATTAACCTACCTTCTGTTCCTAACTCATGAATATAGCTCAATATTTCATTTTTAATACGCAGCACCATTTCAACACTATGTAAAACGTGAACCACCTCGGACATTGTAACGACCTCTTCAAATTCTAGAATACCCAAATTCGTAATGCCGTCATTCCATACAGCCTTATATTTTTCTAGCGTTTGAATTGCTTGATTTGCCTTCGTTAAAATGACACCTATATCTTTTAATGTATAACGTAAGTTCCCTTGATATAGCGTAATTACATTACGTCTTTGTGAAATGGCCACAACAAGGCTGCCCGTCTGCTTTGCTACACGCTCTGCTGTTCGGTGACGCATACCTGTTTCAATAGAATCAATAGATGAATCTGGAACTAACTGTGCGTTTGCAATTAAAATTTTACTTCCAGTTTCATTTAAAATAAGTGCTCCATCCATTTTTGCTAATTCATATAAACTAGCAGGAGAGAATGCGCAATTAATATGAAAACCACCATCAACAATGCTTTTAATCTGCTCATTATACCCAAGAACAATTAGTCCCCCCGTTTGTGCGCGAAGTACATTATCTATCCCTTCGCGCAGTGGTGTTCCTGGGGCCACGAGCTGTAAAATGTTAATCATACTTTTGACACGTTGCTTATTTTCTTCCATAGCCTAGCCTCCTAATGTCAAACGAAGCGCTTCTCCCAAATTAGAAACACCTACAACCTCAATCCCCTCTGGAATTGTCCATCCCCCTAAATTTTTTCTAGGAATGATAGCACGTTGAAATCCTAATTTAGCTGCTTCTTGTACACGTTGTTCAATTCTTGATACTCTTCTTATTTCTCCAGTTAATCCAACTTCTCCTATTACCGCATCAGTTGGTGCCGTAGATTTATCTCTAAAACTTGAAGCTATACTTAAGGCGACAGCTAAATCAATTGCCGGTTCGTCTAATTTCAAACCACCAGCTACTTTTAAATACGCATCTTGATTTTGTAATAGTAAACCTGTTCTTTTCTCTAGTACCGCCATAATAAGCGAGACACGATTATGATCAATTCCTGTCGCCATTCTTCGAGGATTTCCAAAACTAGTAGGGGAAATTAATGCCTGTATTTCTACTAAAACTGGTCTTGTTCCTTCCATTGAGGCAACTACTGTTGAACCTGCAACTCCAACTGGTCTTTCCTCAAGGAAAATTTCAGAAGGATTTAAGACTTCTGCAAGGCCAAGTTCTTTCATTTCAAAGATACCCATTTCATTCGTAGAACCAAAACGATTCTTTACAGCTCGTAAAATACGATATGTATGGTGTCGATCTCCTTCAAAGTAAAGAACTGCATCGACCATATGTTCTAGCATACGCGGTCCCGCAATTGCACCTTCTTTTGTCACATGTCCTACGATGAAAATTGGGATTCCCTTTGTTTTTGCAAGTTTCATTAATTCTGCTGTACATTCACGTACTTGCGCCACACTACCAGGAGCTGATGTTACCTCAGGTAAATGTATCGTTTGAATAGAATCAATAACAACAAAAGCAGGATTCATCTCTTCAATATGTGCTGCAATACGCTGTAAATCTGTCTCTGATACAACAAATAGATTACTACCATTTACATGTAAACGATCTGCACGAAGTTTAATCTGCTTTGCTGACTCCTCACCTGATATATACAATACATCATATGAAGCATCTGCTAATTGCGAGGAAATCTGTAATAATAACGTTGATTTTCCAATCCCAGGGTCCCCACCAATAAGTACTAAAGATCCATCTACAATTCCGCCACCTAGTACACGGTTAAACTCTTGAAATTTTGTTTCAATACGTGCCTCAGACTTTGTTTCTACTTCTGTAAGACGTCTTGGTTTTGTTACTTCTGTTTGAATTGCATTTGCATAATTTAGGCGTCTGGATGATACAACGGGTTCCATCTCTTCAACAAGCGAATTCCATTGACCACACCCTGGACATTTACCCATATATTTTGGTGATTGATAACCACACTCTTGACATGTGAATTTTGTTTTCTTTTTAGCCATATCTTTTTATATTTCACTTCGCTTTCATCTATAAACATTTGACCTTCTCGTACAAGAAAGAGGGCTATCTCGTAGCCCTCTTAGTTTGTCTATACTTATTTTACCTTTTCAGCACTATGAATGACAAATGTTTCCCCTTCTACATCAAAGATAACTTTTTGACCTTTCTCAATAGCACCTTTTAAAAGTTCTTCCGATAGTCTATCTTCTACATGCTTCTGAATTGCTCTACGTAGTGGACGAGCACCATATTCACGATCAAACCCTTTATCAGCAATAGCTGCAATCGCTCCTTCTGTTAAGTGCAATTCAATTTCTTGTTCTTTTAAGCGATTCACTAACTGATTTACCATAAGAGTCACAATTTCTTGAATATGTTTTTTCTCAAGCATATGGAATACGATAATTTCATCAATACGGTTTAAGAATTCTGGACGAAATGCCTTTTTCAGCTCATCCATTACTTTACCTTTCATATCCGAATAATCACGGCTTTCATCTTGTACGTTAAATCCAAGATGTTTGTTACGTTTTAACGCCTCAGCACCAACGTTAGACGTCATAATAACAATCGTATTACGGAAATCAACTGTACGTCCTTTAGAATCAGTTAAACGACCATCTTCCAATACCTGTAGTAGAATATTAAATACATCAGGATGTGCCTTCTCTACTTCATCTAATAGGACAACTGAATAAGGCTTACGACGAACCTTCTCTGTTAATTGTCCGCCTTCTTCATACCCAACATATCCTGGAGGAGAACCAACTAAGCGAGAAGTTGAATGTTTCTCCATATACTCAGACATATCAATGCGAATCATTGCATCCTCATCACCGAACATAGATTCTGCCAATGCTCTTGCTAATTCTGTTTTACCTACACCTGTTGGCCCTAAGAAAATAAATGAACCAATTGGACGTTTCGGATCTTTCAATCCTGCTCTTGCACGACGAACAGCTTTCGCTACAGCCACTACAGCTTCATCCTGACCGATGACACGATCATGAAGAATGGATTCTAAGTTTAATAATTTATCAGTCTCTGTTTGTGCAAGTTTAGAAACAGGGATACGTGTCCATGTAGAAACGACATTTGCAATATCTTCTACCGTAACCTCTGAATTTTCTTTTCCTTGTTGTTCTTTCCACTGACGTTTTGTATCTTCCAATTTCTCACGTAAGCGTTGTTCCATATCACGTAAGGAAGCAGCCTTTTCAAACTCTTGACTTTGTACAGCCGCATCTTTTTCTTTTCGAATTTCCTCAAGCTTCACTTCAAGCTCTTTTAAGTTTGGTGGTGTTGTATAAGAACGCAAGCGAACTTTTGAAGCAGCTTCATCAATTAAATCAATTGCTTTATCTGGTAAGAAACGATCCGTAATATAACGATCTGAAAGTTTTACAGCTGCATCAATTGCATCATCTGTAATAGACACACGGTGATGCGCCTCATAACGATCGCGTAATCCTTTCAAGATTTGAGTTGATTCTTCTAGACTCGGCTCATCAACATGAATTGGCTGGAAACGTCTCTCTAAAGCTGCATCCTTTTCAATATATTTACGATACTCATCTAAAGTTGTCGCACCAATACATTGTAATTCTCCGCGTGCTAAAGATGGTTTTAAAATATTCGATGCATCGATTGCACCTTCTGCTCCACCTGCACCGATTAATGTATGAAGTTCATCAATAAATAGAATAATATTCCCTGCTTGACGTATTTCATCCATTACTTTCTTTAAACGATCTTCAAACTCACCACGATATTTCGTCCCAGCTACCACTGTTCCCATATCTAGTGTCATAACACGCTTATCTCTTAACGTTTCAGGAACTTCATTATTTACGATTTGCTGTGCTAACCCTTCAGCAATTGCTGTTTTACCTACACCAGGCTCTCCAATTAACACTGGATTGTTTTTTGTTCTACGGCTTAACACTTCAATTACACGTTGAATTTCTTTACTACGTCCAATAACAGGATCCAAACGATTCTCACGTGCAACAACTGTTAAGTCGCGCGCTAAACTGTCTAGTGTCGGTGTATTTGCATTTGTCGATGAACCACCTTGGTGACCTGAACTTGCTTCGTTACTTCCAAGAAGTTGTAACACTTGTTGTCTTGCTTTGTTGAGGCTTACACCTAAATTATTTAATACACGTGCCGCTACACCTTCACCTTCACGGATTAAGCCAAGTAAAATATGTTCTGTTCCAACATAAGAATGTCCTAGCTTACGCGCTTCATCCATAGACAATTCAATAACTTTTTTAGCACGAGGTGTATAATGTACAGTTTGAGAAGCTTCTGTTCCACGTCCAATTAACGCTTCTACCTCTTTTTGCACTTTCTCCGGGCTCAATCCAAGAGCAATTAACGCTTTTGCTGCAATTCCTTCACCTTCGCGTACAAGCCCAAGTAAAATATGTTCTGTTCCAATGTTATTATGCCCAATGCGAATTGCTTCCTCTTGAGATAAAGCTAATACTTTCTGTGCTCTTTCTGTAAATCTTCCAAACATCATAGAAATCGCCTCCTACTTGCGCTTAGTTTTTTTCAATACGTAATCGCTCACGGATTAAGGTTGCTCTTCGATAATCTCTTTCTTCTGGTCCTAAAGGTCCTCCTGCATATTGTTGTAAAATACCAGGTTGCGTAAGAACCATTAGCTCAGTCAAAATATTTCTCGATATACCTTTTATATATCCTAGATCAATACCGAGTCGTACATCCGATAAGCAAGTTGCCGCTTCTGCAGATTGAATTAAACGACTGTTTGCTAGTATACCGTAAGAACGATAAACCTTATCTTCAAGCTCAATGCTCGAATTTTGTACAATTAATTCTCTGGCCAATTTTTCTTGTTGTATAATTTGCTGCATGACACTCTTTAAATCTGCAATAATATCTTCTTCGGATTTCCCTAACGTCATTTGATTTGATACTTGAAATATATTACCTAACGCTTCGCTACCTTCACCGTATATTCCTCTTACTACTAAACCTAATTTTTGAATTACTTGTATAATACGGCTAATTCTTTTTGTTAAAACCAGCCCTGGTAAATGAATCATTACAGAAGCTCTTAATCCTGTACCAACGTTAGTAGGACAACTCGTAATATATCCAAGTGATTCATCAAAAGCATATTCAACCTCTTTCTCAATCCAATTATCTATTTGATTGGCGCTTTGAAGCGCCTTTGATAACTGTAGTCCTGGAAATAGGCACTGAATCCTAATGTGGTCTTCCTCATTAAGCATCACACTAATGTGTTCGCTTTCTGATAACAGACATGCTCCATATTCGGTCCCTGCTAGATTTGGACTAATTAAATGCTTTTCGACTAAAACTCGCCTTTGAAGAGGAGTTAGTTCATTCATTTTTAATAGTCCAAACTTCCCAAAGGGCTCTACCGCTTTATTTATAAATTTCTTTTTAAATAATTCTTGAACCTTTTGAGCTTCCTCTTCGTTTTGCATAGTAGAAAATTGATATTGCTTAAAATTACGAGCCAAACGAATTCGACTACTTAAAACAATATCAGAATCAGGGCCATCCCCCTTCATCCATGGACTAATCGCTTCATTCATAATTTTGTCCAGTGACATAGAACTACTCCCCCTCTCTATGCTCACTAAGCTGAGTTTCAAGCCCTCGAATCTCATCTCTTACCTCAGCAGCTTTCTCAAACTCCTCATTCTGTACATATTGTTTCAGAATAAGTTTTAGTTCATCTAATTCTTTCTTTAAGTGGATATTTCCTTCCATTCGTTCCGGAATTTTTCCACAATGTTCTGTATGTCCACCATGAAGTCGCTTTAACAATGGGTTTAAGTGTCCTTTAAATGTATCGTAACAAGAAGCACAACCAAAGCGTCCCACTTTTGTAAAATGTTCATATGTCATCTTACAATCTGGACATCTTACTGTATTTGTATTTGAAAACCCGTTTTTTCCTTCTCCAAACATTGTTGATTCACCGTGTAATAAACCAGCAAATACATCATGAAATGAAAAGTTAGACTGTGATGATTGAAAGAAAGACGTATAGCCACTTTGCTCCGCACATTGCTCACAAAGATGAACTTCCGCCTTCTTCTCGTTGATTACTTTTGTATAATGTAAAGTTGCTGGTCTTATATTACAGTTTTGACAAGTCATCAATATCCCCACCTTTACAACAGGAACGATCTACCTCATGATACTTTTCATACATTACTAGATTGTCCTCTTTCCTTAATCCACTCAGATAAAAGTACATGCTCTTTTTCAAAACTTCTACAATATTTAACTGCCCTATCTTAATTATCATTCTTTTACAAAAGCTGTATTTATTTATATTTCAGTGTTCTTAACATTGCGCATAATATTCGAGCCCTAAGTTCATCTCGAGAAGGAATATCCATTGATAATACAGAACGATCTAGTACACTTAACATTAATTTTGCTTCACGGCCTGTTATGATTCCCTCTTCTAATAAACGTATAATCATACTCTCTGCATTCCCTTGTGCAACGCTATGATCAATCATATGAAGCATTTGATCAATAATGTCTATATCATCATGCAGTTTGACTTTTATAATGCGAATGTAACCTCCTCCACCACGTTTACTTTCTACTACAAATCCTCTTTCTAATGTAAAACGGGTATTGATTACATAATTGATTTGAGATGGTACGCACTCGAATCGATCCGCAATCTCATTTCTTTTGATTTCAATCACATTATTATTACTTAAGTCAATAACTTGCTTTAGATATTGCTCAATGATATCAGATATATTTCTCATTTATCCGCCACCTTTATTGACTTTGACTATCTTTGACTTTAATTATATACGTATTAATAAAATTTGCAACTCTTTTGCTTATTCACTATCCTAGCCACATTCCCCTGCATTTAATCAAAATAGTAATTATTTAAGCATATTTTTTTAATTACTATGGATTATAAAAGAAAACACGAAAAAACACGAGTCATTTGACTCGTGTTTAGTTGCTTGGCGACGTCCTACTCTCACAGGGACAAGGTCCCAACTACCATCGGCGCTAGAGAGCTTAACTTCCGTGTTCGGTATGGGAACGGGTGTGACCTCTCTGCCATCAT
>NZ_JBQAEF010000021.1:0-62463 GCF_051915185.1 Bacillus cereus group sp. MYBKT14-1 | reverse complement strand
TGTAATACTTGCTCTTTCATATCTTTCATTCTCCCTTCCTTTTCTTTTGTTACAAAGCTTCTATTATACTAATACGCTTGATAGAAATACGATTAACGCTGTTAATACTACTGCTCCACTTGCTGATCCTACGAAGTCACCTTTTGTTACTTGTAATACTTGCTCTTTCATATCTTTCATTCTCCCTTCCTTTTCTTTTGTTACAAAGCTTCTATTATACTAATACGCTTGATAGAAATACGATTAACGCTGTTAATACTACCGCTCCACTTGCTGATTCTACGAAATCACCTTTTGTTACTTGTAATACTTGCTCTTTCATATCTTTCATTCTCCCTTCTTTTTTCTTTTGTTACAAAGCTTCTATTATACTAATACGCTTGATAAAAATACGATTAATGCTGTTAATACTACCGCTCCACTTGCTGATCCTACGAAATCACCTTTTGTTACTTGTAATACTTGCTCTTTCATATCATTTATCCTCCCTTTTTATAAGTTATCTATATGTAATTTCTAAGAAATGTTTATTTCATAGTTTTTATGTTAACGTTACATTAAATTTGATAACGTAACGTTTGTAACATTAATGTAACATAACTATTATTACGTTGCAATATAATTACGTAAAATTTATTACACTTTTTTTACGTTTTTTTATAATAACCCTCAAAAACCTTTATTTAATGCGTTTTTCACTTAGTTCACGTTTGTAACATTCGTGTAACATTACAGTCATAAAGTGAAATGTCGTCATATTCCTCTCTATTTTTGTTACAAATCGTTTATTTAGTGACACTAAACCTATCTAATCTTTACTTACTTTTAATATGAGATAAAATACCGTCTTTCCAAGATAAGTTTATATGTTTCCTCTATATAACTATGTATAATAAAAACAAAGAGGTGGTCATTTTGAAATTAATCGCATTAGATATGGATGGTACACTACTATCATCTAATCTTGAAATCTCCAAAGAAAACCTACAAGCAATCCAAACTGCACAAGAAGCTGGTCATATTGTAATGATCTGTTCTGGTCGTGCGAAAGAGGATGCTTTAAAGCTATTGGAAGAATATAAATTATCTCTTCCAGTCGGAGCAAGCAATGGGGCTATTGTTTATGTGGATGGAAAAGTAATTAACTCGCGTTGTATACAAAACGACAAAGTTTACAAACTTGCAAAATTACTAGAATCTGAAGGTTTCCCATATAAGCTATATACGAATAAAGGAGTTTATTCTCCATATACATGGCAAGATCAAGTGATGCAAGCATTCGAAGAAAATAAGCATGCGCTTGATGTTACATTAGAGGAACTTGAACGAATTACAGAAAAGCAAAAGAAATCGAACCTAATTACTGATTTCAAAAAAATAGAAGATGTTGTAAATAACCAAGAACTAGAAATATCTAAATTCTTCATTTTAACGTTTAATGCAGCGCATCGCGCACAACTATTAAGTATATTACAAGAAGATGCTGATCTTATGGTTACAGCATCGGCTCCTACTAACTTAGAAATTATGGATAAGAATGGACATAAAGGAAACGGGATACAGCAGATGGCAGCTCATTTTAATATTCCTATTGAAGATACAGTTGCTATTGGTGATAATTTTAATGATGTACCGATGTTAGAAGTAGCAGGCTTATCTGTTGCAATGGGCAACGCTGAAGAAGATGTAAAAAAGCTATGTGATGTTGTAACACTAACAAACAATGAACATGGTGTTGCTCACGCAATCGAGCAATTTGTATTGAAACAAACTTCATCTAGTAAATAAAAAAAGGACTCTTTCAATTTGAAAGAGTCCTTTTTTATACGTGATGACAAGCAACAAAATGCTCTGCACCAACATTACGGAATTCTGGTACTATTTTTTTACAAACATCCGTTGCAAATGGGCAACGTGTATGAAAACGACAGCCCGAAGGTGGATTTGCTGGACTTGGAATATCCCCTTCTAGTATAATTCGCTCTCGCTTCACTGTTGGATCTGGTATTGGAACAGCTGATAACAATGCTTTCGTATAAGGATGTAGCGGATTGGTAAATAACTCATCACGCGGTGCTGTCTCCACAATCGTACCTAAATACATAATTCCGATTTTCGTACATAAATGTTCTACTACACTTAAATCATGCGAAATGAATAAATAAGATAATCCCTTTTTCTCTTGTAACTCACTAAATAAATTAATAATTTGTGCTTGGATAGATACATCTAGTGCCGCCACAGGTTCATCAGCTACAATAAATTCCGGATTTAATACCATAGCTCTTGCGATTACGATACGCTGACGTTGTCCACCAGAAAACTCATGGGGATACCGGTCAATATGATAAGGAGCTAACCCACATAACTCCAATACTTCAATTACCTTTTCACGAACATTTTCTTTCGTCGCTAATCCGTGGGCCAACATTGGCTCTCCAAGCGCTTCTCCAATTCTCATTCTCGGATTTAATGAGCTAAATGGATCTTGGAAAACGAGCTGCATATTAGGGCGATGTTTTCTTAATTCATCCTTGGATAAAGAATGAACATCTTTCCCTTTAAACTTCACTTCTCCCTCCGTTTTTTGAACGAGGCGTAAAATTGTTTTTCCTATTGTTGTTTTTCCGCTCCCTGATTCGCCAACGAGACCAAACACTTCACCTTTATTAATAGTAAAACTTACTCCATCAACCGCTTTTACATGCCCAATTGTTCTACTAAATACGCCACCCTTAATTGGAAAATATGTCTTTAGATTTTTCACCTCTAATAATGGTTCACTCATTGTTCCGCACGCTCCTCATATAGCCAGCAAGCTACTTTATGATTTTCATCATTTACATTTAGATTTGGGGCTTCTTTTTCACATATTTCCATACAATGCTCACAACGCCCACTAAAGTAGCAAAACTCACCTAAACCAACTAAATTCGGAACTTGCCCTGGAATAGAATATAGTTTATCTATTCGTTTTCCCATTACTGGTTTTGATTTCAATAATCCTTTCGTATAAGGATGTTTTGGATTTTGGAATATCTCTAGTACTGGGGCTTCTTCAATAACTTTCCCGCCATACATAACGACAACATAATCAGCCATTTCCGCTACGACACCTAAGTCATGTGTAATTAATAAAATCGACGTTTTAAATTCTTCTTTCACTTGTCTTAGTAGATCCAATATTTGAGCCTGAATAGTAACATCAAGAGCTGTTGTTGGTTCATCCGCAATTAATAACTTAGGATTACAACTAAGTGCAACAGCAATCATAATACGTTGTAACATCCCGCCGCTCAGTTCATGCGGATAAGAATGGACGATTTCATCAGCGCGGGCTATGCCAACTTTACGAATTAACTCAATTGCCTTCTTATATGCTTCATTTTTACTAAGTAATTCATGCTCCCTTAACGTTTCTACAATTTGCTCTCCTACAGTGAAGACGGGGTTTAGCGATGTCATCGGTTCTTGGAAAATCATCGCAATATCATTCCCCCGTAAACTACGAAGCTCTTTCTCTTTCATTCCTAAAAGACTTTTTCCTTCATATAAAATATCTCCACCTACTACACTGCCTGATTCAGCAATAAGTCCCATAATAGATAACGCCGTTACACTTTTTCCGCAACCAGATTCACCTACAACACAAACAGTTTCACCTTCTCGAACAGAAAAACTAACATGATTCACAGCTTTTACTGTCCCTTCTTCTGTCTGAAAGTATGTTTGTAAATCTTTCAGCTCTACTACCGCTTTACTCATATCTCCTCACCTACCGTCTCATCTTTGGATCTAATGCATCACGAAGTGCATCACCAAGTAAATTAATTGATACAACCGTTATAAAGATTGCAAAACCAGGCGGAATCCATAACCATGGACGCTTTTGGAAATCGATTAATGAGTTAGCTGCGCTAATCATGTTCCCCCATGATGGTGTAGGTGGAACGACTCCGAGACCTAAGTAACTTAGTGCGGATTCTCCCAAAATAGAACCTGCAACACCTAATGTAGATACGACAATTAAAATGGGTAAAACATTAGGTATTAAGTGATATATAATTTTCCGGTAATCTTTTATTCCTAACACATCCGCAGCTTGCATAAATGCTTGCTCCCTAAGTGATAAAATTTGCCCTCTTACAAGGCGTGCAAGCCCTGGCCAACCTACTAAACTTAAAATAATCATAATGACATACAAACGATAATCAGACGGTACTTTCCACTCTGATAAAATCGCACCCATTATAATAAGTAACGGTAATCCTGGCATCGACATTAAAATATCTGCAAGTCGCATAATAATATTGTCCACAATACCACGATAAAAACCTGCAATCGCTCCTAATAAAGCCCCAAGTATAACCGATAAAACCATTGAAGCTAAACCAATGGTTAATGAAATACGTCCCGCTTGCATAAGCCTTGTTAAAATATCTCTTCCTAATTGATCTGTACCAAGCCAATGAGAATAACTAGGTGGTTTGTTAATGAGCGCAACTTGTATTTTTCCTGATGCATATGGAGAAAAGAACGGACCGATAAAACAAAATAAAAACATAAAAATTAATGCATAAAACCCTACAAGTGCCATCTTATTTTTCTTTATCTTTTTAAAAGCTTGTCGCCATGGTGATGATTCATTTCTTCTCTTTTTTTCTTTTTTTTCTGTAATTACTGTAACAGTCTCCATTTCTTTCCCCCCTTACTTCAACCGAATTCTTGGATCAACAACTGCATATACGATATCTGCTAAAAAGTTTGAAACGATTGTTAAACAAGAAAGAAACATCGTAAATGCCATCAATACTGTATAGTCACGGAAATTTAATGCTTCTAATTGAATATTACCAATCCCTGGCCAGTTAAAAATTTGTTCAATAATAATTGCCCCAGAAAACAATCCAGGTAATTCAAATGCTAATAACGTAATTGCCGGTAAAATTGCATTTTTTAATGCATGCTTATAAATAACCGTCTTCTCCTTCAAACCTTTCGCTCTTGCTGTTCGTATGTAATCTTGTCTTACAACCTCTAACATACTTGTTCTAAAATAACGAGTTAGCGAGCCGACCCCAAGAAGTGTCAAAATAAATACTGGTAAAATCATATGTTTTGCAACTTCTATCACGTAAGCAAATCCTGTTGAATTACTGCCAACATCAATCATTCCACCTATCGGTAATAACTTAAAGTCAACCGCAAACACCTTGATTAAAAACAAACCGATAAAGAATGAAGGGAATGACATTGCTGCAAAAACACCGATTGTTACAAGTTTATCGAATAAAGAATGTTGCTTCGTCGCCGAGAATACACCGATAATAAGTGCAATTAGCCAAATAAAAAACAATGCAATAATTGCTACACTAAAAGAATTCCAAATAAATTTATTTAATAATGACGTTACAGGCTCTTGATATTGAAGCGAGAAGCCAAAGTCCCCTTGCAATGCATTACCTAACCAATGAAAATAACGCTCAACAATTGGTTTGTTCAACCCATATAACTCCCTCAGTTCAGCTGCTCTTTCCGGTGTAATTTTCGGGTTTGAATCAATATAATCCCCAGGAAGAAGTGCGAACAGGACGAAGATAATAATTGATGTACCAAGCAGTGTAGGAATCATTTGTAACAACCTACGAACAATATATGTTTTCACCCTTTTTCTCTCCAATCTTATGCTTAAAATAGAAGAACATTTTTTCAAAGCGGCACATTACTAACCGAATGAAAAAATGTCTTCTACTTATACATTCTTATCGTTATTTTTCAAATGATAATACTGGTAAGTTTGCACTAATACTGTTGTACTTTTCAGGATCAATTCCTTTTATATTCCCGTTATAACCAGTAATTGTTCTACGGTAGTTTAATAGAATTACTGGTGGATCATCACTTAATTCTTTATACAATTCTTTATAAATAGGTTTACGCTTTTCGATATCTACAGTTTCAATACCTTTTTGAATTAGCTCATCTACTTTTGCATTCTTATAACCAAGACTAGTTTCATTTGCAGTAGACAAATATTCACCAGCTGTTTCACTCGGATCACTTGTAATCGGTGTCGAAACAGAAGCTAAATCATAATCCCCTTTGTTTACCTTAGAAAGCATCGTATTAAAGTCCATAAATTCAGGATTAAACTCTACACCTATTTCTTTATAATTCTCTTTCGCAATCGGAATTAATAAATCACTATCTTTAGCCGAACTTGGACCGAAATAAGAAAGTTTTAATTTTTGACCATCTTTTTCACGAATTCCATCCGAACCAACTTTCCACCCTGCTTCATCTAATAATTTTTTCGCTTTTTCTTTATCGTATTCGTATTTATTAACTCCTTCTTCCGTATAAGCCCAAGAAGTTGGATGAATTGGTACATTGGCTACTGTACCGTATCCTTTTAACGCTGTATCAACATATTTTTTGCGGTCTAATCCGTAAATAAGTGCTTGGCGAACCTTTTTATCCTTTAAGTAAGGCTTATTATTATTCATATAAATATAACTAAATGACGGTGCTGTTTCGATTTGGATATTGGCGAATTCTAAAGCCTTAGCCTGTTCAAGAACCTCATCACCAGTACCTAAGCCAGTATGGTCAACTTCTCCTGTTTGGAATAACTGAAGCTTCGTATCACCAGAAGTAATTTTATAAATGAAGTTTTGAATTTTTGGTTTACCCGCATAATAATTTTCGTTTGCTACAAAACGAACTTCTTGACCTGGAATATACTTTTCAAATTTATATGGACCCGCAGCTAATGGCTTTCCATATAAATCTTTTAAGTAATCTAAGCTTGTATTTTGCTTATAATCTTTTCCATAATAAGCTTTTGATAGTACTGTACCTCCTAAAACAAATATAGCTTGTGAATTCACTTTTTCAGTTGTAATTTTAATTGTTTGTGGATCAACAACTTGAATACCTTCAATTGAAGTTGCTTTTCCTTCCTTATATTCTTTACCACCTTTAACCGCATATTGAGAGATATCTACTTCACCTTCATATGCCTTATCATGTAAAAGCGTCAATGTGAAAGCTACATCATCCGCCGTTAATGGCGATCCATCACTAAATTTCAAATCTTTACGTAAATGGAATGTATATGTTAACTGATCAGAAGAAACGTCCCACTTCTCAGCTAATTCTGGAATTGGTTTCCCTTGTTTATCGGTTGATACGAGAGATGCAAAAATAACTGAAGTTACGTTTCCATCCCAACCATTTTGTTGGAAGTATGGCAAAAATACGCCGCCTGGCTTACTAATACCAACTACTAACGTATCTTTTCTATTCTTCGCTTTGTCTGGCACTTTCGTTTTATCTGTCGCAGCGATCTTTTCAATTTTCACATTTTTTAAATCCTGCTGTTTAACCGGCTCTGTAGAAGCCGCGTCCTCCTGTCCCCCACAAGCAGACAACACAAGCGAACTACTCATTAATACCGAAAATACACCAGCCCATTTTTTTGTCTTTTTCTTCATTGTCCCCACCCTAACTTTTTATGATTATACCCTCTGAACGAATTACCTTATGTATGCCTCCCACAGCAACATTTATAGCCAATCGGAAAAGTCGGTTTTAATCGTAAAAAAATAGATGTTTTTGAGGGGTAACAATCTTATTCCGACCTTTCCGATAGACTTTATGGTTATTAGCTTATATCGTTCATTATGTTTTGTCAATTCTTTCTAAATAAATATTTTGAGAATTTTCCCAAAATTACCACTCTACATTTATACTTTAAGAAAACTCAGCTATAATTCGTATTAAAAAACTTAAAAATCTACTTCTATTCCTTCAACATGAAACATAGAATACTAATAAACAATTACCAAAAAGGGGGCGAAAATATGGACAACCTATTCCAATACGTCCTGCACTACGTATTATTAACAATTATGATAGTCGGAGCGCTATTACTATTCCCGTTCTTCCCAAAGTTCGTCCTCTTTTTAGCTTTTTTTATCATGCTCGGGATCGCTATTATAATTTCAACGAGAGAAGATGCCACGCAAAAAGAGAGCAGGGTTCAGCGCGTAAAGCTGTAACTTTGCTCTCTTTTCGTTTTCATTCACTAGTCTCTTTTATACATATTTATCCCGCTATTTGCCGGGCAGTAAGAACCCCACCTCAAAATTCAGCGAAAGCAAAAGAAGTTAGGTCGGGGTCGGGCTGCCCGTAAAAGCCCTCAATTTATCTCTCGGGAAATAATTAGCCTTTGTTTTTGTGATTACTCCTATTGAAAAGCCACTAATGACATTTATTTTTCACCTTATCATTTCATACGCTTCACAAGCTATGCAAATTGAGGAACACGGATTTATCTAAGTTACTGTTTCACGTGAAACACATCGCTTCATTTAATCTTTAAAGCAAAATATCATTATGAAAAAGCCACTTCCTCCAACAAAACTGAAAGGAAGTGGCTTTCTACTCTTTACTCCACAATATTCTCTAACTCACTATATAACTTCGCTCGTAACAACTCTTTCATCGTTTTTTCCTCATATAATTTTTCAAGTCTTTCAACATCAGCTACATGTTCCATTTCACATTCTATTGCATATATATCTTCTTCTACATGCATTAACTCATTTTCAATCTCTTCAAGATTCCTAGCTTTTTTCTCTTTTACTGGAACCATTTCAACACTCTTTCTCCCTTGGCGTTTTTGCTTTATTACTTGCTTCTCAAGCTTTTCTTCCCATTTTTGACGAGCCCATGCATAGTTTCCTGCAAACTCAAATAATTTACATTCATCAATCCAGTACGTCTTTTCAAATAACTTATTTAAAAAATAACGATCATGTGAAACAGCTAGGATTGTTCCATTATATTGCTCAAGGGCTTCCTCTAAAACTTCCCTTGATTCAATATCAAGATGGTTTGTCGGCTCATCTAAAATTAGAAAATTGATGTCTTGATACATAAGTTGCGCAAGTCTTAACCTCATTTTTTCTCCACCGCTCAGTTGCGTTACTTTCTTAAATACTGCTGGACCATAAAATAAAAACTTAGCCAATATATGTCTTGCTTCTCCTTCTGTTACAGCTACATACTCTCTAAACGCTTCCAATACATTACTCTTCACATTTCCATACGTATGCTGTGATAAATAACCAATTTTGACACTACTACCAATTCGAATTTCACCAACGTCTGGATTTATTTCTTCTAATAGTAGTTTTAATAATGTAGTCTTTCCTGTACCATTACGACCAACGATAGCCGCACGCTCTTGAAAACGAACATGTAAATTCGCTTGTTCAAATAAAGGTCGTCCAGCAAAACCTTTACTCACTTCTTTCATTACAACAACATCTTTCCCGCTTCTCTCTTGCCCTTCAAACTGAAGACCCATCTGTTTTCGTTCTAAAATTGGCCTCTTTAATTTCTCTATACGTTCTAACGCACGTTCCATATTTCTCGCTCTTTTATGCAATCCTTCATTCGGAGGGTTCGCTTGATTTGCCCATTCACGTAGACGCTTAATTGCTTCTTTCATTTTCTTTATTTTCTTTTGTTGCTCCTGATAAGCTTGAAACTCTTGAAGTAATCTTTCTTCCTTCTCCTCAACGAACTGAGAATAATTCGTATGGTACACGTGTATCTCTCCATCTTCCAAATCAAAAATTTTCGTTACAACTTCATCAAGGAAATAGCGATCGTGTGAAATAACCATAACTGTTCCAGTATATTCTTTTAAAAATTTCTCTAACCATTCAACTGCAAACAAATCTAAATGATTTGTTGGTTCATCTAATAGAAGTAAATCTGGTTTCTGCAATAACATATATGCAAGGCTAACTTTCGTCTGTTCTCCTCCACTTAATTCCGTAAATACTCTTGGAAATAAGTCTGTTACTTGTAAGCCATTTGCTACCTTCATTATATTTGCCTCTATTTCATAACCACCGAGAAATGCAAATTTTTCTTGAATGACTCCGTACCTCTCCATTAGCTTTTCCAAAGCAGATTGTTCCTGCTCCTCCGCCATATTTTTTTCTAGAGCATGCATTTCTTTTTCTAATTCTTTTTCTACTTTAAAAGCGGAACTCAATACATCATATACATTCATGACCTCATCAAACTTCGGAATTTGTGCGACATGACCAATACGTGTACCTTTCTTCATATGGATGGCTCCTGCATCCAAACTCTCCTTTCCCGTTAGAAGTCCAAAGATTGTTGTCTTCCCACTACCGTTACGACCAACTAACCCAACACGTTCACCATTCTTTATTTCAAGCGATATATTTTCAAATATGATGTTTCCACCAAAAGATTTCATTACATTATTTACACTACAAATAGTCATTTTCCGTACTCCTTTCAATATAAAAAACCATGAGAAAGAAACATTCCCCATGGTTTTCGGCATAGAAAAAGGAAGCCAAATAGCTCCCTTTTCACACGTTTATTAAAAATGGGTGAAGAGATTTCTATCGTTCAATAGTCACTATGCAATTGTTAAAAAAGGGCATACGTATCCCGTTAACAACTACATCATGAAAAATCGCACGACAAAAATAAATAAAATCTAAAAATTTGGCACGCGCAGCTAAAGAACGTTTCATCTCATTCACCCCTTTCGTACGGAATTTAATACTTACTTCTTTATTATACTTTCCAATTTCATGTTTGAATAGTCATTTTTCTGAAAATAATGAAGATAGACTAAACATTTCAATAAGTGACATCAAATCTTACAAAACTGTTATGTTCACGTAATGGAAAGCGATAGTACGAAAAGATGCCTCCCTATACAATAAAGATGTAAACAAGCGAGACAAACAAAAGGAGGAAACAAACATGATGAAAGAAATCGTAAAAGCAATCTTTGAGGTATTAGTGAACGGACAAGCAGTTGTAAAAGAACTAAATGAACTATAAAAAGGAGTGAAGAAATATGATGAACATGGTGAAAATGATTTTACACGCTTTAGTCGATGCAAAAGCAGTTAGCCAAGAATTAAACCAACAATAAAAAGGGGTATATGAATATGAAGAAAGCCATTATTATCATTGCAAGCACAGCAATTACCTTATACACAATAAAAAAGAGAAAAAAGAAAAATAATGAAAATGTTCTATATTATCCATACACACTATTAGAGAAAAAATAAAAGACAAGGTACCCTATCGTAATGAGGATATCTTGTCTTTTATTTTTCCCCTATTCCTTTAGAGGATTTCCTTCTCCTTTTCCCGAATGTATTAAGCGGGATTTTTACACATATTTTAAAGGGGCATATATACAAATGGATACACAACAACTATATTTTTTAAACGATATCGGTAAACAAAAACCAGAAAGTATTCGGAATAGAAGCGCTGCATGTCCATTTTGCGATAAAGAACAATTAACGGATATTTTAGCAACTGATGGTTCTATTATTTGGTTAAAAAATAAATTTCCTACATTACAAGATACATTTCAAACAGTGTTAATCGAAACCAATAATTGCGAAGATCATATCGCAACATATACAGAAGAACATATGAGAAAATTAATGCAATTTTCTATTCAACATTGGTTACACTTACAGAAGAACGAAGAGTTCGCATCTGTGATTTTATATAAAAATCACGGTCCATTTTCAGGTGGAAGTTTGCATCATGCACACATGCAAATTATCGGAATGAAATATGTAGATTATCTTGAAAATATTAAAGAGGAAAATTTCCAAGGAGTAATTGTTCAAAAAAATGAACGCATTGAGCTTAATATTTCAGAGCGTCCCATTATTGGCTTCACTGAATTCAATATAATCATTGATAATATTTCATATATAGATGAAATGGCAAATTACATTCAGCAAACTGTACGTTACATACTGATAGATTTTCATAAAGGATGCAGTAGTTATAACTTATTCTTCTATTACTTAAATGGAAAAATTATTTGTAAAGTTGTTCCTAGGTTTGTCGTTTCACCGCTGTATGTAGGATATAAAATACCGCAAGTTTCTACAAAACTAGAAGACGTAAAAATACAACTAGCGGAGTATTTCACAAAATGACACGATTATCAAAAAAAATAGAGTAGGTATCAAAACCTACTCTTTTATTACACCTTTATTTCGATAGTACACATCTTCTAATCCGATGTTATACTTCATGTTATTATCCGTCCACTCTGGCCCTAAATTCCCTGGCCATCCAGATGTATTCGCTATATATTTCAGTAATGCAAAATCAGTCAAACCTTTTTGCACCCCACGCTTATATCCTTTCATTAAATGCGGCATTGCAATTTGCGCATTTGTACGTGGATCTTTCAGCTCATCATCAGTTAAATGCTCTGGTGCAAGCCCGCCGCCGCGGTGTAGTTGAAACAATCCGAATGAAGTTCCATTATCTCCAACACTTCTTGGATTTAATCGACTTTCATGCTCGGCAATTGCAAGAGGTATCCATTCTGGAAGATTTACTTTCTTCGCTTCCTCTATAATGATTTGTTTCATCTGTTTTGCTTCTTCTGAATCAACATAGCTTGTTCCATTCACTAGCTTATCCATTCCTTCAGACTTTCCTTGGAAATATAAATATACTCCAAGAACAACTAAAAATCCTACAAAGAATTTCTTCACTACCTCTACCTCTTTCTCCGCTGAAATTTGTCCCCTTTCAGCCTTCCCTTTACAATTACCTACATTCTATTACTCTTTTATCATAGCAAATAACTATACATATTATCATCATGCTTTAGACCGATTTTGTGAAAAAACAGCTGGTAAATACGTGCAAAAATGTAACTTTCATAGACTATAACGCATTTATTGTATATAATTGTAAACTGAACTCTATATATAGAATAGGAGCATACAAAATGAAAAAATGCCTAACACTCTTGTTCAGCATTTTACTACTCATCCCTACCTACACCTCTGCACAAACATCATCAAAACCAAAAGTACTTGTTTTGTATAGTACACAAGACGATAAATTTTCAAATAATGTTCAAATCCTTAATACTCAATTAGGACATTTTACAAATGATATAACCGTAAAAAACTTAAAAGAAGCAACTTCAATTAATAACGTATCCTCCTATACACATATTGTTTATATCGGTGAAACAAAAGAAGTGTTTTCCGATGAAACGAAACAATTTCTAGAAAACTTCTCCGGCCCTGTATTAGTATTAGGACAAAATGTTGAACAATTATCTAAGCGTTTTTCTTTCATTACATTGAATAGTGATGATATACGAGTTAATAAAATTGAATATCCAGACAAGAAGCTAAAAAATACTTTAGAAGCGGAACGATTAATTCAATCATTTGATACGAATGGAACTGTGCTTGCTAGCGCCTTAAGCTCAAATAACACTAACCCACTAATCGTTCAGCATGAAACATCTTATTACGTTGCAACGCCAAATCTCTTTGACTGGATGTCTCATTACATCGGTGAAATGTTATTTTCTTACTTCGGAAAAGAGCCAACGACAAATAAAGTAGAAGCTTATTTACGTCTTGAGGACGTTCATCCGGCCGCAGATATAAATCAATTAAAAGAAATTGCTGAATTACTAAAAGGGAAAAAAATTCCTTATATGATTACGGTCATCCCTGTATATAAAGATCCAAATACGGGAAAGACAATACATCTAAAAGATAAACCCGAACTAGTCGATCTTTTACGCTCTATGCAAAATGATGGGGCAGCAATTATTATGCATGGTTATACTCACCAATTTTATGACAGTGAAACCGGTGAAGGGTTTGAATTTTGGGACGTAAAGACAGATCAACCAATTCGCCAACCGAAACATGAAAAACCGAAGACAAAAGATGACTTTCCAAATATAGAGGCATATAACCAATATGTAAAAAAAGGGGAAGAGTTTGAGGAAAAATATACGAAAGATCATATCGAAAAAGGAATTCAAGAACTTGTAGCTGCTAAACTATATCCTGTTGCCTTTGAAGCACCTCATTACACGATGTCTCAAAAAGGATATGAAATATTATCAAGATACTTTTCAACTTATGTAGGACAACTACAGTTAAATGATACAACTTGGAAATCCATGCACTCACCATATTATACAAGTACTCCGTCATTTTTACATGGAATGAAACTATTGCCTGAAACAGTCGGATTTATTGAAGAAAATAAACCACAAACTATTGCTAAAATGAAAGAACGTGCTCTATCTGTTTCTAAATTATCCGATGGAGTTATTGGAGCATTCTATCATCCTTACTTAGGTGTGAAACCATTAAAAGAAGTGTTAAAGGACCTAGAAAGTATTCCAAATATAGAATGGATTGATTTACAAAAGGAAAAGAATGAAGTAAAAATGAAAGATATTCATATTACGACGAATAAAGAAGGCATTCACGTTGAAAAACCAACCAGTGCGAATGACATAATTGATTATATAAAGCAATATGGCATCTTCCTTATACTAGGGTTCGTTATCATTGTCTTTCTTTTATTATTAAAACGTGCGAAAAAATTAGAATCCTAATACAAAACCACCGAGCGGACCGCTTGGTGGTTTTTTGTCCTATATCAAACCGTGGCATTTTATTAAATAAATTCAACTTTTACTTCTTCCGTTACATGATTAAAACTATAATTCTCCTATCCTTTCAAATAAAATCGACTTGTATTTTCATATATTGTTTCTGCGACCTTATCAATGGATATGTTTTTTATAGAACTAATTTCCTTTAATACCTCTCGAATCATTCTTGGGTGCGTTATAACATCTTCTTGAAATTCCCACGGACCATCTGTTTCTACCATCATATATTCAAGCGGATAATACGAAACGATTTTTCTAATCTTCTCCTTATGTAAAACATCCGGTGTAATCGAAATATAATAACCATTTCTCATCATCCGTTTCATTGTTTCATCGCTTCCTTTAAACCAATGGAAGTGTGCACGTGAAACTTTATATTTCTCTAGCAAATCACATACAATGTCAGCATCTTCATAAACTGCGTGTAATACAATCGGCAAATTATACTTACTAGCTAGTTCTATAAATTTTTTCAATACAGCTATGTATGGATCTACAGCAATTCTTTCATCTTCTTTCCTCAAATAATAGGGCAAACCTACTTCACCAATCGCAACAATTTTCTCTGCGTTCTGTTCAATAAGTTGATAAATCTGTTCACACTCTTCTTTATGAATCTGTTGCTCTGGATGAAACCCTATCGCTGGATATATAAAGGGATACTTCTTCGCTAAAGATAACGTTTCCTTACAAGATTGATAATTCATAGATACCGCAATAAGCCCCTTTATTTCCTTACTATTTTCCACCTCTTTTAGTAATCTGCTCTTCTCTTCATCCTTATATTGATCAACATGTATATGACTATCAATCCATTTCATCTTTATGCCCCCATAAAAAAACAAGAAAGGACTTCCTTTCTTGTTTTAGCATCTATATTATTTAACAATTAAGTTTGTTATGATATCAAATAATCCAATACACACTACGGCAACAGTAAAGTAGCTACAGAAATCTTTAATTGGTAACTTCACTACTTCTTCTTTACGCATCCCATTCTTCTCCCTTCTTACTAGATCCCTAATTATTTTTCTATCTGTATCTATTATGCAAAAAATATGACAAATTTACTATCGAATTAACTTACGTAAACCTTACAATGTTGTAAGGTTTAAAAAAGGATCCCCATCTTTATTCAGATGAGGATTATTAAAAGTTAGTTGGTTTTTCATTCTTCATTACAAACAGAAAGTAATACATTGAGACTTTCTAGTTACACTATATGAAAATTACTATCTTTTAACTATCGAATTACATTACAGAAGGCTTACATGTTTGTAAGTTATGTGTAATGTAATTCGATAGTTCCCCTTACTTATATTTCGTACAATAAAGTTAGAAAGTAAGCCAAATAAGAAGAACACTCACATAACCAAATTACATTGCTAGTAGCTACTCTTCTTATACCTTTCACCCATGCTACTACAATGTACCCCCTTCCCCTTTATATAATAAAAAAGCCTTAGTCTATATGGACTAAGGCTTTTTTGTTAATCTCAAAAATACCCTTACCCAGTATTTTTATTTTCGACAAAAAATAGCCGGGGGTATATTTCACTATCTCATCGTTAAAAGTTTGCTCTTCGCATTTATAGGAATATTTGCAACCTCAATCTCTTCAATCGATTCACCGTAACGTCCTTTTGCAAAAACCTTTAATGCTTCATCTCTCTTTAACATATGCTTAACCGTTTTCTTTATTTTCTGCTCTCTACCACGTTCATCGAATGCAATAAATTCATATTCATACCACTCATCACCAATATGCTGACCAATTGTATTCACAACCGTATAGTATTCTTTCGTCTTATAAAATGGATTATATTTATCGATAACTGGTCCAAGTTTCGTAGGCAGTAACATTACTACTATCACTATCATCGCTATTATAGTAGTGATCATTTTTTTCTTCATAATAAACATTCCTCCTCTGCAGGATATATATACATCCATTTTAAAAAGGTGGAATAAAATCTACTATTGAATCTCATTACATTACACTTACATTTTTGTAAGAATTAAAAAAGGTGAACGAATTTGCTCGTTCACCTTTTAGCTTGCTTTAAAGCCACCGCCAAGTACATCACGTACATCATGTATAACAACGAAAGCATCTTCATCTACCCGGCTAATAACTTGTTTTAACTTAACAAGCTCTTGTTTATTAATAACAACATATAAAACTTCTTTATTTTTACCAGTATATCCGCCGCGCCCTTCTAATACAGTAACACCGCGTGTCATATTTTTCGTAATAGCTTCACGAATTAAATCTGGTTGATTCGAAATAATTGTAACAGCCGTTTTTGTGTCCATTCCTTCTACAATGAAATCAATCACCTTCGCTCCAATGAACACAGCCACAAGTGTATACATCGCCTTTTCTTGCCCTATTATAAATACAGAACCAGCAATTACAACAATATCAATAATTAGTACGCCTTTACCTACACTCCAACCTAAATATTGATTTGCTAACTGAGCTAAGATTGCTGATCCTCCCGATGTACCTCCGGCTTTGAACATACAACCTAATCCAATTCCCACAAATAAACCAGCAAATAAAGCTGCTAATAATGTATCACTATTTACATGATACTCAATATGTTCTGTAACGTATAAAAACAAAGATGTTTCTACAATCCCTAAAATTGTATAAATCATTGTTTTCTTATCAAAAAATTTATAACCAACAGCTAGTAAAATTGCATTTATAGCAAAGTTCACAATTCCTGGTGACCAATCAAATAAGTAGTACGTAACAACCGTTAAACCAATAATTCCACCTTCCGATAAACGGTTTGGAATTGCAAAGTAATTAATACCAATTGCGAATAATAATGAACCAATTGTAATTAGTGTTATTTCCTTTATACGTTGATTAACCATAGTTCATACCCTCCCCCCATTTGACATTGTATCACTATCTCCTAGAGGTTTAGAAGTGGTTTTTATTCCGCATTTTCCCTCTTAAAAATTGAAATATTATGTTTAAACAGAGGGTTGATTAATTATTCATATTTGCTCTAACTGCACGGACAAATCGCTCCACATTCCCTTTCTGAATATACTTAGCGCGAATGGTTTCATGACTACAAGTAAATTCAAAATACGGATGAAAATCTATGCTATCTATATACAAATATGAATACTCTTTAAATGTTGAAGAATAGTACGGAAATTTCCCGTAAAAAAGGAGACGTCTAGTAGTGGCAACAAAAACCCCATGTTGATACGATAATATAAAATTATCCTTCTCAAATATCCCTACCACAAAAGCCAGAATCTTTTCATCATCATCTACATACTTTTTCATACTCGATAAAAGTTCATTCATGCATATTCCTCCAAATTCTATTCACTGCATTAACACTTGAAAAGAATCCATGGATTATTACAGACCGGTTTAACTCCTTTATAAAGTATGAAACGCGTTTCCTGTCAAAGATATTTCAAAAAAATAATCCGTTATGCGATTATACACATAACGGATTACGATTAAACTGTAGAGCGTTCCACAAGTTCGTATGGAATTTCCAGCTTTTCTTGTTCAGAACTCTCTTCATTCACTTTTCTATGCAACATTTCAAAAGCAGTTTTCCCTATCTCCTTTAAATTTTGATCAATAGTTGTTAATTGTAACACTTGCGAGATAGGTTGATTATCAAAGCCAATAATCGCTAAATCCTCAGGAACTTGAATCCCTAATTTTTCAACCTCTGTCATAACCCCAATCGCAACTTCATCACCTGCTACTATTAATGCTTCAGGAAGATCCTGCATCTCTTTTAACTTATGAGCCACTTTTACACCATCTTCTAGTGTAAAACATTCTGTAAAAATCCATTCTTCATTAACCTCTTCGTCTATAGATTGCAATTGCTGTTTATAAACATCAAAACGCTTTTGACTACTCGGCCCTAATTTTCTTCCCGTACAATAACCAATTTTTTTATAACCTTTCTCAATCAAATAATCCATTCCTAATTGAAAGGCCGCTGAATGATTCGTATATACACTTGAGATGTTTGAAATATCATTGTCTTCACAAGCAATTATTGCGCCGTAAGAAGCATACGGTTCTATCGTTTCCCAATCATTTGCACGTGAACAAATAATAAGACCATCCAATTGTTTTGTTTTTAACATATGTAAACTTTTCATTTCTTCTTTTTTATTATAATTCGTTTGGCAAAGTAGCACCCTGTAATTATGCGCTAACGCAGTCTCCATCATTCCGCTCACCATCGCATCAAAACACGGATGATTAATATACGGTAAAATCACACCAACAATATTCGTTTTTCCTTTTGATAAATGAACAGCATTTGCGTTTTGCGAGTAATTCAATTTCTCAACTATCTCTATAACCGCTTTTCTTTTTTCTTCACTTACATATGGGTGATCATTCAACACTCTCGAAACAGTCGTAACTGAAACTCCCGCCATCTTTGCAATATCTTTAATATTAGCCATACACTCACCTCTACCTTTAACTTAATGAATCTCATGAACATATGTCAAATCTTCTTATCATTACACCTTCATTCGTTTCTCTTACAAAAGTGTAATTTTTCTGTAAGCTAATTCGATAGTGACTTTCCGCAACATTTCATACAATTAAGTCAGAAACAAGGTAACAACTATTCGAAAAGGAGCGGATTAATATGATGAACAAAATAAAAACGAACAATTTCTTACATACAATGGGCATGGTATTTTCCGCTCTTATCGACGCAAAAGCTGTTGCTTCTACATTAAACAAGTAAGGAGAATGTATTATGAATAACATCACTTTTAACAAATTAGATTTTTTAGGACTAGCTAGTGGCTCGATTCTTCTTACTGCTTTTATTTACGCCGCTACGCTTGTATAACTTTGTGTCCCCTTTCCCCTTTATTATAAATAGTAATAGAAAAGACGACCGTCTATGCCCGGTCGTCTTTTCTTATTTTTGATTTGATTGCAAAGCTTCTTTTAACTCCTCAAACTTCTCATTTAATTGATCCGTCATCATTTTCATAGCGGTTTTTCGATCTATTTGTTCTCCAGCCTCAATTTGAATTGGATCTCCAAAAATCAATTGTGCCTTTTTCCCCTTTATTAATTCTTTTACACTTGATGGACCAACATAAGCTGCTGGTACTAATGGAACATTGGAACGCATCGCAATTGTCACAGCACCCGCTTTTAATGAAACATCTTCCGCTGATCTTGTTCCACTCGGAAAAATCCCTACTACCTTTCCTTCTTTTAATAAACGTGATGGAATTTTAAGTGTACTTGGTCCTGGATTCGCACGATCTACAGGGAATGCATTTACATTTTTAAAGAACCAATTTTTGAATTTCCCTTCAAATAATTCTTTTTTGGCCATGTAATGAATTTGAGTTGGATACATCCCTGTAGCTAACATTAATACATCCATAAAACTTGTATGTGTACATGCAACAACATAGGGTCCACCTTCTGGTAGCTTTTCTCTTCCTTGTACTTCTACTTTCCCAGCTGTTTTAAATATATATTTCAACAAAAATGTAATTGGTTTATACATTTATTTCGTTCCTTTCTAAACATCCGAAGTATAATCATATTCTTATAATAATTATAACACTAAGTTTTAGGAGTTGGTAATAAAATTGAGGATGAATTGTTAAATTTCAATTCTTACAAAAGTGTAATTTTCTTGTAAGCTAATTCGATAGCTACTTCTTACTATATTTCATACAATTAAGTCAGAAACAGGGCAACAATTATTCGAAAAGGAGTGGATCAATATGATGAACAAAATGAAAACGAACAATTTCTTAAATACAATGGGCATGGTATTATCGGCTCTTTTCGATGCAAAAGCTGTTGCTTCTGCATTAAACAAGTAAGGAGAATGTATTATGAATAACATTACTTTTAACAAATTAGATTTTTTAGGATTAGCTAGCGGCTCTCTTCTTCTTACTGCTTTCATTTACGCTGCTACGCTTGTATAACTTTGTGTCCCCTTTCCCCTTTATATAGAAAAAGACGACCGTCTATGCCCGGTCGTCTTTTTAATTTTTTCTTTCTTTCAATTCTTTTAAAAGCTGTATCAGCTCAGCTTGTTGTTTTATCTTTTTACGACCATTTCGATTAATTGCTGCAAGCTCACAGGCAACTCCGACGGCGAAGAAAAACAATAAACTTTCTAACATGTGAAATCCTCCATTTGCCTATTAAACAGCTTGACGTAATTGTTCTTCTTGTAAAACTCTCTTATTTATATTTTCTTCTTTTCTCTGGCAAACGTTATTGCGAATAAGCGCTGCAATAACAAGTACAGTCCCTATAATATCAAACATTGTGATTTGATACCCTTGCATCATCATAATAGCTAAAGTCGTAATTGGTACAAAATTAATAAATAAAATCCCATTAATGGATGATAAAATTTTCACACCATAGTTCCAAGCAAGTAGCGCTACAATACCTGGCAATGTCATCATGAATAACAAATCATATTTCACAATAGAAATCGTTCCCATACTTGGAACTGAAATATATCCAAGCGACGTAATAATTACCGTTATAATCGCTGTAACAGTCGTACCGAATACACACGTCAACGTAGAATAACGTAATGTTGACCAATCACTACAAGTTTGACCACCCATCGTATAAATAACCCACCCTACAACACCAATAAATATAAATGCTAATGGGAACATATTATCTTTCAATGTTACAAAGAAACTCATGTCACCTTTTGTAATAACAAACACAGCTCCTACAAAAGCAATAACCATACTCGTTATCATATACTTCTTCGGTTTTATATGCTTATATCCCCATAAAATACAAATAGAAATCATCGGCATAAGTGCTTCCATAATGGAAGCTACCATTACACCCGACTTACCCATTAACATTTGCCCTAAAAATATGAGGACATTATATACTGTAAATGCCATCGTTCCAAAAAAGACGAGTAACTTTCCTCTTCCCTCTAAACAAAATGCCTGTTTTCCTTCTTTCACTAACAACAATACAATCAGCATTATCGCCACTGCTCCATAGCGAATAAGCGAAAAATAAAATGGATCTATGTATTCTAGCGCATGATCAGCAACTGGAAACATCGCTCCCCATGACATACTCGCAATTAAACACGCCAAAGCCCCTATTATCATTTGACCTCTTCTCACCGCAATCCCCCGTTTCTTTCTATTTGCACAAAGAGAATTGTAAAAGAAAAAATATATCACGTAAAATGATTCAAAATGATGTTAACTATCATTTATAATGATAGTTAACATCAAGGGGGATTACAAAATGGAATTAAGAGACTTACAAATCTTTAAAAGCGTTGCCGATCAGGGTAGTGTAAGTAGCGCAGCAAAGGAATTAAATTATGTACAATCAAATGTAACTGCACGTATTAAACAACTAGAAAACGAATTAAAAACCCCACTCTTTTACCGCCATAAACGAGGAATGACTTTAACAGCTGAAGGAAGAAAAATGCTCGTTTATGTTAGTAAAATTTTGCAAGATGTCGACGAACTAAAACAAGTATTTTTAGATAGCGAAACACCTTCTGGTATATTAAAAATCGGTACAGTCGAAACAGTAAGTACACTGCCTACCATTTTATCTTCTTACTATAAAAGCTATCCGAATGTCGATTTATCATTACAAGCGGGTCTAACAGAAGAATTAATTAGAGAAGTACTTGATCATCAATTAGATGGCGCCTTTATATCAGGTCCTATTAAACATCCACTAATCGAACAATACGATGTTAGTACAGAGAAATTAATGCTTATAACACAAAATAAAGCCTTTCATATAGAAGAATTTACAACAACGCCTCTACTCGTTTTTAACCAAGGATGTGGATACCGCTCCAAACTAGAACGTTGGCTTAAAGACGAAGGTTTGCTACCAAAAAGAATTATGGAATTCAATATATTAGAGACAATATTAAACAGTGTTGCACTCGGTCTCGGAATTACACTCGTACCACAGTCTGCTGTCCATCATCTTTCTAAAGCAGGTAAGGTACATTGTCATGCAATCCCTGAAAAATACGGCAGTATTTCAACGGTTTTCATACGCCGTAAAGATAGCTATATGACGAATTCAATGCGTAGTTTTTTAAAAACAATTGAAGACCATCATCATATCAATATGCTGTGAAAGACATTCTTACATGAATGTCTTTTTTTCTTACAAAAGTGTAAGTCTTTCGTAAGCTAATTCGATAGTTGGAAGTATCCATATTCCCTATAATTAAGACATAAGCAGGGCAACAACTATTCGAAAAGGAGCGGATACGCATGATGAACAATATGAAATCAAATAAATTTTTAAATACAATGGGCATGGTGCTATCCGCACTTGTCGATGCAAAAGCTGTTGCAACTACATTAAACAAATAAGGAGAGATTATAATGAACAACATTACTTTCAACAAATCAGACTTTATCGGACTTGCAAGTGGAGCTACTCTTCTTACGGCTTTCATTTATACACTTGCTCAAGGTCTTATTTAACACTTTGTTTCCCCAAACCCCTTTATATATAGAAAAAGCTGCTCGTCTTATAGACAAGCAGCTTTTTAGTTTGTCCCGCTTTAATGGGCAGCCCGATTGGTTCAACTAATAATCAGTGGGGGATGAAGACCCCCCACTGATTAAAGTTTCACTTTATTTCATATACAATTTGACCTGTTTTCGTAATATCATATCCGCCAATCGCATTTAATTCATTATGAAATTCTTCCGATTGCAGAATGTCTTTCACAACTTCAATCAGCTCTTCATTTTCTTTATTCTTCAAAATTACTAAATCATACTGTTCTTTCATGATTGGAATAAAGTCCACATTTACAATTTGCGAAAACTTTTCTGAACCTACTCCTACATCAGCTTTTCCATTTGCAACTTGCGTGGCAACACCAAGATGATTCGATTCTTCCCATTCATATCCACTAATATCAGCTTTATTTAATTTTCGGATTCTTAATTGTTCATCCACTAACACTCTAATACCAGAACCCTTTTCTCGATTCACAAACTTTATAGTGGACCCGGATATGTCAGCCCATGTCTTTATTTTCTTCGGATTTCCTTTTTGAACATAAAACCCTACATTTCTGGACAATAAATTAATCATAAGACATGGCTGTCCTACTAAAATACGTTTTACGTAAGGAATATTATATGTACCCGTTTCACCATCAAACAAATGCAAACTAACGATACTTCCTTCTCCTTGATACATTTTCACTAAACTCGTTAAGCTACCTTGATACGCTCTTAAAACATTAGAACTTGGCAAACGATTTTCTATACGTTTAGCTAACATATCTAACGTTAGTTCTTGACCACTAATAATACACGTGTTCAAGATACTACTACCATCGTTTTTTACAGGATTAACTTGTACTTTCCCTGTTTTCATTTGCTTTATATATTGATCTAAATCTGCTGCATCAATGCGCATCTGTCTACCAACTCTATAAGAAGGAAGTTCTCCTTTTTTAATTAAGTCGTATACAGTTAATTTTGATACTTTTAATCGCTTTGCTACTTCTTCCGTTGTGTAGGAATGATGATCCATAGACGATTCCTCACTTTCTCCTTTCATTGTAACAAAGAAAAGAATATTTCTCCTATTTTTTAAAAATAGACATATGTTCAAATTATATTCAATTATAACTAGTTATATTTAGTTATATTTAGTTATAATTAGATGTGTCAAAATGAAAGGGGATTTTTTTATGAATAAATTTATATTACGTTCCATCGGGGTACTTATACTTTCTTTCCTTCTTATATTTAGCGCTGCTTGTACAAGTGGGGAAAAGCATACAAAGTCAGCTGCTAAAGAGGATAAAACAGTTGAACTGACTATCTCAGCTGCTGCAAGCTTACAAGATGCATTAAAAGAAATCGAAAAACAATATAAAGAAAAAGAGCCAAATATCAAACTTTCTTTTAACTTCGGTGCTTCTGGAGCACTTCAACAACAAATTGAACAAGGTGCACCTGCTGATTTATTCTTCTCAGCAGCAGAAGATAAATTCCAAACCCTTGTAAAAAAAGGATTCATTAATGAAAAAGAGGGGAAAAATCTCCTTGGAAACGAACTCGTTCTAGTCGTCCCAAAAGATAGTTCTCTTACAAAAATTCAAGATTTAAAAGATGAAAAAATAAAAAAAATTGCACTTGGTACACCTGAATCTGTACCTGCTGGCAAATATGCAAAGGCTTCTCTAACACACGAAAACCTTTGGAATGATGTTCAAAATAAAGTCGTATTTACAAAAGATGTTCGCCAAGTGTTAACATATGTAGAAACAGGGAATGTCGATGCTGGTATTGTATACAAAACAGATGCTCTCATTTCGGATAAAGTAAAGATTGGTGAGACAGCAGCAGCTACTTCTCATGAGCCAATCCACTATCCTTTAGGTGTTATAAAGGAATCTAAACATAAGAAAGAGGCGACTTCATTTTATGAGTATTTGCAGTCAAAAGATGCACAATCTATCTTTAAAAAATATGGATTTACAGTCCTGTCGTAATTACTATGAGCATTGATGCTATTTTATCGCCTGTCTTTCTATCTTTAAGAGTAGCTGCATGCGCCACTATTCTCGTTACAATTTTAGGGACAATTGTCGGGCGAGCACTAGCTCGCTCCTCATGGCGATATAAAGTACTATTAGAAACCATATTTTTATTACCAATGGTACTTCCACCAACTGTTATCGGCTTCTTTCTCATTATCATCTTTGGAAACAACAGCCTGATCGGAAAGTGGGTTGAATCATTATTTCAGCAGTCTATTATGTTCACATCTACTGCTGCGATCATTGCTTCTACAGTTGTTGCATTTCCGCTTATGTATCAATCAGCGAAAACGGGATTTTCTATCGCAAATGTACAAATTGAAGAAAGTGCTCGTGACCTTGGCGCAAGTGAATATCAAGTTTTTCTGCACGTTACACTTCCGCTCGCATTTCCTGCCTTACTAAGCGGGATGATTTTGAGCTTTGTCCGCGCGCTCGGTGAGTTTGGTGCTACACTTATGTTTGCCGGGAACATTCCTGGTAAAACACAGACAATCCCAACTGCAATTTACATGGCTATTGATGCAAGTAATATGCAACTCGCATGGACACTTGTAGTTATTACTATCGGTATGTCACTCGTATTTCTACTATGTATTCAACTTATTAATAAAAGAATTACTAACTCTTAAAGCAGCTTTTTTCGAAGCTGCTTCTTTATTTCTTAGGAAATAAAATATACCACCGGGAAATAACTGAATTTTACCTCTTATTAAAATATACATTTTATTTGAATTCACTTTCTAAAATAGGCAATTTCCTGTTATTATATGGAGGTGTTTCAAAAAATGAAGAAATGAAAACGCATTTATATCGTGAATTCTTCATCCTGTTTTAGCGATCGGTAATCTTCTACTCTATTAGTGGGGCATTACCGATCGTTAGAACGATATGTAACTATATTGGTATAGCAAACCGAAGGGAGTCTTGTAATGGACATTTTATTAGCGCTTCTTCCTGCAATTGCATGGGGAAACATCTTATTAGTAAGCGTAAAAATGGGCGGTGGTGCATATAGCCAAACGGTAGGTATGACAATCGGTGCTCTATTCTTCGCAACAATTATGTATGTATTTACTCAACCAGCTTTAACAATGACAATCTTAATTGTTGGTTTTATTTCAGGTTTATTCTGGGCTTTAGGACAAGTAAACCAATTAAAAACAGTTGAAAAACTAGGTGTTTCAACTACTGTAACGATTTCTACTGGTATGCAACTTGTTGCAACTTCTATCTTTGGGGTTATCGCTTTCCGTGAGTGGACTACTACTACAACGATCATTCTGGGAACGATTGCAATCCTATTAATCGTAGTTGGTGTTGTATTCACATCATTAGATGATAAAGAAAATGCTCAGCCACCTGGACAATTGAAAAAAGGACTTCTTACTTTAATTGTTTCTACTTTCGGCTATCTTGTATATGTAATTATTATTCGTTGGTATAATATCGATGGTTGGTCTGCTATTTTACCACAAGCAGTTGGTATGTTTGTTGGTGCGGTTGTACTGACGTCTAAACATAAACCATTTAACAAATATGCAATCCGTAATGCTTTGTCTGGTTTACTATGGGGAACTGGAAACTTATTCTTACTTCTTTCATTACCACGTGTTGGAGTAGCAACAAGCTTCCCATTATCTCAAACTGGAATCGTTATCTCAACATTCGGTGCGATTGTATTCTTAGGTGAAAAGAAAACAAAACGTCAATTGATCTTTATTGCACTCGGTAGTGTTTTAATTATTGGCGGCGCTGTATTACTTGGTATGACAAAAGCATAATCTTATATTCTATTAGTAAACCCCTGAAGCATATGTACTTCAGGGGTTTTTTAATTCTAATTATTTTCTAGATATAATTATTTGTATGTTCTTGCCTCTTATAATTGCTCTTCCACTCTAGCAAACCAGCTACACATATAAAGAGATTAATAATAGCTAATATTAGCATGAATTTCCTCCTTCTCATTATCCATTCCATCTACGATAAGTCTTTTCTTTTTACAAAATTCTCTTAAAGATGATATCGTTTTTATAACATATCTCTACTAGAAAGGAATAAAGGATATGCTAACTAAACATCGAATTTTATTTATTGGTGCCGGTCGTATGGCAGAAGCTATATTTTCCGGATTACTTAAAACAAGCAAAGAGTACATCGAAGAAATTATCGTCTCTAACCGAAGCAACATAGAAAAGCTAAAACAGTTACAACATCAATATAATGTGTCTACTACAACAGATTGGAAACAGCATGTTACATCTGTTGATACGGTTGTTTTAGCAATGCCACCTTCGGCTCATGAAGAGTTATTAGCTGAGCTATCTCCGTTAATATCAAATCAACTAGTCGTAACAGTAGCAGCTGGCATTGGACCATCTTATTTAGAAGCTAGACTCCCAAAAGGCACGCCTGTTGCTTGGATTATGCCTAATACAGCTGCTGAAATTGGAAAGTCTATCTCCTTATATACAATGGGACAATCAGTAAACGAGATACATCAAGAAACCCTGCAACTACTTTTAAAAGGTATTGGTACTTCGCAACTTTGTAATGAGGAAGAAGTTCATCAGCTTACTGCAGTTACTGGAAGTGCACCAGCCTTCCTTTATTACTTTGCTGAAAGCTTAATTGAAGCAACAAAAAGTTATGGAGTTGATGAAGAAACCGCAAAACATCTTGTCATTCAAATGATTTCTGGCTCTGCTTCTATGCTTGAACAAACGCAAAATCCAGCTAACCTTCGCGAACAAGTAACAACGCCAGGTGGTTCCACAGCTGAAGGTCTCAAAACTTTATACGAATATAATTTTTCAGAGGCAATTCAAAAAGCAGTAGAAGCAACAAACAAAAAAGCTAGGGGGAAATAATATGATTTTAACAAGTTTAAAAGACTATACAACATTACATAACGGTGTAAAAATGCCTTGGTTTGGTTTAGGTGTTTTTAAAGTAGAAGATGGTTCAGAAGTAATTGATTCTGTAAAAGCAGCAATTAAAAATGGCTACCGCAGCATCGATACTGCAGCAATCTATCAAAATGAAGAAGGCGTTGGGCAAGCGATTCGTGAATCCGGTGTTTCACGTGAAGAATTATTTATTACCTCAAAAGTATGGAATAGCGATCAAGGATATGAAACAACGCTTCAAGCATTTGAAACTACATTAGAGAAATTAGGTCTAGAATATTTAGATTTATATTTAGTACATTGGCCTGTAAAAGGGAAATATACTGAATCATGGAAAGCATTAGAAACACTTTATAAAGATGGCCGTGTTCGCGCTATCGGTGTGAGTAATTTCCACATTCACCACTTACAAGACGTATTTGAAATTGCTGAAATTAAGCCAATGGTCAACCAAGTGGAATACCACCCACGTTTAGCACAAGAAGAGTTACATGCATTCTGTAAAGAACATAATATCCAGCTTGAAGCTTGGTCACCATTAATGCAAGGACAACTACTAGATAATCCAACGTTACAAGAAATTGCGACAAAATATAATAAATCAACTGCGCAAATTATTTTACGTTGGGATTTACAAAACGAAGTTGTAACAATTCCCAAATCAATTAAAGAACATCGCATTATTGAAAATGCAAACATCTTCGACTTTGAATTAAGTGCTGATGATATGAAAGCAATTCAAGCTTTAAATGAAGATCGTCGCGTTGGTCCAGATCCAGATAACTTTAACTTCTAGTAGAAAAACCACTGCCATATGCAGTGGTTTTTTCATTTAAGAAAACTGAAAATTTAAACTATATTTCATTTAGTTGACACTTCATTATTCAAGGTGTAAGATTTTGAATTATCAAAGAAACACAAAAATTAATAAAATTTATTCGTTTACTCATTGTATCAAGAGAGGTGGAGGGACTGGCCCTTTGAAACCTCGGCAACAGGTTCATTTTGAATACTGTGCCACTTCCTGCAAGCTTTATGCTTGAAAGATAGAATGAGGGACTTCGTTTATATACGGGTGCATAACTTGTACGTAAAAATCCCTCTTTCTCAATATGAAAAGAGGGATTTTTTATTTTTCATTTCCCTCATCATCATCCAAACTTAATTATTTAGGAGGAAAATCAAATGAAAAAGAAGTTTGTACCCGGTATTGCATCAGTTGTAGGAGTAAGTATTTTATTAACTGGTTGCGGTAGTTATAAAAACGAAGCAAGCGGAGCAAATGCAAAAGACGAGGCACCTAGTAAACAGGTTTTAAACTTATCTTCACCTACTGAAATACGAACAATGGATACGGCTCGTGCTACAGATACTGATTCTGGTCAAGTAATGAGAAACGTATTTGAAGGTTTGTATAATCTTGGTGAAGGTAACAAACCTGTTCCTGGTGTTGCAAAATCTCATGAAGTAAGTGGCGATAAAACGAAATACACATTCCATTTGCGAGATTCAAAATGGTCAAACGGCACTCCTGTTACAGCTAAAGATTTTGTGTTCGCTTGGCAACGTGCCGTAGATCCAGCAACAGCCTCTGAATATGCATTTTTATTCTTTGATATTAAAAACGCAACAAAAATTAACAACAAAGAACTTCCAGCCGACCAACTTGGTGTAAAAGCAGTTGATGACCATACGTTTGAGGTAGAATTAGAGCGTCCTGTTCCTTATTTTATTAGCTTAACAGCGTTCCCAACATTTCTACCAATTAATGAGGAATTCTTTAAAGTACAAGGTGATAAATACGCTTTAGAAGATAATACAATCTTGTACAATGGAGCTTTTACACTAAGCGATTGGAAGCACGAACAAAGCTTTAAATTTAAGAAGAACCCTACCTATTGGGATAAAGATACTGTCAAACTAGAAGAAATCAATTTTAATGTCGTAAAAGAAAAATCAACAGAAGTAAATTTATTCGAGTCAAAACAATTAGATCGTATAAAACTAACATCTGACTTCGTCGATAAATATAAAAAGGATGCTAACTTTAAAGAACGTCCAAACGTAGGCGTACAATTTTTACGTATGAATCAACAAAACAAAGTACTTCAAAACGTTTCTGCACGCCAAGCAATTGATCAAACAATTGATAGAAAATCCTTTGTAAATACGTTATTAAATGATGGCTCTACACCAACATTTGGTCTCGTTCCAAAAAACTTTGCAAAAGGACCTGAAGGAAAAGACTTCCGTACTGCAAACGGCGATTTAACAAAAGTTGATACAAAATCTGCACAAGAGTTATGGAAAAAAGCTAAACAAGAGCTTGGTTCTGAAAAGATAACATTAGAATTATTAACGAGTGATGCTGACCTTGATAAGAAAACTGGTGAATTCTTAAAAGGACAACTAGAAAAGAATCTAGATGGATTAACAGTAAATATAAAACCTCAGCCGCGTAAGCAACAAGTTTCGCTTTTATTAAAAGGTGACTACGAAATCGGAATTGATGGCTGGAGCCCTGACTTTGCGGATCCAATTACATTCCTTGAGCTATTTACAACGAATAACCCTTATAACTTAGATCATTACTCTAATAAGGAATTCGATGAAACAATAGCAAAAGTGAAAACAACTTTAGCTGGTGATGAAAAAGCTCGCTGGGAAGCATTACTAGCATCCGAGAAAATATTATTTAAAGACTCTGTTATCGCTCCTCTTTACCAAAAATGCGAATCTTATTTAGAACGTTCTTATGTGAAAGGAATTGTGCAAGTAGACTTTGCAGGTCAATTAAACTTCAAGTGGACAAAAATTGAAAAATAAAGTGAAACTTTAATAAGTGGGGGTTTCTTCATCCCCACTTATTATTAGCCCACACCAATTGTTTTTTTAGCAAAATATATTAAAAATAGGTTCTCTCACACATGAGAATCTGCTTTTTTTAATATATTATTCTGAGAAATTAACAATCTATTTTTATTATTGACATATAGTTCTTTTCAGTGTTAATATTCTAAATAATCAAAGAAACAAAATATTTCACCATCAAAATATAATGTCTACTACGTTGAAACATATAACGATAGATTATAGTTCGACATGTATATACATATAGAACACCTGATTACCTATAAACAAATATTTATAATAGGTTTTATCTCCTTCTATAGCTACTTCAAGACACGGACATTATGACGTTACGAACAACACATTTAGGGAGGAACGAACAATGAAGAAAAAAGTTGTACCTGTTGTTGCATCTGTTTTAGGGGCAAGTCTATTACTAACTGCTTGCGGGGGAAATAAAGATAATGCAAGCGGAGCGAAAGCAAAAGATAAAGCACCTGATAAACAGGCAATTAACTTATCATTCGCTTCAGAAATTCCAACAATGGATGTTGCAAAAGCAACGGATGGGGAATCCATGAACGTAATGCGTAATGTTTTTGAAGGGCTATATGCAATGGGAGAAGATAATAAACCGGTTCCTGGTGTCGCTGAGTCGGTTGACATTAGTCCCGATAAAACAAAATATACATTCCATCTCCGTGATTCAAAATGGTCAAACGGTACTCCTGTTACAGCAAAGGACTTTGCCTTCGCTTGGCAACGTGCCGTAAATCCTGATACAGCAGCTGAATACGCATTCTTATTCTTCGATATAAAGAATGCGAAACAAATAAACCAAAAACAATTGCCAATTGATCAACTAGGGGTCAAAGCTGTTGATGATAAAACGTTAGAAGTACAACTAGACCGTCCTGTTCCCTACTTCTTAAGCTTAACTACATTCTCAACATTCTTACCAATTAATGAAGAGTACTTAAAGTCTCAAGGCGATAAATATGGTTTAGAAACAAATCATTTAATTTATAACGGTGCTTTCACATTAGATAACTGGAAACATGAACAAAGCTTCCAATTGAAGAAAAATCCTAACTATTGGGATGCTAAAACTGTAAAATTAGAAGAAATCAACTTCAATGTCGTTAAAGATAAGTCTACAGAAGTAAACTTATATGATTCAGGACAAATTGATCGTGTTGCTTTAACTGCAGAGTTTGTTGATAAATATAAGAGCGATCCAAACTTCAAAGAACGCGCTGAAGTCGGTATTCAATTCTTACGATTAAATCAGAAAAATGAAACATTAAAAAATCAACATGCACGCCTTGCTATTAACGGCGCAATGAATAAAAAAGCTTACGTAGAAACAATCTTAAATAACGGCGCTGTTCCAGCTGAAGGAATGGTTCCTGCGAAATTTGCAAAGAGCCCAGAAGGCAATGACTTCCGTAAAGAAAATGGAAATCTAGTCAAGGATGATGTGAAAACAGCGAAAGAAAACTGGAAAAAAGCAAAACAAGAACTTGGTACTGACAAAGTAACAATCGAACTATTAACAAGTGACAATGCTTTAGCTAAAAAGACTGGTGAATATTTAAAAGGTGAATTAGAAAAGAACCTAGATGGATTAACAGTGAATTTAAAACCACAACCACGTAAACAACAGCTAAAACTACTATTAAGTGGTGACTATGAAATTGGTATTGACGGCTGGGGCCCTGACTTCGCTGATCCAATTACATTCTTAGATTTATTTACAACAGATAGTGCTTATAACTTCGATAAATACTCTAACAAAGAGTACGATGAGCTAATTCATAAAGTGAAAACAGATTTAGCTGGCGATGAAAAAGCACGCTTTGAAGCAATGAAGCAAGCTGAAAAAATTCTATTACAAGACGGCGCTGTCGCTCCTTTATACCAACAAGGCCGTTCTTACTTACAACGCTCTTTCATTAAAGGACTTGTAACAACTGACTTCGGTGGTGAGTTTAACTACAAGTGGACAGAAGTTACAAAATAATAAGTGCTAATAAAAAGGTATCCCACCGAGGATACCTTTTTATTTTATACTTCTTTAACTACAGAGCTTCTTCTTCCCTTTACCATTCCTTTTATAGCTAAAGTCATCACTGCTACTGATTGTGTAACCAATACAATAACTAATAATGAAATAATATTTCTCTCTAAACTAACTCCTCCAAATATTATTGTATAATAGCCATTCGCTGCATATGTTGCAGGAAATAATTCACTAATTGTTTGATATGTTTTAGCAAGCATTTCATGTGGCACAGTTACAACCATTTGTGTTAATGAAAGAAAGGCGAAAAAGACTATTGTCAATAATCCTCTTTTCCTTCTTTTTGCATTGAACCAAAACTCATCATAAATATAAACACAAACATCAAATATGTTCTCCACGTCAAAGAAGGTATATGCCCTGACCAAAGATAGCTAACTAAATAATTAATTCCCATAATACAAGACGATATTACTAAACTAATACTTATTAGTTTTACATATTTGAGCATATCTTTTCTCCTTGTTTTTATTTTTCTACTTCTTCAAACTGTAGATTCACCGGATCTTCTAAAAGTGTTTCATAAAAGTTCTCTGCCAAATCTGTTGAAGGGATTTTTTCATCTACTTCATCAAATCGAATACTATCTAGCCACACACAACCTTCTCCTGATAATAAAACACCAAATGCAATACCAAGTGCTTCTTCTTTTATATCTAATACAACCGAGTACGATTGCCAGTTATTCGTATTTTTAATGGGGCGATTTTGCATATTATCCATAGCGAGCGGTTCTGTATCTTTTCCATCTACTCGCATCCACAATCCTGCCCAATCTCTTACATTTTCACTCTTAATAAATGCTGTAAAACGTAATCTCTTCCCTACATATTTATCCGCTCGGAACATTTGCATTAATGTTGAAAATCCTCCATGCGTAACATTCTCTTTTGCTTTTATGTATGCAGATACTTTTCCTTGATGGACAACTTCATAATCTAAACCCATCTCATATTCAGCAGGATGACTTCCACTTAAGATCCATCCTTTCGGTATACCTTTTTGCATTGAAACACCCTCTCTTTCTATATAAAATGACTGAAAGTACTTTCGATATTTCTTTGGTGGCAATTGAAACATTCTTTTAAAAGCTCTCGTAAATGCCTCTTGTGAGGAAAAACCGTATTGCACTGCAATATCAATAACAGCTCTCTCCGTTGACACTAAAACTTGCGCAGCATGAGTTAACCTTCTCTTTCGAATATAATCTGTTACACTCATCCCAACATATCTTTGAAAGATGCGATGAAAATGGTACATCGATACTGCACTGTGAGATGCCACTCTTTCTGTTGTAAGCTCCTCATGTAAGTGATTCTCTATATATTCAATTGATTTTTTTATTATCTCTTTATATTCTTCATGCATTTTAGCCCCTCCCTCACAACTTCAATTTACCATATACATACAAATCGTTTTTGATTTAAATTGCGGATTAGTCCTTGTGACTGCAGGATAATAATTTATTTTCAACACATACATAATTACATGTTTTTGGGAAAAACTTGTATAGAACGAATTTACATAAGGAGGAATTTATAATGAGAATTCTACTATCAGTTTTATTAGCTCTTATGCTAGTACCTGCATTAACAGGATGTAAAGCTCCTGCCAAAGAAGACACAACTTCTAATAAAAAGACGACTGAAGAAGCAAAAAATGAGGCCCCTGCAGATTTAAAACTTAATTTTAATGAATTTAGTTTAGATACAGACTATCAGGATACAAAGAAAGACTACGAAGCAGATTATAAAAATGTAGCGGCTGATAAGAAAATGGAAGCAAAAATTGAAGATCATAAAGCAGATGTAAATTTAACAGGAGACGAAGCTATCACAAAATTAAGCCCACTTCTACAAGAATTAAAATTTGATAAAGATACTCCTGACCAAGAAGTAATTGATCAAGTAGTAAACGTGTTCAAACTTGATAAAGACTATCAAAAATTCGATTTAGAAGTTGTCTTCTCTGATGGAACGAAAAAAGAATATAAAAGAGAAATAAAATAAAGAAGTAGGCCGTAGTAAGAAGAAAAAATAACCTTGCACAGGCAAGGTTATTTTTTCGTTTCTGCTTGAAAACGTTTATAGTATGTCGATGCTGTTGCAAAATTAATTTCTATATCACGAATCAACGATGAATCTTCTTCTTTAGCTAACTTCTGTAATTTTTTCATTGCTTGTTCCGATTCATTCAAGAAACCGACATATACCTCATGTTCTTGCTCTTTCGACTTCGGAACACGAATTTCTTTTCGTATATGATCAATATCTTCTAACATGCTCGTTGTTACCTTTTGCACATCTTCTTTATATGTAGCAGTCGTTATTTCCTTACCGCCCTTTTCTTTTGCCACTTCAAATAACTGCAGTGCGTTATTAATTTCTTTATTCATTTTCAAATCGTATTTTTCATGTACTGCAAGGTATTCTTTCATTTCTTCTGTTTGTTCTGTAGATTGCTCTACCTTTTCTTTCGGTTCTTTCGTATCCTTATTTCCATTACATCCTGCTAGAAGGATCATACTTCCCATTACAGCAATACCCAAAACCTTCTTCATCTCTTCTTCTCCTTTTATCTACAGCTACTACTCATTATAGTTTCTTTTATCTCCACTTGTTATTATACCGAGAACATCCTACTTTTTACACTTAAGACGACATCGTAATATATATACCAACATGTTTGTCACAGTATCGTCACTTTATACAAATAACTTTTGCAATGCTTTACTACATCACCTTAAAAAACTGTATGAGGTATTTCAAAGAAATGAAAAAAGAACTGATTCAAACATTCCCTTTGAATCAGTTCTTTTTTGTTAAGCCTCTAAATTTTGTTTTTGCTGCAGTTCAAACTGCTTCTCACTTCTTCTGGCCATAAATAGATAACATAACACTGCTCCTACTTCACAAAGCGCAATAACAACACCCATCGGTAATGCTGTATTACTTCCACCAATACCTACTAGCGGAGCGACAAGCGCTCCTGAAATGAACTGTAATAAGCCTAATAAAGCTGACGCTGTTCCTGCAGCTTGCTTCTGATTTCTCATCGCTAATGAGAACCCAGTTGTTGATACAACCCCGACACTTGATACAACAAGGAATAACGAACATAAAACACCGATTAAACCTATTCCTAGTACGATTGTCAGTAGTAAAGATAGGCCACCAACAGCTGCGATAATAATACCAGCAACAAATAATGTCTTCTCATTCACTTTCCCCGCTAAACGACCCGTTACCTGACTAGCAATAATAATACCGATGCCGTTAATCGCAAAGAATAAACTAAATTGCTGTGGTGATGCTCCGTATATGTTCTGCAACACAAATGGTGAGCCCGAAATGTATGCAAACATTGCCGCTGTTACTAATCCTTGTGACAATGCATATCCCATAAACAGACGGTCCTTTAACAATTTTCCGTACGTCGCCAAAGTCCCTGACAAACCACCCGTTTCTCTTTCTTCAGGAGGTAATGTTTCACGCAATACAAAAGTAGCTGATATTAACATGAATACGCTAATTGCTCCAAGAACGATGAAAACACCGCGCCACGTTGTAAACTGTAATAATTGCCCCCCAATAATCGGTGCCAAAATAGGTGCTGCTCCGTTTACTAACATAAGCAGTGAGAAAAACTTCGTCATTTCAGAACCTGAATACATATCACGTACCATCGCACGTGATATAACAATCCCGGCTGATCCTGAAGCTCCTTGTAGGAAGCGTAATAACACTAATGTCCAAATAGATGGCGCAACAGCACAAAGTAAAGAAGAAGCAACATAAATAATAAGAGCAATAATAAGAGGTTTGCGTCTTCCGTAAATATCACTAATTGAGCCAACAAATAATTGTCCTACTGACAGCCCAAGCAAACAAGCTGTTAATGTAAGCTGCGCGAGGGATGCACCTGTTTGCAAATCATCCGTTAACTTCGGTAATGAAGGCAAATACATATCAATAGATAATGGTCCAATCGCCGTAAGTGTTCCTAATACAAGAATCATCCATAACCTGTTTGCCTTTACAGGTTTATATATTTCGTGATTAACTTCATTCACTTTTTCAATTCACCCTTTCCTATACAAACTGAATCGTAACAATTATAGTTACATCATAAACATACGTCAAGTACAGCGCATTTTCCTCTTTCATAATGTAAAAAAAGCGATAGAAATTCTATCGCTTTACTTTTTCACATTGCTATTCGTAAATTTAGATACTGAGGACATCATCTCTCCCGTATCTAAATATGTAATTTGAATTGGGTCTCCTACTTCTGTAAACATAGCATATGGGAATTTCTTCACCGGTATCATAAATACCTTTTGTTCATTCTCTAAAAGTACGTACACGATTGTATTTTCACCTGTTTTTTCTTTATATACCCGTTGTACAATACCTTCTTTTTGCGCTTCTTTTCCTGTTGAGGTTGGTCTAAATGTATCACCATTACCGCTCATTACGTTTTTATAATTCTCAAGCGCTTCTTTCTGCGAAGAACCTGTCGCAAATATTTTTGCATTAGCAGCATATACAACTGTATGTGCACGTACTAGGCCTCCGTCATCAACAACCGGAATAATCCAAGCTGGTTTACCGTATACGTTATAAATGACAGGCATTGTCCCATGCCATTTCTCTCTCTTAAAGGAATTATCTACTACTTCTGTAGCTGCTGAACCATCCATAATCCCCTTTACTTCTTTTCCATTATAGTAATATAGCTTGCCTGTGCGTGCATCTACTAATGAATAGCCTAGGGCTGAATCTACTCCTTCCTTTGGAGAAGTAAAGTCTGTAAAATAATACAGTGTTCCATCTTTACCAAAGATCGGGGTCACGCCTTCTTTCGTTCCCCACTCAGTCGGAATTTTCATATCTGTTTGTGAGAATTTCGTATTCCAAAATCCGTGAATATATTTACCAAAGTACGTATTTAACGTAGATGCAGTCTCATGATTTAATACACCATCAACAAATTTAGGTGCCTTTCCTTTATCATATCTTTTCACTTCACCTGTTTGTGCATCTACTACGACAACACCTTCTACCTCAAATCCAGATCTTCCTGAAATAAATTCACCATACGTCATTGTATAATATGGTTTTCCTTTATCATCAACCTCAAATTTAGGTTTTCCTTTAAAGATTAAATTTGGTTCTGCTTGCCTTACCACACGCTCTAAATTATTACCAAAAAACATGCTTGGCACATATTTCATTTTATAACCGAGGTGCAGTTTCGCTTCCGCATCAGGATTCGTACCTGACATCGTTACATACCCTGGAATTGTCTCAGCTTTACGCGCTTTAAAAAATCCTGAAACTTCAATCGGCGCTACATATAAAGCTTCGCCGTTTACCATTTGTGGCGTTAATTCTCCTAGCTCAAAATAAGCTACTTTCGGAATATCACCAAATACTTTTTTCATCTTATTCTCCGCTGTCTTTGGCGGCACTGTAAACGGCTGGTCATTTTCAGTAAATGGCTCTGAAATATCTTTCTCTATCTTAACAACAGAATCATATTTCTTTTGCGAGATTACTATATCGTGCAAATAACCAAAGTAGCCGTAACTTGCGAGTAAAATAAACATTAGAAGTCCTTTTAATGTACCTTCTAATTTCCCTATTTGATCTTGTGAAAATAAAACAAGCCCAATTAAAATTGCTACTGCAACAGAATAATGAGTAAGAATCGAGTCTACCCGATCATCAATTAGCCAAAAGTATTCATAGATTGCAATACCTATCCAAAATAAAACAGGAATAACTAAAATAGATGATTTCTTACCCTTTACAACCTTCTTATCTCCCTTCTTATCCACTGCTCGAAGCTTACTACTACTTCTTGTCCATGGAATCAAAAACAAAGTAAGAATAGCTAAAACTACAAATTTCATCAAAGGCACTGTCCCCTTTTCTTTTGTATTCCCTTTTAGTATAACAAATAAAGGGTATTAAGGTGAAAATAGGAATAGTTATATTTTTTTACTACTTAATACAATCCCGCTCACTACATATAGAATAGATGCAATATAAAAAATTGTACCAATCGTAAAGAAATCTACTAAATATCCCGTGGCAATAACCGCTACTGCTCCGCCAATGGATGTCCACACATGGTATTTTCCAATCTCATAACCAGCCTTTTCCTGCGCAACCTTTCGTGCTAACGAAGTCTTCTCAGTATTACGCTGCACAGCACCTAAAATGCCCATTACAATTTGAAGAATATATACATGCCATACTTCCGTGGCAATTGGAAAGCAAAGCATTAAGATTGCCATGGACCAAGCGTATATGATTAATAATTTTTTATCACCTACTTGATCAGATACCTTTCCCACTAGTGGATATACAAGTGCTGATGTTAAAGCAAATAAGCCATACGCCCAGCCAAATTGCGAGAAGCTATTTCCAACGTTTCGAAGCAATAATATATAAAAAGGAAATACCATACTTCCTGCCATCATGATGATACTTTGCGAAGCCACAAATCTTCTATATGTCATTTCGTATACTCCCTATAAAATAAATTCACAAATCTCTCTTCTGAATCTACTTCCTTCTTTTTCTTGAGAAATTCTTCAATGCGAGGATATGCCCTCTTTAACTGCTCTTTCGTTGGATAAGAATAATATGGCAAATAGTAACTACCGTTATGCTTTAAAGTAACATCAATCATCTTTCGAATGACATCCTCTGTTTTCTTTATCTCACTCTTTGAGCGTCCCTGGTTAATCAAAAGAACAAGCGCAAACATATCATCTTTCGCATAGGACAAAACTGCATTTCCATTCTTTTCCACGTAACGAATCGTAATGTTGAGTAAATTAAACTCTTCTTCATTTAATACGTTACGTAAATCATCTATATACTCCGTGAAAGCATCTATAGGCACAAAGTATTCTTGTAACACTTCGGTCCTATTTGGATTTTCATATTCCATAAAAGCACTATCTGATCTCATAACATTATTACGCGTCTCATACTTTCCATCTGTACGTTCAAAATAACCTCTTTGTATATCCCAAAATGTATTCTTTCCCCAATCACTATAACGTGATAACCCAAGTAAAAATTTCGGTGCAGCTATAATATTTTCTTCCTTTAATTCACTGTACTCTTCTCTCATATTTTGATTTTGTGCCAAAGTATAATCTGTCACATACATCTCTTTTAAAAATGAATTTGGAGCAACAGAAATACGCGCTAAGTGCATACGAACATTCTCATCTCTTTTCACTTTCTCTTTGAAATAAGATTCGTATTCTTTATAATCTATCATTCTCGTGTGCATTTCATATAATTCATCATCTGTTAACTTCAGCGTCACATCTAAAATAACTCCAAATAAACCGTACCCCCCAATGACATACGGAAATAACTCTGCATTTTCTTCTCTACTTACATTACGTACCGTGCCATCTGCCATTAACAATCTAAATGACTCTACTGTATCAATCAGTGCCTCATGACGAATATCACGCCCGTGTACATTTACACTTAATGAACCGCCAACAGTAAAAATATTTTGAGACTGCATGACCTGTACCGCAAGGCCATAAGGATTTATTTTCTTCTGAATATCATTCCAGGTGACACCACTTTGAACTGTAATCCGCTTCTTCTCTGGATCAAATTCTAATATTTTATTATATCCTTTCATATCGAGCATCGTGCCATTCGGATAATATGTCTGTCCTCCTTGGCTATGTTGCATGCCTGCAATGGAAATTTTCTCTCCTGAAACTTTTGCATCTCGCACTAATTTTATTAACGAGTGCTCTTCCGTAGCACTTTCAACACGTTTTATTTTTGTCGGAAGCAATTTACCTACATCACTCATAATAGGATGATCAATTTGTTTTTTATACGTATGTACAGACGTTGCAAGCAACACTGTATATGCTACAATGACCGCCGCTATCTTTCCTTTTTTCAAATGACACTCTCCTCTTCTACATCTTTTCCTCTTTATATTGTACCTATTTTCCTATGAAGAAAGAATACAAAAAAGAGGGACCTTATTTTAGGTTCCTCCTTATCAAAACTGTTACTTTGCTGCTGGCAATTGTATTGGGTCAAACTTTTCATACGACGTATATTTTGCGTTCGTAATAATGTGTGCTTTATCCTTGCCATTGCTACTCATAATCATGTCTATCTTTGCTGATTCATATTTAAAATCTTTTGTAATGATATATTCTGCATCCACTTCTTCTATCTTCGCATTTTGTGCTTGTAACATTTTCTTCTGCGTTTCATCCATGCTAGTTAACATACTTTCTGTTTCTTGCCCTTTTAATGTAAATTTCAGTTTATATTTATCTCCGCTTTTCTCCAGCTTCATTTTATCTAAAACTACTTCCGGTACTTCTAATTTATCTATAATATCTTGAGTCGCTTTCATTCCACCAGCGTTTAATTGCTCCTCTGGTACGGTTACAACTTCTCCTGTATTAGGGTTTTTTACCTCACCAGCAACTTTACCATCCACAGTATACACTACAACATCTGTACCGGAAATATTCATTTCAGAACGAGAATTCTTTGTCTTTGGCTCTAATTGCATCTTAGCCTTTAATATATCCATCTCTGTTCCCTCAGCTTTTACCCCTACACCATATGTCATCGTTACATGTTCTTCATTTTTAAAAGCTTCATTCGTTTTCTTGAAAACATCTTTCGCCGTTAATTCCTTTTCTTTTTGAACGGATTCTTTTTTCGGCTCATCCGTCTTTGCTGTTTTCTCATTACTACACCCTACCCCTAGACTGATTGCAAGTACTAAACTTGAAACAAAAATAATTTTTTTCATACTGTTGCCCCCTTTCCCAAAATAATATCACCTCTTTTCCTATGAAATCTATATAATTCGTAATATTCTTCTTTAAATTTATTTCCTATATAGCAACATGTTTGAGAAAAAGTTTAAATATGATGTAAATAATAACAACTCATTTCAGGAGGTCATTATGAAAGCTATTATTTGCACAAAGTATGGACCACCTAATGTTCTCCAACTTCAAAATATAGAAAAGCCTAAACCTAAAAAAAATGAAGTATTAGTTAAAATTCACGCAACAAGTGTATCGACTGGAGATTGTAGAATACGTGGCTTTAATAGCCCCCTCTTATTTTGGATTCCTATGCGGATCATATTAGGTTTCAGAAAACCGAGAAAACCTATACTTGGCGTAGAGTTATCCGGTGAAATCGAAGACATTGGAACAGATGTAACACAATTTAAAAAAGGAGATCAAGTTTTTGCATTAACAGAACTAAACCTTGGTGGTTATGCCGAATACACATGCGTGCATGAAAGTGGATTAATAGCATTAAAACCTACCAATGTGACATATGAAGAAGCTGCCGTTATTCCTTTTGGCGGAACTTCAGCATTGCACTTCCTTAGAAAAGGACAGATAAAAAAAGGGCAACGAGTACTTATATACGGCGCCTCTGGGTCAGTAGGGACAGCTGCCGTACAACTTGCGAAATACTTCGGGGCGACTGTCACAGCCATTTGTAGTAGTTCGAATTTCGATTTAGTAACAGCTTTAGGGGCAGACAACGTAATTGATTATATGAAAGAAGATTTTACTAAGCGGGGCGAGCACTATGACATTATATTTGATGCAGTTGGAAAATATAATAAGTCTCTTTGTACAGATGCATTAATGCCTAATGGAAATTATGTATCTGTGAACGGAATGATGGCAAAAGTCAGTAAAGAAGATATGAACCTACTAAAACAACTAGCTGAAACAGAAAAGCTAAAACCTGTTATTGATAGAACTTACCGATTAGAAGAAATTGCTGAAGCTCATATATATGTAGAAAAAGGACATAAAAAGGGGAACGTTTCGATTACCTTAAAATAAAATATATTCTGAAAATATAATTGACAATTCTTTTTGTAAGATTTACTATTAGTACCATACTAAAAAACTACATACACATACTCTTATCAAGAGTGGCGGAGGGACTGGCCCGATGATGCCCGGCAACCGAGCTTATGACGTATAAGCTAAGGTGCTAATTCCTGCAAAACGAGTTTTCGTTTTGGAAGATAAGAGAGGAACCTATTTCGTCTATTCGGCACCTCTCTTATTTTGAGAGGTGCTTTTTATTTTGGAACGTATATGAAGGGGGAATCATAGATGAAGAAAGTATTATTAAGCATTGTAAGCGGAGCGGTACTATTATTAGGCGCATGTAGCGCAGGTTCAGATAAACAAGTAAAAGCGTTAGATGAGAAAAAGATTACTGTCGGTGTAACAGGCGGGCCGCATGAGCAGATTTTTGAAAAGGTAAAAGAAGTGGCAGCGAAAGATGGCCTCGAAATTGATATAAAAGTATTTAATGATTATGTAGCACCAAACGTATCCCTCGATGAAAAAAGCCTTGATGTAAATAGCTATCAAACGAAATCATATTTAGACGTATTTAAAGCTGAACGTAATATGAAATTAACCGAAGTATTTTCAACAGTAACATTCCCTATGGGCGTCTATTCTAAAGACATAAAAGATGTAAAAGACTTAAAAGAGGGCGACGCAATTGCTGTACCAAATGACCCAACGAATGAACTCCGAGCTTTAAAATTATTTGAAAAAGCAGGGGTTTTAAAAGTTGATCCAAAGGCTACAGAAAAAGCGACTGCAAAAGATGTAATTGAAAATCCAAAAAAATTAAAGATTGTCGAATTAGAGGCATCTCAATTACCAACGCAACTAAGTGAAGTGAAAGCAGCTGCAATTAACACAAACTTTGCATTAGGTGCGAAATTAAGTCCGGCGAAAGATTCTATTTTCCGCGAAGGAAAAGATTCACCATATGTGAACTGGGTCGTTGTTCGTACTGAAAATAAAGATGATGCCGTTGTAAACAAATTAAAGAAAGCTTATCAATCTAAAGAAGTAAAAGAGTTTATCGAGAAAAAATTTGATGGTTCAGTTTTACCATCTTGGTAGGAGCTGACGATAATGATTGAATTAAAAAACATATCCAAAGTATTTACAACAAAAAAAGGGAATGTTGAGGCTCTTAAGTCTACTTCCCTTAAAGTAGAAAAAGGCGAAGTATTTGGAATCATTGGGTATAGTGGCGCTGGTAAAAGTACATTGATTCGATGTGTAAATTTATTAGAAAAACCAACGACAGGAAATATCATTGTAAACGAACAAGACTTAACAACGTTATCGACAAAAGAACTAGCAAAAGCGAGACAAAAAATCGGAATGATCTTTCAAGGATTCAATTTACTTAAAACTGTTACCGTTTATGAAAATATCGCATTACCGTTACGGCTTGCTGGCATTCCAAAACCAGAAATTGAAAAAAGAGTAGAAAAGTATTTACGCATTGTCGATCTTTTTAATAGAAAAGATGCGTATCCAAGCGAACTTTCTGGTGGTCAAAAACAGCGTGTTGCAATTGCTCGTGCGCTATCACATGAACCTGAAGTGTTATTAAGTGATGAAGCAACGAGCGCATTAGATCCAGAAACAACCGATTCTATCCTTGATTTGCTATTAAAGATTAACGAAGAAATCGGAATTACGATTTTACTCATTACACATGAAATGAATGTCATCCAGCGTATATGTGACCGCGTTGCTGTTATGGAACATGGATCTGTAGTCGAAAGTGGGACTGTAAAAGATATTTTCACAAACCCACAACATGTAACCACGAAAAAATTTGTAAATAGCGCATTTGCAGCGAAAATTTCAGAAGAGGTACAGAAAGAACTACAACGTACTGGAGAAATTGTAACACTTTCATTTATTGGCACTACTTCAGGGGAACCTGCCTTAGCCGTTGCCACAAAACGTTTCCAAGTGTATCCGAATATTTTATCCGGTAATATTACGCAGTTAAAACATGAAGCATATGGGAAACTAGTCGTTCATATGCAAGGGGAACAAAATGAAATCCACCGTGCTTTATCATTTTTACAAGAGCAAGGAATCATCGTAGAAGGAGGTAGAACAGATTATGGGAAACAAGTCCTTTTTGGATGAATGGGGTAAAGTCATATGGGAAGCCACAATCCAAACCTTTCAAATGACATCTATTTCATTACTCATCTCTATCCTTATTGCACTGCCACTTGGCGTCACACTTGTTTTAACGAGACCTGGTGGACAGCATGAAAATAAAATCATCTATCCTATTCTTAATACGGTTATTAATGTTATTCGCTCTCTTCCATTTATCATTCTATTATTCTTTATCTTGCCTTTTACAAAGTTTCTAATGGGAACATCCATTGGCGTGCAAGGTGTTATCGTACCGCTTGTCGTCTTCACAGCCCCTTATATCGCACGTTTAATGGAGACAGCTTTACTAGAAGTCGATCGCGGTGTCATTGAAGCCTACCAAGCGATGGGCGTCTCTACTATAAAAATTATTTGGCACGTTATGGTGAAAGAAGCTCGTCCCTCCCTTGTACTTGGATTAACAATTGCAACGATTGGCTTAATCGGCGCAACAGCAATGGCTGGTCTTGTAGGCGCTGGTGGGCTAGGGGACTTAGCATACCGCTTCGGACATTTACGCTACGAGCCTGAAGTAATGTATGCAACTGTCTTTATTTTAATTATCCTCGTTCAAGGATTACAGTCTTTAGGGAATGGTGTTGCACGAAGATTGAAGAAAGATTAAAAAAGAAGGTATCTCACCAAGGTGAGATACCTTCTTTTTATCTTTTAAATCCACCTTCTGAATGAATAACTTGCCCAGTAATCCACTCAGCTTCTTCACTTACTAGAAATTTAATGAGTCTAGCTGCATCCTTTGGCTCACCAATTCTGCCAAAAGGAAACATCGGCTTTAACCCTTGTTTTATCTCTTCAGTCATCCATCCTGTATCAGTTGGTCCTGGATTAATTGCATTCACTGTTATTCCTAAATGAGCTACCTCTGCTGACAACGTACTAGTAAGAGCATCAATAGCTCCCTTCGTTGTTGCATACGCTAGTTCTCCTACCATAGGACCTTGAAATTGCCCCGAAGTCATATTCACAATTCTACCACCAGATTTTTTATCAAATCCACGGGCAAATTGACTACTGAGCAATGTAGTCGCACGAATATTCACCATATAATGCTTATCTAATTCTTCAGCAGTCAACATAGAGAAATCATTATTCGTAGAATATGCTGCATTATTAATTAATATATGAGGGTACCCTAATTGTTCATTAACTTTATTTATAAGCTCTTTCGGTGCATCATTCCGAGTTAAATCTAACTCCATGCTTGATACTCTAACACCGTTTTGTAATAGCTCTTCTTCTAATTGTATTTGTTCATTTTTCTCAACGCCCCATGGCATCTCTTTATCATAATCCGTCCAATACGTAAAAAATATATCGTATCCTGATTCAGCCAATTCTTTGCAAATTGCTGCGCCTATACCGTCTAGACGACTTACCCCTGTAATAACTGCTACTTTATTTTTTAATTGGTTCATCATATACTCCTCCAAGTTTAAAGGACGCATATTTTATATAAGAGATATAAACTTTCCCACAAAAAAGACAGATACATAAAATAGGCACCTATCCTTATAAAAGGGATGTACAAGCCAAATATGCATTCCTTGAATGATTTACAGATAACTAAATAAACCCTCGCTTACGAGAGAAAAATTCATCTATCTAGTAGTTTCTAATCATTACAAGTTCACCCACATATTGAGTCTTTGTCTCCTCTCCATATATCTCTATTCTTAGTTTACCAAAACAGATAAAATGTTACAAAAAATAAAACAATTACTCACAGCCTATCCTTGTTCACATTATATCCATTGTGAATCTTTTCACAATGGATATATAATAAACTTGTAAATACAATATTGGAGGGATTTCAATGGTTATCAATTTTTTTAGAACTGATAAACGTGCTACTTTCATATTATTACTTTTACGGCTTTACATAGGATATACATGGCTCGCTGCTGGGATAGGCAAAGTCTTCGGACAATCTTTTGACGCAAGTGGCTTTCTAAAGGGTGCTATTGCTCAAGCATCAGGTGACCACCCTGCAGTACAAAGTTGGTGGGCAGATTTTCTTCAACATTTTGTCCTTCCAAACGCAGACCTATTTAGCTTTTTAGTTCAATGGGGAGAAATTTTAGTAGGTCTAGGCTTAATTTTAGGCGGATTAACAAAAACAGCTGCATTTTTCGGAATCATAATGAATCTTTCATTTTTATTAAGTGGAACTGTTAGTGTAAACCCAAACCTGCTTATTTTGACTATGTTCATTTTAGTTGCAGGGCAGAACGCTGGACGTATTGGATTAGATGGCTCTGTTTTCCCTAAACTTTTCCGTAAAAACAACCACGGAACATATAAATTAAGTAAAACTGCGTAGTAACAGTTTACTTTTAAAATATAAATAAGAAAAAGAGCCTGAATATAGGCTCTTTTTCTTATTTATCCTAATTTAAACTTTTAACGAGCCACGAAAACCTCTGGCAGCATAGTAAGAGTCTGCTCCATTGTGGTACACGAAAACATGTCCAAAGCGATAATCGCAAAATAGAGCACCACCGAGTTCTCTAATATCTGAAGGTGTTTGTACCCAACTTGATGATTTCATGTCAAAATCGCCAAGTTGTTGCAATTCCCGATATTGTTCTTCCGTTAATAGTTCAATGCCCATAGCATTGGCAACATCAATAACGTTATTTTCTGGTTTATGTTTTTTTCTTGATTCTAACGCTTCAAGATCATAACAAAGACTTCTGCGGCCTTTAGGACTCTCCTTTGAACAATCATAGAAAGTATATTCGTCCTTTTCTTCATCATAACCGACAACATCCGGCTCACCGCCAGTTACTTCCATTTCGTTAAGTGACCATAATTTTTCAGCATTAGCTTCTATCTTCGCTTCAACTTTAGCCCATTCAAGACCTTCATGGCGGTTCATGTTTTTCTCAAAACGAACTTGCAATACTTTCAATAACTCTTCACGTTTTTCTACTAGTAAGTCATTTTTATTCCCTGTCATATTAGTCCTCCCTAATGTATGTACTGATAGTAGTTTAAGTATATATTTTATAATAAATCATCTCAATATAAAGACAGTTTCAACCTTATGTCTTGTACAAACATCCATTACAAAGTCCTAAAACCCTCCATACTCTCTCCAAGAATATAGTGTGAAAACCACATCAAGTTCTGCTTCATAATAGCCACATGAACTCCTGGTTGGTCAGAACTATATGCCATTCCTTTAAATATAATTAATTCTGTATCAACTTCCATATCCATTAATCCTTGATATAGATCATATGCATTTGTAATTGGAATTCTTGCATCCTTTTCGCCATGTTGGATTAAGGTAGGCGTACAAGCTGATTTAATATACGTCATTGGTGATGTCTTCGTATAGATCTCCGGATCATTCCATGGAGTATTTCCTAAATACATTCTAATAAAGTAAGGTATATCTGTATTTACATAATGAGTATTCCAGTTAGTTATTCCACCTCCAACTGAAATAGCTTTAAACCTACTACTAAATGTAGAACAGAAAGCTGATATATATCCTCCGTTGCTCCATCCCATAACTCCTACTCTATCTTTATCTACTATCCCTTGATCAACTAGTTTATCAACTCCTGATATAACATCGTCGTAATCAGCAATCCCCTGTTTTCTATAGTTAGCTTTTAAAAATTCATTACCATAACCTGAACTTCCTCTGTAATTTGGTTCTAAAACGATAAAGCCTTTTTCAACAAACTGTTCAATCGGATATTTCTCATTGAAGCAGTCTGAAAATATCGGAAAAGATGCCCAAGCCGGACCACCGTGAATTACTACTAATAAAGGATATTTTTTATTAGTGTCAAACTCTACTGGCTTTGATAAAACCCCTTCTATTTCAAGACCATCGCTACTTTTCCATGAGATGATTTCCCTGTTACTTCTAAGTTTCCCTTTGAAAAAGCTATTTTCATCCGTTATTTTTTTATCGTCTAAATAGATTTCAAAGGTTTCATTTGTTATTGCCTTATTGTAGGATATATGTTTGCCATCCTTTGTTATAGAAGCATCCATTATAAAGCCATCTACTTTTTCGCTTAATATTTCCACAGTGCCATCTTCGGCTAGCAATCCAATAAGATAATTCGTTTTATTCTGCCACCTAATTAAAACCCCTTTAGCTGTCCACTGTAATGGCATAACCGTACTATCAAAATCTGTTAAAGGTTGAATTACCTCTCCGGTATTTATATCATATATCTCTAACGTACTATCTTGTATATGGTTTCTATAGTAATCCTTCTCTCTTATGCTTGCTGTGTAACATATTTTACTCCCGTCAGGAGAAAAGCAAACACTCCCTCCCAACAACTTATCTACATTCAGCTTTTGTAGCTCTCCAGCTTTAATATGGAGTATGTATAGATCTCCATTTATATAATCTGCCATATTTGAGCTTGGTGTCACCATAAATACAACCTTTTTACCATCATTTGAAATATCAAATTCATGGATATGAAAATCCTTACCATCCGTTAATTGATAAACAACTCTGTTCTCGTGTTCATCTGTATCACTTTGTATCACCTTTTCTATTTCAATGTAATATAAACAATTATTCTGGTGTTCCTTACCTATATGTTGAAAATCTCCATATAGGTCCTTACGTTTCTTTATCTCCTCACATTGTTTTGACTGCGTAACATAATAAAGACCCTTGCCAGTAGGCCCCCATTTGAATGTACTGACTCCTTCTTTCTCATCAGTAATTTGAACCTCTCTATAACCATCTAGTGACTTAACAAATATCTGATTTTCCCCATCACCAACTGGACTAAGATATGCGAGGCACCTAGCATCTGGAGACCATAATGGGTGTGTACTATCTATATCCCCATTTGATAATGGGTAACTCTGCTTCTTATCTTTTTCATATATCCATACATGATTCCTATATATATTGTCTTTCCAATCAGCCGTCTTCTTAACAAATGCTACGTTTTTACCATCATCACTTATGTTTGTACTTGATACGGTTGGTAATGAAATAATCTCTTCTATACTTAAATATGTTTTTTCATTCACTTTCATCAATATACCCCCTTGAAATGTCCATAAATCTCTCGTCTCTTTTTGCCGTAATAAAGGAAATTGTTCACGAATACTTAAAATAATAACGGAAAATTCAGATAAATAAAAGTGAAGTCGATAAAGTAAAACTTTAATTTATGGAGTTCTATCCACTTACCAATTCTAGATGTTCTTTTTCGACACAAAAACACCCCTTTTAGATACAAATTTGTAAATTTATTTTAAAGCTATAACTATATGTTGGTTTGGAATAAAATTTGATAAAAATGAAGTCACAAATCTTTATTTAACAACAAAAAAATTCATTTTGAAAAAACGATTGATCAAAATAGAATCACTCTTTTTAACTAAGTATGAGATTTTCATAAAAAAATTTTAATCAAAACTCACTTAGAATCTTTACTTGAAGGAATAAAGCTTCGCATCTTTTTTGTGAACATCGTTAAACTAAGATAAATTTTGACCGTATCTGTAATTAATTGTAAAATATTATACGTAGAAAGGTATTATAAAATAAATATAGAAGGGGTATGTTTTTTAGTTTTAAAGGGGCTAAAGCACATCTATTTTATGTTTTTAAAGGGAGAATTGAAAAATCATATGAAGAATTTCAAAAAGAGTACAGGTAAAATTTTACTAGCATCTGGATTAGTAGTTTCTATGTCAGCTTGTAGTGTAACAAATTTATTTGGAGAAAAAGAAAAAACAAATGCTGAATCTGGTAAACAAGAAAGTAAAGAAACTAAGACAGAAGGTAAATCATCTGAAACAAAGGAAAAATCAACTAACTCAAAAGAAGAAAGTAAAGATGTTAAGATGATTATGGTTTTGCCTGAGGATTACCCACAACTTATGGTAGACATTGAAGAAGACTTATTAAGACGTCTAGATTACTATGATGCTTCTGTGAGGGATAATAAAAAGGGAAGTAAGTCAAATGAAGAGGTACGAGATAGTATTAAAGACTTAGATAAAGTATTTAATAAAATAGAGCGTATAGATGCACCAGGAAAATACAAGGAAGATCATAAGGAAATTGTAAAAGCTGTTCAAAAGTTAAAAGAATCTTTCAAAGAAGTATCGAAGTTATTTGATTACTCTAAAACACTTAAAGATACGGATGATGCAATCATAGATAAAGCAAACAATAAATTAGATGAAGCAAAACGCATTTGGAAACCTGTATTTAATAAGTTAAAAGCGGAAGCTAAGGGTGGTTCAACAACTACTTCTACAACAAGTGGTACTAGTTCTTCTAACTCACCGAGTTTATCTAGTGGTAATACAGTTAAAACATACAGTACCCAAGATAAAACTGGTATATTCAAAGGAAAAATTGATACACCAGACGAGGATTCCGCTAAGTTTAAGAATGTACAGAACAATTATAAAGACGGTACAGAGCTTGTAGGTAATTGGGGTATTGATTACGGAGACGGAGTCAAAACTACGTTAGTCCTAAAAGCAGATAAGACATTTGAAACATATGCAAATGGTTCTTATCCAAATAAAGATAATTACTTAACAGGAACATACCAAGCAGACGTTTCTTCCCATCAGTTAACGCTAATGGTGGAAAAAGGAACTCAAAATGGTCAAGAAGTGAAATTGGAAAGACCTATTTATTCATCATATGAGGTTAAAAATTTAGATGGTAAAGCGTTACAGATTTTCCACATAGACGAACAAGTAACAATTTGTTATGTAAAACAATAAATAACTAAAAAAACTCTGTAAAATGATTTTTACAGAGTTTTTTCTTAGTTTTAATTTATTTCAAACGTATAACTATATGTAGCTGTGAAATAAAGTTTGATTAAAAATACCTCGCAATCCAAAGTTTTACGATAAATAAAAAGAATCGATTTTGAAAAAGATTAATCAAAATGGATTCTTCCCCAGCAGATTTAAGTTTGGTTTTTATAAAAAAGTTTGATCATTTCTACCTATGTTGTTCAACAATCGCGCCTGTTTGTGAAATTGGCAAAGGCAGTCTAATTATCGAATAGCCCTCTTCCTCTCAGATTTGCGGAAACAGGCTCCTTTCCTATTTCACGTGCCCATATAGATAACTGGCCAATATGGTGGATTTCGTGGACAATGACATGACGTATAATCTCTCCGTGTGTACATTCAATGACTCGGCGCCTGATTGGTGCGTCTCTAGAGCTAATCGGTTCTTCATTGAAATCAGTTTCTGAAAGTTTCCGAGAATCCATTTCATTTGTCCAAGATGTTACAAATGGCTTCACTTTCTCATGATATTGAGCTGAAAGATTTTTCACTTTTTGTAAGCTAGCATAATCCTCAAACAATGGCTCCTCAGGCACTGGTGCACCTCGCAAACCTAAGATCCACATATATTCCACATCTACAATGTGAAATAGGGTATGTAGTATACTGCCGAACCCACCGACCCGTTTCTTTAATAGTTCTTCATCTGGTATGTCTTCGCACAATGTAAACCAATCATCACGAACTTGCCAGTTATATTGAAACAGCTTCAACATCACAACAACCTCTATCTTTTATAGATTTAATATTTAATTTTCACCAAAAGACTTCAAAATCCTTTTTTAAATAATAACTCTAAAAAACCTGTTAAAATCCTCCACAAACAGGCCCTTTAGTTGAGTAACTTTATTGCTACTCAACGGTTCCTTAATCCGCTATTCAGCTCAGATCTTCTTTTCACTTTTCACTATAAAAACACCCCTTTAGATAAACAAATCCAAAGGGGCAAAACATCGCAACTTTTTTATAAACGTCGCGACTTTATTCAAAACATCGCGTCTTTTTTATAAACAGTTAATCTTTATTTCAAATCAATACTATACTTATTAACCTACCAATCTCCTACTCAACAGTAACAGACTTAGCTAAGTTACGTGGCTTATCAACGTCACACTCGCGGTGAAGTGCTGCGTAGTATGAGATAAGTTGTAATGGAATAACTGCTACTAGCGGTGCTAGCGCTTCGTGTACAGCTGGTAATACGAAGCTGTCTCCTTCCATTTCTAAGCCTTTCATTGAGATGATACATGGGTTAGCTCCGCGTGCTACTACCTCTTTCACGTTGCCGCGAATTCCAAGGTTTACGTGCTCTTGTGTAGCAAGTGCGATAACTGGTGTACCATTTTCGATTAAAGCGATTGTACCGTGTTTTAACTCTCCTCCAGCGAATCCTTCTGCTTGGATGTAAGAGATTTCTTTTAGTTTTAACGCACCTTCTAATCCTACGTAGAAGTCTACGCTACGTCCGATGAAGAAACAGTTACGCGTTGTCGCTAAAAATTGTTTTGCTAATGCGTCCATTTCTTCTTTTTGATCACAAAGTTCTATCATTGCATTTGCTACAAGTCCTAGTTCGTGTGTTAAATCGAAATCAAGAACTTCACCTTTTGCTTTAGCAATATCAGCCGCTAAAATTGAAAGTACTGCAAGCTGTGCTGTGTAAGCTTTCGTTGATGCAACTGCAATTTCTGGTCCAGCGTATAACGGAAGTGTATAATCAGCTTCACGAGAAAGCGTAGAACCAGGCACGTTTGTAATTGTTAATGCTTTATGGCCCATTTCATTTGTTTGCACAAGTACTGCACGGCTATCAGCTGTTTCACCACTTTGTGAAATGTAAATGAAGAATGGTCTTTCTGTTAATAATGGCATGTTGTAAGAGAATTCACTTGCCACGTGTACTTCAACTGGCATTTTTGCAAACTTCTCGATAAATTGTTTTCCAACAAGACCTGCATGATAACTCGTTCCACATGCAATGATGTAAATACGATCGCTATCTAAGATCGCATTGCGGATGTCTTGATTTAATTCAATTTCGCCATTTTCATCTTGATACTTTTGAATTATATTACGGATTACAAGTGGTTGCTCATCGATTTCTTTAAGCATGAAATGAGGATATGTTCCCTTTTCAATATCACTTGCGTCTAATTCCGCTGTAAACGGTGCACGTTCAATCGTTTCACCTTGTAAGTTTTTAATTGTAATACTTTCTTTCGTTACGATTACGATTTCTTTATCCATTAACTCAATAAATTGATCTGTAACTTGTAACATCGCCATAGCGTCGCTTGCCACAACATTAAAGTTGTCACCAACACCTACTAATAGCGGGCTTTTGTTTTTAGCAACATAAATCATGTTTGGATTTTCAGCATCAAGTAATCCGATTGCATAAGAGCCATGTAAAAGAGATAGCGTATTACGGAACGCTTCTTCTACACTTAATCCTGTGCTCACTTGTTGTTCCATAAGCTGTACGATAACCTCTGTATCTGTTTCACTTACGAACGTTACATCTTGTAAATATTCCTTTTTCACTAATTCATAGTTTTCAATTACACCGTTATGAACTAATGTAAAGCGTTTTGATGTACTTTGATGCGGATGCGCGTTTACTTTACTTGGAACACCGTGTGTAGCCCAGCGTGTGTGTCCGATACCCACGCTTGCTGCTACGTTCTCATCTACGATTTCACGAAGTTTTGCGATACGGCCTTTTTCTTTGTATACAACAACACCGTTCTCTGCTTGTACTGCAATACCTGCTGAATCATATCCACGATATTCTAACTTTTCTAAACCTTTTAATAAAATTTCCTTTGCATCTTGCTCTCCAATAAATCCTACGATTCCACACATGTTTAGTCGCCGTTACAAATGCTTACACTGCTCTGCGAACATGTAACGACATAGTCCGATACCATTTTTATTTATACTAAAAAACGGATTACATATTGCTAGCCCTGTAAGCTTGTAACGGCTTTCACCTTCCTCTCGATTGGGTTTAAGTCCGTATATACTTATACAGCTAGTTTTCATCCGTTCCTCTTCTCTCATCACACTTTCACCTTTGTCCACTAAGTCACCTTAATGATTTAAGTAAAAGCTTGCGGTTGTGATGAACAACCGGGAGTCATCCGCCGAAATCTCGATAAACCCCACCTCGTCAACTACACTATTTGTAGTTCTGGCGCTTTTATAATTTACAATATTTCCTTTGAGAAAAAGAACAAGACCATCTTATAACAAACATGGATAAACCGTCAATGAAATTTTTTTCATCGTCTATAAAACATATGAAAAAGGAGCACTTTTTGTGCTCCTTTTTCATATAAATTCAGCTAATTATTCAGCGCCAACTTCGGCTTTCACAACTTCTACAATGCGATGTACATATGCATCACAAACTTCTTGTGTTGGTGCTTCTGCCATTACACGAATAAGTGGCTCTGTTCCAGATGGACGAACAAGAATACGGCCATCACCGTTCATTTCTTCCTCTACAACACGAATAATTTCTTTAATTTTTTCATTTTCTAATGCTAATTTTTTATCTGTTACACGAACGTTTACTAACAATTGTGGGAATTTCGTCATTTCTCCTGCAAGCTCAGATAATGGCTTTTTCGTCATTTTCATGATGTTTACAAGTTGAAGTGCACTTAACATTCCATCACCAGTTGTAATGTAATCAAGTAAGATAATATGGCCTGATTGTTCTCCACCTAGGTTGTAACCTCCACGCTTCATTTCTTCCATTACGTAGCGGTCACCAACTGCTGTTTTATCACTTGTAATATTATTTGCTTCAAGTGCCTTGTAGAAACCTAAGTTACTCATAACAGTTGAAACAACTGTATTATGTTTTAATTGACCAGTTTCTTTCATATATTTCGCACAAATGAACATAATTTGATCACCGTCAACGATGTTTCCTTTTTCGTCTACAGCAATTAAACGGTCGCCATCGCCATCAAAAGCAAGTCCGATATCCGCACCTTTTTCTTTTACCAATTCAGCTAAGCCTTCTGGATGTGTAGATCCTACACCCTCATTAATATTCATACCGTTTGGAGAAGTTCCCATTGTTGAAATATCAGCTTCTAGGTCTGCAAATAAGTATGGAGCTAGAGAAGAAGTTGCACCATGTGCACAATCTAAAGCGATATGTAGGCCAGAGAAATCTTCTTCAACAGTTTGTTTAATGTACTGTAAATATTTTTGTCCACCTTCAAAGTAATCGCTCACTTGTCCAAGATTAGTACCTGTCGGACGTGGTAGTTCATCAACTTCTTTGTCTAATAAAGCTTCAATCTCAGCTTCTTGCTCATCTGTTAATTTAAAGCCGTCTGAACCAAAGAATTTAATACCGTTATCTTGTACTGGATTATGAGATGCAGAAATCATAACACCCGCTTGTGCATCTAGTGCTTTTGTTAAATAAGCAACGCCCGGTGTAGAAATAACGCCAAGGCGCATTACTTCTGCTCCAGTTGATAATAGACCTGCTACTAAAGCTCCTTCTAACATATGACCAGATACACGTGTATCACGACCGATAATTACTTTTGGACGATCTGTATCTTTTGTTAATACATAACCACCAAAACGTCCAATTTTGAAAGCTAATTCAGGTGTTAACTCCTTATTTGCAACTCCGCGTACTCCATCTGTACCAAAATATTTACCCATTATGATTCGCTCCTTTTTCTTGCTCTTTTTGATTATCTACTGTTGGTTCTTGACTCGTTTCTTTATCTTTATCTTGATTTTGATTTTGGTTTTGATTCTTTTCCTGTTCTTTTTCTGAATCAGGTTCAGGATTTTTTGGTTTCTCATTTTGATTTTCTTGATCCGTATTTGAATCCGGTTGTTGACCGTTACCCTGTACTTCTTTATCTGGTTTTTCTTTCTTCACAATAGTAACTTTAGCACTTTTTTGTTTTGGCTCTATTGAAATATTACCAGGACCGCTCACTTGAATGGAAATATCTTTCGTCCCTGAGGATACATTTTGCAGATTAATTACCGCTGTTATTTGAGCAGCTGTTATTTTATCTACTATACTTGCTTCTCCTGAAATATCAACACTTATCTTTCCATCTTGCGGCGAAAGTAGCTGAGCAGTAACATCTTTAGACAGTCCATTTTTCTGGATTGGGATACCATCAATCGTTTTTGTTTTCGTTTGTTTTGTTTTTTGCACTCCCACCGAAACCTTCACTTGATTCGGTTTTGCACTTGTTACACCCTTGGGTAATAAAACAGAGGCATCGAATGTTGTAGACTCTGTCAATTGACTAAGATCTACTTCGACCCCCTCTAGCGATTGTATATTATCCAAAATATCTTTTGGACCAGCTATCGTTACTTCTCTCGGTTCAACACTGATATTTGTAACCGCCAATCCTTCTGCTAAACTCCCCTTCTTCGTATACGTTACAGGAACAGTTTTTTCAGTATTATTGGCTGTAGTTTGCGTTGCCACATTCAACGTTACACTAATCTTAGATGGACTTGTTCTTACATTTAAACGTTTTCCTTCTTTATTGTATAATGTAACTTCGGGCGTTTTTGTAACAGTTTTATTAACACCTTTTAAATCAACATACGCTTTGGCAGAGGAAATGCTTTCAATTTCTTCTTTCGTCCCAACTACCTCAACAGTATCCGGTTTAAGGCTTGATTTTTCTAGAGTAGCCCCCGCTGGCATCTGATCCTCATTTGATAATTTCAGATCTACATGAACATATTTTCTCGCCTTTTCATGAAGAGTAACTTTAATTGTTGATGGCTGAACTGTTCCTTTCACATCATCTGGAAGCCCGTTCGTTTTTAAAGAAATCTCATAAGTTCCTTTTGGACTATCTCGCAAATCAACCGGTATGTCAAATTGTTTTTTTGCTTTTGCTGTAGCAACTGATGCTTTTGGGCCTTCTAATTTTACTTTAACGCCCTCTGCCGGAATACCACTTACAATATATTTCTCCTCATCATACTTAAGATTAATAGCATAATTAGTTAATGTTTCTTTCGTATCATTTGCAAAAGGTAATATACCTGATGTCGTATTTTTTTCAGTTAACGTCGCTGACATAAAAAGCATACACGCCAATAGTAATGAGATTCCTTTTAAAAACCAATGATTCTCCATTAACTTATCCATGACGCTTTCTCCTCCAATTCCATAAAGACGAAGAAGTCGTTTTTTCGTTTCCACTAAATTCAGCTAATAACATATCTTTCAGCTGTTCTGTCTTCAAATCACGATGCAACTTACCATTTTTCGTTAAAGAAATTTGACCAGTTTCTTCAGACACAACTACTGTAATACTATCAGTAACTTCACTAACTCCCATTGCAGCACGATGTCTAGTTCCTAATTCTTTAGAAATAAACGGACTTTCTGATAATGGAAGATAGCATGCTGCTGCTTTAATTGTACTTCCTTGCATAATTACCGCTCCGTCATGAAGAGGTGTATTTGGAATAAAAATATTAATAAGTAATTCCGATGATACGTTTGCATTAAGCGGAATACCCGTTTCCACATAATCACCCATACCGGTCTCTTTTGACAAAGTAATTAATGCACCAATTCTACGTTTCCCCATATATTCGGTTGCTTTTGCTATCGCTGTTGCAACCATTTCAGGTTCATCATCCTCATGCGTTCCAACACGCGAAAATAAACTCCCGCGCCCTAGCTGCTCAAGTGCTCTTCGCAATTCTGGCTGAAAGATAATAATAACGGCTAAAAATCCCCACGTTAATACTTGTTCAGTTAGCCAAGATAGCGTACGCAATTCAAGGAAAATACTGATCATCTTAACGACGATAATAACTGTAATCCCTTTTAAAAGTTGAACAGCTTTCGTCCCTCGGATTATAAGAATTAGCTTATATATAATAAACCATACAATGGCAATATCTAATGCCGTACTAAGATATTTCAAAATGGTCGTATCTTCAAAAGGCATGCTATCCCTTCCTCCTACTTACGAGCAATTCTATCCATATATTGAAATATTGTTTTATGCTCTATCTGTATGTATTTCCAACAACTAGTTAATTATACCATACATGAAACAAACGACAATTACAAACAACCCCCTTTAGCTCAAATTGGTAAGATGTCAAACATTTTTATTGTACAGTATAATATAAATCATTATTATACGCTTATTTTCAAATAAAAAAAGCAACTTCTCAGTTGCTTTTCTTACATTTATTTTAGTTTTTCACCGAATAAAGAACCCATTAAAGCAACTGCTGTTGTTGCCGTTCTATTTCTCTCATCTAAAATCGTATTTACCTCAACAAATTCAGCAGATGTGATAATATCAGCTTCTGCTAACATTTCCATCGCCAAATGACTTTCACGATAAGATAGACCGCCAATTACAGGCGTTCCAACACCTGGTGCATCATGAGGATCAAGACCATCTAAATCTAATGATAAGTGTACACCATCGGTATGAGATAAATATGCGATTGTTTCTTCCATCACAGCCGTCATCCCCATACGATCAATTTCATGCATTGAGAACACTTTAATACCTTCATTGCGAATGAAATCTTTTTCTCCTTCATCCAATGCACGCGCACCGATAATTACGACATTCTCTTTTTTCACCTTTGGATATGCTCCGTATAAATCTACAAGTGAAGAATGTCCATAACCTAAACTTGCTGCAAGTGACATACCATGAATATTTCCAGATGGTGAAGTTTCCTCTGTATTTAAATCACCGTGTGCATCATACCAAATAACGCCTAAGTTTTTATAATGTTTTGCTACACCAGCTAATGTACCGATAGCAATACTATGGTCACCACCTAATACAAGTGGAAAACGACCTTCTTCTATAATATGATCCACCTTACTTGCTAATTCATTACATACAGTTGCAACTTGTGTAAGGTTTCTTAATTTTGTATTTTCATCTATCTCTTTTTCTCTCTCTATACATATATCTCCCATATCTTTAACGTCATATCCAATTTCTTCAATTCTTTCAATTACCCCTGCATAACGGATCGCGCTCGGTCCCATATCAACTCCACGACGCATCTGTCCTAAATCCATTGGAACTCCAATAACTGAGATTTCTTTTTTCATAGATAGTATCCCCCTTTTATGCCTTCACTAAATATTTTAAATCTTTTATATAGTCTGACTCAACTCGACATTTTTCTGTATGGATATACAATTTATTCACTTATATTCACGTTGAAAACCAAATTTTAAGACTATTCTATGTATAAAGTTAACTTAATGAAACAATCGCAATCACTATTATTAAATAATAATAATAAAACACTCCTATATTTAGAAGTGTTTTTCTGATGCTATTTTCCATACTGTTGCAATATTCTTCGTTGTCATTTCAATATTTTCTTCTGCTACTTTATATGCTTCTTCTAGTGTCATCGGTCTCGTTGTAATACTAAATACCGCATCTATTCCTTTCTCGTACACAGCTGAATAATCAGATGATACAGACCCTCCAATAGCAATTACAGGCACAGAAAAACGTTTTGCACGCCCCGCAACACCCACAGGAGCCTTTCCATATGCAGTTTGTTTATCTATTCTACCTTCACCAGTTATAATAAGATGTGCATCTTCTATATGTTTATCGAAATTTGTATAATCTAATACAATTTCAATGCCCCTACGCAAGTCTCCCTTTAACACTGAAATAACAGCCGCTCCCATTCCTCCCGCTGCCCCTGCACCAGGTATTTCAGATACATCAAAAGATACATATCGTTTAAGCATATTCGCATAATGTTGTAAATTCTCATCTAGCTCTTTCATCATCTCTATATTTGCACCCTTTTGTCTCCCAAATACGAAAGATGCTCCCTGCATTCCGACTAATGGATTATCCACATCACATGCCGCTTCTATCTTTACCCCCTTTAAGCGTGGGTCCATTCGTGAAAAATCAATAGTAACAATCGAGTGTAATGTGCCTCCAGATGGATCTATTACTTCACCCTTGCCATTTATAAACCTTACTCCTAAAGCCGCTAACATACCTGCCCCACCATCATTTGTAGCACTTCCTCCAAGTCCTAAAATTATGTACTCCACTCCTTGATCTAGCGCATGTAATATAAGTTCTCCTGTTCCTTTTGTCGTTGTAATAAGTGGGTTGCGCTTTTCAACTGGAACGTGCTGTAATCCTGATGCTGCTGCCATTTCAATAAACGCTGTCTTTTTATCTTTAGAAATGCCATAAAAAGCTTGTATACCTTCTCTAAGCGGTCCTGTCACACTAATTGATATAATTCTCCCCCCTGTAGCATCAACAAGTGATTCAACCGTCCCTTCTCCTCCATCTCCAATTGGTATTTTCACATACTCTGCATTAGGAAAAATTGCTCTAAAACCTCTTTCAATAGCTCCACATACTTCTATAGCTTTTAGGCTTTCTTTATATGAATCAGATGCAATAACAACTTTCACAATTATCTCCCCATCCCTTATTTTTACGTTTTCTTCATTTTAAACGACAAGTATAAAAGTTGTCTTTTTAAACACAAAAAAAGCTTACATCGTATGATGTAAGCTTTTTTATTTAGATGGAGCCTAGCGGGATCGAACCGCTGACCTCCTGCGTGCAAGGCAGGCGCTCTCCCAGCTGAGCTAAGGCCCCTTATTAATTAAGCGGAAGACGGGATTCGAACCCGCGACCCCAACCTTGGCAAGGTTGTATTCTACCACTGAACTACTTCCGCAAAAATGATGAGCCATGAAGGACTCGAACCTTCGACCCTCTGATTAAAAGTCAGATGCTCTACCAACTGAGCTAATGGCTCGTAAATGGCTGGGCTAGCTGGATTCGAACCAGCGCATGACGGAGTCAAAGTCCGTTGCCTTACCGCTTGGCTATAGCCCATTAATATTTACTAGTATGGTTATCTTTTCAAAAAAATAAACCCTCTCAGGTTATTTTAAAGAAAATGGTGGAGGGGGGCAGATTCGAACTGCCGAACCCGAAGGAGCGGATTTACAGTCCGCCGCGTTTAGCCACTTCGCTACCCCTCCGACATTTTAAATATATATGGTGGAGGATGACGGGATCGAACCGCCGACCCCCTGCTTGTAAGGCAGGTGCTCTCCCAGCTGAGCTAATCCTCCAAAAGTGGTGACCCGTACGGGATTCGAACCCGTGTTACCGCCGTGAAAGGGCGGTGTCTTAACCACTTGACCAACGGGCCAAAAAAGTTTTAAACCTATTCCCAAGCTTCCAACCGGGCTTGAACCGGTGACCTCTTCCTTACCATGGAAGTGCTCTACCAGCTGAGCTATGGAAGCATAATGGCTCCGCAGGTAGGACTCGAACCTACGACCGATCGGTTAACAGCCGATAGCTCTACCACTGAGCTACTGCGGAATAATATTAGCCTGGCAACGTCCTACTCTCACAGGGACAAGGTCCCAACTACCATCGGCGCTAGAGAGCTTAACTTCCGTGTTCGGTATGGGAACGGGTGTGACCTCTCTGCCATCATTA